>CAWJHT010000040.1:0-16739 GCA_963842685.1 uncultured delta proteobacterium | reverse complement strand
CATCACGACCATCTGGTCTGCACCGGTTGCGGTGCGATAGCCGAATTTGAAAATAAAACGATCGAGGATCTGCAAAAGAATGTCGCTGACAGTCACGGTTTTATCATCCACAGCCACAAACTCGAGCTTTACGGTCTCTGCGCGAAGTGCCGGAAGTAAAAATTTTTTACCGATCAATTGATAAGTGATATTCATTAGCAGTAAATAAGAAAGGTCTTACGATCCGATGGCATTATTCAAAGGAAGAAAAAGAAGAAGATGGAGGGCTCCACCTGCCACACGCCGCTTGCCGATGGGTCTTGCGGAGCGAGAAAGGTCGTTTTGGTCGGCAATCCCAACGTGGGGAAGAGTGTTTTGTTCAACGCCCTGACGGGCGCCTATGTCACCGTTTCCAACTATCCCGGCACCTCGGTGGAAGTCGCCAGGGGAACGACGGTCATCGCCGGTGAGCGTTTCGAGATCATCGATACGCCGGGGATGTATTCCCTCCTTCCGATTACCGAGGAGGAGAGTGTGGCCAGGAGAATCCTTCTTGAAGATTCGCCGGATATGGTCATCCATGTCATCGACGCCAGGAATCTGGAGAGGATGCTGGCCATGACCATACAGCTTCTCGAGGCCGGGTTGCCGGTGATCCTGGTGGTGAATATCATGGACGAAGCGGAACGGCTGGGGATCGCTATCGATATCCCCCTGCTCGCGACACGATTGGGAATCCCTGCCGTCGGCGCCGCGATGGCAAAGAAACGCGGGCTGCCTGAAATACGGGAGATCATCTCCAATTATCAGCGTCCCGTTCACCCTATTCCCGAATACAGCAGGCGACTGGAAAATGATATCGCGGAAATAGCCGGGCTTTTTCAGAGCCGATTCACCCTGTCACCTAAAGCGGTCGCTCTTCTGCTCCTGCAGCGCGATCAGGAAATGACGGACCTGGTCTCGAAGAAGGAGGGGGAGGGTTTTGCCGCCGTGGAGGCCAAGATCAGGGAAAAGATCTATGCCCGGCGGGAATCGTTCCATCTGGACCTTTCCCTGGAGAGGAGGAAAATCGCCGAAAAGCTGCTGGACGGGGTATTTCGCGTTCCCGACAAGAGAAAGACGACGTTCGGCGAAAAGCTTTCCCAATGGGCGGTGCGACCTCTGACGGGCGTGCCGCTGCTGCTGATCGTTCTGTACTACGGTCTCTATCAGTTTGTCGGCGTCTTCGGCGCCGGGACACTGGTTGACTTTCTCGAGGGGACGCTTTTCGAAGAGTATTTCAACCCGTGGATTACGGGGATTGTCAAGGATGTCCTCCCCTGGCCGGTCATACAGGAACTCTTTGTGGGCGAGTACGGCATCATCACGCTGGGACTGCGCTATGCCATCGGCATCATCCTGCCGGTCGTGGCGACGTTTTTCCTTTTTTTCTCCATATTGGAGGACAGCGGCTACTTTCCGCGTCTGGCGCTTCTGGTGGATCGGCTGTTCAAAAAGATCGGGCTCACCGGCCGGGCGGTCATTCCCATGGTGCTCGGTTTCGGCTGCGACACCATGGCGACGATGGTGACCCGTACGCTGGAAACGGTGCGGGAGCGGATCATCGCCACCCTCCTTCTTTCCCTGGCCATTCCCTGTTCCGCCCAGCTCGGCGTCATCATGGCGCTCCTTTCCCAGGCGCCGGGGGCGCTGCTGGTCTGGTTTATTTGCCTGCTGTTGATTTTTCTTGTGGTGGGAGTGCTGGCGGCGCGGATTATCCCGGGTGAGACCCCCATGTTCTATATGGAGCTGCCCCCCATGCGCCTGCCGCAGCTCTCCAACATCCTGACCAAGACCTATTCGCGGATGCAGTGGTACTTCATGGAGATTCTGCCGCTTTTCATTCTGGCTTCGGTGCTTCTCTGGATAGGGAAGATCACCCATTTATTTGAAAAGATGTCCGACTGGGCCGCACCGGTGATGGCGGCGATCGGGTTGCCCCGGGAAGCGGCGGTGGCCTTCATCTTCGGTTTCTTCCGCCGTGACTACGGCGCTGCGGGTCTGTATGACCTGCAGACCAAGGGGCTGCTTAATCCGAGACAGATCACCGTGGCCGCGGTGACGCTGACCCTCTTCATCCCCTGCATTGCCCAGTTCCTCATCATCAAGAAGGAAAGGGGAACGGCGGTCGCCGTCGCTATCGGACTGTTTGTGAGCGTCCTTGCCTTCGGCAGCGGTTATCTGCTCAACAAGATCCTTTTGGCAACGGGGATTCTGTGATGCGCTGTGATTTCTGCGGATATGAATTCAAGGAGGAGGACGGGATCCAGGGATGCAGAAATTGCCCCATGGGTTCCGGCTGCAACATGGTGAAGTGTCCCCGCTGCAACTATGAAATTCCCAAGGAACCTCTGTGGATAAAGAAATTAAAAAAATGGTTCGTACGGGAATAATGCATTTTCTTTCAGCATTTGATAAAAGGAAACGATAGGCCTCTAGTGAAAATCCCTCCCTCGACGGAGTTGGTGGATGGAAGCAAATGGCCGAATGACAGGATCAATGGAGAAAGTGATGAAATTATCTGAAAAGGCGGAAGAGATATTGGAGGCCATGTGGACGGCCATTGAGGAGAATGGAGAAGGGTTCGCCGCAATGGAAAAAATCGGCGTCGCCGCCGATGATCCGGCCTTTGATGAACTCACGAAACTTGCCTTGATCGAGAAAAAGGAGGGGCGGGTCTATTTCCGGCCGGAAGGGAAAAAAGAGGGCCGGAGCACCATCCGACGCCATCGCCTCGCGGAGAGGCTTATCATGGATGTCCTCAATATCCGCGGAGAAAGCGGAGATAACAAGGCCTGTCAATTCGAGCATCTTCTGAACGAGGGCGTGGACGCAAAAGTGTGTACGATGCTGAATCATCCGGACACCTGTCCGCATGGGAAGGCTATCCCTTCCGGTGATTGCTGCCTGGAGGCCAAGCGGAGCGGCGACTTGGGTGTTGTGCCGCTGACGGAACTCAAGTCCGGTGAAGAAGGAAGGATCGCCTATATACAGACCGAAGACAATAAAAAGATGCAGAAACTGGTGGCCATGGGAGTGCTCCCCGGTAATCCCATCCGGCTGATGCAGTCTTCTCCCTCCTATATCTTCCGGGTCGGCTATTCGGAATTTGCCGTTGACGCCGAGATGGCGCGGGAGATATTCATCAGTCGCCTGCTGGAAAAAGCGTAGTTCTGCAAGTGTTTGTGTGTCATGGATTTGCGACTGCAAAAAATGCACACTGTCCGCAGCTTCCGAAAGATGTCCAATTTTGACGTTCTCGTAAAGTCTAAATAATCCTTCCCCTTGCCAGGGGAGGGGAAATATGCATGATTCTTCCGATCAGGGAGGGAGGAATTTACTTATGCGAGGGTGCCAAGGTAGTGTCTCAGTTGAGACACTACCGGGTGCCAATTATGCCTTGACAAGGAAGGGATTGCCTTATATGAAAGAGTGCCCCGCCGGCGGACGGAGTGCAACATTGACTCATCTTGCCGCGATCGATCATGATGGCGGTTCGCAGTGGATTGTCCGGTTTGTGTTCTCTCGTGAGGCTTTAAACCATGATCGAATATCTTCCCATCCTCGTCATGATGGTGTTTGCCGTTCTCATCGCGCTGCTCATCGTCGGCGCCTCCTATCTTCTCGGCCATCGGATTTCCAACAAGATCAAACTTTCCGTCTATGAATGCGGCATGAAGACCATAGGGCCGACCCGGATGAAAATCAACATCCGCTACTACATCGTGGCGATGCTGTTTCTGATTTTCGACATCGAGATCATGTTTCTCTATCCCTGGGCGGTGGTAGCGGGCAGCCTGAAGCTCTTCGGTTTTCTGGTGATGCTGTTTTTTGTGATCATTCTGTTGATCGGTTATGTCTATCTCTGGAGGAAAGGGGCTCTGGAATGGCAATAGAGGCTGTGCCGGAATCGCTGCAGGACGTCATCAACTGGGCGAGAAAAAACTCCATCTGGCCCGTCACCTTCGGTCTGGCCTGCTGCGCCCTGGAGATGATGGTGGCCAGTTCCGCGACCTACGACATCGCCCGCTTCGGCGCCGAGGTCTTCAGGCCTTCTCCCCGTCAGGCCGATCTGATGATCGTCGCCGGGACGGTGACAAAGAAAATGGCGCCCGTGCTGAGGCGCATCTACGATCAGATGCCCGAGCCGAAATGGGTGATCGCCTACGGGTCCTGCGCCTGCAGCGGGGGGATTTTCCAGACCTACAGCGTCGTTCAGGGGGTGGATCAGATTGTCCCGGTGGACGTCTACGTTCCCGGTTGTCCGCCCCGCCCGGAAGGTCTCCTGAAAGGGCTGATCTCCCTGCAGGAAAAGATCGCCAAAGAGAAATCGTCGGAGAGAAAATTGGTCAGCTTGCCGTGGGGGAGCAATGGCTAAGTGCACAGCTTGCGAGCGGCTCAAGGAACAATTTCCGGAGGCGGTGCGGGGGATCGAGGAGTTCAGAGGCGATACCTTTGTCACGGTGGATCAAGGGCAGCTTCGGGCGGTCATGACGTTCCTGAAGGAGAGCGAGGGCACGCTTTACGACCTGCTGCGTCGATATTGCCGGCGTGGACTTGGGGAATGAATCGCCCCGTTTTCAGGTCGTTTATCTTCTGCACTCCATGAAATACAACAACAGGCTGGGGATCAAAATCGCGGTGCCCGAAGGCGCAGCGGTGGATACGGTGAGCGACATCTGGAAGGCCGCGGACTGGATGGAGAGGGAAGTGTACGATATGTTCGGGATCGGGTTCAGCCATCACCCCGATTTGAGGCGCATCCTGCTTCCGGACGATTTTGTCGGCCATCCCCTGAGGAAGGATTATCCCCTCAAGGGTGTGGATTTCGACAAGCCTTTTCCCGTCTGCCTGGAAGAAGAAGAAGGAAATCAAGCCGATGGCTGAAACCCGCCTGATGACGATCAACATGGGACCCCAGCATCCGGCGACGCACGGGGTGCTCCGGCTCCTTCTGGAACTGGACGGCGAGGTCATCGTCAAGGCCGTTCCGGATATCGGGTATCTCCACCGGGGGATGGAGAAACTCGCCGAATCCATGACCTACCCCCAGGCCCTGACCCTGACGGACCGGCTGGACTACACAAGCGCCCTTTCCAACAATCTTGCCTACTGCCTGGCAGTGGAGAAACTCCTGGACCTCTCTATTCCCAAAAGGGCCCAGTATCTGCGGGTTTTGCTGGCCGAGCTCCAGCGGATCGCGGCCCACCTCCTGTGGATCGCCACGCATGCCCTGGACCTCGGGGCGATGACGCTGCTCTTCTACGCCTTTCGGGACCGGGAAGAGATCCTCGGGATGCTGGAGCTGGTGACCGGCGCCCGGCTCACCCCGAGTTTCATCCGGATCGGAGGACTGGCCGCCGATATTCCCGACACCTTTCCGCCGCGCGTCAAGGCGTTCGTCGAGACCTTCCCCAAAAGGGTCGACGAATACGAAACGCTGCTGACGGAAAACATCATCTGGAAGAAAAGGACGCAGGGCATCTCTCCCCTGTCCGGCGCGGATTGCATCAACTACGGGGTCACCGGGCCGGTGCTCCGGGCGTCGGGCGTGAATTACGACGTGAGGAAGGCCTACCCCTATTCGAGCTATGAGGATTTTGATTTCGAGATCCCCCTGGGTCAGAAGGGAGACGTGTACGACCGCTACCTGGTCCGGCTGAAGGAGATGAGGCAATCGAACCGGATCGTCGAGCAGGCCATGGAGAAGCTCCCCGACGGACCGGTGATGGCCGTCGATGCGCCGCTGGTGACGCCGCCGGCAAAAGAAGAGGTGGGCAAGGACATTGCCGCCCTGATCCGCCATTTCAAGATCATGGAAGAGGGTTTCAAGACCCCCCGCGGCGAGGTCTACGCCTCCATCGAATCGTCGAAGGGCGAACTCGGTTTTTACTTCATCAGCGACGGGACCAACAAGCCCTTCCGGATGAAAATCAGACCGCCTTCCTTCATCAATCTCGGCGCCCTGCCGAAGATGATCGAAGGGCAAATGGTCGCGGATGTCGTTGCCGCCATCGGCAGCATCGACATCGTGCTGGGGGAGATAGACAGGTAAAGGGATGGAAGAAATCATTTTCAGCTCCTGGCAGGAAGAGCTGATCGACAACAGGACGGTCGCGGAGCAGGAGCGCAGGCAGCCGGCAAACGTCAAGCTTCCGGCGGAGTTCCGGCCCGGCGAACGGATCAAGGCCTTCATGGGCTGGGACGGCATCGTCCTGTGCGATGAAGATGTGGACATCGTCGACATGTGCGCCCGGTACGCGGAGGCCGTGCAGTCGGAGTCCTGCGGAAAATGTTTCCCCTGCCGCGTCGGCACGCGGATCGTGAGCGACTGGCTCAAGAAGATCGCCTCCGGAGAGGGCCGGCAGGAAGACATCGCCCGTATCGGGGACCTGGCGTCGCGGATCCGGGAGGGGTCCAAATGCTCCATCGGTCAGACCGGCATGAACCCCATCCTCCACGCGCTGAAGTATTTCCCTCAGGCCTTTGCCGATGCCGTCGCGAAAAGCAGGAAATCGCCTGAAGGCCGGTACCGGTACTCCGTCACCGCCCCCTGCGTCAGCGTCTGCCCCAGCAGCCTCGACATTCCCCGTTACGTGGAGGAGATCGGCGAACAGCGGTTCGCCGAATCGCTGGCCACGATCCGGGAGAGCATCTGCATGGCCGGGACCCTCGGCAGGGTCTGCATCCGTCCCTGCGAATCGAACTGCCGGAGGGCGAACCTCGACGAGTCGATCTCCATCAAGAACCTGAAGCGGTTCGCCGCCGATTACGAAATAGAGAAAAACAGGCATCCCATAAGCGCCGCTGCGAAAAGGACCGGCCGGAAAGTCGCCGATCATCGGCGCCGGTCCGGCGGGACTCTCCTGCGCCTACAACCTGGCCCTGAAGGGATACCAGCCGACGATCTTCGAGAAACTCCCCGAACCGGGGGGCATGGCCGCCGTGGGGATCCCCGATTTCCGCCTGCCCCGGCGGATCCTCGGGCGCGAGGTGGACATCGTCAAGGAGGCCGGCGTGGAGATACGCTACGGCGTCGAGGTGGGGAAGGACATCACCATCGCGGATCTGAGAAAAGACTACGCCGCCGTCTTCATCGGCGTGGGCGCCCATGACAGCATGCCCATGGGGGTGGAGGGCGAAGAGATGGGGTACCGGGGGTTCATCCCCGGCGTCCGGTATCTTCTGGACATCAGCCAGGGGAAGGATCCTTACCCCGAAGGGAAAAAAGTGGTGGTGGTCGGGGGCGGCAACGTGGCGATCGACTGCGTCCGCTCCTCCTTCCGCATCGGGAAGGAGGATGTGAACCTCGTCTACCGGCGCACCATCGTGGAAATGCCCGCCGACCCGGTGGAGATCCATGACGCCGAGGAGGAAAAGGTCAACTTCCACTACCTCTGCAACCCCACGAAGATCCTCTCCCGGGAGGGAAAGGTCGTGGGGGTGGAGTGCATCCGCATGGAACTGGGCGAGCCGGACAAGAGCGGCCGCAGAAGACCCGTCCCGGTCGCCGGTTCGGAATTCGTCATCGAAACGGACATCCTGATCCCGGCCATCGGTCAGAAGGTCAATCTCTCCTTCCTTTCGGAAAAAGACGGCATCAAACTGACCAAATGGAACACCATCGATGCCGACGCGGAAACCTTCGCCACGTCGCAGGAGGGGGTATTTGCCTCCGGCGACTGCGTCACCGGTCCCGATGTGCTGGTCAGGGCCACCGGCACGGGGAAAAAGGCGGCGGAAAAGATCGACCTCTATCTGACCGGCGGCAAGGTGGAGGCCTCGATCGACGAGAAATTCAAATCCCTTTTTTCCGAGCTCGGGGTTTACAACAAAAAAGAACAGCTCGGCGTCATCGGCGGTCTGAAGAGGGACGCACTCTGCCGATGCTCGAACCGGAAGAGCGGAAGCGGTCCTTCGACGAGGTGGAGGCGGGCTATAAAGATCAACGAGGCGACGGGCGAGGCGGAGCGGTGTCTGCGCTGCTACAGAATCGGCATGATTGCTCTGGGTAGCCGGGTGAATGCAGGGATAAGGTTAGAGTGGACATGATCGCACTGACCATCGACGGCAAAGAAGTGACCGTCCAGCCGGGAACGACGATCCTCGCGGCGGCAAGGGAAGGGGGCATCGACATCCCCACCCTCTGCTACCATGAGAGCCTGCTGCCGATCGGTTCCTGCCGGCTCTGCCTCGTCGAGGTGGAGGGCTACAGCGAACCCATGACCGCCTGCACCACGCCGGCGCTGGACGGGATCGTCGTAACCACCCGGTCGGAGCGGCTCTTCCGGATGAGGCGGGAGATTTCTGCAGCTCATCCTCGTCTCCCACCCCCTGGATTGTCCCCAGTGCGACAAGGGCGGGGAATGCCGTCTCCAGGACCTCGTCTATGAACACGGGATCGAAAGGGTCGAATACGAGGCCCTCCGTGAAGACACGAAAGGCGCTTATGCCACGCCCCTCATCCGGTACTGGGAGCTCAGGTGCGTCCTCTGCGGAAGGTGCTACCGCGCCTGCCGCGAGGTGTCGGGACAGGTCCGCCATCGACATCGCGGGAAAGGGCTTTGCGGCCCGGATCGCCGCGACCAACGCCGGCGACTGCATCTCCTGCGGAGAGTGCCTCTCCCTGTGTCCGGTGGGCGCCCTCACGGAAAACCTGAGCCCCGTCAAAAGCCGGGCCTGGCAGAGCGAAAGGACCGATACCACCTGTCCCCATTGCGGTTTCGGCTGCCGGCTGACGCTGAACGTGTCTGAAGGCGACATCATCACCAAGGTCCTCAGCAAGACCGATCTGCCTCCCAACCACGCCTCGCTGTGCGTCCGGGGCAGGTTCGGGTATGATTTTCATAACCACCCGTCCCGGCTGACCGAGCCCTTATCTGACGGCCGGCGGCGAGAAAAAGACAGTGGAATGGGAAGATGCCGTCACAGACGGCGGCGGATCGGCTCCAGGGCCTTGCCGCGGAAGGAAAGGGGATCGGATTTCTCGTCTCCTCCCGCGTGACCAACGAAGAGCTGTATCCTCCTTTCCCAGATCGCCGGGCTCTTCAAAGGGGCCAGGGTCGCTTCCCCTGCCTTCTACCATACGGGGAAGGTGGCCGCCGCCTTTGAGAAACGGGGAATCGGGTTCGACGGCGGGCAGGAGAGGCTCTCCGGCTGCGATCTGATCATCGTTGCCGGCGCCGATCTTCTGGTCAACAACCATCTCCTGGCCAACAAGGTGCGGGAGACCGTCATTACAAAGGGCGCCCGGGTGATCGTCATCGATCCCCTCCCTGCGTCGCTCGCCGGATCGCCGATGCCCATCTGCAGCCCGCTGCCGGGTGAGGACGCCCTTGTGTTCAATGCCCTCTCCCGGAGGATATTGAAAGACGGAAGGCACGTCAAAGAGGCGGAGATGCTGGAGGGCTTTGCCGAATTCAAAAAGGCGCTCCTTTCCGACGACGCCGCGACCGCCGCGGCGCCGGGCGGCGTCGATGAGGCCGTCCTGGAAAAGGCCGGTAAACTGATCGGAGAGGCGGAGCGTATCGCGCGTGATCTTCGGCTCCGGCATCAGCGACCGTGAGGAAAGCCTGAACGCCCTTCTGAACTTCTGTCTCTTAAAGGGCCTGCCGGGGCAGGGGGCGATCATCCCCACGGCCCTCCAGGCGAACGCCCGCGGCGCCGTATCCATTCTGGGCGCCGCGACCTCGCCCGAGGACGTGCTCTTCTCTCCGGATATCGCCGGAATCGTGATCTATGAAGAGGACCCCTTTCAGTACCTCAACGGGGAGAAGGTGAAGGACGCCCTCGCCAAAAAGGCCTTTGTCCTCGTGTGCGATATCCTCCCGACCGCGCGTGATGGATTTCGCCCATCTGACGATTCCCTCCACCACCTTTGCGGAAAAGGCGGGCACGATGATCGCCGGCGACGGGACGCTCCGGGAGGTGAAGAAGGCGTGCGCCGGCGGACAGGGAGGGCTGGATTTCCTGCGGGAACTCCTGAGCCGACTGGGGGGAAAACGCTACACCACCCGCGATGAGCTCGATGCCGACCTCAAAGGAGTGCCTCCGGACAAGGAATGGAGGATCAACGGGTGCGAAGCCGGAATCGACCGGCAAGGGAAGATTTCTCGTTGCCACCGTCATCCGCCGCACCGGCAACCGCCGCGACAAGGCCCTATCGGCTCATCCTCAGGGACCTCTTTGCGAACCACCACCTGGCCGACAAGGAAGTTTACGGAAAAGGCTGCGCCATGGTGACGAAGGATATGCTGTATCATCTCGCCCGAAGACGCAGCGCTCCTCAAGCTGGCCGACGGGGACGCAATATGCATCGAGAGTGCCGAGGGAGCCGCGACCGGCACCGTGACGATCAAAGCGGGCATCAGGCAAGGCGTTCTGGAGTGCATGCTTTTCCGGAAGCGCCGGGAGATGCTCTCCCTTTCCTCGAAGCCGGCGAAGGTGATCGACGTATCGGTAAGGAAGGCGTAAGGATTGAACATGGAACCACTCTATTTTCTGATTCAAACAGTCGATCATGATCCTGGTCGTCGTGTCCTGCCTGATGCTCTTTGTCGCCTACCTGACCCTGCTGGAAAGGAAATTCCTCGGCTACATGCAGGTCAGGCTGGGGCCGAACCGGGTGGGGTATTTCGGACTGCTCCAGCCGATTGCCGACGGCATCAAGTCCTTCGTCAAAGAGGACATCATCCCCGACAACGCCGATAAGGCCGTCTTTGTCATCGCGCCGATGATCTCCTTTATCACCGCCCTTTCCATGTTTGCCCTGATCCCCTTTGGAGACCGCGTCACCGTCTTCGGGCGGGAGATCAAACTGGTGATCGCCGACGTGGATATCGGCATCCTGTATATCTTTGCCCTGGGGACCCTGGGCGAATACGGGATCGTCCTGGGGGGCTGGGCGTCGGGAAACAAATACGGTCTTTTGGGGGCGCTCCGGGCGGCCGCCCAGATGATCAGCTACGAGGTCGCCCTCGGCCTGATCGTCATCGGAACGATCATCCTGGCCGGTTCCCTGCGCCTGACCGAGATCGTGGAGGCCCAGAGGGGCCTCTGGTTCATCGTCTATCAGCCCTTCGCCTTTGTCCTGTATGTCGTGGCGGGCCTGGCGGAGATCAACCGGACGCCCTTCGACATGCCGGAATCGGAGAGTGAGCTGGCCTGCGGTTTCAACATCGAATACAGCAGCATGAAGTTCGCCCTCTTCATGATCGCCGAATATATCCACCTGGTGATCGTCGCCGCCCTCAGCACCACCCTCTTCCTCGGCGGCTGGCTGGGACCGTGGCTGCCGGGACCGGTGTGGTTTTTCATCAAGATGATGGCGATGATCTTTCTGTCTTCATCTGGATCAGGGGCACTTACCCGCGGATGCGGTACGACCATATCATGAAATTCGGCTGGAAGTTTCTCTTTCCCGCCGCGATCCTGAACGTGGTGATCACCGCCCTTGTTGTGGCGTTGAGATAGCAATGGATCGAATAGTTAGGTGTATGTGATGATCATTCCTCTGCTGAAAGGTCTGAGACTGACGCTAAAGATGTTCTTTTCCCGGCCGGTGACGATCCGGTATCCGGAAGGGAAAAGGGAGATATCGCCGCGCTGGCGGGGCATGCACTATTTTGAGAAGAACGCCGCAGGGGGAGACCGCCTGCGTGGCCTGCGGGCTGTGCGTCGCCGTCTGTCCCTCGCACTGCATCACGCTGGAGATCAGGGAAAGGGAAGACGGCTCCCGTTATCCCGGCCGCTACGAAATCGACGCCCTGCGCTGCATCTACTGCGGCTTCTGCCAGGAGGCCTGTCCGGTAAACGCCATCAAGCTGGGACAGGACTACGAGACGGTGGATTACCAGAGGAAGGACTTCCTGCTCACGAAGGAAAAGCTGCTTGCCGGGAAGGGAAGACTGTAGAGGGGATCGGCTATGATGGATATGGTGAGTTTCAAGGGGATCGTCTTTATCGTCGCGGCGCTGGTCGCCGTCATGGCTTCCCTGCTGATGGTCACCCGGAAAAATCCCATCCACAGCGCCCTATGGATGATCGTGACCTTCTTTGCCATGGCCGTCATCTATCTGCTCCTCAACGCCCAGTTCATCGCCGTGGCGCAGGTGATGGTCTACGCGGGCGCCATCATGATGCTGATCCTTTTCGTGATCATGCTGGTCCACATGGAAAGGGGCGGGGAGATCGACTCCGGGAAACCCCACCGCTCCGTCAAGACGAGGATCGCCTGGGCGTTGATCACCGTCGTCCTTCTGGCGGAGATGCTTTTGGGGGCGCTGTTTTACCGGATGACCGGCCAGAGCGGCGAGTATCCGGTCGAGGTGGTCAACCGCGTCGGCCATGTGAAAACGGTCGGCGCTCTGCTCTACGGCCAGTACCTTTTCCCCTTCGAAATCGCCTCGATTCTGCTCCTGGTCGGCATCGTGGGCGCGGTCGTGATCGCCAAGAGAAAGTAAGAGGAAGAATCGGATGTTTGAAGAAAACCTCACCGGCTTATGTTACATCCTCAGCGGCGTCCTTTTCACGATCGGCGCCGTCGGCGCGATCCTGAGGAGAAACGTGATCGTGGTCTTCATGTGCATCGAGCTGATGCTCAACGCCGTGAACCTGGTCTTCATCGCCGCCGCCGGCGCGCTTTCTTCCATGGACGGCTCCATCTTCGTTTTTTTCATCATGACCGTCGCCGCCGTGGAGGCCGCGGTCGGACTGGCCATCTTCGTCATGGTCTTCCGGCTGCAGAATACGGTGCATGCCGATGAGATGAACCTGTTGAAAGGGTAACGCCATGCTCTCAAGATACAACCATTGTCATGCCGCCGACAGGGCCGGCGGCCGTTTACTCAAGAGGACAAGAACAGATGGCTGATTATATCTGGCTGATCCCTTTTTTCCCGGCCGTGGGATTCCTCATCAACAGCGCTTTGGTGGGCAGGGCTTCGAAGACCTTTGTCGCCTGGGTGGCCTGTCTCGCCCTGTTTCTCGGCGTTTCTCGTGCTCGGTCGGCGGTCTTTTACGAGTTTCTCCAATTGCCGGCGACGGCCAGGGTATTCGAGAAAGACATCTACACCTGGATCGCCTCCGGTGAACTGAGCGTCAACATCGGTTTCCGTCTCGACGCCCTTTCGGTCATCATGTGCCTGGTGGTCACGGGCGTCGGTTTTCTCATCCATGTGTACTCCGTGGGCTACATGCACGACGATCCGGGCTTCAAGCGGTTCTTCATCTACCTGAACCTCTTCGTCTTCATGATGCTCCTTCTGGTGACGGGAAACAACCTCCTGCTCATGTTCGTGGGGTGGGAAGGGGTGGGCCTCTGTTCCTACCTGCTGATCGGATTCTGGTATGAAAAGGATTCCGCCGCCGATGCCGGAAAGAAGGCCTTCATCGTCAACCGGGTGGGCGACTTCGGATTCCTGATCGGCATCTTCTTCCTCTTTGTCAGCCTGGGCGCCCAGGGGGTCTGGACCCTGAATATCGCGGAAGTCGGAAAGAACGCCCATCTGCTGAACGGCGCCGTCGTCACCGTCATCACGCTCCTGTTCTTTGTCGGCGCCGTCGGAAAGTCGGCCCAGATCCCCCTGTACGTCTGGCTGCCCGACGCGATGGAGGGTCCCACGCCGGTCAGCTCCCTGATCCATGCGGCGACGATGGTCACGGCCGGCGTCTACATGATCGCCCGGCTGAATTTCCTCTACAGCATGGCGCCGGACACCCTGTATGTGATCGCCGTGATCGGCGTCCTCACCGCCTTTTTTGCCGCCTCCATCGGCTTTGCCCAGTACGACATCAAGAAGGTCCTTGCCTACTCCACCATCAGCCAGCTCGGTTTCATGTTCGTGGCCATGGGCGTGGGGGCCTATGCGGCCGGCATCTTCCATCTCATGACCCACGCCTTTTTCAAGGGCCTGCTCTTCCTCGGGGCGGGGAGCGTGATGCACGCCATGAGCGGCGAGCTCGACATGAGGAACATGGGCGGCCTGAGGAAGAAGACCCCCGTCACCTACTGGACGTTCTTCATCGCCTGCCTCGCCATTGCCGGGATACCGGGCTTTTCCGGTTTCTTCAGCAAGGATGAAATCCTCTGGAAGGCCTTCAGCTCTTCCCATGGAGAGGCGTGGATCTGGCTCCTCGGCGCGGTAACGGCCGGGATGACGGCCTTCTACATGTTCCGCCTCTTTTTCGGGATCTTTCACGGCGAATGCCGGGCCTCGGAAGAGGTGAAGCATCACATCCACGAATCGCCCCGGGTGATGACCATCCCCCTGATGATCCTCGCTGTCCTCTCCCTCGTCGGCGGCTATGTGGGCATTCCGCACATCCTCGGCGGGGGAAACGCCATCGAGCAGTTCCTGGAGCCGGTCTTCGGCCACGCGGCCCCGGTGAAAACGGCGCTCCATTTCGACTTTGTCCGATCCGCCTGGGCCTCATCGGGGGCCGCCGGTCATGACGGCTCGCTGGAGCTGGCCCTCATGGTGGCGTCGGTCCTCATCGCCCTTGTGGGCATCACCCTGGCCTATCTCTTCTACATCAAAAATCCCGCTCTGCCGCAGCGGTTCGTGGAGCGGTTCGCCGGCCTCTACCGCTGGGTGCACAACAAGTATTTTGTGGATGAGTTCTACGATCTCCTCTTTGTCCGCGGGCATCTTGAAGCTGGGCGGTTTCCTCCTCAAGGTGGCGGACGGCTGGATCATCGAGGGGGTGGTCAACGGCACGGCGGCGGTCGTAAAGCGGGCCGGCGACAGACTCCGGAAGGTGGAGACGGGCTACGTTCAGGAATATGCCTTCGCGCATCATCGTGGGCGCAATCATCGTGGTGGGATATCTTGTCGTGAGACCGATGTTTTAGGCGGTGATGCCGTAGGCAACCGAGAGGTACTTGATACATGAACGAGACATTTCCTCTTTTGAGCACCCTGATCTTTTTCCCCCTGGCGGGCGCCCTGCTGCTGATGCTGCTGCCGCGGAGGAATGCCCTTTTCATAAAGGTGTCCGTCCTGATCTGGACGCTTCTGGAATTTGTCCTGTCGCTCCCTCTGTTCTTTCATTTCAACGAGAAGACCGCCGCGATGCAGTTCGTCGAGCAGAGGGAGTGGTTCCCGGAATGGGGGATCAGCTATCTTCTCGGCATAGACGGCATCAGCATGCTCCTGGTGATGCTCACCACCTTCCTCACCGTCCTTTGCGTCCTCTGCTCCTGGGAGTCGATCAAGGACAAGATCAAGGAATATTACGTCTCCTTCCTCCTTCTGGAAACGGCGATGATCGGCGCCCTGTGCGCCCTGGATCTCGTTCTCTTCTACATCTTCTGGGAACTGATGCTGATCCCCATGTACCTCCTCATCGGGGTATGGGGCGGCCCGAACCGGATCTATGCGGCCATCAAGTTCTTCCTCTTCACGATGGTGGGAAGCGTCCTGATGCTCCTGGCGATCATGGCCCTCTACTTCCATTACGGCGGCGAAACCGGGCATCTATACCTTCAACGTCTTCGAGCTTTACAAAGCGAACATACCGGTTGTCAAGCAATACTGGCTCTTTGCGGCCTTCGCCCTCTCCTTTGCGATCAAGGTGCCGATGTTTCCCGTTCACACCTGGTTGCCCGACGCCCATACGGAAGCCCCCACGGCGGGCAGCGTCATCCTGGCCGGTGTCCTGCTGAAGATGGGCGTCTACGGTTTCCTGCAGATTCGCCATTCCGCTCTTCCCCGCGGCCGCTCGTCGCCGCGACGCCGCTCATCTCGTGGCTGGCGATCATCGGCATCATCTACGGCGCCATCATGTGCATCATGCAGACCGACCTGAAGAGGCTGATCGCCTACTCTTCGCGTGAGCCATCTGGGGTATGTGATGCTCGGCATCTTCGCCTTCAACATGCAGGGGTTCGAGGGCGGCATCTACCAGATGCTCAACCACGGCGTCAGCACGGGCGGGCTGTTCCTCATCGTCGGGATGATCTATGAGAGAAGGCACACCCGGATGATCGCCGACTTCGGCGGTCTGTCCAAGGTGATGCCCCGCCTGGCCGTCTTTTTCATGATCATCACCCTCTCCTCGATCGCCCTGCCGGGAACGAACGGTTTTGTGGGTGAATTTCTCATCCTCCTGGGCGCCTTCCGGAGCAACATGCTCTACGGAGTCCTTGCCACCACGGGCGTCATCCTCGGCGCCGTTTACATGCTCTGGATGTTCCAGCGGGTCATGTTCGGAAAGATCACGAAAGAGGAAAACAGCCGTTTGCAGGACCTGACGAAAAGGGAGACGGCCATCCTCTGCGCGATCGTTTTTTTCGTATTTCTGATGGGGCTCTATCCCGGCCCCTTCCTCAAAAAGATAGACGCATCGGCGGCGGGCTATCTGAATTACATGCAGGCCAAAACTTCCGTCTATAGTTCTGCGGGAAATGTTCCGCCGAAGCCAGTTGCCGGCACAAAATGAGAGGGTAGGTCATCATGGTCGTTTCAATACCCGATTTGGCTTTCGGTTTTATCATCCCGGAGATCATCATCACCGTAAGCGCCGTCATCGGATTGCTTCTGGCCGCCTTCGGCAGGAAGGAGAGCAGCGGCGCTGCGGCGGGCGCCGTGGCGCTCATCGGGAGCGGCCTGGCGATGATCTTTACCTTCTTTCTCTGGGACGTCAACGCCAACATTTTCAACAACCTCTATACCATCGACAATTTCGGCACTTTCTTCAAAGGGCTGGCGCTGATCGTTTCT
>CAWJHT010000039.1:0-31852 GCA_963842685.1 uncultured delta proteobacterium | reverse complement strand
GATTGATTTTCACACGGGCCACCAAATCCTCTATGGACGCGGGTGGATTATTGAAACGATTGATCGGCTCGTCGATCAGCGTGCTGTGGGTCACAATCAGGTCCCGATACTCGAGTGTCTCAGCCAGTTCGTAGGTGGCCCCGGTTGCTTCGATGCCGGCCCGAAGCCGCGGATTATCGACGACATCGTCGATCTTCTCTCCGAACATATACACCGTCGGTTTGAGCTTCCGCAGCGACTCAATATATTCGGCTTTTGTCATCAGTCCCATATTTTCCCCCCCGTCCTATCGTTCTAAAGTGTATTGCTTTCTGATGTCCCATGCCCCGGTTTTTTCTCGTTGATCGTAATGGCGAAATCCGGGCAGATATAGAGGCAGCGCAGGCAACCGATGCATTGATCCGTATTGACCGCAACGGCCGGTTTGTAGCCGCTCGGATTGAAATCCGCAGACTGTCCGAAGATGTCGAGGCTGCACACCTCCCGGCAGTAACCGCAGTCCTTGCAGATGAGACCATTGACCGTCACGTCGAAGTCGCGAAGATCACAGGAGAGGCAGCGGACGGCTTCCGCCATGGCGGCCTTCTTTCCGTAGGTCCGCTCCACGGGATCGAACGTGGTGCACCGCCTCTTCAGAGCGATCTTCCGGACACTCGGCCTCGTTGCGCCTCGCGGTGCGGTCTCAGGCGGTTCCGTATCCGATTCTTCCGACAGAGGCTCCGGGATGTTCCCCGTCCCTCCCAGAAACCGGTCGATGGATGCGCAGGCCAGTCTTCCCTGGGCGATGGCCTCGATGATGGTCGAGGGTCCGCTGACCGCATCCCCTCCGGCAAAGATTCCCCTCTTCGGCGTGGCCAGATTGCCCTGATCCACGCGAACCGTCCCGTTCTTCTCACCCTCCAGATGGACCGAAGCGGCGTCCGCGGACTGACCGATCGCCATGATCAGCGTATCGAACTCCAGGGCATATTCGCTGCCGGCAACGGGAACCGGCGCCCGTCTGCCGCTCGCATCGGGTCTCCCCAACCGCATCCGGATGCAGGTCACCCGACCATTTTCAATCTTCACCGGCGCCGTCAGATACTCGAGGCGCACACCCTCTTCAATGGCCTCGACAATCTCCTCGCTGCCGGCCGGCATTTCCGCCTGGGTCCGGCGATAGAGCTGCACCACCTCCGCGCCGAGGCGGACCGAGGCCCGCGAGGCGTCGATCGCCGTATTGCCGCCCCCCACCACGATCACCTTCCGGCCGATGGCCGGCGCCTTGCCTTCATTGACCTGCCTTAGAAAAGAGAGGCCGTCGATGACCTTTGGCGAATCCTCGCCCGGGATTCCCATCTTGGCCGGCTTCCATGCGCCCGTCGCCACCAGAACCGCATCAAAACCCTTCTCCCGCAAGGCGATTCCGCCGAGGAGATCGGCGTGCCCGTGATGATCTCGACTCCGCTTGCACGGATCAGGGCGATCTCCCGATCCACGATCTCCTCGGGCAGGCGATACTCCGGGATGCCGTAGCGCAGCATGCCTCCCGGCAAGGGGAAGCGCTTCATACACGGTCACCTCGTGTCCCTGACCGTTGAGGTAGTAGGCGGCGGTCAGTCCGCAGGGGCCGGAACCGATGACGGCCACCTTCTTTCCGGTAGGCGGCCGTTTGACGATCCGCGCCGGCTTTCCGCTCCCCTTCTCAGCGGCCACTCTCTTGAGCATCCGGATGGCAACCGCTTCATCGAACTGAAGTCCTTGCGCATTTTGTCTCGCAGGGATGGACACAGGCATAGCCGCAGACAAAGGGAAAGGGTATCCGCTCCCGGATCACGGCCAGCGCCTCTGCGAAACTGCCCGTCTCGGATATGCCTGATATACCGGGGGACATCGATACCCGCCGGACAGGCCTCCCGGCAGGGGGCTGTCGATTTCTTCCCTCTTCAGGATGGCTCCCACGTTCTCTTCTCCTTTCCTGATCAGGTCCGTGCCCGCCTCCAGCGCCTGCAGATTCATCTCCAGGGCCTTTCCCTTGAAACGTTTCCGGATCACCCGGACCAGGCTTTCCGTCTTTACCATCGGGATCGCGGTGATCATCGCCCCCAGCGAAAGGATGTTGACGGAACCCACATTTCCCAGGTCGCTGGCGATTTGCGTAAAGGGATAACCGGTCAGGTTGTTCCCGGTCTGGCCTTCGCCAGAGTCGTATCGTAAAAAATCGGACCCCTTGCTTCTCCGCAAAGGGAGCGTACTTTTCCAGGGCCTCCTCGGTCAGCGTCAGGATGATATCCGGCTCCTGCACCTGCTGGTAGATGATCTCCTCCTGATCGATGATCACTTCGGCCAGGGAGAAACCGCCGCGGCTGGCAATACCGTAGGACTGGGTCTGGACCACAACCTTTCCCTCCAGAATCGCCGCCTCGCCCAGCATGATGCCGGAAAGCACCAGCCCCTGACCGCCCGATCCGGCCAGGATGACCTCATATCGTTTCTGATTCTTCCTTCATCTTGCATTCCTGCTCCCCTCAGCCTCTGGCGGCCCTTGTCCCTGATCTCTTCATAACGCGTGTTGAAATCCGGGTCATCCCGGTCCACCAGCTTGCCGATGGCGAAATGGGCTTTCTTTCGCCTCGTCGCTCAATTTTCTGTACTGATCCACCGGTAATCCTCTTTCCCTGAGCCAGTCGAGCATTTCCCGGGTCTGCTTCATCTCGTTGTTCTTGCCGAAATGGGTGGGGCAGGGGCTGAAGACCTCGACAAGCGAAAATCCCTTTTTGTTCAGGGCCTCCTTGATCAGTTCCTTCATTTCCCAGCCGTGGTAAGGCGTCTCCCTGGCGACATAATTCGCGCCGGCGACTTCCGCCAGGGCGCAGATATCGAAATCACGTTCCGGGTTTCCCCAGGATGTGGTGCTGGTGTAACGCCCCCCCGGCGTCGTTCCGGAAACCTGCCCGCCCGTCATGCCGTAATTGAAATTGTTGATGACAATCGCCGTCAGGTCGATGTTCCGTCGGGCCGCATGAATAAAATGATTCCCGCCGATGGTGACGCTGTCGCCGTCACCCATCAGAACCACCACGTGCAGCTTCGGATTGAAGGCCTTGATTCCCGTGGCATAGGGCAGGGCGCGGCCGTGCGTCGTGTGCAGGGCATTGGTCATCAGATAATCGTCGGCCTTCCCCGTACAGCCGATCCCCGTCACCACAACGGTATCGGTGTTCCTGTAATCCAGTTCCTCGAAGGCCCGCAGCAGTGCCCCCAGCATGACGCCGATTCCGCACCCGGAACACCACATGTGCGGCAAAACCCCATCCTTCAGATATTTTATGCCTGTTGCGTGTGACACGACTGCCCCCCTATATGATTGAACCGCAGCGTGCATCCGGGCTTTTATGAAGCCAGCATCGCTCAGCGGATCGCCTTCAGAATGTCCTGCGGCGTGATGATCTCTCCGTTGTAGCTGTTGACCCTTCGGATATCCGCCCCGCTTCCCAGGACCTTCTGAACCTCGCCGGCCACCTGACCGCTGTAATTCATCTCCGGCACGATCACCGTCTTTGCCCGGCTGCCAAGCAATGCCACCTCCTTGTCGGCAAAGGGCCAGAGGGTGATCAGCTGCAGAACGCCGGCCCTGACCCCCCGCTTCCGGAGCTCCAACGCCGCGGCACGGCTGGAGCGCGTGGTCGCCCCGAAGGCGATCAGCAGGACGTCCGCATCCTCCGTGGCGAAGGTCTTGGTGATGACGATCTCGTCCCGGTGCATCTCGATCTTCCGGTGCAGCTGCGCCACCCGCCAGGCGGCATTGGCGGGATCGTTGTTGCTGTATCCGTCCGGACCGTGCATGGAACTCGACACATGGAATACGTAGTCGCTCCCGTAGGACGCCAGAGGCGCCACGCCATCCGCGTCCGCCGCGAAGGGCTTGTAATTTTCCGGGGGACCGGAGGGTTTTTTCCGGTCGATCACCTCGACCTCGCCCGGCTCGGGGAGAGAAAAATTCTCGCGCATATGACCGACAATCTCGTCGGGCGCCATGATCACGGGAACGCGGAATTTTTCCGCAAAATTAAAGGCCTTGACGGTCATGAAGAAGCACTCGCTCACCGTCGCGGGGCAGAGGGCGATCACCGACTGATCGCCGTGCCGGCCCCATCTGAGCTGCATGACGTCGCCCTGCGCCGGTTTGGTCGAAAGGCCCGTGCTGGGCCCGCGCCGCTGAACATCGATCACCACGCAGGGAACTTCCCCCATGACGGCGAGTCCAAGATTCTCCTGCATCAGCGAAAAACCGGGGCCGCTCGTCGCCGTGAACGCCTTGGCGCCGGCCAGAGAAGCCCCGATCACCGCCGCAATGCTCGCTATCTCATCCTCCATCTGCATGTAGACGCCGCCGATCTTCAGCATGACCTTGGAACATTCCTCCGCGATTTCCGAAGAGGGCGTGATCGGATAACCGGCAAAAAATTGTGCCCCGGCATAAATGGCGCCTTCCGACATCGCCTGATTACCCTGCATCAATCTCGTTTCTTGCCCCAATGTCTCACATCCTTTCTATAGCTCTATAGCGGCGCATGAACCATTTTCCCTGGGTGAGAAATACGTTCCAGCGATGATCGCCAGGGAATCCTGCTTTTACAGCTCTCCCATCTCCTTCAAGAACTCTCTGAGCTTGATCAGCTTCACATCCCGTTCCTTCATGATCTCTTCGGCGGAGCGGTCCCCGTATTCATAATATCCGCCGCCGGTTTTGACCCCGAGCTTTCCCCGGGAGACCAGCTGGTCCATGGTCATTGAGCGGGTCCGCCGGGGTGGCGGTTCATACGCTGCATTACTGAGTATTTTCTGAGCCAGGTCCAAACCGGCGTAATCCATTCTTTTCACCAGTCCCAGGATGGGGATTCGCAGACCAAAGCCGGCTTTGGCCGCCGCATCGATCTCTTCGGGCGTGGCATACCCGTTATCCAGAAGATGGAGCACTTCCTGAGTCAAGGCGCTCTGAAGCCGGTTGGCAATGAACCCCGGCAGGAATTTGGAAATGACGAGAGGTGTCTTCCCCACATCGATCAGGAGAGCCTTGACCCGGTCAACCGTCTCTTGGGAAGTCTCGGGACCGCGCACGATCTCCACCAGTGGAACGATATGGGGCGGGGCAAACCAGTGGGTGATGAGAACCTTATCCGGCCGGGTGGTCTCGACAAATTTAAAGATATCCAGATAGGACGTGTTGCTGGCCAGAATGGCGCCCGGTGGACAGATCGTATCCAGCGTGCGAAACAGCTCTTTCTTGGCCGCCTCATCTTCACTGATCGCTTCAATGACGAAGTCCGCATGCTTTCCCGCATCTTCGATTTTCGTGGTCGTTTGAATCCGATGCAGCACAGAGGCTTGCCGGCTCCGGTCCAGCAGCTCCCGTCTCGACCATGGTCTGGAGATTGGAGGCGATCAGCTTCCTGGCCCGGACCAAGACTTCCTCCCGGATATCAGTGAGCCAGACGTTGTACCCTTCCTGGGCAAAGGCCTGGGCCAGCGAATGGCCCATGGTTCCCGCCCCGACGATGGTGATATTGCGAATTTCCATCATAGAGAGTGATCAGCGCCCCGTGCCCGTCAATCCAAGCATCTCCCTGGCCTCGGCAGGGGTGGCCGGTTCCCGTCCGCACTCGCGGGCAATACGGGTCAGACGGGCCACCAATTGAGCGTTGCTTTGGGCCAGTTCACCCCGCCGGTAATACAGGTTATCCTCCAGACCGGTCCGGGCGTGTCCGCCCATGGCGATGGCCAGCATGTTCATCGACAGCTGGCGCCACCCCACCGCGCATACCGACCACAGCGACCCCGGGGGCAGGCTGTCTACCAGGTGGAGCAGGGAACGCGCCGTGGCCGGCGCTCCTCCCTTCACCCCCAGGACGAACTGCCACCACAGCGGCGATTTGATCAGCCCTTTCTCTACAAGGGTCAAGGCATTGCCGATCATGCCGCTGTCAAAGACCTCAATTTCCGGTTTGACATCGGCTGCCAGCATGCGCCTGGCCAGTTCCTCCAGAAAATCCGGAGGATTCAGAAAGACGCGCTCGTTGAAGTTCATGGAGCCGGCGTCCAGCGACGCCAGTTCCGGCCCGGCAGCCAGGCTGTTGAAGCGCTCCTCCTCGCCCACACGGCCGGCCCCGCCGCTGGTGCTGAAATTGATAAGAATGTCGCAACCCTGGGCGCGGATCAGCTCCTTGACCCGCCGGAACCGCGCCAGATCGCAGCTCATCTTTCCCTCATCGTCCCGCACGTGGACGTGGACGACGGCCGCCCCTTCGCGCCAGCTCTCCACCGCCGCCCGGGCAATCTCCTCGGGCGTGATGGGCAGAGCGGGGTTTTGCGCCTTGGACGGCCAACTGCCGGTCGTCGCTACCGAGAGGATAATTTTGTCATTGCTCATCGCGTTTTCCTGAATACCGGAGCGCCTCAGGATGCGCAATCCTTGTCGTCGCCTTTGATCTTTTCGATGGCGTGCGCGAGGGCGGGCAGGAGGACGCTGAGATTTTCCCGTGCCCCTTTCGGACTGCCGGGGAGGTTGATGATCAGGGTCCGGCCCCGGATACCGGCCACGGCGCGGGAGATCATCGCATGGGGGGTGACGGCCAGCGCTCTGACGGCGCATCGCCTCCGCCATCCCCGGGATCTCCCGTTCGATGACCTCCCGGGTGGCATCCGGCGTGACATCCCGGGGGCTGACGCCGGTGCCGCCCGTCGTCAGGATCAGGTCGGCTCTTCTCTCCGTCGCTCCACTCGATGAGAGCCAGGCGGATCATCTCCTTTTCGTCGGGGATGATCCGCCGGCCGACAATCTCCATTCCTGTCGCCTGGAGCATGCCGGCGATCTCCGGACCGCTTCCGTCCTCGCGTTCGCCGCGTGGCGCCCCGGTCGCTCACGGTGATGACGACGGCCCTAAATCCCATCTCACGCCTCTTCCTTCTTGGATTCGGCGATGATCTTCTCCGCGATGTAAGACGGGGACCTCCTCGTAATGGGAGTGTTCATAGGTGAATGTTCCGCGGCCGCTCGTCATCGAACGGAGATCGGGGGCGTATTTGAGAATCTCGGCCAGGGGGACCTGACCCTTGATGATCTGGTGATGACCCAGAGAATCCATTCCCAGAACCTTGCCGCGGCGGCTGTTCAGATCGCCGATGACATCGCCCATGTACTCGTCGGGGATTTCGATCATGATGTTGACGATCGGTTCGAGAAGGGTCGGCTGGCATTCGAGGACGCCCTTCTTGAAGCCGAGGGATCCGGCGATCTTGAAGGCCATTTCGGAAGAATCGACCGTATGGTAGGAACCGTCCATCAAGCGAAACGCGAAGATCCACGACCGGATAACCGGCAACGACGCCTTCCGCCATGGCCTCCACGATGCCCTTTTCCACGGCCGGTCGGTACTGCTGGGGAATCACGCCGCCCACGATCCGGTCGACGAATTCGAAACCGCTGCCCCGGGGGAGCGGTTCGATATCCAGCCAGGTGTCGCCGAACTGGCCGCGGCCGCCGGACTGTTTCTTGTATCGTCCCTGAATGGTGGTCTTTCCCTTGATCGTCTCCTTGTAGGGGACCTTCGGGGTCTTCAGATTCACCTCGAGACCGAATTTCCGCTTCATCTTTTCGACGGTCACTTCGATATGGACCTGGCCGAGACCGGAGAGGATCATCTCCCTGGTCTGGTCATCGCGGTGGAAGGTGAGGGTGGGGTCCTCATCGGTCAGGCGGTGGATGGAGGAGACGAGCTTGTCCTCGTCGCCGCGTGTTTTGGCTTCCACGGCAAAGGAGATGATCGCGGGAGGAGGTTCGACCTTGGGGTAGATGATCGGAGATTTCTCTGCACAGAGGGTGTCTCCGGTGGCCGTTTCCTTCAGTTTGGCGATGGCCGCGATGTCGCCCGGGATGAGCTCGTCGACCGGTTTCTGGATTTTTCCTTCGAGGAAGAAGATGTTTCCGATCCGCTCGGTGATCTTGCGCGAGGCGTTGAAGACGCTGGAGTCGGAACTGAGCGTACCCGAATAGACGCGGAAGAGGGTGAGGCGGCCGGCATAGGGATCGGCGATGGTCTTGAAGACCAGGGCTGAAAAAGGCGCCGATTCCTCCGGCAGCCGGATTTCCTCTTCCCCGGTTCCCGGTTTCTTTCCGGTGATCGGGCCGCGGTCGACGGGCGAGGGGAAATAACGGACGATCGATGTCGAGGAGGGATGGATGCCGATGTTCTTCATGGCCGATCCGCAGACGACGGGGATGAGGGCGCCGGAGACGACGCCCTTTCCGGAGACCGGCCTTCAGATCCTCGGGGCTCAGTTCGCCGCCCTCGAGATATTTGTTCATCAGCTCATCGTCGGTCTCGGCGATGTCTTCGATCAGGATGTCCCGGTATTTCTTGACCTCTTCGGCCATATCGGCGGGAATATCGATTGTTTTTGTCGCTCTTTTCTCGCTGTCGAACATGAGGGCCTTCATGGAGATCAGATCCACCACCCCGGAAAATGCGCTTTCTGCGCCGATGGGAAGCGAGGCGAGCGTGACCTTCTTGCCCAGACGTGTCCGGATGCTTTCCACGGCCTTGTCGAAATCGGCCCGTTCCCGATCCATCCGGCTGATGAAGAGAAGGCGGGGAAGATTGAATTCATCGGCGTATTCCCAGACCTTTTCCGTCTGAAATTCGACGCCGCCGACGGCATCGACGAGGACCACCGCCCCGTCCACGATCCGGAGGCAGCTTTTCGTGTCAAAGGCAAAATTGGAATCACCCGGCGTGTCGATGATGTTGATCCGGTGCTTGTCCCAATCGATATGGTTTGTGGCGGCGCTGATCGAGATATGTCGTCTTCTGTTCCTCCGGTTCATAGTCCATGGAGGAGGTTCCCTCATCAACCCGGCCGGGCCGGTCCGTTTTGCCGGCGACATAGAGAAAGGATTCGCAAAGAGTGGTTTTGCCCGTTCCTCCATGACCGATGATTGCCAGATTTCTTATCGATTTTGATTCATATTTTGACATGAAAGCTCCTTTCTGATGACCACTGACCTGAGTGATTCTATGTGCTTGAGCTCTTTAGCTTAACCGTCGCTTCAAAGTCAAGACAAATTTCGGCATGAAAAAACGATGCTTGACTTTTGGGAAGATTATGATATTTTTCGATCCGCTTTTGAACTGACAGCAGCCTTGCGAGGATATGAGAAAGGGGAGTTCGATGCCGAAGAATTTCTATACCCTCCTGATTTTACCAAAGAAACACAGTTCGGCAAAGAAAATGAGCCTGTCCAGCACACTGGTCAAGGGTGTATCCATCTTCGTGATGGGCCTCATCCTGTTCATGATGTATTTTTCCTATGATTATATTCACATCCGCAGAGAACAGGCCGAACTGAAGCGTCTGAAACAGCAGACGGCGGAACAGAAGAAGCAGATCGAAGGGCTGGTTGACAAGGTGGATCAGTTTGCTTTCAAGATGGAGGAACTCAAGCAATTCGATAAGAAGATCAGAATCATGGCCAATCTGGAAACGCGCCGTGACAAGGAGCAACTCCTTGGGATCGGCGGTCCGGTGAGCGAGGAGAATCGCCTGCGCTCCCAGATGGCCGCCGATGACAAGGCGATGATCGCCGGGGTCGGCCAGCAGGTGGATCGTCTGATGGATGAGGCCTCCTCCCGGGAGCAGAGCTTTGCCGCCCTTCTGGCTTTCCTGAAGGAGAAGAAATCGCTCCTGGCGGCAACCCCTTCCGTCTGGCCTGTTATGGGCTGGGTGACATCCGAATTCGGGTCGGCGGACCTCCCCTTTCGGCGGTGAGAGGGAATTTCACAAGGGGATCGATATCGCGACGCGGATATGGAAAGGCGATCCAGGCGCCGGCCGATGGTATCGTTGCGGAGGTCGCCTATCAGCAGGATGTGGGGCAGATGATCCGGATCGATCACGGACACGGCATTTCCACATTCTATGGTCATCTCTCCAAGGCGATTGTCCGGGCCGGTGCGACGGTCAGAAGGGGGATCGGATCGGATATGTGGGGAATTCAGGCCGCAGCACCGGATCCCACCTGCACTATGCCGTCATGCTGAACGGCGTTCCCGTCAATCCGAGGAAGTATCTGAATTGATGCCCTCCGATAGGAACTTCTCTCTGCGAAAGCAGAAGGACTTTTCACGAAGCCACCAGGAATGAATCCACCGGTCATGGTACCGGTTTTTTTTTGAAGGAATTGTTATGCTCAATGTAATTCTGAAAAAGATTTTCGGAAGCAAAAACGACAGGGAGATTGAAACGCCTCTCCCTGATTCTTGATGAGATCAATGCACCTTGAGCCGGCCATGATGGCGGCGAGCGATGAAGAACTCAAGGCGAAAACCCCTTATTTCCGGGAAAAGCTTCAGAAGGGAGCCGAGCTGGACGATATCCTCGTCGAGGCCTTTGCCGTTGTCCGCGAGGCGGCCCGGCGGACGGTCCAGATGAGGCCCTTTGATGTCCAGATCCTCGGGGGACTGGTCCTGCACGAGGGGAAGATCGCCGAGATGAAAACCGGCGAGGGGAAGACCCTGGCCGCGACGATGCCCCTCTACCTGAACGCCCTGGCGGGGAAGGGCGTTCATCTGGTGACGGTCAACGACTATCTGGCCAGAAGAGATGCCGCCTGGATGGGGCCGATCTACCATTTTCTCGGCATGACCGTCGGCGTCATCGTTCACGGGATGGATGACGATGAGCGGCGAGAGGCCTATCATGCCGACATCACCTACGGGACGAACAACGAATTCGGGTTCGACTATCTGCGCGACAACATGAAGTTCAGCCTCGACGATTATGTCCAGCGCGACTTCTATTATGCCATCGTGGACGAAGTGGACAGCATCCTCATCGACGAGGCCCGGACGCCGCTGATCATCTCCGGACCATCCGATGAATCGACCGACAAGTACGACCGGGTCAACCAGGTGATCCCGCACCTGCGCAAGGAGAAGGATTATACGGTCGATGAGAAGAGCCGCACCGTCGTCCTGACGGAAGAGGGGGTGGCCCGGGTCGAGGGTTATCTCAAGGTGCAGAATCTCTATGAACCCAGAAACATCGATCTCCTCCACCATGTCAACCAGGCCCTGCGCGCCCATACCCTCTTCAAGCGGGATGTCGATTACCTCGTCAAGGAGGGGAAGGTCATCATCGTCGATGAATTCACCGGCCGGGTGATGCCGGGGAGGCGTTACAGCGACGGTCTGCATCAGGCCCTCGAGGCGAAGGAGCAGGTGAAGATCGAGCAGGAAAATCAGACCCTGGCCTCGATCACCTTCCAGAATTATTTCCGGATGTACGAAAAACTGGCGGGGATGACCGGTACGGCCGATACCGAGGCGGAAGAATTCGGCGAAGATCTACAAGCTCGAAGTCCTTGTGGTTCCGACCAACATGCCGATGATCCGCGACGGACCATCCGGATGTGATCTACAAGACCGAAAAGGAGAAATTCACGGCGGTCATCGAGGAGATCAAGCAGTTGCATGAGGCGAAAAGGCCGGTTCTCGTGGGAACCATCTCCATCGAGAAATCGGAGCTCCTGAGCAAATACCTGACCCGGCACGGGGATCAAACACCATGTCCTGAATGCAAAAAATCATGAAAGGGAGGCGGAGATCGTCGCCCAGGCCGGTCAGCCGGGGCAGGTGACCATCTCGACCAACATGGCCGGGCGCGGTACGGACATCAAGCTGGGAGAGGGGGTGGCCGAACTGGGAGGCCTCCATATCCTCGGGACGGAGCGGCATGAGAGCCGCCGGATCGACAACCAGCTCCGCGGCCGTTCGGGACGGCAGGGGGACATGGGATCGTCCCGGTTCTATCTTTCCCTCGAAGATGATCTCCTGCGGATCTTCGGGGCCGAGCGGATCTCCTCCGTCATGGACAGGATCGGCATGGAAGAGGGACAGCCGATCGAGCACCGGCTGATTTCCAAGGCGATCGAAAATGCCCAGAAGCGTGTCGAGGGGCAGAATTTCGATATCCGCAAGCACCTGCTGGAATATGACGACGTCATGAACCGCCAGCGGCAGGTCATCTACGAACAGCGCAAAAAGGTCCTCAAGGGAGAGGCGCTCTGGGAAGATGTCGAGGAGATGGTCGAAGAGATGGTCGAAGGGATCGTTCCGGAGTATGTCGATGAGAAAAGCCACCCGGAGGAGTGGGATCTCAAGGGACTCGACGAGAGGATTTTCAGACATTTCACCCTGAAGCTGAATCTCGCTGAAACGGGCCGGGAACTCAACCCGGAGGCGATTCGAGGAAACGATCGTCGCGGAAGTCAAGGCACATCTCAGGAACAAGGAGAAGGAATTCGGGAAGCCTCTGATGGATTACCTGATGAAGGTGATCATGCTCCAGTCCATCGATACGCAGTGGAAGGAAAACCTCCTGGCCATGGACCATCTCAAGGAGGGGATCGGTCTGCGGGGATACGGCCAGAAGGATCCGGTCCGGGAGTATCAGAAAGAGGGCTACGACATGTTCATGGACATGATCGACCGCATCAAGGAGGATACCGTCGAAAAACTCTGCCTGGTCCAGATCCGCCGTGAGGAAGAGGTGGAGAGGATCGAGGAGAAGCAGCGGCAGGATTACATCATGTCGCGGGGAGAGGACACGCCGGCGGCGGCGACGATCAAACGGGAAACGGCCAAGGTCGGCCGGAATGATCCCTGTCCCTGCGGCAGCGGGAAGAAGTACAAGAAGTGCTGCGGCCGGTAGAAGACGCTTCGCGTGTTCGACCGGCCGTGAAGCGATTGAGGGGAGGATATGAAACACAGAGACGTATCGGGTTCCCGGATTTCTCGCCAACGGAATCCATACAGGAATCAAGGCGAACGGCGGCCGGGATCTGGCCCTGATCTTTTCGACCCGACCGGCGACGGCGGCCGGGGTCTTTACGACGAACTGCTTCAAGGCGGCGCCGGTCCTCCTCGACATGGAGCGGATCCAGATCGGGATTCGCCCAGGCGATTATCGCCAACAGCGGTGTTGCCAACGCCGCGACCGGGCCGGAAGGTTTCGCAGACGCCCTGGCCGTTTCGCGGGCTGCTTCCAGAGAACTCGGAATTGCCGATGAACTGGTCCTTGTGGCCTCCACCGGTGTCATCGGTCACCGCCTTCCCCTGCGGAAGATCGAAGCCGGGATGAAGGAACTCGTTGCCGGGCTCCATGCCGACGGGATTCCGGATGCCGAGGCCGGGATCATGACGACGGACCGGTTTCCCAAGATCGCCTGCCGGAAAGGGGTGATCGGGCGAAAGGAAGTCACCCTGTGCGGCATCGCCAAAGGGGCGGGGATGATCGAGCCGCACATGGCGACGATGCTGGCCTTTGTCATGACCGATGCCGCGATCGGCCGCGAGGCCCTGGAAGCGGTATTCCGGCAGTCGGTCGACAGCAGTTTCAATGCCATCAGCGTCGACGGGTGCATGAGCACCAACGACACGGCCCTCATCCTGGCCAACGGCGTTGCCGGGAATCCTGAGATCACGCAAGCGATCCAAGACTCTTGGGTTGCTTTGGAGAGATGCTCTCGTCCCTGCTTGCCGAGCTTGCCCGGGGGCTTGTCCGCGACGGTGAAGGGGCGACCAAGGTCATCGAGATCACCGTCGAAGAGGCGAAAACGCTCCGCGACGCGCGGCGGGTGGCCTATGCCGTCGCCAATTCGAATCTGGTCAAGACGGCCTTCTTCGGCGGCGATCCGAACTGGGGAAGGATCATCTCCGCGGCCGGATCTGTGGGTATCGACCTGCCGGTGGACCGGGTCCGTCTTTTTTTCGAGGATGTTCCCATTTTTGCGGACGGAAAAGGGATTCAGGGCCGGGAAGAGGAACTGGCCGAGATCATGAAGCAGACCGAGATCCGCGTGCGGCTCGGACTGGGTATGGGGCGCCGATCCTGGACGGTCTGCACATCCGATCTTTCCTTTGATTACGTCAAGATCAATGCCCATTATCATACCTGACGCGACGACAACGATCCTTCGTCAGACTTTTTTCAGCTTGATTATTTAAAATCTTTATGTTATCAGCCTGCACAATTCACACATCCCCGGATTGACGGGGTTGCTTTTCTGCGCGAGAAAAGTTCCCGGTCAAGAGGATGGGGATGGCGGAAAAAACAAGAGAGGAGTTCAGTATGGCCAGTATTTCCATGAAGTTGTTGCTTGAGGCGGGGGTTCACTTCGGTCACCAGACCAACAAGTGGAACCCGAAAATGAAACCCTATATCTTCGGGGCGCGCAACGGGATCTACATCATCGATCTCCAGCAGACCGTCGGGATGTTTCAGACGGCCTATCAGTTCGTTGTCGACACGGTGGCGCGGGGCGGAGAGATCCTCTTTGTCGGCACCAAGAAGCAGTCGCAGGAGTCGATTCACGAGGAATCCGAGAGATGCGGTATGCCCTATGTCAATCAGCGCTGGCTGGGGGGCATGCTGACCAATTTTGCGACGATCAAGAAGAGCATCGACCGTTTGAACCATCTTGACCGGATGTTTGCCGATGACAGCATCAAGGCGTTTCCCAAAAAAGAAATCATGGGACTCCAGAAGGACCGGGAAAAGCTGGCCAAGGTCCTGGGCGGGATCCGGAACATCAAAGGGGTTCCCAAAGGTCTGTTCATCGTCGATCCCAAACGGGAGCTGATTGCCGTCACCGAGGCGAGAAGATTGAAAATCCCCATTGTGGCGATGGTGGATACGAACTGCGATCCGGATCTGATCGATTACATCATTCCCGGAAACGACGACGCCATCCGGGCGATCAAGCTCTTTTCCGCCAAGATGGCCGATGCCGTTCTCGAGGGGAAGAAGACGGTTTGAGGAACGCATCCAGGCGGAAAGCGATAAGGAAAGCGGCGGCGCCGCGCCGAGGAAAACGGAGAACGGGGAATCCGATGTGCCGGAAAGCGTGGAAACGAAAGGCGCCGAGCCGGGCTCGGAGATGCCTCTGAGGGACAGCGATGCACCGGCTGCCGGTCAGGATGATGTAGAGGAGGGAAGGTAAATTGGATATTACATCAGCAATGGTGAAAGAATTAAGGATCAAGACGGGCGCCGGCATGATGGACTGCAAGGAAGCGCTCACCGCCGGAAGGCGATTTTGAAAAGGCGATCGATTATCTCCGGAAAAAAGGGATGTCGGCCGCCACAAAGCGTTCCTCCAAGGCGGCAAAGGACGGCACCGTTGCCTCCTACATCCACATGGGGGGAAAGATCGGCGTCATGGTCGAGGTGAACTGCGAAACCGATTTTGTGGCCAAAACGGAAGATTTTCAGGCCCTGGCCAAGGATCTGGCCATGCATGTGGCGGCATCGAATCCGCTCTATGTCAGGGCGGATGAGATTTCCGAGCAGGCATCTGGAGAGGGAAAAGGAGATCTACCGGAGCCAGCTTCTCGAAGAGAAAAAGCCGGAAAAGATCTGGGACAAGATCATCGAGGGCAAACTGAAGAAGTATTTCGAAGAAGTGTGCCTGCTGGATCAGAAGTTCATCAAGAATACGGACATCACCGTGGGCACGCTGGTCAGCAACATGATCGCCAAGACGGGTGAAAATATCATCGTCAGAAGATTTGCCCGGTTTCAACTGGGCGAGGAGCAGAAGTAGCATTCATGGATCGGCCTGCATACAGGAGGGTGCTGCTGAAATTGAGCGGTGAAGCCCTCATGGGAAAGCGTTCCTTCGGCATCGATCCGGAGGTCGTGGATGCGATCGCCGCGGAAATCCGGGAGGTCGTCGCCCTCGGCGTGCAACTCGGAGTCGTCATCGGTGGCGGCAACATCTTCCGCGGAGTCGATGCCGGTGCGCGCGGAATGGACCGGACCACCGCCGATTACATGGGGATGCTGGCCACGGTGATCAACAGCCTCGCCCTTCAGAGCGCCCTGGAACACCTCAACGTGCACACCCGGGTGCAGACGGCCATCGAAATGAAAGAGGTTGCCGAACCGTTCATCCAGAGACGGGCGATCCGCCACCTGGAGAAGGGGCGGGTGGTGATCTTTGCCGCCGGAACGGGAAATCCCTACTTTACGACCGACACCGCGGCGACCCTCCGTGCCGTCGAGATCAAGGCCGATATCCTCCTCAAAGGCGACCAAGGTGGATGGCGTTTATGATCGAGATCCGGTCAGGGATGCCAATGCCGTTATGTATAAAAAAATAAGTTATACCGATGTGTTGACAAAAAACCTTAAAGTAATGGATGCGACGGCCATCTCCCTGTGCAGGGACAACGGACTTCCCTTTGGTGGTCTTCAATCTGCAAGAAAGCCGGGAACATCAAGCGGGTCATCTGCGGGGAGGCCGTGGGAACCGTTGTCGGAGGGTGAGGTCATGAAGGAGATCATTTTTGAGGAACTGAAGGAGGGCATGGAGAAGGCGATCCAGTGCCCTCGAGAAATCCTTCAGCAAGGTCAGAACCGGAAGGGCGTCTCTCTCCCTGCTGGACGGCATCAGGGTCGAGTATTACGGGACGCTGACACCCTTAAACCAAGTGGCCTCTCTCTCCATTCCCGAAAGCCGGCTCATCGTCATCTCTCCCTGGGACAGTTCCGTTCTCGGGGCGATCGAGAAGGCCATCCAGAAATCGGATCTGGGGCTGATGCCCAATAACGACGGCAAACTGATCCGTCTGGCCATCCCCGTTCTGACCGAAGAGAGGCGCAGGGAACTGGTCAAGGTCGTCAGGAAGATGGCGGAAGAGTGCAAGGTCAAGCAGCGCAACATCCGCAGGGATGCCAACGAGCAGCTCAAGGCGCTGAAGAAGGACAATCGAGATCTCCGAGGATGAACTCTACCACCTCCAGGAAGAGGTCCAGAAACTGACGGACCGGTATATCGCAGAAGACCGATGAGATTCTGGCTGGCCAAGGAAAAGGAGATCATGGAGATCTGAAAGGGGCTGGATCAGCCGTCCTCAAAACGGGGAGCCTGCCGGCTCCCCGTTTTGTTTCGATCCGCCTTGAAAAATATCGGTCGATGTGTTAGTCGGAAATTGAAGACAGTTTCCAGTAAACCCATACTCTGTGCGGTTGATGATGAAAGAAATCGATCCGGAAAGACTTCCACAGCATATCGCCATCATCATGGACGGCAACGGTCGCTGGGCCGAACGGCATGCCATGGGGAGGATCCTGGGACACAGGAAAGGCGCCGAATCCGTCCGGGTGGCGGTCCAGACCTGCCGCCGGATCGGGATTCGGTGTCTCACACTCTATGCCTTTTCCGTCGAGAACTGGCTCCGTCCCGAAAGCGGAGGTGCGCGCCCTCCTGAAGCTGCTCCAGGAATACCTTGAGAAGGAGGTTCAGGAGATGATGGATCAGGACATCCGTCTGATGGCCATCGGCAACCTGGACGCCCTCGGGGAACCGATCGTTGTGAAGCTCAAGGAGGCGATGGCGAGAACTGCCGGTAATCGGGGGATGGTCCTTAATCTGGCCCTGAGTTACGGAGGGCGTGATGAGATCGTTCTTGCCGCGAAGCGCATGGTCAGCGACGGCGTGGCCGGAAAAATCACACCGGAGGAGGTGACCAAAGAACTCTGTGCCAGTTATCTCTATACGGCGGGACTCCCCGATCCGGATCTGCTGATCAGGACGGGAGGCGAATACCGGATCAGCAACTTTCTCCTCTGGCAGATGGCCTACACCGAGTTCTATTTTACAGAGATCCTCTGGCCCGATTTCCGAGAAAGGCACATCCTGAAGGCGATTGCCGACTACCAGCAGCGTGAGCGGAGGTTCGGCATGACGAGTGAACAGCTGCGGGCATAGAGGTGACGGGTTACGACCGATGACCCTATCGCCCGTTAAGGAGAAAAGGGAATGAATCCCCACTTGAAGAGATGGATCACCGGCGTCATTGCCGTACCGATCCTCTTTTTGATCATCGCCTACGGTGCGGAGACGATTTTTACGCTGCTGATCATCATTGCCGCCCTTGTGGGAGTGACGGAATACAACCGGATGGTCTTCGGCACCGGTCTCTGGCGGGAGAAAGTCGAGACGCTGGTGGTCGCCCTGCTCATCCTGATAGCGGCTGCAGCTGCGAGACAGGGTTCTCCTTGTGGCCGTTTTGAGCTTTTGCCGTCATGGTGATTCTGATGCTCAACCTGCTCCGGATCAGGGAAGAGGGGCTGGACATGAGCCGTGTCGGCAAGGTGATCCTGGGGATCATGTACATTCCGCTGTTGATGTCCCATTTTATCCTGATCCGTCAGGACGCCTGAAGGGATTCGTTGGATATTTTTTATCCTGGTGCTGGCCTTTTCCGGCGATATTGCCGCCTACTATGTCGGGAGAGGGATGGGCAAGAGAAAACTGCTCCCCGAGGTGAGTCCGGGAAAGACCGTTGAAGGGACGATCGGGCTTGTTGCCGGGAGCATCATCGGGCTGCCTTCTCTTTAGGCAGTTGTTTTTCCCCATTCTGCCGGTGTCGCATACCGTGATCCTGGGGCTGGTGGGAAGTGTGGCGGGACAGCTCGGTGATCTCTGCGAGTCGGCCCTGAAAAGGACCGCCGGGGTGAAGGATTCCGGTACGTTGCTGCCCGGTCATGGGGGTATTCTGGACCGGTTGGACTGTCTGATGTTTATTACTCCGTTTGTGTACTATTATCGGGTGTTCATCATTCGATGAAAAGGATTTCCCTCCTCGGGTCCACCGGTTCCATCGGTGTGCAGCACGCTCGATGTCGATCGGATCCCATCCGGATGAATTCACCGTCACCGCCCTGGCCGCCGGTCGCAACGTCGCGCTCCTGAAAAATCAGATCGAACGTTTCCGGCCGCGCCTGGCGGCGGTGGTCGATGAGGAGCATGCCGTTCGAACTGCGGCGCCTCCTGAATGCCAGCTCGGCGACGGCGGTGTTCTTCGGGCCGGAAGGGTATCGGGAAGTAGCGGCAGCCGCCGGGACGGATATGGTCGTATCCGCGATGGTCGGAGCGGCCGGACTCATCCCGACCCTGGAGGCGATTGAGGCGGGAAAGACAGTCGCGCTGGCCAACAAGGAGACGCTGGTCATGGCGGGCAGTATTGTACTGCGAAAGGCGGAGGAGAAGGGGGTACAGATCATTCCCGTCGACAGTGAACACAGTGCCATTTTCCAGTGTCTTCAGGGGCACAGGCGGGAAGATGTCCGCCGGATCATCCTGACGGCCTCCGGAGGACCGTTCCTCCATGCCTCTCCGGAAGAACTGAGGGAGGTCACGCCCGCCCAGGCCCTGCGGCATCCCAACTGGACGATGGGCAAGAAGATCACGATCGATTCGGCGACCATGATGAACAAGGGGCTGGAGGTGATCGAAGCCGGTTGGCTCTTCGGCCTTCCCGTGACGGCGATCGATGTCCTGATCCATCCCCAGAGCATCGTCCATTCGCTGGTGGAGTACCGGGACGGGAGCGTGATCGCCCAGCTCGGCGTGCCGGACATGAGGATTCCCATTGCCTACGCTCTTTCGTTTCCGAGCCGGCTTCCCCGGACCGATCCCCCTCTGGATCTCACCAAGGTAGGCCCTCTGGAATTTCTCAAACCCGATCGGGAACGATTTCCCGGTCTGCAGCTTGCCTATGATGCGGCGGGAAGAGGCGGGACGATGCCGGCCGTGTTGAACGGGGCGAATGAATGCGCCGTGGCGGCATTTATCGACGAAAAGATCGGCTTTTGCGATATCTGCCTTGTGATTGAAGAGGTCCTTGACCGTCATGACGTGCAGGAGGAACCGACCATTGACGCCATTCTGGCCGCCGACCGGTGGGCGAGGGAAGAAGCCGGAAAAATCATTAAAGGAATGAACAATTGATAGGAATCAATATTGTATCGGTCGTTGTCTTGCTCGGGGTCCTGATCTTTGTCCATGAACTCGGCCATTTTCTGATGGCCAAACGGGCGGGAGTCGGGGTCCTGAAATTTTCCCTCGGTTTCGGTCCGCGGATCATCGGCAAAAAAATCGGAGAAACCGAGTATCTTCTCTCTCTGATCCCTCTGGGAGGCTATGTCAAACTTCTCGGGGAATCCCCCGGCGAGGAATTATCGGCGGAGGAAGAAAAAAAGTCTTTTCTGAAGCAGCCGGTCCGGAAAAGGATCGGCATTGTGGCGGCAGGACCGGTGTTTAACCTTCTTCTGGCCATGCTGATCTTCACCATCGTCAACATGATCGGACTCCCCGTCCTGACGGCGGAAATCGGTGGTCTGCAAGCCGATTCCGCCGCTATGAGCGCCGGCATCAAAACCGGAGACCGAATCATCGCCATTGACGGGGAAAGCCGTCAAGAAATGGGACGAGATCTCCGAGAAGATAAGCGCGAGCAAGGGTAAACCGCTCCTGATCACCGTCCAGAGAGACGCTGTGACCCTGGCGATCACCGTGACCCCTAAACTCATAAAAACAACAAACATTTTCGGAGAAGCGATAGAGGCTTACAAGATCGGTATCAGCCCCGCGGGGCGTACGGTCATCGAGAGGAAAAATCCCCTGTCGGCTTTCGGGACGGGCCTGCGGCAGACATGGATGATCGGCAAACTGACCGTCGTCAGCATCGTAAAAATGTTTCAGGGGATCGTTTCGCCGAAGACCCTGGGAGGGCCGATCCTGATCGCCCAGATCGCCGGGTCGCAAGTGAAGGAAGGGATCGTTCCCTTCATTCTGTTTATGGCCCTATTGAGCATCAACCTGGCGATCCTCAACCTCCTGCCGATTCCGGTTCTGGACGGGGGGCATCTGCTGTTCTATCTGGTCGAAGCGGTGACCGGGCATGAGGTGAATCTTCGCTGGCGGGAAATGGCCCAGCAGATCGGTTTTGTCCTCCTGATCCTCCTGATGATTTTTGTGTTCATGATGGATATCGAGAGGCTGAACATCAAAATAATAAATGATTTTATGAAAATTCTCACAGGATAGGAATGCTGACCCTGGCCATAGAATGCGCGACAAAGAGTATTGGACTGGCCCTTCTGAATGAAGAAGAGGTCTGCGCCGAGTTTTATCTCAATCTGGGAAGGCACCATACGGAAATCCTGCTTCCGGCTCTCGATAAGCTGTTTTTGCTGACAGGGCACGCACCGGAGGAGGTGGATCTGCTGGCCTGTACGGTCGGCCCCGGTTCGTTTACGGGTCTGAGAATCGGAGTGAGCACGGTCAAAGGACTGGCCCTGGCGATGGCAAGACCCGTTGTCGGGGTTTCCACGCTGGAGGCCCTGGCCGTGAATGCGATCCCCTCCCGCGGGCTGATCTGTCCGATGCTCGATGCCAGAAAAAATCAGGTCTATGCCGGCTCTGTACAGGATGGGGCCGGATGGTCTTCCCGAAGCGACGATACCGGAGAAACTTGTCGATGTCGGGTCATTTTCTGCATGACCTGGATCAAGGAGAGATTGTCTTCTTGGGGGACGGCGCGATCCGATATGAAACGCTCATTGGCGAGATCCTGAAGGACAGGGCCGTTTTGTGCGGCAGAAGTCAGCAAAAACTCCTTGCATCCGCCGTCGGTCTGATCGGTTTGCACCGGTATCGGAACGGCGGTGTTCTTGATACGCAGACCTTTGCACCAAATTATCTCCGTCTTTCAGAAGCCGAGACAAAGAGCGGGATCTAGAGTGATGGTCATTCGCCTTAAGAGAAAGCAGTTAAAGACTTGCTGATTTGTTTCAAGAGCATCAAAGGTTGACATCGGAAGCGGATTACGGTAGATTCAAACCATAGACGGGTGCGGAGGTCGGCATTTGCCGAACGGTATGAATCACAGCAGTTTCATTGTTCAAGAAGGGATCCCCTTCATCATCCCCCTGGGAGCGGCGACGCTGATTGCCTTTCTCGCAGGATTCACTTGGGTGACCGTTCTTTTTTTCCTTTTGACACTCTTCGTCGTGTGGTTCTTCCGCAATCCGGAAAGAAACATGCCGGACAATCCTCTTCAACTCCTATCTCCCGCGGACGGAAAGGTGATCCGGATCGAGGAGGTGGCCAGCGAAGAGCATTCCGGCCGGTCTTTCCTGAAGATCAGCATTTTCATGAATGTATTCAATGTTCATGTGAACCGGATTCCCTATTCCGGGGAGGTCTTTGCGATCCGTTACAAGCCGGGCAAGTTCCTGTCGGCCAATCTGGACAAGGCATCAGCGCTGAACGAAAGGAACACCGTCATGATCAGAACGGATGATGGACGGGAGATCATGACCGTTCAGATCGCGGGTCTGATCGCACGCAGAATCGTCTGCTGGTTGAAAGAGGGTGCAAAGGTCAAAAAAGGGGAACGATTCGGTCTGATTCGGTTTGGTTCACGGGTAGAAGTATTTCTTCCCCTTGGTTCAACCCTCCTGGTCAAGATAGGAGATAAGGTCAGGGCCGGAGAGACACCCATAGGAGAACTGACATGAAAAGAGTTCATTCATTCAGAAGAGACCGCATGAAAAAAGGGATTTATGTCCTGCCGAACCTCTTTACCACGGCCAATCTCTTCTGCGGATTCTATTCCGCGATTGCATCCATGAAGGGAATGTATGAGATTGCGGCCGTCACGATTCTCATCGCGGTCGTTCTGGACAGCCTGGACGGCCGGATCGCCCGTATGACCCACACGACAAGCCGATTTGGCGGGGAGTACGACTCGCTTTGCGATCTGGTCACTTTCGGTGTGGCGCCGAGTCTTCTGGTCTACAACTGGTCGCTTCTGGCGTACGGGAAGTGGGGATGGCTGGGGGCGTTTCTCTTTTGTGTCTGCGGTGCGCTTCGTCTGGCGAGATTTAACGTCCAGATCGGAGTGATCGACAGCCGGGTTTTTAACGGTCTCCCCATCCCGGGCGCCGCCGCCGTGATGGCAACGGGGGTTCTTCTTTTTTACTATTTGGGAGGAGAGGGACGCTTTTCCAACCTGTCGGTGATGATCGTCGTCATCGCCCTCTCCCTGTTCATGGTCAGCAGTATCAAATATTACAGTTTCAAGGACCTCAATTTTTTTTCTCGTAAACCTTTCATGTCCTTTGTGCTGATTGTGCTGATTCTGGTGATCGTCGTCGCGGAGCCGCAGATCATGATGTTCACGTTTGCCTTCGGCTACAGCCTTTCGGGACCGGTGTGGGCCCTCTACAGGCTCGTTCACAAGCTGGCCAGGGACATCAGGGCAAAAAGGACACAATGCCAGGGGAATCCGCTTTAGGACCGATTGTCTGAAGAGAGAGCTCAGCCTATTCTCTAAAAGATCAAAATGAAAGCTGAATGGGAGTTTTGTATGAAAAATTATCATGTCGCAGTTGTAGGCGCCACGGGAGCCGTGGGCAATGAGATGATCAGGATTCTCGAAGAGCGTCAGTTCCCGGTCGGAAAGCTGACCCTTTTGGCGTCGGAGCGGTCGGTGGGGAAGGAGCTCTCTTTCAGGGGACAGCCGCTGCCGGTCGGCGTCTTGACGGAGAACTCCTTCCAGGGCGTAGACATCGGTCTTTTCTCACCGGGAGGGAGCGTCAGCGGGATCAATATGTGGGTGGTGGCGGACAATATCCGGAAAGGCGCAGCACTGAACGCCGTTCAGATCGCTGAAATTCTGATCCAGAAATATCTATGAGAATCATCGGAGGGCAGGCCAGGGGGAGGCAGATCCGCCTTCCCGCAGGATGCCGCATCCGGCCTACCGCCGATCGGGTAAAGGAATCGCTTTTTAACATTCTCCACCCTGTCGAGGGAACGTCTTTCCTCGATATTTTCGCCGGGTGCGGGAATGTCGGACTGGAAGCCCTGAGCAGAGGGGCGCGCGGCTCGGTGTTCGTGGAAAAAGATCTCCGCCTCGTCAGAGGCCATCCGGGAAAACCTCCGCTTGCTGGGATTTGAAGGGCAGGGCGAGGTGATCGCCGCAGGTGCGCAGCAGGGGCTAAGGCGTCTGGGAAAAAGGGGAGAGAGGTTCGATATCCTCTTCGCCGACCCTCCCTATGACGAGGATTTCCTGCCGGAGATCCTGAGGTGGTCTTGAGGGAGCGGAACTCCTGGCTGAAAACGGTATTATCGTGCTGCAGCATTCGGTGCGGGAAGATCCGAAAGAATCTCTTACCCGGACGCTGGTGATGACGGATCAAAGACGGTACGGCGATACGCTGTTGTCTTTTCTCAAAAAAATCGACAGAGGAACCTAATCTATGAAGAAAATAGCAGTATATCCCGGGTCATTCGATCCGATTACCAATGGGCATGTGGACATCATCAAACGGGGTCTCAGGATGTTTGATGAACTCATCGTTCTGATCGCCTATAATCCGAACAAAAAGACGCTCTTTTCCGTGGATGAGCGTCAGGAGATGATCCGGGAAGTGATCAAGGACTGTAACAATGTACGGGTCGACAGCTTTGACGGACTCCTCGTGGATTTTGTGAAGAGTGCGGGGGCAAATGTGATTCTCCGGGGGCTGCGCGCCCTTTCCGATTTCGAATACGAATTTCAGCTGGCCCTCATCAACCGGAGACTGAATCGGGAAATCGAGACCGTTTTTCTCATGACCGGCTACAAGTGGTTTTATACCAGTTCGACCATCATCAATGAGGCGGCCAGTCTTGGCGGTTCCGTCAAGGGGCTGGTTCCGGACATTGTGAATCAGAAACTGCTGGAAAAATATGCCTGCAATAAGGAGAGACTATGAAAATAGCGGCACGGATATCACTCATCAAACCATCGCCGACGCTGACCATTCAGGCCAAGGCCAATGCCCTGAAGGCGGCAGGAAGGGACATCATCGGTTTTGGCGCAGGGGAACCCGATTTCGATACGCCCCATAACATCAAAATGGCAGCGGTTCGGGCCATCGAAGCGGGATTTACCAAATACACCCCCGTGGGCGGCATTGATGAGCTGAAGGATGCGGTGATCGCCAAACTGCAAAGAGACAACCGGCTCGTCTATAAGCGGTCGGAGGTGGTCATCTCCTGCGGAGCGAAGCACTCCCTCTTCAATATCGCCCAAGTCCTGTTCGAGGAAGGGGATGAGGTCCTGATCCCTTCTCCCTACTGGGTCTCCTATACCGATATCGTCTATCTGACCGGCGCGCAGCCGGTGGTGATCAAGACGAACGCAGCCGATGATTTCAAGCTTCAGCCTTCGCAGCTTGAGGCGGCCATCACGCCGCGGACCCGGGCGATCATCATCAGCTATCCCTCGAATCCCGCCGGCGTCTCGTACTCCTTGAAGGAACTGGAGGCCCTGGCCGAGGTGATCGTCCGGAAGGGGATCATGGTCATCTCGGACGACATCTATGAAAAAATCATCTATGACGATCGACCCTTTTATACATTGGCCTCGCTGGGCGATGAGCTGAAGCGCCTCTCTATCGTGGTCAACGGGGTCTCCAAGACCTATTCGATGACGGGGTGGCGGATCGGTTACTGCGCCGGCGCCGAGGAGATCATTGCCGCCATAACGAAGTACCAGAGCCAGAATACCTCAAATCCGACCTCCATTGCCCAGAAAGCGGCAGTAGAGGCCCTGAACGGTCCGCAGGAGAGTGTGGAGATGATGCGGCGGGAATTCCAGAAGCAGACGGGATGTCATTATTGAAAGACTGAATGCCATTCCCGGCGTGACCTGTCTTAAGCCCCAAGGGGCCTTTTATGTCTTTCCCAATGTGGCCGCATACTACGGCCGATCGTTTGGAGGGAAAACCATCACGAATTCTGCCGAGATGGCGACTTACCTCCTGGACGAATCCAATGTCGCCCTCGTTCCCGGGGGGGATTTCGGTCATGATGATCACATCCGCATCTCCTATGCCACGTCGATGGGGCAGATTGAAAAAGGACTGGAGCGGATCCGTGAGGCGCTTTTGAGATTGCGCTGAATCTGAACCGGCCTTGAGTGCCGGGGAAGATTATACATACTTCGGGAGACAATCAATATGGGTGGACTCTTTGGCGTTGTATCCGATGAGAATTGCGCGAAGGCACTTTTTTACGGAACAGATTATCATTCCCATCTCGGAACGGAGAATGCGGGGATGGCTCTCTTCGGGGCCGGCGGGTTCTGCAACACGATCCACAGTATCAGCCAGGCCCAGTTCAAGTCCCGTTTTGCCGATGAATACAAGGGGATGAACGGTCAGATGGGGATCGGCGCGATCGATGACGAGTCCCCCCAGCCACTGATCATCCGTTCAAAATTCGGCACCTACGCCCTGGCTGCGACCGGGCTCATCACCAATAAAGATGCCCTTGCCGGTAAACTTCTCCGGGAGGGCGCCTCCTTCAGCGAAATGGCGGACGGAGGTGTGAACAGCGTGGAACTCGTCGCCAAACTGATCAACCGGGGCGAAGACCTCGTTGACGGCATCGTTCGGATGCAGCAGGCCATCGAAGGATCGGTCTGTCTGCTCTTGATGACCAAAGAGGGAATCTATGCGGCACGGGACCGGTATGGTCGTTTCCCGTTGGTCATCGGACGTGAGATTAGACCCGATGGTTCCCCGCCGGGCTATGCAGCGGCTACCGAATCGAGCTCTTTCCCCAATCTGGGATATGAACAGGTCCGTTCCCTTGGGCCCGGCGAGATCGTCCGCCTTGACGCAGAGGGAATCCGGAAAGAGCGATCGGAGGGTAAGGAGAAGCATGTCTGTGCTTTTCTGTGGATCTATACGGGGTATCCGGCTTCGGTCTATGAGGGGATCAGCGTTGAAAATGCCCGGGAGAGGTGCGGCCGGGCCATGGCCAGAGGGGACGACGTAGAGGCGGATCTTGTGACAGGTGTTCCGGATTCGGGCGTCGGCCATGCCATAGGATATGCCATGGAGTCCGGACTTCCCTTCCGCAGACCCCTGGTCAAGTACACACCCGGTTACGGGAGAAGCTACACTCCCCCTTCGCAGGACATCAGGGATCTCGTGGCGACCATGAAGCTCAGCGCCGTACGGGATGTGATCCGAGGCAGCCGGATGGTGGTCTGCGAAGATTCCATCGTCAGGGGGACGCAGCTGAAGAATTTCACGATCCGGAAACTCTGGGACAATGGGGCGAAGGAGATTCATATCCGGCCGGCCTGTCCGCCGCTGATGTTCCCTTGCATATACGCGTCATCGACGAGATCCGTCGCCGAACTGGCCGCCCACCGGGCGATCCGTGATATCGAAGGAGAGTCCGTAGGAGGGGGTCGATGACTATCTCGACCACCATTCGGTTCGATACCGGAACATGGTCGAATGGATCCGGCGGGATCTGGATGTCACGTCGCTCAAGTATCTGCATATCGACAAGATGATTGCCGCCATCGGCCTGCCGGAGGAACAGTTGTGCCTCTACTGCTGGAGAGGCAGGTAGACGCTACAGCAGGGGTCATATGACCCAAACGCGGAGGTACACGATTGAGTCCAGTCAGCCGACGAAAAAAAACAAAACCGGTTTGTCTGGGGGGGGTTCAAATCGGCGGTGATGCGCCGGTCGTTGTTCAGTCCATGACCTCCTCCGATACGCGCGACGTCAAGGCCACGGTTGGACAGATCATCGAGCTGGAGGAAGTCGGCTGTGAAGTCGTCCGTGTGGCCGTTCCCGATGAGGCGGCAGCCGCCGCCATCCGTGAGATCAAAGACCGGATTCATATCCCTCTGATCGCCGATATCCATTTCAGCCATCAACTGGCCCTTGCCGCCATGCGTCACGGAGCGGACGGCGTCCGGATCAATCCGGGCAATATCTCACAGGACGGTATCCGGAAAATCGTGCGGATGGCCGGGGAAAACAGGAAAGTGATCCGGATAGGGATCAATGCCGGTTCCCTCGAGAAGGAGATTGCCGGCCGTCATGGAGGGCCAACGGCAGGGGCTCTTGTGGAGAGCGCCATGGAGAATATCCGTCTTCTGGAAGAGATGGGCTTTGACGCCATCAAGCTTTCCCTGAAATCCTCCGATGTGGCGACCACAATCGACGCCTACCGGCTTATTTCCGAGAAGACGGATTATCCGCTGCATCTCGGCGTGACGGAGGCGGGAACGCTCGTCCAGGCGGCGATCAAATCCGCCATCGGCATCGGAATTCTCCTGTATGAAGGTATCGGAGACACGATACGCGTTTCCGTTACCGGCCGGCCCGTCCAGGAGATCGGTGTGGCGTACGGGATACTGCGGGCGCTCAATATCCGGAATGTCGGTCCGGATATCATCTCCTGTCCGACCTGCGGACGCTGTGAAATCGATCTCGCGGGTCTGGTCGGGAGGGTAGAGGAGGAATTGAAGGGGATGAAGGCCCCCCTGAAGATCGCCCTGATGGGTTGCGTCGTGAACGGTCCCGGAGAGGCCGCCGAAGCGGACATCGGAATCGCGGGGGGACGGGGAGTGGGGATGCTTTTCAAAAAGGGAAAGATCGTCAGAAAGATCCGGGAGGAGGAATTTGTCCCGGTGCTCGTGAAAGAGATAAGGAAGATGGCGAGTGATCGATGACCCATCGCTTATGACCAATGACCAAGGAGGATTCATGCGTTATTCGGAGATGTTCCTGCCCACCGGAAGAGAGGTCCCTTCCGATGCGGAACTGATAAGCCACCAGCTCATGATCCGGGCAGGGCTGATAAGAAAACTGACCGGGGGAATCTATTCCTATCTGCCCTTCGGCTACCGGGTGATCCGCAAGGTCGAAGCAGATCGTCCGGGAGGAGATGAACCGGGCCGGCGCCCAGGAGGTCTTTCTGCCGATGGTGCAGCCGGCGGAACTCTGGCAGGAGTCGGGCCGCTGGGTCCATTACGGCAAGGAACTCCTCCGCTTTCGTGATCGTCACGAACGGGAGTATTGTCTCGGACCGACCCATGAGGAGGTGATCACCGATCTGGTGCGTAATGAGATCAAGACCTACCGGCAGCTTCCGAGAAATCTCTATCAGATCCAGACGAAGTTCCGCGACGAGATCCGCCCCCGTTTCGGGGTGATGCGCTGTCGGGAATTCGGTATGAAAGACGCCTACAGTTTCGATGCGGACGAGGCAGGCGCCGAAATCAGCTACCGGAAGATGTTCGAAGCCTACAAAGGATCTTCACCCGTTGCGGTCTGAATTTCCGTCCGGTGGAGGCGGATTCGGGAAGCATCGGCGGAAGCTATTCCCATGAATTCATGGTGATGGCCGACTCCGGGGAGGATGCGATCGCCTTCTGCAGCGCCTGTCAGTATGCGGCAAATCTGGAGAAGGCCGAGGTCGTAAAACCGGCGAAGAGTGAGGAGACGGATATCCCTGCTCCCAGTCGAGGAAGTCCACACGCCCGAGGTGAAAACCATTGAGGAGGTCTGCGCTTTTCTCCGGGTGAAACCGGAAGAGGTCGTCAAGACACTGATCTTTTCTGCGGACGGTCTCCCCGTGGCCGTCCTGATCCGCGGCGATCAGGAAGTCAACGAGATCAAGGTGAAAAACTACTCTCGGCTGCGACGCACTCGAACTGGCCTCGGATGAAATGATCCTTGCAGGCGACCGGCTCCCCCCGCGGCTTTGCCGGCGCCGTCGGCATCAAGGCCAGGATCATCGCCGATTATTCGCTTCTGGGCATGACCGATTGCGTCATGGGGGCGAACCGAGAGGATTATCATCTCCGCCATGTGAGTCCGGGACGGGATTTCCCTGTTTCAGACTATGCGGATCTGCGGGTGATCCGTGAGGGCGATCCCTGTCCCCGCTGCGGGGGAGAGATCCATTTTGCCCGCGGTATCGAGGTCGGTCATGTCTTCAAACTGGGGACCAAGTACAGCAAGGCCATGAAGGCGATCTATCTGGACCGGAACGGCCGGGAACAGACGATGGTCATGGGATGCTACGGGATCGGCATCGGCAGAACCGTCGCCGCCGCCATCGAACAGAATCACGATGCGGACGGGATCATCTGGCCCCTGCCGCTCGCCCCTTACCAGGTCATCATCACCCCGGTGAATGTCAATGAACCAAGCCTTTCCGAGACGGCGGAGGATATCTACCGAAACCCTCGTCGAAAATGGGGGTGGATGTCATTCTGGATGATCGGGACGAAAGGGCGGGTGTCAAATTCAAGGATGCGGATCTGATCGGTATTCCCTACCGGATCACGGTCGGTCCCAAGAAACTGGCCGAGGGGAAGGTGGAAATCAAGTCCCGGCGATCCGGAGAGGTCGAGACACTGCCGGTCGCCGAGGTCGAGGCGTTTATCATGGCCCGGATTCGTGAGGGGATATAGCTCCCATGCTCCGCATCAATGACATCCTCGATAAGGTTCAATCCTATCTCTCCTCATCCGAAGTGGGGATGATCGAAAAGGCGTACATTTTTTCCGCCTCCGTCCATCAGGGACAAATCCGACTCTCCGGCGAACCCTATCTGACCCATCCCATGGAAGTATGCGGCATCCTGGCCGATATGAAACTCGATGCGGCGACACTCGTGACCGGTCTCCTCCACGATACGGTTGAGGATACCCTGGCCACACTGGAACAGATCGAGGAGGCCTTCGGTAAGGATGTGGCTTTTCTGGTCGACGGCCTGACCAAGATCAGCAAGATCACCCTCGGTAATCAGGAGGAGCGGCAGGCGGAGAATTTCCGGAAGATGATCCTGGCCATGTCGTCCGATATCCGGATCCTTCTCGTCCGTCTGGCGGACCGCGTCCACAACATGAGAACCCTGGAATTCCAGACGCCGGACCGGCAGGTCTATATCGCCAAGGAGACCCTGGAACTCTACGCCCCGCTTGCCAATCGGCTTGGCATCAACTGGATGAAAACGGAGCTGGAAGACCTCTCCTTCCGGTATCTGGACTTCGATGCGTATAACGACCTCGCCAAACGGGTCGTGAAGAAAAAGGACAAACGGGACGAGTATACCGAGGAAGTTCGGGGAATCATCCACCGGGAGATGGACCATTTCGGTATCAAGGCGGAAGTGGAAGGCAGGGCGAAGCATTTTTACAGCATCTATCAAAAGATGAAGGAGCAGCATATCAATTTCGACGAGGTCTATGACCTCACCGCCTTCCGGATCATTCTCGATTCGGACAAGGAAAAGGACTGCTATGAGGCGCTGAGCGTCGTCCACGCCCTCTGGAAACCGGTTCCGGGGCGTTTCAAGGATTATATCGCGATGCCCAAGGCCAACCACTACCAGTCCCTCCATACGACAGTGATCGGTCCCTACGGAGAAAGAGTCGAGATCCAGATCCGGACACGGGCGATGCACGAATGGGCGGAGGAGGGCATTGCCTCCCACTGGCGCTATAAGGAAGGCCGGGCCTTCTCCAGCACCGATGAGGATCAAATCAAAATTCTCCGGGATCTCCTTGATGTGCAGCAGGAGATCAAGAATCCGCGCGAATTCATGTCGAATCTGAAAGTGGCCCTCTTCCCGGAAGAGGTTTATGTGTTTACGCCCAACGGGGATGTGAAGTCCTTTCCGAAGGGGGCGACCCCCATCGATTTTGCCTACAGCATCCATACGGATGTCGGCAACAAATGCATCGGGGCCAAAGTGAACCGGAACATCGTACCGCTGAAATATCAGCTGCAAAACGGCGATACGGTCGAGATCATCACCCAATCGGGACACCATCCCAGCAAAGATTGGCTGAAGTATGTGGTCACCTCCCGGGCGATAGCCAAGATCCGGAACTGGGTCAAGACCGAGGAACGGGTAAAGAGTGTGGCTCTCGGAAAGGACCTCCTGGAGAAGGCATTCAGGAAACATCACCTGAAGTTCGGAAGTTGTGCAAAATCCAAGGAAATGGACGGCGTCCTTGCCGAGTGTCACGTCGATTCCCTCGATGACCTGATGGCGGTTGTCGGCTACGGAAAGGTTTCACCGAAACATGTCGTCCATCATTTCCTGCCGGAGGAGGAGCTCCGGAAGGAAGAGACCGTCGAGAA
>CAWJHT010000038.1:0-16056 GCA_963842685.1 uncultured delta proteobacterium | reverse complement strand
GAATCGATTACCGTCAGATCGCTGAAATAGGTTTTATACACCCCAAGATCCCGTGAAAGAATACAGTCGGCCTGGACAAGGGCATGGGCGCCGATCAGAAAATCGGCCAGGACATGGAGCCGCTTCGTCAGGACCGCCTTGCACTGGGGACAGGTCGCCTCAAAGGCATGGCCGCATTTGCCGCATGAAAACCGGTTTTTTGCACTTTTTCTTGCGTATTCCGCCCATCTTGAACCCGCCATATAGAGGGATTTCTCATTGGAATGGACAAGGTTTATCCTGGTGTCGGCGAGAAACGACGCAAGTTCCTCTTCAGAGGGAAACCGGGCCGCCAGTTCGGCGAAAACAATCTCGCAAATGATCAGTTTCCCCTTGGATACATGGCGGTCTAGAAGCGCCTTGGAGGACTCTCCAAAAGGCTCCCCGGAATCAGGACATCAAGGATGATGTTCGTGTCAACGGCTGTGATCATGCCCGCGGGCCTCCCGCACCAGGTCGTCGCTTCGCTGGCCTTTGAGATGTTTCAGCTTGCCCACCCATTTGTCGAAGGGGGATTTGGTAACCACCTTACTGATCACCAGCAGACCCTCTTTTTCCTCAAAACCCACATCCTCCCCCGGATGGACCCCCAACTTTTCCCGGACCTCTTTGGGAATGGTGACTTGCCCTTTGGATGTAACTTTTGCTGTTATCATCACGCACCTCTCAGTAAGGAGTAATTTTCCTTACTTCTATTGTAAGGAAATTACTCGCTCTTTGTCAAGAACTATGACGACCGTCGTAACGTGCTACAGCCAACCCAATGCAGTCAACATGTGTGGAGGAAACGTATTTTCATTCATGCTGTGAATGATATCCTTGAATTAAAAAGGTTACGGCGTTTCGAAAATCTTTTTGAACTCGCCGCCCCACTTTTTGATCTCCTCATCCGAGAGTTCGCGGATCGGGATGACTTTTGCCTGATCTATCCCGGCGATGGGAGGGTACACACCCGGCGCCAACACGTATTCACCCACCTTCTCGGCCATGATCTTCATGGCATCCTTGGAGAGCCAGTAGTCCACGAACAGCCGGGAGGCGTTCGGATGGGGGGCGCCGGCGGTGATCGCCATACCACGGGGCGTCCCCATCATGGGCTGGGAAACCTTCGCCCAATCCAGGGGAGCGGGCGCCTTGGTGATGATGTATTTCGGCATGGAGATGCCGATCAGTTTCTCGCCGCTCTCGATCGGTGCCGGCGTAGGGCCGAAGGAAGCCACGAACATGGGCTTGTTGGCGGCAAGGCCCTTGAGGAACTTCATCCATTCCGCCTCCGACTTGATGACGTTTTCCTTGAGCCCGATGAGCCAGGAGATGGTCGTCGGATGGGAGGAGGGATCGGCCATGACGATCTTCCCTTTCCATTTCGGATCCGTCAGGTCTTCGTACTTCTTGGGGACGTCGGCCGGCTTGACGAGTTCCTTGTTGTAGATCAGGGCGGCATATTCGATACCGAAGCTCTGGATCTTGCCGTCCTTGTTCGTCCATTTCGGATACCCGGCCGCCGCGGGGGAAGTGTAGGAGGCCAGGACTCCCTTGTCCTTGAGCATTTCCAGGACCGGCATCGGCGCCTGAAGGACGTCGGCCGTGAGCTTGCCGGCCGCATGCTCCGTGAGGATGGTCGCGATGAATTTGGTGGTGGAAAGTCTCGTGTACTCCGCCTTGACGCCGTATTTTTTAGCGAAATCCTCCAGGATGGGTTCGACCGAGGTGATGTTGGCGTAAAACGTCACCTTTCCTTCCGCCTTTGCCTTTTCAACCAGGGCCTGTCCTCCGGCCGTCTCTTTCGCCTGTTGCCCTGCCGCGAAGACGCACGGCGCCATGAATAAAGCCAAAACGATGAGAACGATGAACTTCTTCATGATGATCCTCCTTCCGTTAAGTAAGTCTGCCCGCGCACGGCCATCTTGAACGGCGCTGAGGGGATTGACTCCCGCACGTCCGTTCCTTATCTAAGATCGCCCGCAGGACCATTCGTTCCGCAGGCATCTTCCATACATTGCCGAAAATGGATAACACCCCGGAGGAACATTGTCAAACACGATTGAGGCATTCTCCAACGGGTAAGCAGATGTGTTCAACACCCGTTACGGCCTTTTGTCCGGTTGCCGTCCGGGTAATTCTCTTTTAGAAACCGTTCAACCTCGACCCTTCCGGAATCCCTGTCCGTGCCCCAAGTTTGGTGCAACACAGGGCTGCCGCGGCGCTCGAATAGGTCAAACTCTCAAGCCACTCTTTCCCCATCGCAAGACATCCGGCAAAGGCCCCGTGAAACACATCTCCCGCCCCGGTCGAGTCCACCACATCAACCGAAAAAGCGGGGATTCGCCCTTTCCCGCCGGCATTCTTCCAGATCAGGCCGTTCTTGCCCAGAGTGATCACGACACTCCGGGAATATGAAAATAGGGTTTCCATTGCCCTGTCCGGTGACGATGCCCCGGTCAATTCATAGGCAAATCTCTCTGAACAGACCAGATAGCCGACTTTATCGAAAAGTCGGGATGTGCCTTTATTCAATGAACCGGCATCGAGAACGGTTTTGATGCCCCTGGCATGGGCATCATTCATCAGCGAGAGGGAAAGTTCCGGCTCATGACCGTCAAACAGAATCACTTCGGGATGAAGGGTGGAGAAATCAATGCTTTCAGCAGGAAGTACGGAATCCGCATCACGATAATTGACCAAAGACCTTTCCCCCGAGGGATTCACCAGGACACTGGAGAGCGGAGTCGGATATTCTCCCCGAACGACAAGCCCCGTATCGACCCCTGCCGCCTTCAATTCTTCAAGATGCATCTGGCCAAAGATATCGGATCCCAGGTACCCGGCAAATGCCGATCTCAGTCCCATGCGGGCAACCGTGACGGAGGCATTGGCTGCCGGTCCGCCGCCGCACCGGATAAACGCGTCGGCAGTGGTCTTTTCATCGGATCCCGGATGGTGATTCACCCAGAAAACAAAATCATAGGAAGTCGCCCCGACGCAGAGGACATCGATATGTGTTGCATGCAAGCAGCTCCTTATTTTTGACGCTTATGTTACCCGGTCATTGCGATTTTGTCGAAGGATTTTCGAAGGGTCGAAGCATGCTCGTAGTCATCGAACAAGCTCGACAGGCTCGACATGAAGGATAAGATATCTCTGGCCGAACGGGGAGGAAATGGGGTATATTCAACACGACCTACGGGAGGTGAGAATGCAGAATTATTGGAACAGACGGTTTACGAAGGAGGGGCGGATCTGGGGCAATTCTCCCAGCAGGACGGCCCTCCGGGCGATGGAGCTCTTCCGGAAGGAGGGTGTGCGGAAGATCCTTATCCCCGGTTCCGGCTATGGGCGGCATACCGATTTTTTTGCCGCGGAAGGATTGACCGTTCACGGCATCGAGGTCTCCGACGTCGCCGTCGGTCTCTCCGCTTGCCCGAATCCCCTGGTCCGCTATTTTCGGGGTTCGGTGCTCGACATGCCTTTCAGCGATGACCTCTATGACGCCGTCTATTGCTTCAATGTGCTCCACCTTTTCCGTGCCGACGACCGCAAGACCATCATCGGTAAATGTGCCGCTCAGGTCCGGCCGGGGGGAGTCCTTTTTTTCACCGTTTTTTCGGAGCGGGAGCCGACTTACGGCAAGGGGCAGAAGGTCGAGGAAAATACCTACGAGAGCAAGCCGGGCAGGCCGACCCACTACTTCACCCAGGAGGACCTGAAGGACCATTTCTCCTCCTTTGAAATTCTGGAGACGGACCTCACGGAGGATGAGGAAAGCCACGGCAATGAGGGCCCCCATGTCCATCTCCTCCGATATATCGCGGTGCGCAAGACTTAAGCGCCGCCCTTCCGGTCGCTCCGTTCCGGAGAGGGGATGACAGCTCCCTCTCTCCAATGACCTCATAAGCAGAAACGCCCCGCAGGCTGTCCTATCGGGGCGTCTTTCGTCACATTTTCCCGCCGGACGGCGGTCAGGTTACTTTCCCGCCTCCTTCTTCAACTGCTTGATCATGTCCGTCTTCTCCCAGGGGTAATCGTCCATGAAGAGGGTGCGGGGGATTCGGCGGTAGATGTCGCTGTTGAGCAGGTCGAAGCGCTGGATCATTCCCGCCGGTGTGAGGTCGAACAGCTTCTCGATCACCTTCTCCAGTTTCTTGTCGGTGATCTTGCCCGTGCCGAAAGTATTCACGTAGATCGAGAAGGGGCAGGCGATGCCTATCGCATAGGCGAGCTGCACCGAGCATTTTTTCGCCAGACCCGCCGCGACGATGTTCTTCGCCACGTGGCGCGACCCGAAGGCGGCGGAGCAGTCCACCTTCTCGGGCGACTTGTTCACGACGGCGCCGCCCCCCATCTGGGCGCCCGGGTAACCGCCGTAGCACTGGACGACCAGTTTACGGCCGGTCACACCGGAATCCGCCGCACTGCAGGAGTTGACCGCCTTCCACTCCCCGGTGGGATTGAAGAGGAATTCCGTCTTTTTGTCGACGCAGTCCTTCAGACAGTTGAAGGCGATCTTCTTGGCCTTCTTTTCGATCGCGCAGTGGTCCATCCCCTTTGCGTAACGGTAATCGATGGCGTTGGACATCAGGACCTTGACCACCCGGAGCGGCTTTCCCGTCTCATCGTCATAGTCTATCGAGACCTGTCCCTTGCCGTCCGGTGCGAACATAGGATCGCCGCAGGTTTCGAAGGCCCGCATCAAACGGTTCACGAGGACGTAGGTGAGAGGGAGGAGCTCCGGGGTCTCGTCGCAGGCGTAAGCCGTACATGATCCCCTGGTCGCCGGCGCCGATCTCCTTGTATTTGCCGGAATCGGCGCGGGTGCCGATGTTGATGTCGGGCGACTGGGGGATGATGGCGTTGAGCACCCCGAGGGAGTTGCCGTTCAGACCGACGGCCGAGTCGTTGTAGCCGAGACTGAGAACCGTCTCCCGGACGCACTTGTCCAGATCGATCCAGGCCCGCGTGCTCACTTCGCCGCCGACGACGCAGAGCCCCTTGCCGAGAAAGACCTCGATGCCGCAGTGGGGCATCGTGTCGATCGTCATTCCTTTTTTATGCTCACGATCCAGGATCGTGGCGATGATGTTGGCCGCGATCATGTCCGCGACGATATCCGGGTGTCCGACCTTTACGCTTTCCGATGAAATCTGCATGTACATTCTCCTATAGTGAATTGGTTTACCCTACCATGAACAAGGACAGCCTTCCGCCGTCCTGTTGCCGACCAGATAACAAAAAACCCGCGCCAAAGCGCGGGTTTGTGATTCATTTCCGGCATTTTAGCACATTTGTATAGCGGAGCAATTGACCTGTAAATTCCCGCTGTGGTGCCCTCATATGGTAAGGCGGATAAAAAGTCAAGGGAAATTGTTTGTTCAATACCCTATTTTTTTGCGTAGGACTGCCCGGCGAAGACGGCCCGCACCTCGGCGGCTGAGGTGGCCTTCTGCAACCGGCTCATGCGGTCGGCCTCCTGTATCTGCAGGGCCTGCACGTTGGTCAGTACAGCCTCCAGTTTGTCCGCAGGAAATTTGACGGCTCCGTCTTCATCCATGTGGATGATATCGCCCGGACAGACATCCATGCCCCCGACCGATACCGGCACGTTCACCGCGTACACCGCCATGGCGCCATGCCCGGCGGTCACACCGGTCAGCATGTATTGGAACTTCATCGGGCGGATCTCGTCCAGATCGCGCGACGGACCGTTGGAGATCACCCCCAGACAGCCTACGGCCTTCATCGCCGAGGTCATATTGCCGCCCGACAGGCCCACCTTGCCCGCGATCTCGGGCGGGAATTTCTGCTGCAACACCAGGATCGTCGGTTTCGGCGAGGCGTCGAGCGCATCGATGACGTCCATGAAGGTCAGCCGGTTGAAGCCCGGATCGGGCAAACCATAAACGCAGGTGACCGCATAGCCGACGGTTCGCCCCAGTTCGGGGTACATGCAGCGAATCGTCTGGTCGGTATACCAGTTCTCGGTCCAGGGATTGTATAGCCCCAGACAAAGGGGGTTCGCAGGATACGTGGCCAGGACATTGGTGATGGACGGGGTGTCAAAATTTTTGAGTGCCTGTAACATCTGCTGTTGAGTCATTTTTTTCATATAAAGATCTCCTTGCCCTTGTATAAAATGATAAAACGGATCAATTCATGGAGAGAATACTATGCGACGTTGAGACATCTTGCAAGAGGAGAAAGGGCTATTTGATGGAAAAACATGTTGACAGGTAAGATCATTCTTCATATTCTCCACGCTCCACCCGCGTTGCGTTATGGAATATGGACCGATTTTCAATGACCAATGAGGATATTGGGCGGCCATGTATAAAGATTACTATCATTTTAAAACCGAACCTTTCAGCGCCCATCCCAACACGGGCACTTTTTTTATCTCCCATACGCATAAGGAGGCCTGGAATTATCTGCTCTCAGGCATCGAATCCCAGGAACCCTTCCTGTTATTGACCGGTGAATACGGCATGGGGAAGACCCTTCTGTGTTTTCGGCTGATGAAATTTTTACAGGAAAAAGGGGCTACCCGGGTCGAATATATCCCCAGTTCCAATGAGGGCTATGGGGGGATCCTGCGGCGAATTGCCGCCAGTCTGGGAATTTCTCCGCTTCCTGAAGATGAGGACATTCTTCAGGATATGATTTATGACCGTTTCCGGGCCGAAAGCGAAAATTCTCGGTTTTATCTGATTATCGATGATGTCCATGAACTGGATACAGCGACCCTGACCAAGCTGAAGCATTTATCTAATTTTAATCATAACGAGTTCTTCCCGGTGATCATGGTTTTTGTGGGTCATCCGTTGTTTCTGCAGGATCTGAAAAATCCGGCGTTAAGATCGCTCAATCAGCGAATCAAAAGACGATATCACCTGACCCGATTCAGTTTGGAGGATACTAAAAATTATATCTATTTTCGTCTGCTGAAATCCGGGGCTACCGGCGTCCCCGCTTTTCCCGATGAAACGATCAAAAAGATCTTTGAATTCAGCGGAGGGATTCCGCGTCTGATCCACAACATCTGCGATACCTGTTTGCTGATTGCCGCCTCGAAACAATTGATTTTGATCCCTCCGGGTGTCGTAGACGACGCCAAAAAATTGGTTGAAGCAAGTCTTACAGGATCTGAGGCGGAGACAGAGAACCGATTCCGGTTCACTGACTGACGCAGGGGTTTCTACGACCATTTTGAAAGAGCATCCGGCAGACGGCGCCGCCGGAAGTGGTCCCGTGGTTTCGAAGCGGACGGGTACGGAAGAAGTGGGACCGGCAATGATCCGTCCCGCGGGTTCTGTTTTTGATAAAAGGATGAAAACAACGCTGATCATCGTTGCGATTGCCTTGCTTCTACTGCTTGTGGCCGGATTAACACGGCTTTTCATGAATGATTATAAGGTATCCACTAGTTCTCCTTCGTTGAGTCCCACTGTGCAGCAAAAGCCCCCGGTGCCGCCTGAAAAAAACACAGTGGACATTGAAACCCTCCGTGAAGAACCGATCGATAAACCATCCGGTCAAGCACCGGTATCGAACAACCCGGACGGATGCAATGACGTCCGTGCCAACCGAACCCTCTCCGAAACAGGCGGGCGGAGTCAATGTCCAACCCTCTGTGAAAGGCGAAACCGCTTCATCGGGAATCGGTAAACCGATGGCGGTTCATCCCTTTTCGCTCAGGTTATCCAGCTATCAGCAGCAGGAACGGGCTTTTGAGGAGATGTCTGAAATCAGGCAACTGGGACTTACCCCCTATCTGGTAAAGGCAGATGTGGGTGATATCGGTACCTTATGGCGAATCTATATCGGGTTTTATTCAACGGAGGAAGAAGCCAAAAAAATAAAGACGATATACAAACTCACCAACGCCTCCATTCAAAAAACGGAATACTCCTGTCAGGTCGGTGAATTTTCAAATGAAACAGAGATCCTGACTGTGTTCGACCGATTAAAGCAATCCGGCTATTCCCCTTATGTGATCCAAAAAGACAGAAATCGCTTTCGACTGTATGTAGGCGCTTATGAAAGAAGGGCTGAGGCAGAGGTCTTGCGTCAGGATCTTCAAAAAAAAGGAATCAGCAGTCAGGTTGTAAAAAGGTGATGGATAGGGCGAAATGACCCAAGGAGTCTTTCATCGCTATTCCCACATCCGATCGTTCATTACGGTTTCCGGAAGCTGGGTTTCACCAAACACTTGGATCCGCAGTTGCCGCATTTAAGCTCTACAGGCCACAGGTCGTTTGAGGCTTCAGGCAAATCAATCAGGGACTGGCATGTGGGACATTTGGTGATCAATTTCTTTTTTATCGGTGTTTCTGCGACAACCGGCTGTTCCTGAATGCCTTGCTCAACAGCCGGTGGCTCTGGATCAGGCGGCGGGATGGGTTCTGATAATTTTACAGGTTGGGGTTCAACCGAAGCAGGCGCCGGACTGGATGCAGCGAAAGGCGTCGCAGGCCTGGGTTCGTCGGAACCTGAGGAATTTTGAATTTCTTTAGGATGAATCACGTCCATGAGGGTTTTACGGATCCGCTCATTGTCATCCATACCGCCCAGAGACTTGAATTTATCATAATCTTCCTTGGAGAGCGTCAACTTCACCTCAACCGTATGAGAATTCAGTAGCGCGGTCTGAAGATCCCCCAGGGTTTCGGCAATCGCTGCCATTCGGGATGCTGCCTCCCGAAGTTGTGTCTGCAACTTACCGATCAGATTGATGGCAGGAAGCGTCTGGCCTTCATAGGACACTTTCGCATCTTCCAGATTGATAATATTCATAACATTCCCCCCATGCCCAGAGTCATTAAGATCAGTGATGATGGAATTATGAAAAAACCGGGTTTTTCGTTTATCACGAAGACGACGAATTTAACAGAAAAATACCCGGAAAAGCCCGTGAAGAACTAAAAAAACTGTTTATCCTGTTTGGATAAAAACTTGCTTTCATGAGGGACGAGAATAAGAGAAGCGGCCTTGCAAGTCAAGATGATTTTTATGATGATTTTTATGATGAGCCGGACGTTTCCCTCGACGCGGATCCCGGACCACCCGGTCCGCAGGAGGTGAATCATCTCCAGGTCACGTTGATCGAGAATTCTTTTGTCTGCTTTGCCCATTGTCGGAGAGACAGGAAGAAGAATCCGTTCCTCCCCTGCCGGTAAGATCCGTGCCGACGACCGGCTCAGGCCGCTCCGACCGCTTCTCTCAGCAGGGCCTTGATGAACCGCACCCCCTCTTCAAGCTGGGCAACGGCGATATGCTCCTTCGGCGAATGGGGGTCTTCGATGCCGATGCCGAGAGCGACACAGGGAAGGCCGCGGCTGTTGAAGACATTGGCATCCACTCCGCCGCCGGACGTCCAGAGCCGGGGGTCGATGCCCAGGGCGCGCGCGGCACGGAAGGCGTTCGCCACGACCGGATGCGTCTCGGAAACGGTAAAGGTCTCGAAAGGGCACATCCTTTCGAACGGAAAGTCCGGCGCCGGAAGAGGCCGCCGCCTCGGTGAAGGCGTCCAGGACCGCTTGTACCTTCGATCTCCAGTCTGGCCGAATCGGTGCTCCGGACCTCCATGATCACCTCCGCCCGGTCGGCGACCATGTTCCGGATCTTGCCGCCGCTGATCAGGCCGACATTCGAAGTCGTCGAGCGGTCGATGCGTCCGGTGCGGAGGCGGGCGATGGCCGCGGCCGCGGCGACGATGGCGTTGATCCCGGCCTCGGGAGCAGACCCCTGCATGGGCCGCCTTTCCCTCCAGGACGAAATCGAGATCCACCTTCGACGGGGCCTGATTGATGATGGTGCCCACCGGTCCGTCTCCGTCGAGGATGTAACCGAAGTCGGCCTTCAACTCCGCATTGAGATACTTTGCGCCGAAGAGCCCCACCTCCTCCTGGACGGTAAAGACGCACTTCGAGATCCGGATGGGGAATCCCGCCGTCGCTTCAGATCCGCAAGGACAGCCAGGATGATCGCGATCCCCGCCTTGTCGTCCGCCCCGAGGACGGTCTCGCCGTTGCTGTAGATCACGCCGTCACGCAAAACCGGGATCATCCCTTCCGTGGGACCGACGGTATCCATATGGGCGCAGAGCAGGACGGTCGGTCCGGGGGTGTTGCCCGGGACGCGAACAATGACGTTTCCCGTGTCGCTGCCCGTCCGGGAGGCTGAATCGTCCACCGTTACGGTCAGTCCAGCTCCCGAAGCCTCCTGACCAGATACGCGGCCACCGGCGCCTCCTGGCGCGAGGACTGTTCAGTGAGGCCAGGGTCATAAATTCACTCGTATACATCGATTTTCATAGATTCATCCTCTTCATCGGTTTGATGGTTGTTCGCGGTAAATTCGACGCTAATAGGCTGCAGTCCCGGTTTCACTTACCGGCACCCTCCCTTCCGGTCAAGCACCGTGCGGCATCCGGTTGTCAGGCCGACCCAGCCGGTCACCGGCGGGGGGCACACGGCCCCGGAAGATTTTCTCGCCGCGATGGGCAGTCGCCCCTCCTCCGCGGCATGACAGGCGACAAGTCCGCCCCCGGTTGACCAAGCAGTTCAGGTCGCATCGTGCGGCAGCGTCCGTCGGCATAGGGACAGCGGGGATGGAAAGACGCACCCCGGCGGCGGATCGATCGGGCTGGGGACTTCGCCCGCGATGGGCGCCCGCAGACTTGCCGGTCATCGACAGATCGGGCAGCGTATCCAGGAGGAGCCGTGTATAAGGATGATTCGGCTTCGCGAAGAGATCGTCGATGTCGGCCACCTCGCAGAGCCTTCCCAGGTACATGACGCCTACCCGGTGGGCCACATGGTGAACCACCGACATGTCGTGGGTGATCAGGAGGTAAGTGAGCCCCAGGCTCTCTTGAAGATCCGTCATCAGGTTCAGGATCTGTGCCTGGACCGAAACATCCAGGGCCGACGTGGGTTCGTCGCAGATGAGAAACTCGGGATTACTGGCCAGGGCGCGCGCGATGGCGATCCGCTGGCGCTGCCCGCCGGAGAACTGGTGGGGGTAGTTCGCCGCGTCCGCCTGGTTGAGCCCCACCTGACCGAGAAGTTCCATCACCCTTGCCTCGATGGCCGCCCGCCCCTGAGCGATCCCGAAGCTCCGGATCGGTTCGGCGACGATGTCCATGACCCGCCAGCGCGGGTTGAGGCTGGCGAAGGGGTCCTGGAAGATCATCTGCATCCGCCGGCTGAAGGGCCGGAGTTCCCTCCGCGTTTTGATATGGCCGATCTCGACGGCCGTCGAACTCGATCGTGCCCCGTGTCGGCCGGTAAAGCCCCACGAGAAGCCTCGCCACCGTCGACTTGCCGCACCCCGACTCCCCGACCAGGGCGAACGTCCGCCCCCGGGGGATCTCGAAACTGACCCCGTCGAGGGCCTTCAAACTGAGCCGTTTTTCCCCTTCCAGGAGCCGGTTGAGAAAAGGCGGCGACACATCGAAATGGCGGGCCAGGTCATGGGTCCTGACAAGCGGCGTCTCAGTCATGGCCGGCCTCCTTCGCCATAAGCCAGCAGGCGGCCAGCGTACTTCCCGACGCCTCCAGAGCGCGGCCGTTCCTGCCGGCAGCGGTCGAAGACAAAGGGACAGCGCGGGTTGAAGGCGCAGCCCGGCGGGATCTCGTTCAGGCGCGGCATGGCGCCGTCGATCTGGGTCAGGCGCGTGCACGTGACGGCCGATGACCGGGATGGAGTGTCATCAGTCCCACCGTGTAGGGGTGCCGCGGATTCCGGATGACATCGCAGACCGGCCCGACCTCCACGAGACGGCCGGCGTACATCACCGCGACCCGGTCGGCGGTCTCGGCGATCACCCCCATGTCGTGGGTGATGAGCATGACTGCCGTGTGTGTTCGCGGCAGAGGCGCTTGAGCAGCGCGATGATCTGGGCCTGGATCGAAACGTCGAGCGCCGTCGTCGGTTCGTCGGCGATAATCAGGCGCGGATTGGCGCACAGGGCGAGTGCGATCACGACCCGCTGGCGCATCCCCCCGGAAAACTGGTGCGGATAGTGGTCCAGACGCTGCTCCGCCGCCGGGATTCCCACTTCGATCAGGAGGGAAAGGGCGTGGGCGCGGGCCTCGGCGGGACTCATCTCCGAATGGGTGCGGATCGTCTCCACGAGCTGCCGGGCGATCGGGTACAGGGGGTTCAGGCTCGTCAGCGGGTCCTGGAAGATGGCGCCGATCCGCTTTCCCCGGATCCGTCGCAGCTGCTCGTAGGACAGATCGTCGATCCGCTCGCCGTCGAGGAGGATCCGGCCCCCCGCGATCCGGAGCGGCGGTTCGAGCAGGCCGATGACGGCCGCCCCGGTGAGCGACTTTCCCGCCCCCGATTCCCCGACCACCCCCAGGACCTCTCCGGGTGCGATGACGAGGGAAACGCCATCCACCGCCGTCAGCGTCCCGTCGCCGGGTCGGCAGCTCCACCGTCAGGCCTTCGATGGCAAGGACCGGCGTCTTCATCAGCGAAGCCTCGGATTGAAGGCATCGCGCATCCAGTCGCCCAGCAGGTTCACGGCCAGGACGAGGACGGCGAGCACGGCGCCGGGAAAGACGGTAATCCACCAGTCGCCGGAGAAGAGGAAATCATTGCCGATCCGGATCATGGAGCCCAGCGACGGCTGTGTCGGCGGAATCCCTACTCCGAGGAAGGAGAGGGTCGCCTCGAGAATGATTGCAAGTGCCAGGTTGATCGTTCCGATGACGAGGACCGGCCCCATGACGTTCGGCAGGACGTGTTTGAACATAATCACCGCCGGGTGAATGCCGATCACCCGCGCCGCTGCCACGTATTCCTTGTTGTTCTCCACGATGGTCGAAGCGCGGACGGTCCTGGCGTACTGGGGCCAGCTCGAAACGCCGATGGAGAAGATGACGATATAGACGGCCAGCTCATCGAGGGCATAGACCGGCATGATCCCCCGGAAGATCCCGTCCACGAGGAGCGCGATCAGGATCGCCGGGAAGGTCATCTGGATCTCCGCCACGCGCATAATCAAGGCATCTATCGCCCCGCCGGCCGAACCGCTGATGAGCCCCAAAAGGACGCCCAGGAAGCCGGAGAAAAGGACTGCGGCGAACCCCACGGCGAGCGACAGCCGCGAGCCGTAGATGATCGTCGAGAGGATGCACCGGCCCTGGTCGTCCGTACCCAGGAGGTAGTTCGCCGACCCCTCCGCGTACCAGACCGGCGGCGTCAGGCCATCGATCAGGGAGAGGCTGGACAGGTCGTAGGCGTTGTGCGGTGCGACGAGGGGCGCGAAAAGCGCGACGAGAAGATAGACGGCGGTGATCCCCGCCGCGATCAGAGTCACCGGTGACTTCCGGAAGCTGTAAAATATGTCGCCGTCGAGAAAGAGGCGCCCGCGCCGGAGGATAGGTTCGACGAGCCGCATCATCACGCCCCCTAACCGGCCGTCGCGGAACGATCCACGCGGAGCCTCGGATCGATGAAGATAGTAGAGACAATCAACGATCAGGTTGATCGTCACGAAAAGGGCGGCCACCAGGACCAGATAGGTCCCCATGACGGGGATATCCACGCTCGTCACGGCCTGGAGAAACATGTAACCCATCCCCGGCCACTGGAAGACCGTCTCGGTGATGATCGAGTAGGCGATGATCTGCCCGATCTGGAGACCCGTGACCGTGATGACCGGAACCAGGGTATTCTTGAGGGCATGGCCGAAATGGAGCGCCCGGTTGGTCAGCCCCCGGGCCCGGGCGAACTTGATGTAGTCGGTCCGGAGCACCTCGAGCATCTCGGAACGGACGAGGCGCATGATGAGGGTCATCTGGAAAAGTCCGAGGGTGATCGAAGGGAGGATCAGCGACTTGATGCCGCTTCCCGTCAGGAGGCCCGTCGTCCACCAGCCGAGGCGGACAACCTGGCCCCGCCCCTGAGCCGGTAGCCAGCCCAGGATCACGGCGAACAGATAGATCAGGAGGATACCGACCAGAAAGGGAGGCAGGGAGATCCCCACCAGCGACACGGCCTGGAAGACCCGGCTCAGAGGGCCCTCGCGATTGAGGCCGCTGTATACCCCCATGAAGATGCCCAGGATCACGGCGAGCGACGCCGCGACCAGGCTCAGCTCCAGGGTCGCAGGCGCCCTTTCGATGAACATGTCGATCACCGGCCGGCGCTGCTTGTAGGAGACGCCGAATTCACCCACCGCCGCATGGGCGACGAAACGCCCGTACTGCACGAGCATCGGATCGCTGAGCCCCAGTTGTTTCCGCAGCGCCTCCCGCTGCTCCTGCGTCGTATCCTGTCCCACCATGGTAAGGACGGGGTCCCCGACGTAACGGAACAGGGAGAAGGCGATGAGCGCCACGGCCAGCATGACGCCGACGGACTGGAGTATTCTCCGGACGATATACGCGAACAACTGGAAACCCCGTCAAAACAAGCGCATGGCCCGGGCGGACACCCGGGCCATGCGGAGATTTACCTCAGGCAGGAGCCTATTTTATCTTCACCCAGCGGAGGCAGAAGGTGTTGTCCGCCGCCTGGTGCAGGTCGATGTTCTTCTTAGCGCCCCAGGCGAGGGCCTGGGAGTGCAGGGGGAGATGGCCCACGTCTTCCTTGTGGATCCGCATCCCCTCGCTGATCAGCGCCTGGCGCTTCTTGGGATCGACCTCGGTGGCGGCCTTCTCCATCGCTTCGTCCACCTTCGGATTCGAGTACCCGCCGTCGTTCCAGTTTCCCTGGCCGGCCTCGACCTTCCGGTCCTTGATAAACTCGCCGCGGGTCATGACGTTGTTGAAGAAGGTGTTGTGGACGTCGAACGTCAACGGCGCCCAGCCCAGCATGAAGAAACTCGTGTCCAGGGAGGCGATCTTCGCGAAATGCTTGGCCTTCGCCTGGGAATTGAGCTTGACCTCGATGCCGACCTTGGCCAGCATCCCCGCGGTCGCCTGGCAGATCGCCTCGTCGTTGACATAGCGGTCATTCGGGCAGTCGAGGACGATCATGAATCCTTTGGGATAGCCGGCCTCGGTAAGGAGTTTTTTGGACGCCGCCGGGTCATAGGGGAAACGCTTGTCGAGCTTGGCGTCATACCCGTTGACGACCGATGCGGCCAGGAGGGCTGCCGGATAGGAGGCGTCGCGCATGACCTTCTTCTTGATCGTCTCGATGTCGATCGCCTGGTACATCGCCTTGCGGACCCGGACGTCCTTCAGCGGATTTTTGCCCTTCACGCTGGAGTAGAGCAGTTCGTCCCGCCGGACATCCATGCCCGAAAAAGATCGTCCGGGTATCGCGCCCCTGGAGGACTCTGAGTCCCGCGGTCTTGCTGATCCTCTCCACGTCCTGGATGGGGACGGGCTCGATCATGTCCAGCTCGCCCGAGAGGAAGGAGGCCACCCGGGTGGATGCCGACTTGATCGGCGTGAAGATCGCCTCGGTCACATTGTGCTCCGGCTTGTCCCACCATTTGGGGTTGGCCTCGAGGACCGTCTTCACATCGGGTTCGCGGCTCTTGAGAATGAAAGGACCGGTACCGTTGGCGTTGCGCGTGGCGTAGCTCTCCTCACCGGTGGTGAGCTTGCCGATCGTGACGGCCTTGTTCTTCTCGCACCACTCCTTGGACATGATGTACCACCGGAAGATGTCGCTGGTGAGGATGGGGCGCGGACCGTCGGTGGTGATCTCGATATTCAGGTCGTCGATCTTCTTGATATCCTTGATCCCGGCGATGAACGACTTCATGTCGGAGCCGTCGGCGCCGGCGCGCTTCCAGGAGAAGATCACATCGTCGGCCGTGAAGGACGTGCCGTCATGGAACTTGACGTTGGCGCGCAGCTTGAAGTTCCACACATCCGGTTTAACGAGTTTCCATTCCGTGGCAAGCCCCGGTATGATCTCCTCTTTCACCCCCCGGCGCACGAGGCCTTCGTAGATGTTCGAAAGGAACCCGAGGGTCATGGTTTCATTGATGGTGTACGGATCCATGCTGACGGCGTCGGCCTGGAGGGCGAAACGGAAGGTCTTCGCCTCGGC
>CAWJHT010000037.1:0-12665 GCA_963842685.1 uncultured delta proteobacterium | reverse complement strand
TGCTATCGTTGTGGCGCTGAATGGGATGCTTCTCTGGAGTTATCTGAAATGACTTTTCCTCCGGAAATATTTGATGGGCAAATTCTTCATTATTATGATATACAACCAGCGAAAAAGCGGCATTGATATCCAAAAATGATGCGATCTGCGGATAGAGGGTTGAATTTGGCGACAGCGGTGGGAAGTGAGTGAGTTGATTTGTTGTGAATTCGAATGAAGGAATTGTATGTCACCGGAAAGCCCTTTGCCTGTCGGTAAAAAAATCGGTTTTGTGGACCTTCCTGGTTTGACCATGGGGATTTTGTTGCGGGTCCAGTTCATGGGGATCGGATCGTCTCGGAGCCGCTTGATCGGCATGGACCCGGGAAATTGTATCATTATCCAGACACCGTCCCTTCTCGATATCGGCTCCAAACGACACGAGAAAAATCACGTCATTGTCAGTTACCTATCCTACGGGCGTGTCTATGCCTTTCGCTGCACCCTGTTGATGCTTGTCAAGGAACCCTATCGTTTTGCCGTTCTCTCCTATCCCGAGGCGCTTGAAAACATCAATCTCCGCAAGCACGAGAGGATCTCCTGCATCATCGTTGCGGAACTCAGAGCACATGACCAATCCTATGAAGGGATTGTCTCGGATATGAGCCAGGGGGGATGCAGCTTTGAATTCAACCGATCAGATCAGCGTGGTTTTCCTGGCCTTAAAGTCCAGGAGGAGGTCATCATTTCCTTGCAACTCAAAGAGAAGGGAGAATTCACAGTTTTCAACACGATCATACGAGCGATCCACACAGACAAGGAAGGTATGATGTGCGGTCTCCAGTTTACCACCTCAGGTTTTAGTGAAACGGATGTCGAGTCGATGAAAAAACTGGCGGAGTTTCTTTTGACGCTGCAAAACGGTCAGTAAAGCGTTAAGCGCTTGACTCCATTTTTCATGTCTTCTGCGGAAACCGCATCCGGTTTGATGATGAGAGACACAAACGTTCCGGACCGATACAACATTCGGGCCTCCTCGCCAGGTATGGCTGATCAATCGGTGCTCCCCTATACGGACTCCTCTCCCCATTGATATTCTCTGCTTGCCATCAACCGCTGATTTTCAGTTTCCGGCATTCATCACAAGAACGAAAGCAGGGTGGACATTTGCGACGGCAGAATTGGAAACGGTTCGGCATAAAACAAATTATTAAGGAATGAAGGCTTATGAACTATCACTGTGGGGTGCGGAACGGGTATGGATCGCAGTCGGCGGCGTCTTTTTTTTGATCATATTGATTGCCATTGTTTGGCACTATGTTTCATTGATGAGGCTCAACAGGCGATTGCTGGATTCCCTTGAAAAGCAAAAGGCCTCAGAAAATGCGCTCAGGGAATCGGAGACCATATTCAATCAGTTTTTGGACCACAGTCCCGTCTATGTGTTTTTTAAAGATGAAAATATCCGAACGGTAAAATTAAGCAAGAATTATGAACAGATGCTGGGGATACCGATAGAATCAATGATGGGTAAAACGATGGACGATCTTTTCCCATCCGATTTGGCCAAAAGTATGGTCGAAGATGACAAAAAAATAGTGCACGAAGGTAAAACCATTGAAGTGATGGAAGAATTCAACGGAAGATTCTATTCTACCATAAAATTCCCGATTATTGTGGACGGAAAACCGAAATTTCTTGCCGGATTTACGACGGATATCACCGAACGTAAACGGCTGGAGGAGGCAAGGATAGAAAATGAAGAACGACTTCGCAAAGCGCAGGCCATCGCCCATGTAGGAAATTGGGAGATCGATCTGCGAACAATGAAAATCTGGGCATCTGAGGAGGCATTCCGTGTTTATGGCGTTGAGCGGGTGACGCCGGAGATGCCTCTCGGTAGTGGCTCAACAGTGCGTCCTTCCGCAGTATCGATCTCAGATGGATCTTGCCCTTCAACGGCTTATCCACCAGAAAGGAGAATACGACGAGGAATTTCAAATCAAACGGGTGAATGATGGTGAAGTGAGGTTCATCCATTCCAAGGCGGAATTGGTCCTGGCGGAGGATGGTACACCGATCAAGGTCGCCGGAGCGATCCAGGATATATCCGACCGCAAGCGGGCGGAGGAGGCACTCAAGGAAAGTGATAACAAACAGAAAACAATGATCGCGAATATATCGGACGTCATTGCCGTCATCGACCCGTCCGGCATGATCAAATATAAAAGCCCGAATGTGACGAAGTGGTACGGCTGGCTTCCCGAAGATCTTGTGGGTACTGAAAGCTGGCAAACCGTTCATCCCGACGACTGCGAACGTCTGCAGAACTTGTTTGTTTCCCTTCTCGGTCACGAGAATGCAACGGGGAGTACCGAATACAGATATCGATGTAAGGATGGAACTTATAAAATGACTGAAATGACCGCAGTCAATCTCATTCATGACCCGAACATCGGGGGCGTATTGCTGAATTACCGCGATATCGGCGAACGCAAGCAGGGTGAGCTGGCCGTTCTGACCGCGGAAAAAAGATTCCGGTCTTTGCTTGAAAATGTCCAGCTTGCTGCGGTTATTTTGGACCGCAACGGGAACATCTCTTTCTGCAACGACTATCTCCTCAATCTGACCGGCTGGTCGCGAGAGGAAGTCCTCAATCAACGCTGGTTTGACCTGTTCATACCAAAAGACATCAGAAACGAGATTGAATCAAGTTTTCAAAAAAGAATTGAAAAAGGGTCTTTTGTTTCACATCAGGAAAATCCCATCATGACCCGCCATGGAGTATTAAGACAGATTGTTTGGGACAATACCACTTTACATGATCCGGAGGGCCGAGTGATCGGATCGGCGGGAATAGGCATGGATGTCACGGAACATCGCAAGCTGGAAGAGGCCCTGCGTCGCGCGGAGAAGATGGAGGCCCTTGGTCAACTGGCCGGCGGTGTGGCCCATGATCTGAACAATGTTCTGGGGGTGCTGGTCGGTTACTCGGAACTGCTGGCAGACAAGATCCCGGAAGGAAATCCTCTGAGAAAATATGCCGTGAACATTCTTAATTCCAGTGAGAAAGGGGCTTCGATCATCCAGGACCTTCTCACCCTGGCCAGACGGGGTGTGTCTGTATCGGTTGTGGTCAATTTGAACAGTATCGTTTCCGATTTTCTCAACAGCCCGGTGTTTGAGAGGTTGAAGGACTATCATCCTCATGCGGCCTTCAGGACGGAGCTTGATAAAGAACTGTTGCCGATCAAGGGATCGCCCGTCCATCTGGAAAAAACGGTGATGAACCTGATTTCCAATGCGGCGGAGGCGATTACCGGAGAGGGAGAGGTGATCATCCGTACGGAGAACCGCTATGTCGATACATCCATTCGGGGTTACGATCAGGTGTGTGAAGGCGACTATGCGGTTCTGACGGTATCGGACAGCGGAAGCGGCATCGCCGCGGCTGATCTCGACAAGATATTTGAGCCGTTCTATACAAAGAAAGTCATGGGGAGAAGCGGTACCGGCCTGGGATTGGCTGTCGTCTGGGGGACGGTAAAGGATCATGACGGCTATATTGATGTTCAGAGCGAGAAAGGGAAAGGAAGCACGTTCACACTCTATTTTCCGGTGACGCGGGAAAAGAGGACTGAGAGCCTGAAGAGCATACCCCTTGATCAATACAAGGGCCAGGGAGAGTTGATTCTGGTGGTGGATGATATGGCCGAACAGAGAGAGATGGCTGTCGGGATGCTCACGGGCCTTGGGTACAATGTGGCGGCGGTATCCAGTGGTGAAGAAGCGGTAAAGTACCTGAAAACCCATAAAGTAGAGCTGATCGTACTGGATATGATCATGGATCCCGGGATGGACGGTCTGGAGACTTACCGGAGAATCCTCGAAATCGCACCCGGGCAGAAGGCCGTCATTGTGAGCGGCTATTCGGAGACGGACCGGGTAAAGGAAGCTCAGAAACTGGGCGCCGGTGTCTATGTCAGGAAGCCTTATGTGCTGGAAAAGATCGGTCTGGCCATTCGGAATGAACTCAACCGCTGAGGGAAAATGACTTTCGATATCGTATTTGCGCTGCTCAACGGGATCAACCTCAGCATTATCATCATGAACCTCCCGCCGGTTCTAAGTGAACTGATGGATCTCTACGGGGTCTCGTACACGCAGATATCCGTTCTCATGAGCGCACTGCTCTGGATGCATGCGGCGATGCAGCTTCCGGCGGGGATGATCGTCGATCGACTGGGCATCCGTCGCACGCAGTTCCTGAGCCTCGTCTGTCTGGCCATCGGAAACGCCCTGCCTGCCATACACCCTGATCTGGCCTGGGGAATCGGTGGGCGAATGATTGCCGGTCTGGGTACCGGTCTGGGATGGTTGGCGACTCTGAAGATGCTGGCGATCTGGGCGCCGGGCGGGCGGGCCGGGGCCTTTCAGGCCTTCTTCGCCGGCATCTTTTCTTTCGGCAGTATCCTGGCCTACCTGCTGCTTCCCGTCATTATCCAGATAGGCTGGCGATGGGTATTCCTGATCCCTGCGTTCCTCTGCCTGCTCATGCTGACGCTCGTTCCGGCACTTCGATCCACACCGGCCTCCCCGGCCCATCCGTCCCTGTCTCTACGCCGCATTGTGGGGATGCCTTCGCCATGGACCCTCGGCATCTACCATGCCTTATCGTACGGATCGATGCTCAGTCTCGGCAACTGGGTTCCGTCCCTTCTGGCTGAAGTATCGTTCCAGCAGACCGCGACGCAGCTTGCCTGGGGAGGAGCGCTTGTCATGCTGGTCAGCGGTCTGTCCCGGCTCTCCGGAGGGTTTGTCATCCAGCGGATTTCTCCGCTCACCGTTTTACACGGATCCCTCCTGGTCCTGGGCATCCTTTTCGCGGGTATGGCCGTCACCCGCACGCCTGGGATGGTCCTGGGTCTGGCTCTCCTGGCGGCTTGGTTCGGCTCGATCAACTTCGGGGCTCTCTTTCAACTGGCCTCTCGATCGGCGGCGGCCGACTCCCTGGGGACGATGCTCGGATTCGTCAATCTTCTTGGAAATATCGGGGCGGTTGTCTTCACGTTGCTGTTCGGATGGTCCAAGGACACGCTCGGCTCCTTCACTTGGAGCTTCGCGGTCCTCTCGTTTCTATCCGTACTGACACTGGCGGCTGGATGGCGTGTTTTAAAAGAGAGTAATCCACCGCAACCTATGGAAGGCAATCGGGGCATACGACAGGAAAGGGGGTAAACCGGCTGTCGATGAATAAGGGAAGGCTCAGGCCATGTTGATGGTATGGGTCTTTAGCAGAAATTCCTTGAACCGATCCTTTGTCGTTTCCTTGATTCCGGTGAGTCGGACAAAGATCTCGTTATTGTAGAAAGAGTATCCGTCTGCGATTTTTTCCGGATTCTCATCATCATCGATGAAGTGCTCCATAAATTTCATGGCCGTTTTCTTCGCTTCGCGCTCGTCTTTTGCCGTGATTAAATAATGATGGTGTCTCAGCTCCTCATTTTCGGTCTCGGTCATCTTGATCCAGTAGTCAGGCATAAATCTTCTTTCTTTTTTGAAGTAGGGTTATGGTTGAATCGACTTATAATTTGTACACTATTTTACAGGAAATGCAACCTTTTTAGTTGCCATGAAGATAGGGTCTTTGAGTCGCCTCCTCTACCATAGGTACAATTGTCCTTCAGGGCTTGGATAGTTCCGTTCGTATTCCTCTATCCTTCACCTTCTTATGCCGATATTGAACATAAGCGTCGCGGATCGCCACGTAGGGATCAATGGCCGCTTCTTTGAGAGACTCATAATCGCCGATCGACAGGGAGGTGTCGTTCAATTTGCTGTATGCCCAGATTCCCGCTGAGAGTCCTAGGTTAGTAAGGAAGTTATAGAAGGGATGCACGAAGAAATCACCGGCCAATCCCAATGTATCCCGAGGGCTTGAAGGCCCTAATACGGGCCAGTTGATGAAGAAACCCTGTCCCAATCCGAAGACTCCCAGGGTTTGACCGAAGTCCTCGTCCTGTTTGGAGAGATTGATGCCTTGAATGGATGCAATATCCAGAAGTCCACCGATTCCCCAGATGGTGTTGATTACGAATCGACCCATTTCCATGCCGGCCCCTCTGAAATTGACCTGTAGGAGGCAATTGACGAAACGGACGGGGAAGGCGATGTTTACGAATAAGTTTTGGACGCTAATCCGGGCTACCTCGGGCACGACCATACGATAGCGCTGGGCTGCGGGTTTGAGCACCCAGAAGTACAGTTTGTCGTTGAAGTGATACATGGCCCGGTTGAAGGGCTCCAGGGGATCGGCAATCCCCGCCCTCTCCTCTTCACCCACATCCTCGATATAATCGAGAACCTCCTGATCGGTGCTGCTCCCATCGGCGGGCTTCGTCGGCATTTCTTCGGATTTCACAGACACCGGCGGATGTGGTGGGGCTTCTGTTTTTTCCTGAACCTCACTCTTTAGGCCATTGGGGTTCTCATCCCCTGATTTCGTCGCTATCTCAGGGGGGTGCGGAGGTAGACGCTCCGAAACGGACGCAACCTCAGCCTGCTGTGGCAAGGGGGGTGCAGCGGATGGCGCATTGGAAGTGGCTGCGTAGGGGCTGTGGGCGCAGCCTGCGGCAAGAAGCGCGGGCAGCAGAAGGGCGGATAGGAACCATTTCATCACATGAACCATGGGCGCCGGCCTTTAAGGGATCCTATTGTTCTTTCACTTTTTTTCGCAGGGTCTCAAGCAACTGTTCCGGCGTATTTTTTGCCAGAATGTCGTTGAATTGCGTGCGGTAGTTCTGGACCAGGCTCACATTTTCTATAACGACATCATAAACTTTCCAGACATCGTCCTTCATGATCATCCGGTAGGAGATGGGGATTGTCTTTGAGGAGGTGACGATCTTCGTGGGGACTTCACACTGGTTTTGTGAAAGCATGCTTTCCTTTTCAAAAACAATGTTCTCGTCGGTGTAAGAAAGAATTTTGTCGACGTAGGACTTTTCCAGCACCTGCCGGAAAAGCAGCACAAACTCCTGCCGCTGGGGGGTGTTCAGCGTGTTCCAGTTCCGTGCCAGGGTGCGCCTCGAGAGTTCGACATCATCGAACATGCGGTCGTAGATCAGTCTAAGCTTTTTCTTCTTGATCTCTTTGGCCGACTCGGCTTTGAGCGCCGGATCGCGCAGGACCTCAAGCACCTTGTTGACGTTTACCTGAACCGCATCCATCGGTGCGCCCGCATGTACAGGCGGGGATAAGAGAAGAAAGATGAAAATGCCCCATCCGGCAAGTTGTCTTTTCATGAATGACCTCTCTGCAGTTTTTACTGTTTCTATTGTTTCTTCACTTCTCCAAAGGCATACTTGCCGATGAGATCTGCCATGTCGACAGCCGGCTGTGTCTCCGTGATGCTTCCGCCGGGGGCGAGGGGTGCGCCGCTACCTCCGGGATCGATGCTCAGATACTGGTCACCGATCAACCCTTCCGTTTTGATGGATGCGATCGCATCATCAAAGATCTTTATGCCTTCTTGTATCCGGATTTCCACCACGGCCTTCTGGTCTTTCTGGTCCATGGTCAGTCGCTCCACCCGACCGATCTCGATGCCCAACATATGAACGGAGCTGCCGACTCTCAGGCCGGTGACCGAGGTAAATCGGGCGAAAAGAGAGTAGGAGTTGTCGCCCAGAAAAGTCACATGGCCCAGTTTTACCGTCATATAGCCAATACAGAGCAATCCGAACACGAGAAAGATACCGACCGTTGTTTCCATGGCGTATTTTTTCATTGACTTACCTCCTCCCGTCACACTGAAACCGGGCAATTTCCTTCTGCTGATTTTCTGCTGAACGGATAACGGGATCGATTTCCACAATCGGTTGTCCCTGGGCAATCCCGGCCAAGATGGTGAATTCAACGCAAGACTCTTTAGCCGCCCGCTTTCGAGCCACTGCCCATATGTCCCGGATTCCCCGTTCCCGGAAATCCCCAACAAAGTCTTGAAGGATACTTTCCGCCTCAGTCAGATCCGAATAGGGAAGTACCGTTATAAATTCGCCGGTATCACGGCGGGTGGAAAATCCCCCGATGGCGCTGAAGTGTTTATCGATAAATACACCCATGCTCTGGATAGCCTCTTGGGCGGCCTCATGCCCCATATTTGCAATAATGGAGTTTAATCCCTTCAATGTAAAAACCACAATAGAGTATGTTTCCCCGAGGGTTCTCCGCTTCAGCTGTGCATGATTCAACATCTTGAAGTGCCGTTTGGAATAGAGGCCCGTGAGTTCTTCTTGCAGCCCTTCGATGCTGTGGATGACCTCATCGTTGAAGGGATGGTCAAAATTTTCCAGCTCTTCCGGCGTGCCCTGAAAAACGATGGCGCGATGATAGAGGGCGAGAATCCGGTTGGAGATGAAATACACATCGGGGATCTCGTGGCTGACCAGGATTGCTGTAAAACCGAATTTTCTCTGGTACTGGGCGATCATGCCCAGGATGGCGTTTTTTCGGACCGGATCCTGACCCGATGTGGGTTCGTCAAAAAGGACAATCTGGGGATCGATGACCAACGCCCGTGCCAGGGCTACCCGCTTTTGCATGCCCCCTGATATTTCCGAAGGGTATTTGTGCACCGCGTCGCTGAGCTCCGTCTGTTCGATCCTGGTCATCACACGGCGATCGATTTCGGTCCTCCCCAGATCCGTCGTCTCCCGAAGCGGGAGGGCGATATTTTCATAGACGGTCATGGAGTCGAATAGCGCGTTGTCTTGAAACATGTAGCTGATCCGGGCCAGGGATTCCGCCATTTCTTTCTTTTTCATCCCGCTCAGGGGTTTGCCTCGGAACAAAATGGTTCCCTCATCGGGTTTTAGAAGTCCGATGATATGCTTGAGGAGCACACTCTTGCCCGAACCGCTCAGGCCGATGATCGTCGTGACCTGTCCCTCATAGATCTGCAGGTTCACCTGTTCAAGGACGGTTCGGCCTCCGAATCGCTTGGTGACATCCTTGAATTCAATCAGCGGTGTGTCCATGGATCTTCCTTCACATGAGCAGTGAGGTCACTATGTAGTCCGCGACCAGAATAAGGACGCAAGAGAGCACGACGGCCGAGGTAGTGGCAAGACCGACCGCCTTGGCGCCATGGCTGTCCGTGCGCATGTGTGTAAAATAGCCCTGATAGCAGCAGACCGTGGAGACGATCACGGCAAAAACGACGGCCTTCACGAAACCGTCGGTCACATCTTTCATCTCCATGCTGGACTGAACACGAAAAAGATAGGTGCCGGCATTTGCGCCCAGGAGTATCACGCCGGAGATGTAACCACCGATGATGCCGATGAGGTCGAACAGGGCGGTGAGCAGGGGAAAGCTGATGACAGCGGCGGCGATTCTGGGGCTGATGAGATAGCCAAGGGGATCGATGCGCATGGTTTCCAGGGCGTCGATCTGCTCCGAGATCCGCTGGATGCCGATCTCCGCTGTGATCGCCGAGCCCGCCCTGGCCGTGATCATGATGGCGGTAAGGACGGGCCCTAATTCCCTGACGAGGGACAGGGCGACCAGGGTGCCGAGTGCCCCCTGTGCGCCGACCTTGACAAGGGTGTGGTAGGATTGGAGCGACAAGACCATGCCGGTGAACAAACCGACAAGCATGATGATCATCGTGGATCTTGCCCCCATATAATAGATTTGTTGAACGATTTTTATCAACTGTTTTGGGCGAAAAATCTTTAGAAATGCCAAAAAGAGAAAGACGGCCGAGGCCCCCAAATGGTTGGTCCAGCCGATCGCCATCCTTCCGAAAACGGCAAAGGGTTCCGTCAAAAAAAGACCAAGCTGCCGTCCTGATTTGCTTTCCGATAATTGTTGACTGTTTTCATCAGGCGTCATGAGAGTGAATCCGTTGTGGCGCTCATACCGCGCAAAGCGACGGTTATATTAAGCAGCGAAAGTAACGCTTGCCGCCGTGATCAATTTCGGGGGGATCATACAGAATATTGCAGTGAATAGCAATCGGGCATATCATGCAGCCTATCATGCGCTATCATTTCGAGGAGATGGAATCTTCAGACCGAGAGGGTTTTCCATATCCCGTCCTGCATGACGATCCGTGTGGTCTCTCCGGGACGAGGCGGCTGCTTCCAGGCGGTAAGCGTGTAATCCGGATCGTTGGGCAGACGAATGCCGAAACTGTCCGCCGTCCGGAAAGCCTCGGCGTAGATGGTATGGATCCGCTGTGACCGGGCGGCGGCAAAGAGGTGTTCGGTGCAGGAGAATGCATGCAATTCTTCAATGGTCTTGAGCGTGGGGGGCATCAGGACGATCCGGCCGGCCTTGTGCTCGGCAAGGGCTAAGGCCGGCGTCATCCAGCGTGAATCCGTCAGCTCCATCCGGTCGTGGACCGCTGCCTGTCCCTCCGGGATCTGTGCAAGAAAGAAACGGGTATCGAACCGCCGGGGTTCGATATCCGGAGTAATCCAGTGGGAATAGGGAATCAGGAGGCCGGGGGCGTAGCGGATCGCCTCCCGCCGGGCCAGATCCGCCAGGGTAAGCCGCCTCTCGTGGAGTTCTAGGCGATAGGCGGCGAAGCGGGCGGCCGTTTCAGGATCGGCCAGATCGGCCGGCCGTCCGGAAACATCATAGGCAAGGAGAACCCCCGCTTCCTCGAAGGTCTCCCGGATGGCGGCAAGAAAGAGGCCGAGGGCTGTTGCTGCGGCCAGGTTGGGTTCCTGGAGGAGGCGCCGGGCTTCCTCTGCATGGAGCCCGCCGACGCAAGCGGCAAGTCCCGGGTCCTTATCGGCATCGTCCAGACGGCCGCCGGGAAAGACATAAGCCCCGGCCATGAAAGCTTGATTCCGGTGGCGCCGCATGAGTAAAACCTCATACGGCTCCTCCGGCCGGGTGCGCATCAGGATGACGGTCGCCGCATCCCGCAGCGTGTTTTCCGTCCGGCCCTCCGGCCCATCCTGTGAAAAAAGGCTCTTCATCTCCGATGGTGCGTCTCCCTTTGTCTATTTGGCGATCTGACCGCCGTCGTTGACCAGGATCTGACCCGTCATGTAAGCCGAAGCGTCCGAAGCGAGAAAGACCGCGACCCCTTTCATATCATCCATATCGCCGATCCGTCCCAGGGGGATCGACCCTTTGAGCAGGTCATAGGCCGCTTTGAATTCCGGCTTTTCGATGTAGCCCATCATGTCGGTCCTGAAGAAGCCGGGGGCGATCGCATTGACCCGGATCTTGTAAGGAGCGAGTTTCACGGCCAGGTTCATCGTGAGAAGGTTGATTGCCGCCTTTGTCGAATTGTATGGGATGGCCGGATGCAGCAATTCATCCGAGCCCCGGAATCCCATGATCGAAGAGATGTTGATGATGTTCCCGCCCCCCTGGTCCCTCATGAGCTTCGCGACCTTCTGGGTGAGGATCCAGACGCCGCGGACGTTGACGTTAAAGAGCTGATCCCATTTCTCCAGGGGAAAATCCAGCGTCGGCGACCCCCAGGTCGCCCCGGCGTTGTTCACCAAGATATCGATCCGGGGGAATGTCTCCAGTGCCGTCCTGATCATCGCCTCAATCTGGTCCTCTTTTGCCATGTCGCAGGTGATGGGAACGACCTTTACACCATGCTCCTGCGAAAGGGCCTGGGCCGTGGTTTCGAGATTTTTCATCTTCCGAGAGGTGAGGATCAGATCGGCCCCCGCTTCCGCGAAACCGGTGGCGATGAATTTCCCGATCCCCCTTCCCCCGCCAGTCACGAGGGCGACCTTGCCGTTGAGTTTGAACAGATCGTACAGTTTCAAGGCAGCCTCCTCCTTACATCTATTTGACCCGTGATAAAATGGGCTTAAATCATGTAATGACTCGATCTCAACCGCCGGAGCATACGAGCGGACGGTGGAAGAGTGAAGCCTCTGTGATTTGATAAGGACGTGTTTTTGAAGAGATGAGTATATGAAAACGGCGCCCGAGTGTCAAGATAATTAAGGACAGATAATTAAGGAAATCCCAGTCAGTAAAAGGCGGTTTCCCCTTGACAAGCAAGTGTATGTTTCCTATAATTTAAACAAAGACAAACAGATTCAAATAAATACACGTTGAGGTTCAATATGAAAAATGCCGTAAGGATTCTCGCCATCGGGGTAATGAGTTCTCTGTTTTTCATCAGCGCCTGTTCGCAGGACTACAGTAAGAATTTTAAAACACCCAATGAAGCCCCCAAGGGTTTTTTTGATGTGGCAAAATACGAAAACGGCATGTTTACAGGCGTCGGTTGGTCTGCGGATAAGGAGGACGGCGCCCCTCTGAAGAAAGTCATGGTTTACGTGGACGGAAAAACGGTGGGTGAAGCGAAGCTCATCCATCGATCGGCCGGATGTGGTCGATGTTTTTAAAGATAGTCGATGGCTGAAATCGGGCTGGCAAGTCTCTGCGAGAATACCTTTAAGCAGGGGTCCTCACACGTCAATTGCGATAAGCTATGATAAACAAGAGGTATTGATGGTGTCTCAAAAAGACTTTACAATTCAGTAGAGAATACAGGGAAACGGGTAATAAGGTCCTTATCCTTTCCCATATCATCCCACCTGTACCGGGTTTATCCTACTTACCCCAAGTGAAACTCCGTGCGGCTTACCGCGGAGAGTTTCACTTGGGGTAATTCGTCAGTAAAAAGGCCTTGA
>CAWJHT010000036.1:0-14602 GCA_963842685.1 uncultured delta proteobacterium | reverse complement strand
GGCGGCCCGGCGATTGCCGTCTTCAATGATCGCACGTGCTTCTTCGGGATGGGCCAGGTAGTGGTCCCGCCGCTCATGGATCGGCCTCATCCCCTCCTCAACGGCCAACGGCCAGTCGCCGCTTGCATTCGGTGCAGCCGATGACTGCGCCCCGGCAGGCGGGGCGATCTCTGCGACCGTCCTCCGGGGCGAGAATAGAGCCCGTGAAAGGTGAAGACGTTGCAGAGTTCCGGACGGCCGGGATCGCTTTTCCGCTGGCGCTGCGGATCGGTGAACATCGCCGCGACCTTCTTTTTCAGGGCGTCGCCCCGGTCGCTCATGAAGATCGAATTGTCGTAGGACTTGCTCATCTTCCGCCCGTCGATGCCCAGAAGCTTCGGAACCTCCGCCAGGAGCGGCTCGGGGATGGGAAAGATCTCGCCGTAGAGAAAATTGAAACGGCGGGCGATCTCGCGCGTCAGTTCCACATGGGGAAGCTGATCGACGCCGACCGGGACGCCGTAGGCCTTGTACATGATGATGTCCGCCGCCTGCAGGACCGGGATAGCCGAGAAAACCGAACGTCGAGAGGTCTTTCTGCGACGAGCTCCTCCTTCATCTCCTTGTAGGTCGGATTCCTCTCCAGCCAGGCGAGGGGGGTGATCATGGAGAGCAGGAGGAAGAGTTCGGCATGTTCCTTGATCGTCGACTGGATGAAGAGAGTGCTCTTCTCCGGATCCAGACCGGCGGAGAGCCAGTCGATCACCATATCGATCGTATTCGCCCGGATCTCGTCCGTGTTCGCGTAGTCGCTCGTCAGCGCATGCCAGTCGGCCACGAAGTAGTAGCAGTCGTAATCGCCGTGATTCTGCAGGGCGATCCAGTTGGAAAGCGCACCGTGGAGATTGCCTAAATGGAGCTTCCCCGTGGGTCTCATCCCGCTCAAAATCCGTTTTCTGCGTCAATTCTTCCTCCTGCAATGGACGATCTGCACCCCCGGCGTTTCTCCCGCGTGACCGGACAGGGGACAAGTGGATAACCGCCTTAAATAGGGTCATAAAAGGGGTTGGATAAGGCCCGATGTCGTGCGTCCTATAACAGATAGAACCGGACGTGTCAACGGAATCAGGGCAAGCGATCATCCTCCCTGTGAATCGGCAAATGGGCTCAGTAAGACCGCCTATTGGGCAAACGAAAAGACCTCCACAAAGAAAAATGGAGGTCCTTTCGTTTCGATTCTTTATAATCCGTTTATTTTACTTTCTCTGTCAGTGCCTTGCCTGCTTTGAATTTGACGACCTTTTTGGCTGCGATCTTGATGGCTTTTCCGGTCTGCGGGTTTCTTCCTGCGCGCGCCTTTCTCTTCACCACGGAGAATGTTCCGAACCCCACCAGCCCGAGCTTGCCGCTCTTCTTGAGTTCCTTTGCCACCGCCGAGGTATAGGCCTCCAGTGCCTTCGCTGCTGTTGCCTTCGTCACCGCTGCTCCCTCTGCCATCACCGCAATCAATTCTGCCTTTGTCATTCCTTTACGTCCCCCTTTCATCAATAGTTTTTTAATGGAACATAACGTCATCACCACCACAACGGTGGCTAAACCCAAAGCCGGTTATCCCCGGTATATAAGACAAACGCCGGAGAAACAGACATCACGGTAACATTATTTATCATCTTTATGCTTGCGTAGAAAATCGACGTAAACCGGAAATACGACATCGGGCTTTAATCCATTCAGAATCGTTAAAGATTTATTTACAACCCGCCATTAGCTTCGGCTTGGAGATACCCCTAACACAAAGAAAAACAACAATCAAGAAAAATCTTTATTTTTTATTGAGCAATGACGGTGGTTTGATAAGCGAGAGGTCTTGTGTTACTTAACCGTCGGGCAATCTGGAAGGATGAGGGACGACGGTGGCCTGTCTACTGGCATTTCCCTGATCAGCCACGATCGCCTAACGGCCATTGGCTCTTTTCTTCACAAGGAAATAGAGTTCTCCCCTCTCCTTCAGGCTTCCCGCAAGCATCTCCGCCTCGTCACCGGTTCCGCAGAAGAGATCGACCCGTCCCGCTCCCTTGATCATTCCACCCGCATCCTGACTGACGACGAATCGGGAGAAGGGGACCCATGACTCCACATTCCCCTCCCGGTCGAGGATCGGCTTCCTCATCCGTATGAAGGCCAGCGCCCCCTTCGGAAACACGGCGGCATCAGTCGCAATGGAGCGGCCCGCCGTCAGGATCTCCCCGAGAGAGCCGACAGGCCCTTCCTTGACTTCCCGGAAAAAAATAAAACTCTCGTTGTGGCCGAGGATCTCCGAGAGATCTTCCGGGTGTTCCTTGAGGTAGCGCTTGATCGCCTGATAGGAAATCTCCTGCGGGCTGATCTTCCCCGTATCCATCAGAAAACGCCCCAGGCTCTGGAAGGGGCGTCCGTTTTTCAGCGCATAGCCGATCTGGAGGAGCTTTCCATTGGGCAGTCTGATCTTGCCGGATCCCTGTGTATGAAGAAAGAAAAGAGCGATCCGGTCGTCCACCCAGGCGATCTCCAGATTCCGACCGGCCAATGAACCGAGATCTTCGATCTCGCTCCTCGTGTAATAAGGAATCAGCTCGCCGTTTTTCACCCGGCCGATCAGCTGATCGCCTGGATACTTTTCATTGAATTTCGAAAGGTTGACAACGATTGCGTCGTTCGGCGTTCTATAGATCGGATACTGATATTTCGCGGTCTTCTTGAGTGATCCATCCATGATCGGCTCGAAATAGCCGGTAAACAAGACGGTGTTCTTCCCATCCAGGCCGGTCGACTGATAGACGTCGAAGGTCTCCCGGATCCGCGCCTGCTTCATCTCGTCCGGCTCGTCCCGCCGGAGGATCTCCCTAAGGGCGATGAGAGATTCCCTGAGTTCCCGGACGGTAACCACGGTGTCGTCCATCGGTCGGGGTCCGTTTCCGGCGGCCCGGCTGTAATACTGGAGGCTCTTTTCGATGGCCTTCTCCAGCGAGGCCAGGTCCATGTCGTCCGTAAAAAGGGGGTGTTGATCAGCAGGCAGCCGGACAAGCGAGGTGGGCGGTTTTGGAAAGGGAGTCGACGGGATGACCGACGGAGGAACCGGCTTGACTGCCGACGGCGGCGGCACCGGTTGCGGCGCCGGTTTCCTTACCCGGCCGGCACATCCCGACAGGACAAGCAGGATCACCAAAAGGATCAGGGCGCGTCTGGCCATCTCACAGCTCCATAATCATAGAAACTTCATCGCAGAAATCGGGGTATTTCGAACAGCGGAAGCAATCCGACCAGATTTTCTCGGGTAGCGTGGAACGCTCGACATCCCTGAAGCCGAGCTTTCGGAAAAATTCATGTTTATAGGTCAGTGTGAAGATCCGGAAAAGCTCCAATGTGATCGCCTCGGAGACGCAGGCATCCACCAGATTCCTGCCGATCCCCTCCTTCCTGTGTTCCTCGTCCACATAGAGGGAGCGGATCTCCGCCAGGTTTTCCCAGATGATGCTCATCGCGCAGATCCCGAGGATCTCCTCTTTCTTGTCGTCCTGATAAATGAAGAAATCTCTCAGGCTGCCATAGATATCCATCAGCGAACGGGGGAGCATCTCTCCCCTCCCCGAAGAGAGATTAATCAGTCTGTGGATGGTCTTGACATCGCCGATACGGGCCTTTCTCAACATCTCTCACTCCTGGCAGATTGAATACTTTACCTATTTCATGCAAGAGCGCCGCGCCTGCCCTGAGCCGCCGCGACTGTATCTTGCCGTATCTCACCCACGCGCGGCAAACAGCATCTCTCGGGCATGGTCACGCGTCTTGTCCGTCAGCTCCACCCCGCCCAGCATGCGGGCGATCTCCTCCAGACGCTCATCCTCCGAAAGGAGGGTGACGGAGGTATTCGTCCTTTCATCGACGATTCGCTTCACCACCCGGTAATGACGGTCGCCGTAACAGGCGATCTGCGGCAGATGAGTAATGCAGAGGACCTGATGGTGGCGGGCCACCTCTTTGAGTTTCCTGACCCACGATCTCCGCCGTGGCCCCCCCGATGCCGCTGTCGACTTCGTCGAAGACGATCGTCCCTACCGAACCGGTCCGGGCGAGGACCTTCTTCACGGCGAGCATGATCCGGGAGAGCTCGCCGCCGGAGGCAATGCCCCGAAGGGGTTTTAGCTCCTCTCCCACGTTCGTCGAGAGGTAGAATTCCAGATCGTCCATCCCCTTTTCTCTTAGAGATCTCATCCCCCTCCCCCCGGTTGCGGAAAACCACCACGAAGCGCGCGTTTTCCATCCGCAGCGCCCCGATCTCCGCTTCGATCGCCGCCTGCAGCGTGATGGCCTCCTCACGACGCCTTCGGGAAAGGACTTCCCCCGCTTCCGTCAATCTCCCCCGTTCAGCGGCAATGGCCGTCAACAACTTTCCGATCTCTTCTTCGACGGAGGCAATATTCCGGAGTTCCTCTTCCGCTTCGGCCTGTTTCCTGAGGACCGCATCCAGCGTCCCGCCGTATTTCCGTTTCAGGCGCCCCAGGAGTTCCAGCCTCTCTTCCAGGGCCTCCATGCGAGCCGGATCGAACGACAGGCGTTTCGCATAATCGCGGAGGGTGAAGGCGGCATCCTCGATCCGATAATAGAGCTCATCCATCTCCCCGTCGGAGAGCTTCAATGCCGGATCGATCTTCCGGATCTCTTTGACAGCCCCGGTTGCGCTGCGGAAATCCGTAAGCACGGAACCGCTTTTCCCGTAGAGGATCTCATAAGCCCCTTCTGCAAAATCGATCAGCTTCTGGACATTGGCAAGGACCTTCTTCTCCTCGAGGAGGGCAGCATCCTCCCCTGCCCGGACGTCCGCCTGAGAGATCTCCGTGATCTGGAAACGGAGCAGATCCTCACGTTCCTCCTTTTTTCTCGTCAGCTCTTGAAGCCCGCGGAGCTTCTCTTTCAGTGCAAGGTAACGGTCATAGGATTCCCCGTATACCGACCGGAGCGGGAGCAGCCCGCCGAACTCATCGAGGATATCCGTATGATTTTCCGGATCTAAAATCATCTGGTGCTCATGCTGGCCGCAGATGTTGATCAGCGACTCGCCGATCGCCGCCAGCGACGTGAGTGACGCCAGGGCGCCGTTGATATACACCCTGTGCTTTCCGGAACGAGACACGACCCGGCGAACGATGAGGTCTTGGCCGTCTCCGAATCCCATCTCGCAGACCTTTTTCTTCAATCCTTCATGTTCACGGATGTTGAAGAGCGCCTCCACGACAGCCGCATCCTCGAAGGAGCGGATCATGTCGGCATTTGCCCGATCGCCCAAGAGAAGACCCACGGCGCCGATGATGATCGATTTACCGGCGCCCGTCTCTCCGGAGATGACATTGAGACCTCCGTCGAAGGCGACCTTCAATTCATCGATGATGGCAAAATTACGGATGTTCAGTTCCGTAAGCATCCCGCCTCTTCCCGGCAGCGCCCGTCGGGGAACCGCCCCAGCCTAATTTCGTCCTCAAAATCTCCAGATAGTCCCGGTGAGGGGATGAGACCAGCGTGGTCACGTGCCGCGATTTCCGAACCGAGATCGTATCTCCCGATTTTACGGTAAAAGAGACCTGTCCGTCGAGGGTCAGGGTCGCCCCCTGCTCGGGCGTCCAAAGCGTCACCTTGATCACCGCGTTTTCCGGCAGAAGAATCGGCCGGTTCGTCAGGGTATGGGGGCAGATCGGATTGATGATGATCGAATGCAGCTCGGGAAAGACGATCGGACCGCCTGCGGCAAGCGAATACGCCGTCGAGCCGGTCGGCGTCGCGATGATGAGGCCGTCGGCCTTGAACGTCGTCATGTAGCGCCCGTCCACCGTCGTCTCCAGTTCCACGATTCGGGAGAGATTGCCCCGGTTGAGGACCACATCGTTGAGGACCGTCCCTCCCCTGAAGGTTTCCGCTCCCCCATTGATCTCCACGTCGAGCATCATCCTCTTTTCGATCTGAAACTCCCCCGTGAGGATCAGTTCCATGGCGCTGAACATCTCGCCCAGGTTCACTTCGGTCAGATAGCCGAACGCGCCGAGGTTGATTCCCACGATGGGCACATCGCGGTCTCGAAACAGACGGGCCGTTCTGAGGATCGTGCCGTCCCCTCCGAATACGACCAGCAGGTCAACCAGCGAACCCAGTTTCCCTCTCTCCACCCCCTGAGCGACGCCGATTTTCGCGGCAATCCCCTCTTCCAGATAGACAGCGATCCCGCGGGCCAAAAGCCAGTCGCGGAGCGAGGCCGTGCAGGCGGGAGATTTCTCCTTGGCGACATTGGCGATGATTCCAACTTTTTTGATAAGCATCTAAGCACCTTACAGATTATTTGCGGACATGCTCTATCATAAAATGATCCGGGTGTCCATGCGTATCATATAAACCTGATGTAAAATGGGAGCGAACTCGTTCAAAAGAGAGCTTTCCTGAACAGAGGACAGTCATGACGAACTCGTAAAAAGTCGTGCAAATGGGACGGCTTCGTAAAAAGGCCGCAGGCAAGGCGCGCAAATCCTGAGGAATGAGGCGTACTGTTGCGTACGCCGCAATGACGAAGGATGAAGCGTAACGCAGCATCCGGACTTTTTACGAAGCTGTCAGTCATAGGTCTTGACAGCGCTCGGTAAGTGGGTTAGTGTCCCGCCTTCCAAGGAGGGCATATGGGTTTACGTAAAGGGACTCTCACATTTTCACGGTACCGGTTGATCGGTGCGTTGCCGGATCATTTCCCCGATTTTTTCAACGAGCGGATCAGGAAAAACGCCTTTCAGACCGTCTGGCGCACCGCGGAGGAAAAAGCGACGGGCTGGACGGGCCTGGAGGATCCCCTGGATACGGATTTCCAGTACGCCTCCTATGCCCAGGGACGTTACCTGCTCTTTTCCCTCCGCGTCGACCGGAAGTCGGTCGCGCCGTCCCTCCTCCGGCTCCGGATCATGGAGGCCGAGAGGAAGCAAGCTGAGCGAAACCGGCCAGAAGAAGCTCTATCGGGAGCAGCGGGAGGCGATCCGGGAGGCGGTGCGGCTCGAACTTCTCGGGCGGACCCTGCCCATCCCTTCATTTTTCGAAATCTGCTGGTCCGTGACGGAGAACACGCTGATCTTCTGCTCCCTGTCCGACAAGGTGTTTGAAGACCTCCAGGAGCTTTTCAAGGACTCTTTTCAGCTCACTCTTTGCCCCTATATGCCCTGGGATTCACAGTTTGCGCAACAGGATCAACCCGGCTCCGGTATGACAGGAAAGACGGCAGAGCCCCCTCCCCCATCCGCTTTTCCACCGGGTATCGATCCTCTGACGATCGGACGGGAATTCCTCACCTGGCTCTGGTTCAAAAGCGAGGAGAGAAACGGGAGAGTCCTGATACCGGGCGCCGGCGAAAGCGAGATCTCTTTCATCAGGAGGCTGGTCCTCGAATCGGGAGACGGGGAGTATGCCGAAACGGTGGTCTGCCAAGGGCTGCACGCCGATCTCAAGGAGGGCAAGGAGGCCCTCCGGCAGGGGAAGAAGATCACCGCGGCGCGTCTCCGGATCGCCCACGACAAAACCGAATGGGAATTCACCTTCAAGGCGGACCGTTTCCACTTCCAGTCGATGAAGCTGCCGACCCTCCCCGAAAACGACGGAGACGAGATCGACCGCGAAGGGCAGCTGCTCGAACGGATCTACCTCATCGAAAAGGCGGCAGGGACGATGGATCTGCTCTTCCAGTCTTTCCTGGAGCGCCGGCTTTCGAATGACTGGGAAGCGGAACTTTCCCGGATGCAGAGGTGGATTTCACAGAGCGGCGGAAACTGATCCGGATGTACCGTCACGTTCCGAAATGTCTTTTCATCCGGGAAATCCCCTGTCGAATTTTTCGCGACACCCCTTGCCTCTTTGTAGTATTTTACCAATTTGTCCGGCTCCACACCCAGGGTGTAGGCGCTCAGGAGAAGCCAGTTTCTTAAGGTCGTATAGAGGATTCCCTCCTGCTCCCATCTCCGGGCGGATGTGATCACCGGCTCCGGGATAAAACCGATCCGTCCCCCCTGCTCTTTTGATTCTTCGCATGAGGGCGACATCTTCCATCAAGGGGATCTCAGGATATCCCCCCATCTGATTGAAGTAGTCCCTGCGTATGAAAATCGCCTGGTCGCCATAGGGGATCCGTGTCAGGCGTGAACGCAGCGACGCGATCCGGGCGATGATCTTCAACATCGGCCGCTTCGTGTCGATGCGCAGATCGAATGCGCCGCCGATCAGGGCTTGCCGGGTCATGACCTGGTTGATCAATTCGAGCGCCTGTCGCGGCAGCCGGGTATCGGCATGGAGAAAAATCAGGATCTCTCCCGTTGCCATGGCAGCCCCCGCATTCATCTGGCTTGCCCGGCCCCTGCGGCGATTTGATACATTGAACCCCCTGGCGGGTGACGGCCTTTATGGTGCCGCCATCGGGACTGCCGTCCACCACGATGAATTCACAATTTTCGCTCCCTTCCAAGGACTCCAGGTGATCCAGCAGGGGATTGATTAGATCCCTCTCGTTCAAAACGGGCAGGATAATGGAAAATCTTTTTGTCAATGGATTACTCCCTGAATCTCACATAGGGCTCGCAGCAGAGGATATCTGCAAAGAGAGTCATGATGACCGTTTCTCTATCTCTTGGCCGCTTGCCTGGTTCCGCCAATGCTCCCGAACAGGACGATCCCGATCCGGCCGTACAACCGAAACAGTGGGTTCCTGTCATGATGGACCGATGGGTCAGCCGGTCCAATTTGATCCCTTTAAGATGATTCGGGGAGCCATGATTGACGGCCATGCCGAGGGCCAGATTGAAGTCGCAGTCATAGAGAGTCCCGTTCCAGTCGACGCTGACCTGATGGCGGCACATCAGATGCGGGAGGGTCGATGGATTAAAGGCATCCTTCAGGACTTTCATGTAGGCCTCCATCTCACCGTCCCGTTCGAGCTGTTTTCTATAGCGCCCGACCGGCATATTGGTCAGGACGATCAACCGATTGAACTGGATATCGAAGCGATGTCCGAGTTCCTCGCGATAGTCTTGCTCCAGTTCTTTCTGCGGAGGCGAAAGAAAGGATCCGCCGGGATTATAGGCAAGATGGAGCGAGAGCCCCTGTTCACGGCCGTAACCGACCCGATTGAGCATTCGGATCGCGGCAATCGCCTTTTCATAGACGCCGTCGCCGCGCTGGGCATCGACGTTTTCCTCCAGATAGCAGGGGAGTGAACCGACCAGGGAAACACGCAGGGCGCTCAGTAAAGGGATAAGATCGGACAAAGACGGTTCGACGAGATTGGTCAAATTGGTCCGGACCTGAACCCGGTGACCTTTTACACAGAGTTCATTCACGAAAAACCGGAAATGGGGGTGCAGCTCCGGGGACCCGCCGGTGATGTCGATGAGATCGAATGGCTTTTCCCCAAGTGAGGAGATGATCTCCGCCATGACGGATTTCGGCATGATTTCGCTGCGGGAGGGAGAGCATTCCAGATGGCAATGTCTGCAGGACAGGTTGCAGTACCGCCCGAGATTGATCTGGAGAATGCGAATATCCTCGCTCATCAAACCTTCCGGAAGTGTTTCGCGGATCTTGTGATCGAAATCATTCATCTCGTGCACCTTCTTTTCGTTCACTCTATTTCCAATCAGGGGACCTACCCTGAGTACCGTATTTTATAGAAAACCGAAAAGCAACATGATCCTTCCGCCCCTCTCAACCACCGCAACGGATCACCGCCGCCAAAAGGGCAAAAACGACCGACAGGTCCGTGGGATTTCTCAGGGAGCATCGGGCAGCCTGCAGGCCCTTCCCTTCAACTGAAACATGAAGCGCAACACGCTTTTCGTCCTGTCGCTGAAGAGCTTTTCGGCAAAGAGGCTGCCTGCCACGCGCTTGGATATCTCGGAAACCGTCGGATAGATGTGTACGGCGCCGGCGATCTTCGACACCTTCACCCCCCCCTGCACGGCGAGGATCCATTCATGGATGATCTCGCCCGCATGGGCCCCCATGATCTGGCATCCCAGCAACTCCCCTTTGGGGCTCACCAGCATCTTGATTTTACCCGGAGTCTCCCCCTCGGCAAGGGCGCGATCGTTCTGTTCGAAAGGCTCCTCTTTGATCCGGTATGCCACCCCCTCCTTTTTCGCCCTTTTCTCGTTGAGGCCGATACTGGCCACCTCCGGGTCCGTGTAGGTGCACCAGCCGATCTTGCCGTAGTCCGCTTTCCTGGGAAGATGGAGGATGGCATTGGTCAGGGCGATCCCGGCCTCGTACCCCGCCACATGGGTGAAGGGAAACTGCCCGTTCACGTCGCCGCAGGCGTAAATATGCCTGATGTTGGTCCTCATCCGCTCATCCGTGGGTATCGAACGCGGCGTGAATGTAACGCCGGCGGCTTCGAGTCCCAGATTCTCGATGTTCGGCTTGCGCCCGGTCGCGATGAAAAGGGCGTCGCCTTCGATCACCCATGAATCCCTCTTGCCGCTCGCCGGCGCAACGGTCAACAGGAAAGTCGAACCGCGCATTTCCACTTTGAGCGCCTTGGTCGAGACGTGTATCTCATTCCCCTCCTCTTCCAGTCTTGTCCGGAGGAGTTCCGCCAGATCGCGGTCTTCAGGCCCCAGAATCTGATCCATGAATTCCACGATGATTACCTTCGACCCCAGCCGTCCGAATGCCTGAGCGATCTCCAGGCCGATCGGCCCCCCGCCGAGGACGATCAGACGCGAGGGAAGAATCCTCTGGGAGAAGACCGTTTCGTTGGTCCAGAAAGGGACCTCCTTAAGTCCTTCAACAGGTGGAGCGACGGGACTTGATCCCGTGGCGATGATCCAGTTCTTGGCGGCAATCCGCTGACCATCGACGACGACCACGTGCTCGTCGGCAAAGGTCGGCTCGCCGAAGCGGACCTCCGCACCCAGCGCGCAGAACCGCTCCACCGAATCGTGCCTCTGAATCCTGTCGATGACCGAGTGGACACGATCCATCACGTCACCCAGATCGACCGGGGGAAGGGTCATCCCGGGCAAACCAAACTCCCGGGATCTTTTGGCAAGAGCCCAGACGGACGCCGTTCGGATGAGGGTCTTGGACGGGACGCATCCGAAATGCAGGCAATCGCCACCGAGCCTCGGGGACTTCTCGATGAGAATCGTTTTCGCACCGAACTGCGCCCCCCCTGCTGCCGCGGTAAGACCGGCGGCACCGCCGCCGATGATTCCCAGGTCGTAATCAAATTGCGCCATGATGTCTCTTTATTCCTCCTTTTTCTGACAAATCACACCTGACAATTCAGGATTACCCGGCTTTCGGGATAGGTGACCGCCGAGCGTGTGACGCGACTTCAACGGAATACGATACGGGACACTATAAGGAGACGCGCGCGGACAGGGTCTTCCTTGCCAGACGAGTGACGAAAACCGTCACAATGAGTGTGGCCAGCAGGCCGATCCCGTAAAGAACCCACTCTCCCGTCGTACGCGTGTGTCCGGCGCCTCCCAGACTGGCCAGATCACCGGCCAGAGAACCGATGTATACATACATGACCGTTCCCGGGATCATGCCCAGCCAGGTCGCAAAGAAGTAGTGTTTGAGACTGACTTTTGTCAACCCAAAGGCGTAATTAAGCAGATTGAAGGGGAAAACGGGCGACAGGCGCGTCAGCAAGACGATCTTCCAGCCCTCTCTTCCGACTGCTTCGTCGACCGCCTTGAACTTCTCGTTCCCCGCTATCCGGCCGGCTACGAGGTCGCGGGCCAGATAGCGCCCGATCAGAAAGGCGCAGGTCGCACCCAGAGTAGACCCGATCGAGACCGAGATGAAGCCCGTGACCACACCGAAGACAGCGCCGGCCCCCAGCGTCAGGATGGACCCGGGAAGCGACAGAATGCACGCCAGGATATAGAGTCCGGCGAAGAGGATCGGACCGAGCACGCCGAGACCTGAGATCCTGGTCAGGGCATCATGCAGAACCTGCCGAACATTGAAAAGCTCCGCCGCCACGACCAGCGCAACGATCATGACGGCGGCCGCAATGACCTTGAAGAGGTTCCCGTAATTTTTCCCCAATGACACGGCCTATCTCCCTTCCCTACATATCGCGTCGAAACGGGAGCGAATCGCCTCTGCGCGTTTCCTATTCACGCCAAGATCCAAGCGACCGATCCGGGAAGCCGATCTCACATGGATCGTCGTTTATTTCTTGAACAGTTTCAGGTACTGGCCATATCCTTCTTTTTCAAGCGCCTCCCTGGGGATAAATCTCAGGGCGGCTGAGTTCATGCAGTACCGAAGCCCCGTAGGTTTCGGACCATCCGGAAAGACATGCCCGAGATGGGAGTCCGCATGTCTGCTCTTCACTTCGGTCCGCTTCATGAAAAGGCCCTTGTCCTCCTTCTCCACGATGTTGCCCGGTTCGAGGGGCCGGGTGAAGCTGGGCCATCCCGTTCCGGAATCATATTTGTCGAGCGAACTGAAGAGGGGTTCACCCGATACGATATCCACGTAGATCCCCTCTTTCTTGTTATCATGGTATTCATTCTGGAAGGGAGGTTCGGTGCCCTCCTTCTGAGTCACCTCGTACTGCATCTGCGTTAATTTCTTCCGCAGGGTAGCGTCGTCGGGCTTTGAGTAGCTCTTATCCTGCTTGGATTGAAGATCGCCGCGACTCGGCGACCACACCTTCTCCAGAAACTGATCCCTCCCTGATCCGCTGCGGTAATACTTATAACGGATGGGATTGTTTTTGTAGTAATCCTGATGATAGTCCTCGGCGTCGTAAAACCTTTCAAACTTGATAAGCTCGGTCACAATAGCTTTGGTAAACCGCCCGGATTTTGCCAGTTCCTCCTTGGATTTTTCCCCAAGCCGCTTCTGCTCTTCGTCGTGGTAAAAAATAGCGCTCCGGTACCCGGGCCCCCTGTCGACAAATTGCCCGCCCGCGTCCGTAGGATCGATATGCCTCCAGAAAACATCAAGCAATTGCGAATAGTTCACTTTTGCGGGATCGTAAAAGACCTGAATGGCTTCGATATGCCCTTTGTCATGGTATGTCTCATACGTGGGATTTTCCCCTGACCCTCCCGTGTAACCGGATACGACCTTCAGGACACCCGGCACCTTCTCAAAATCGGACTCCACGCACCAGAAACACCCCCCGGCAAACGTGGCCGTTGCATTGCTACCTTTTGTCTCTGCCATGCTCTTCTTCGCCTCCTTCTGGGCGCTGTTGCCCGTATTACACCCCAGAACAAATAACAGTATCATGGTTAAAATCAGTCTTTTTTTCATCATCGCGTCCTCCTTACTTTTGCCGCTGACGGTAAATTAACTACGATCCCCCGCTTTGTCAAAAGGGAGTCAGGAGAAGGTGCATCCCTGGGGCCGGAACGAGAGGTCACCCGATGAGGAACTACCGGTCCTGATTGAGCCCATCATGGCAATCCGTAATCAACCCAAAACAATGCTTGCTTCTCCGGTAAAAATTCTGTAAAGGAGCACTCCCTTTTTTCAGGAAGCGGCTTCGTTATGATAAAGATCCGGAATTCACATGGATTCTTCCTTAAAAAATTAACCGCCGACTGGGTAGAAATTTCTGGTTGACGAATCGTATATATTGTGGTTATACTGAGAACCGCTACAATATATTGTGCATTCATTCGCTACGGCTACGTATTGAACGCTTCACATGACCATCAGGCAAGGAGACACTATTGTGGACAATCATCAACCCTTCGTTCCTCGGTTATCGAAAAACGCCGTAACGGTTTTAGAGAAGAGGTATTTACGTAAAGACCAGAGCGGTCGTGTGATCGAGTCGGCCGCAGATATGTTCCGGCGCGTTGCCGAAGCGATTGCCCATGCCGACAAAAAATTCAACGATGACGCCGACACCTCAGCCCTCGCCGATCAGTTTTATGCGCTCATGGCGGGGCTTGAATTCCTGCCGAATTCCCCCACACTGATGAATGCCGGCCGCGAATTGGGCCAGTTGTCCGCCTGTTTTGTTTTACCCGTGGGAGATTCCATGGATGAAATATTCGATGCGGTGAAAAACACCGCTCTCATCCATAAATCCGGCGGAGGCACAGGGTTCTCCTTTTCCAATCTCCGTCCCCACAATGATGTGGTCCAATCCACGGCGGGGATTTCCAGCGGTCCCATCTCCTTCATGAGGGTCTTCGATATCGCCACGGAGACGGTCAAGCAGGGCGGTACGAGACGAGGCGCCAACATGGGTCTCCTGCGGGTGGATCATCCGGATATTCTGGACTTCATCCGCTGCAAATCCGACCAGAAGCAGCTGAACAATTTCAACATCTCGGTGGGTCTGACCGAAGCCTTCATGGAAGCCTTGGAACAGGATGAATCCTATCCGTTGATCAATCCCCGGGATAAGGCAACTTCCGGAACATTGAGGGCCGGGGAGGTCTTTGACCTGATCGTCAGGCATGCCTGGGAAAACGGGGAGCCGGGCGTCATTTTTCTCGATCGATTGAACCGGGACAATCCCACACCGCACATCGGTGCGATTGAATCGACCAATCCTTGCGGCGAACAGCCGTTGCTCCCTTATGAGTCCTGC
>CAWJHT010000035.1:0-21446 GCA_963842685.1 uncultured delta proteobacterium | reverse complement strand
ATGTTGCCCACGATCATGGACCCGGTGTTGATGCCCACGCGGCATCTCAGTTCCGGGAGCCCCTGCCCTTTCCAGATCTCGCGGAGCTCCTTCAGGCGACGCTGCATCTTCAGACCCGCCCTCACGGCCCTGTCCGCATGATCCGGCAGCGGCAGCGGGGCCCCGAACTCCGCCATGATGGCGTCCCCCTCGTACTTGTCGATGATCCCTCCCTCTGCGAGCACAATGTCCGTCATCTCGGTGAGATACTGATTCAGGAGATGCACAAGCTCGGCGGGTGTCATCTTTTCCGAGATGGTTGTGAATCCTGCCAGATCCGAAAAGAGCACACTCATCACCCGTTCCTCGCCGCCAAGCTTGAGCATCTCCGGGCTGCCGAGCAGGGTATCGACCACTTTTTCCGGCACGTACCTGGCAAAGGCGCCCTTGATAAAGGACCGTTCCCTTCCTACCGCCACCTCCAGGGTGGTGACCAGGGCGAAGAAGACGACCAGACCGCTTCCGCCCACCGTAACGACCGGGAAGAGCTGAAAACGGGTGAACTCGATCCATGTAAAGCCCGTAAGGCCCGTCACCAGGAGACCGCCTGCCAGATAGAGACACCAGGTGGATCGGAGGGTTGCCGACAGGGCCAGGAAAAGGGAGATCAACCAGATGAGAATGCACCGCCTCCGGAAAGACCACTTGTGATAAAAAGTCTGGGTCAGCAAGCCGTTCAGCATGGAGGCATTCAGGATGATGAGGGGGACATCGCTTTCGAGCGGGATCTGGCCGAAGTCCGAGGTTCCCACCGAGATGTCGCCGATCAGGACGAACTTCCCTTCGAAGAAGTCCGTGAGATTGCCGCGCAGGGTCTCGTCCTCCATGGTCTTGAGCAGGGTGTGGGCCTCCATCTTCTTGAACCCTTCATCCCAGCCTGCTGCAAAGGGGATGAAGGCCCGGCCCCGGTCGTCGATGGGGATGACCACGTCCTTTTCCAGAAAGCTTCCCTTGATCGCGGGGATGGTGATGCTCTCGCCCCAGTGGACGATCATCTTTTCAAAGGGAACCCTCATGTGGTCCAGGAACATGGAGAGGGTGAGGGTCGGGAAATAGGCATCTTCCACCCTCAGCAGCATGATGAGATGGCGGTAGACGCCGTCCGGATCGCTGTAGGCGCTGATGTGTCCGGAGTTGAAGGCCGCCTCCTGAAAGGCGTCATGCTGCATGAGGGCCCGGGTGGCGAAGTAAGGCCTGGCCTCCCCCTTCTCGATGGGCTTCCGAAGGTAGTCTGCGCGAAACCTCTCATAGGCCTGCCCCTCCTCCCACCGGAACGGGCCGGCCGTGACCGTGTAATCGAGGCCGATGGGAAGGTAGACGCACCCCAGCTTCCGGATGGACTCTGCGAAACTCTCGTCCGCTTCGGGTCTGCTGGGCCGGGCAAAGATCACATCATAGGCCACGGCCTCCACCCCGAGCCGGGCCAGGGCATCGTTGACGCGGGAGAGGTCCTTGCGATCCAGGATGTTCTTGGCAAAATAATCGTAGGTGCGGTCCGTGATGGTGACGTAGACCACCTGCGGGGACTGCCTCGGGCCTTGACCGCGCTGCACGACCTGCCTGTAGAACAGGTCCAGCACCTTGTAGTCATACTCGGTCCAGACAGTCCCCAGGGCCGAGGAGGGCCAGCGTGGCGGCCAGGGCGGCCCCTGCGGCGGCGAAGGCGACGAGCCGGAGGTGCCTCCTACTTCTTAACACTGAACTCATATTGTCTTACAAGGATGGACTTCCCGGAGAAGATTTGAAGCTCCTTGACGAAAGCATCTCCCCCTGCCGCGTCTCCTGCGCCGCGCACGTTGCCTGCAATGGCGAAGGGCCTTTCCGATTTCTGGGCAAGATCGATCTCCCCCTTCTTGAGCAACTCCTTTTCCAGGGAGTCCCAGCGCTCCGTGGTCATCTGGGAGCTGACCAGGGCCGAGACCTCCTTCACCTCCTTGGGGCTGCAGATCACGGTGAAGGTCTCCACAGGGCTCTGGCCGTCCACCTGGTAGAATTCCTGCACCGAGGGGAGCACCAGGGTGGAACTCTGGATCCGCTGCTCCACCATGTTGAGGAGCGTCACGGTCTTCAGGTCCGTGTGCACCACGTACACATAGGAGCTCACCTCCGGGTGCACATAGATCCGGACCAGGTCCCCGGCCTTGAGCCGATCCTTGGATTTGGCCCTCAGGATCTGATCGCCCGATTTGACGAGGATCCCGATCTTGGCGCGCACGGTCTTCTCCTGCGAGAGTCCGGGCAGGGCCCCGGCCGTGATCAGGGCGACACCCATGAATACAACCCCCAAAATCTTGATGAATAGTCTCATATGCCCTCCTTTTACGGTTTCCGGATGATTTCCGTCGCGATCCGTGAAAAAAAGAACCATGGCCTGACAGGCCGATTCGTTTCATTGTACGACAACTACTGTTTTTTTTCAAATTCGCTGAATAGGCATCCACCGAAAAACCATTTCCCTCGTTCCAGGATGAATAATTATTAAAATATCCCTCCCAGTGCTCCGGCATAGCCGGTGAGTTCCGCATACCCCTCGACCGCTACCTCTTTTCCCTGCGACACGCCCCTGCCCGCAACGGCCCCTTCCCAGTAGGTGATGGCCGTCGAGGCCGTCGTGATGAGCTCCTGACCGGCGACGAGGGGACTGACGGTCACGTCGATGGCAGCACCGGGAACCTTGATGCGCCATGCCGCCGGATATCGCCCGGCGCTCTTATTGCTTTTCCAGTAAGACAGGACGGTCGTTTCGATCTCGACGAAGCGAAGGTGTCGTGACGTGCCATCGCGCTCCACAAGGGTGCCCGAGGATTCTCTTTCCATTGCGCCGTCTTTCCGTCTCAGGTAATAGACCATGAGATCCCGGCCGTCGCTGAGATGCAGCGCGAACCAGTCCCAACCCGCGTATTCCTGCGCCATCTGGTTGGAGCCGAATTCCTGGTCGAACCAGCTCGTGCCGCGGACCGCTACGGGGGCCGTCATATCCGGGGTTTTGAGGGATCCTTCGGCCTTAAGATCCGTAAAGGAATAATAATGGGATGCCTGACCCGGTCCCGGCCCTTTTTTGCTTAAACCCCGGTTACCGTGGAAAACGATGGGTTTAGCCGGCGTGAGGTGAAGTGCAAGCTCCATCCCGCCATGGGCAGCCCTCAGGTTGATCCGATTGCCTTCCATCACAGCCGACCAGCTGAGGACTCGCACCTCCATCCTAGTCCTATTTGCGCGCGCCAGGCCGGGTCCCGTCGCGGGAGACCCGTTCCGCATAATGAAAAGTGCTCCTCGAGACATCCGTGATGGCAAAGTGGGCGAGGTAAATATCCTTTATCGACCACACATTGGACGGCTGTTTGGGTTGAAGCGCAAGGCCATAGCGGAAGAAAGTGAGCTGGTAGCCATATTGTGTCCCCCTATTATCGTTCAAGTTCCCCGTAAAATACCACCATTCAGTCCTGTATTCGGGATGGCTTCCATGGTCTCGGGGAAAGGACCATTGCCTTGGCGTTGTTGCTTCCCTCCAGTCGCCGGCGAAAAGGCATGGAGAGAAGAGAAGACCGGCTACGAAAATAGCGACCATGGTAGCCCGAGAAAAGTGCGTGGCAGGTGGGTAGCATGGAACTTTCACCGCGATCATTCCTCCCTGATCTGCATGACGGGGTATTTGCGAAAGACCGACAAGACCGGATAGGCGGCTGCGGCAAGGCTCGCCGCAAGGGCCGTCAGCGCCGTTACTAGATAAGGTTGCAGGGTAAAATGGTAAAAGACGGTCCAATGGAAGCTTTGCAGATTGATGACCTTGATGAGGATGAAGGCGAAGGCGGTCCCCGCAAGAATGCTCATGAAAAAGCTGATGAGGCCCATACCTAGACTTTCGGCGATAGTCATACGGGCCACGTCGCCGGTCGTAAACCCGAGGGCGCGGTAAATGCCGAATTCCTTTCGCCGCTCGACAAACAGTGTCATCAGCGCCCCGGCAATACCGAAGAAGGCCACGATGACGGCCAGGACGCGCATCGACCGCGTCACCGCAAAGGTGCCGTCAAAGAGATCGAGTATCTTCTTATGGAACTCCTCACGGGTGGCAAAGGGAAGGCCCCGGGTAGATGCCCTGCGCTTTACCTCAGCGATGATCCGCACCCGGTCGGGGTTCGTTTCGTCGATGAAGATGCCCAGGCTGTTGATGGTCCTGTCACGAAAGAGCCTCAGGTACGTGGAGCGGTCCATCATGATGACCCCATGCTCCGTAGAATAGTCATAGAATACGGCAGCGACGGGAAAGTTGCGAGGCCCGTCGGCGCCCTCAATGGTGACCCGGTCGCCTTTTTTGACGTTGAACCGCCGGGAGAAACTTTCGGAAACGATGACGCTCCCCTGCTTCACCGGCTCCCAATTCTCGCCGCCGCCCTCAAACCAGACGAAGCGGTCATATCTCTGGAGCACCGCTGCGTCAATGGAGGTAATGGAGGCCGGTTTACCCCTGAAGGTGATCTGGACATTTCGAAAAATATCAATACCACCGATACCCGGTATCTTTTTGAGCTCTTCATAGAAATCCTCCGGCACGTTCACGTCACCCTTCGTCGAGATATAGAGTTCGCCGCGAAGCTGACTGTTCATCCACCATACGAGGGAGTGACGGAAGCTGTCTATCATGGAGCCGAGACCGATGGAAAGGGAAAGGGCGATCATGAAGGCAGCCACGGCAACGGAAGTCCTACCGAGGTTTTCCTTGATATTCCCGATGGCTATCTTCCCGGAGAGCCCCATCACCCTTGAAAAGAGCTGCTTCAGGGCGGGAACGAACAGGAGGATCATAAAGCCTGCGAAGAGACTGGCGCCGATGAGAAAGACGAATGCCCCGGCAAACCCCACGTAAACATGCAGGAAAGAGAACCCGAAAAGGGCGGCTGCGACGACCATGCAGAATGTGCCCGACACGGCGATCCTCTTTGTTCTATCCGATGTGACTCGGGACGCGGTCCTTCCCCGCAGGACATGGATGGGCTGAAGGCGGCCGAGTTCCAGAAGCGACGGCATACAGCCTATGATGCCGGCCGCCGAACCGAGAAAGACGCCGCCGGCGAGATTCCAGAAAGACCAGGGAAGCGCGGAAGGACTGAGGGGAAAATAGAGCGTACTGATGGCGCTGCCGACAATCTTCACGAGAAACCCGCTCAGCAGGTAGCCCAGGACCCCGCCGAGGGCGCCGCCCGCCGCGCCGAGAAGAAGGACTTCGACAAGAAAGGCCGCTGCGATCTGACGGCGCGACGCGCCGAGGGAAAGGAGGATCCCGGCATCCTTGCGCCTGCTCACCACGGCGAACGTGGCCGTGTTGTAGATGAGGAAGACGCAGACAAAAAGGGCAAAGAGCGATAGTGCCTGGAGGTTGAGCTTGAAAGCCTTGAGAAGGGCGGCAGGGTCTCTCCCTTCTGACGATTGGACTCGATTTTAAAACCCGTGGCCCACCGGGCGCGGAACGGCTCTTCATCATTAACGACAAGGTCTGCACGGTCTATGTATCCGCTCATGTCAAAGAGTTCCTGGGCATGGCCGATATCGGTGATGATCAAGGGCTCCCCGGTGGGATTGGGAAAGACGTAAATTACCTGCAAGGGTCCTTGCAATGTCTGAAGGATGCTGCCTGCAGAGAGTCCCAAGCGCTTCGCGAGACCCTCATCAACAAGAACGGCCCTGGGATCGAAGAGGAAGCCAGAGAAGATCCTTTCCCGCACATCGCTGCTCTCGGATTCGCCTATCCTGGCTGTAATGGGCCGGATTTCCTTGTCGAGAAAGGGGTCCACGCCAAGGAGGCGGACCTGATCGTCTCCCTCGATCCTCACCTTCCGGTCGATGACGGGGGTAAAATATCTGACCGCCGGATCGGCCAGAAGCCCGACGAGGACCTTTTCCTCCATCGGCCCCGCGGGGCGTTCGATGGTGTGCGTCGCTCCTCCGCGGAGGAAATCGACGGCGCTCCCCAGGCTCTGCAGAGCCGAACGGGAAGCGAGCGTCATCCCTACTGCCGCGGACACACCAATGGCGATGCCGAGGAGCTGAAGGACGCTCAAGCTCTTTCGCCTCAAGAGGTAGCGTAAGAATGACCGGATCACACTCTTCAATGGGCGAGCTCCTCGCAGGAGCGCACTTCAACGATCCGGCCGTCCGCCATGCGCAGGATCCTGTCGGCGTATTCGCAGGTATTGGGGGCGTGGCTCACCATGATGAGGGTCGTTCCGGCACCCCGGCACCTCGATACGAGCAGGTCCAGTATCTGCGTTCCCGTCACCGAGTCCAGGTTGCCCGTCGGTTCGTCGGCAAGGATGATGGGCGGTTTTTTGACGAGCGCCCGGGCGATGGCCACGCGCTGCTGCTCCCCGCCGGAGAGTTCATGGGGAAACGGTTCTCTTTGCCGCTGAGGCCCACGAGGGCCAGCGCTTCGAGGGCGGGTTTCGCATCGGCGCCGCCGGTGAGTTCGAGGGCAAGAAAGACATTCTCGAGGGCGGTCAACGTCGGCAGGAGGTTGAAGAACTGGAACACAAAGCCCAGCTTGTTGCGTCCGAAGAAGGGTCCTGCCTGATTCGCCGAGCATGGCCAGATCCTCGCCGTCGATCTCGATGCGGCCTTTCGTCGGCACGTCAAGTCCCGCGATGAGATTGAGGTAGGTGGTCTTTCCCGAACCGCTTTTTCCAAAGAGGGCGATGATCTGGCCTTTATGGATATCCATATCGACGCCGCGAAGCGCCATGCCGTCATGCCCTTCATCCTCATACCGTTTCCACAGGTCATATGTCCGTATGATCGAAGACCCCATATTCCCATCCTCTCGTCTTTGCACCTGCCGTGATAACGTTCCAGGCCGTCTTACACATCGGGAAAACCTCCGCGCGGCCCATTCCGTCAGCGCTTCAATATATGTCTTGAAAGCAGAAATGTCTTATTCATTCATTCCCTCCCTAATTATGATATGCATGATATGCATCTATGTTGATATAAATTTAATCCGATATACAAGGAGGGATGTTTATGCGACTGGTAACACGTTCTGATTTTGACGGATTGGCATGTGCTGTTCTTCTGAAGGAGGCCGGCATCATTGACTCACGGCTTTTTGTTCATCCCAAAGATGTTCAGGACGGTCTCATAGAAGTCAATGAAAATGATGTCCTGGCCAACGTACCTTATGCAGAAGGCTGCGGCCTGTGGTTTGACCATCACTCCAGTGAAGAAGAGCGCATTAAGCTGGGTAACAGGTTTAAAGGGGCCAGCCGGCCGGCTCCCAGCGCCGCCAGGGTTATTTATGATTATTATGGCGGCGAGGAAAAATTTGGCCGTCTGCAGGACATGATGACCGCTGTTGACAAATCTGATTCGGGCCAGTTAACCGTTGATGAAATAACCAATCCCCAAGGTTGGATTCTCCTCTCCTTTATCATGGACCCCAGGACCGGATTGGGGCGCTTTCAGAGATTACCGTATCAGTAACTACCAGCTGATGGACGATTTAATTGAATACTGCGGTAAAATTTCTATCGAAGAAATTCTCCAGATTCCCGATGTTGAGGAACGGGTCAGACGATATTTTGAGCAAAATGATTTGTTTAAACAGATGATTCTAAAATACACTCGCACCGATGGTAATGTGATCATTACTGACCTGCGGGGGGAAGAGGTGATTTACAGTGGGAACAGGTTTCTGATTTATTCCCTTTATCCTGACCAGAATATCTCTGTTTGGCTCATCGACGGTCGAAACAAACAGAATTGTGTTTATGCAGTGGGTCACAGCATCATTAATCGATCATCCAAAACCGATGTCGGCTCTCTGATGCTTAAATACGGAGGCGGCGGCCATAAAGTGGTGGGCACCTGTCAGGTTCCCAACGAAAATGCAGATTCAGTACTTCATGAATTGGTATCAACCATGAAAAAGGACGGTTAACAATCAACTGGAACCATTTCGGGTTTTAGTTGCGGCAGGATGGTATGGAGACACAGGTTACTTCCTAAAGCCATCGTCTGATAAATATTTACAATGTAGCGATTTTAAAATGGAAATCGTGATAGAAGCTCAGCCGCCTATGTTTTCCATATATTCATGGCCAGCGCATACCGGTAACGTATGGCTCAACACACACAAAATAATAAACAGAAGAAGGTTATCTGCTCATCCTGTCGGCATTTCTACATCACTTACGATCAATACTTTCCATACGGGTGTCGAAGTGCAGGGTTCAAATCGCGCTTGCTCCCTTCCGTAGAAATGCTCGTGAATTCCGGGATGGAATGTCAACTTTTTAAAGAAAAAAAACGAGCGCAAAGAATCTGAGTTTTTCGAGTATAGCCCATTAAAAAGCGCAGGCCTGATCAGGGGAAAATTGGTCTTTGGAGATGCATTTTGGAGCGTTCTATCAGAGGACAATCATGAAAAACAAGTTCTTCTTCTTTTAATCACAAATGCAGTCGTGGCCAACAGGAGATGGTTACATGATCACCAGATCGGGGAATGTTGGCCTATTCTTGCCTCAAGTGTAATGTCGGAAAATCCGCCCGGCTCCTTCTCCTTTTCCAAGACCGCCGGAGACGAATGTTACGGTGAAACGCCCTGCCTTCTGTTAGGCGGAGGCGGAAATGTTCCAACCCGCCGGCGCCGACACGCCCTGATTCACCTGCGGACGGCCTGAACTCTTTGGAAACGATTACGACCGCTGCATCTACCCCCTGCCCCGCCGACTCCCAGCTGTAGCCGGTGACGGGTTGAAGGGAGGGTGACAATCGCCTCCTCCTGAGGCTTGAGCCGCACGGTCTTGCCGCAATCCGCCTCCGTCAGGACTGTCTCGGCATAGACGGCAACCGAAAGCAGAAGAAAAACCCTAAAGGCCATAACCCCGCATCCCCAAAATACCGGTTCAACCTCCTCGGAATGCCGATGACGAAGTGCTGATGACGGATCTTCTTGAGCATTTCAGAATTCAACCATTCTTCCTTCCCGCCAGATGTCTGTCTGATGGACAGCATAGTGAGTCAAGGAATTTGTCGTCGGCTAACGTGTTCGCAGGGCGGTCGGCGGGGCCGGAAAGGCTATCGCCGGATAATAGGCGATAGTCCACTCTCCGAAATAGACGGGAGAACCGTATTGAGAGTAGGCGATTTTGAAATACCCGCTTTCCCCCATCCCGCACCCCAGCTGTTTTTCACGATAAAATAGCCGCCTCCGCCCACCGACGGGTCGTCCTGGTATCCGACAATCAGGATGGCATGTCCACCCTGATAGGTGCCGCTGACGTATTCATAGACCCCTGTACGGTATGAGTAGAAGCCGTAATACACGTCCATGGTGGTGACGAGCGGACCGGATGAGACGAGAGCGTTTTTTATGGTCTGTATCGAGACGGTCGTGGTGTTGACATATGCCCAGGAGGTCGCCCTTTTGGCATTTGTCAGCCATCCTGCAGCTGCGTTGCCGCACACGTCATCGGAGGACGAGGCCGTGTAAGGAAAATACGACTCGGGAGGCAAACCCGTGTTGCGGATATAGTCGGCCGCTCTATTGATATACCCGCCATTGCAACTCCCTGCAGTACTGCAGGAGAGAAGGATCTCTTCCGCCCGGTCATCGTTTGTGCGCGATAGCCCGTATCCTCTGATGAGGTTGTAGGATTCAAGAGCCCCTGTGGCGGCAAATGCCCAACAACTTCCGCAGTTCCCCTGGTCCCTGACGGGTGAGACATGGCCGTTCTGCCTCCAGTCTAACCCGGTCCCCAGCGCCGACATAGGCGCCTGAACAGAAGAGAAGAAGGGCTCATTGATTGCTGATGTTTCTTTGACGAGACCCAACCGTTGTTTTTTTTCGTGATCGGGTAGTTGTGAAATAGATGTTTCGTCAGCAGTCCACTTTGCACGTTTATGGGCTATTGCCGCCCGGATATCATCTAATTGCCTTGCAAAAGAGATCGAACCTGTCAAGCAAAGGACCACGAAGACAATGGTCAACGACAGGATAACGTTTGGAAGGGGTAATGTTTTTTTTGAAACTCTCATAGCAGAACCATTTTGTTTTTGTTCCGCCATGCGAAGCCAGCACTATCCACGTACTGCATTCGCCTGGCAACCCTGCAACTATATCCTATTCAGGACTTAAGTCAGCGGTTTTGCGTCCCACACTTTCGTCGTGGTTTGCCTTTTTCAGGTTTCAGCCGTTATTCACAATTAGGCCGGCTTATCGTTTGCCACCCTTTCTTTTCAGGCTTGATGATATGGCTCGACACTCTTATCGGCAGAAGGATGAAAATCCTTTAGAGAAAAGCTCAGGATACCTTTAAAAATAAGCGTCCGTTTGCAAAAGAGTTGAACATGGGACGCCGGATGAGGCTGCCTCATTGCGGGAAGAGAGCCGGTCTCCGGGCTGGACCTGGCGATCGATACGGTGAAAGCGATCTATGCCGCCTACCTTTCGGCGGAGAAGGGGATGCGGGTCGAACTGGATAAAATATAGGCTCAGTCTGCGTTTTGCCCTTTTCCCGGCCAGACCATTCGGAATAACCGCTGCAGGGCGTGGCGGACCGGCTCGATGGTCATCAGGATCGAGACTAAGGTAATCAGCCACAGCACGATGCAGATGGGCCTGGTGAAGAACGGGGTGATGTCCCCGTCGGTCAGCACCAGGCCGCGGCGCAGGTTCTTGTCCAGGAGGTCGCCCAGGATGATCCCCAGGACCAGGGGGGCCATGGGGTATTTCATCTCCCGGAGGATATAGCCGAAGATGCCGAAGCCGATCATCACCCAGATGTCGAAGACCCGGCTGGTGATGGCGTAGGAACCGATGACGCAGAGGACGAAGACCACGGGCATGAGGCGGGTCCGCGGGATCGCCAGGACCTTCAGGAGCGGCTTGGTGAGCGCGATTCCGTAGATGAGGATGGCGATGGTGGCAAAGAAGACCATGGCCACCACCTGGTAAACGAACAAGGGCGACTCCACCATGATCATGGGGCCCGGCCGGATCCCGTGGATGAACATGGCGGCGAGCAGCACCGCCGCCGGGGCCGATCCGGGGATGGCCAGGGTGAGCACGGGAATGATGGCGCCGGGCACGACGGCGTTGTTCCCCGTCTCCGCGGCCATCAGCCCTTCGATGGAGCCCTTCCCGAACTTTTCCCGCTCCTTGCTCTTCCGCCGGGCCGCGGCGTAGGAAACCCAGGCCCCGATGTCCTCGCCGACCCCCGGGATGATGCCGATGACCGTCCCGATCAGTCCGCTCCGGATGATGGTTCGCCAGTATTTCGTGATATCCGCCAGCTTGGGGATCACGCTGTCCTGCGGGTTTTTGGCCATTTCGGCCGGGGGATTCCGCATGACGCTCAGCACCTCGGCCAGGCCGAAGGCCCCCACCATGGCGGGGATGAGGGCGAAGCCGCCCATGAGCTCGGTGGTCCCGTAGGTGAACCGATCGTAGGCGTGAATCCCCTCCTGGCCGACCATGGCGGTCATGAGACCCAGGAAGCCCGCGATCCATCCCTTGATGGGATCGTCCAGAGAGGTCAGGTGCCCCGAGATCACGATGCCGAAGATGGCCAGCCAGAAAAACTCGTAGGACTGGAATTTGAGGGCGTAGTTCCCCAGAAGGGGCGCCAGCGTGGCCAGGAAGAACATCCCGATGATGCTGCCCAGCACCGACCCCGACGTGGCCACGCCCATGGCCCGGCCGGCCAGCCCCTGCTTGGCCAGGGGAAAGCCGTCCAGGGTCGTGGCGGCATTCGCCGGGGTCCCCGGGATATTGATGAGGATCGCCGTCCGGCTGCCGCCGTAGATCGCCCCCACATACACGCAGATGAGGACGAGGATCGCCAGGTCGGGCTGAAGCTTGTAGGTCAGCGTGGTGATGAGGGCCACCCCCATGGTGGCGGTGAGGCCGGGCAGCGCCCCGATGACGATCCCCAGCAGGGTGGACCAGGCCATGTGAAAAAGCGCCCAGGGGGTGATAAAACCGCCGATCGCTTGCAGGAAGAGTACCAGGTTGTCAATCAGTACGCCCATGATATCCACATTCTCTTCTCAAGGGAGCGTGACCAGGAAGAGCCGCTCGAAGGTGTAGGAAACGGCTACGGCGAAAACAATCGCCAGGATGGCGGCCGCCAGTCCGAGCCGTCGCCATTTCCCGGAAGGACATGCCCCGGCGCCATTCAAAGACCACCACGAAGACGAAGATGAAGAGCCCGGTCACCAGCCTATAGGGGGTGCGTCCCACGAGGACACCCGCATAAACAAAGGTGAGCACGGCCGTCAACAGCAGCCGCCGGTTGCCGGGATCGGCGAGGGTCTTGCGAATGCCCTCCCGGCTCAGGCCGAGGCGGTGCCCTCCGGCCTTGACGGAGCGCACCACCAGGATCAGGCCGAAGATCAACAGGACCACGGCCAGAAACGCGGGGACGATTCCCGGGACGCTCAAGGGGTGCGCCTGGAGGTGCTCCAGGCGCGGCATGCGCCAGGACTCCACCAGGACATAGATGCTCAACAGGATCAGGGCCAGGCCCGTCAGGTAATCCGCTTTTTTCATTTCGGTGACTCAGACCCCTTCTGCGCGAGGAGGCATAAATAAAGAGGGGCGGACAGCCCTTTTTGCCATCCGCCCCTTCACATTCCGTTCGAAACTACGGACGCGGCATACCCGCTTCGTCGGGTTTTACCTTGGCCTTGCCGCCGTCGTAAAGTCCCCACGCCGCGTTCACGATCGACGGCCAGGCCTTCTTCATGGCCTCGTCCCCATAGTAGGGCGCCACGATCTGGCCGCGCAGGTTGGCAAAGTTCTTCAAGGCCTTGGAGGTCGCGATTTTCTCCCTCCATACCTTGTTCATCGTCTCCACGACCTCCTTGGGGGCGCACTTGGGAATCCAGATCCCGAAGTACATGGGATCGGCCGCCACCTTGGGAAGCCACTTGGTCGCCGAAGGAACGGTGCCGTATCCGTCGATGACCAGGTCATCGGGGGTCAAAGCCGCGAGGGGGCGGAGCTTCTTGGCCCGGATCATCTCGATCTGTTCGCTCAGGAGCTGGGGGGTGGACATGGTCTCGCCCGACACCGTGGCGATGACCGCCGGGTTCCCGCCGTCATAGCTCACGAGTTTATAATCCCCGCCGTTGGCCTGCTTGATGGCCTCGATGGCCGAGTGGCCGGCCGAGGGAACGCCCGCCACGGCCACCGATACCTTTTTGGGGTCCTTCTTCATCATGTCCAGAAATTCCTTGAAATCCTTGATCGGCGCGTCCGGCGTCACGGAAACCAGGGTGGCATTGCCGGAATTGAGGTAAATGTTCCAATCCTGGACCTTGGTGTTCAGGGTCCCGGTGATGATGTAGGTTCCCAGGTCCTTCACCGCGCCCGAAGCCCAGGTGTAGCCGTCGCAGGGGGAATCCAGCACGCTCTTGGTTCCGATCGCCCCGCCGCCGCCGGGCTGGTTCACGACCACGACTTTCTGCCCCAGCGCATCCTCGAGGTCTCCGGTGATGGACCGGACCGCCTGGTCCGTGGAGCCGCCCGCCCCCCAGGGGACGATGAGCCGGAGAGGCTTGTTCGGCTTCCATTCCTGAGCCGCCGCCGAGCCGACCGCTACCGCCAAAAAGAGCAACCCGAGGGCGACATTCAGCCACAGAATTCGTTTCATGATGATACCTCCTTTTGATTTTAAATGAGAAGAACTTGCTTTTTGTGTAGGACTCAAAAGAACTTGGTTTTCCGCGGCGAAAGGATACGAAGGCGATCCCTGTTTGTCAAGGAGATATTTTCGGATATTCTGTGATACAAACTTGTTGACATCGAGGATCGTTATTCGTATGCATAGCGATATAACTTTACAGGGCTCGACGGTTTAAATCCCAGACGGCGTCCTGAACCGTGATTCGCATCCTCAACTTTGATAAGCAAGGAGTCTCATGTCATACCCCCGTATCTCTTCATTCAAGACCGCCGGTGAATTGAGCGCCTACCTGGCTGAAGCCGGCATCGATCTGAAGCTGGACGATCGACCTGCAGGTCGGGGCGGATGCCCCGCTGGCGCAGCCGTACCGTTTGGCAAACGGTTTCACGATCGGCAACCGTTTCTGCGTCCTGCCGATGGAAGGCTGGGACGGCACGGCCGACGGCCGTCCCTCCGAGCTGACATTCCGGCGCTGGCGGCGTTTCGGCATGAGCGGGGCAAAATTGATCTGGGGCGGAGAAGCCGCCGCGGTCCGGCACGACGGGCGCGCCAACCCGAATCAGTTGCTGGTCAGTGAAAAAACGCTGCGCGACCTGGCCGCCCTGCGGGAGGGATTGATCGCCGCGCACCCGGGCAGGACCGATGATCTGCTCATCGGTCTGCAGCTGACGCACTCGGGGCGTTACTCGAAACCGAACGACAAGAAACACGGCGAGCCCCGGATACTCTACCACCATCCGATCCTCGACCGCAGGCTGGGGATCGGGCCGGACCATCCCGTCCTGACCGACGACGAAATCAAACGGCTGATCGACGACTTCATCGCTGCGGCGCAGTTGGCGAAGCGCGCCGGTTTTGCGTTCGTCGACATCAAGCACTGCCACGGCTACCTGGGGCACGAATTCCTGAGCGCGGTGGACCGTCCGGGTCTCTACGGCGGCAGTTTTGAAAATCGGACGCGCTTTTTGCGCGAGATCGCCGCCGGCATTCGCACGAGCGTGCCCGGATTGGACATCGGCGTGCGCGTGAGCGCCTTCGATTTCATCCCCTTTCGCAAGGGCGCCGGGGATGTCGGCGAGCCGGAACCGTTCGCGGGGAAATACCGCTTTGCCTTCGGCGGCGACGGCACCGGGCTGGGGATCGATCTTACCGAACCGAAAAAATTCATGGATCTGCTGGCGTCGCTCGGCATCCGGATGGTGTGCATCACCGCCGGCAGCCCCTACTACAATCCGCACCTCATGCGTCCCGCGACATTCCCGCCGTCGGACGGCTACCTGCCGCCGGAGGATCCGCTTAGCGGTGTCGCGCGACAGATCAAGGTCACGGCGGATCTCAAGCGATACCGCCCCGACCTGATGGTGGTCGGCTCGGCCTATTCCTACCTGCAGGAGTGGCTGCCGAACGTCGCGCAGCGCGTCGTGCGCGAGGGCGACGCCGATTTCGTCGGCCTGGGGAGAATGGTGCTGCCGTACCCCGAGATGTGCGCGGATGTCCTCGCCGGACGGCCGCTGCAGACCAAGCGCATCTGCCGCACGTTCAGCGACTGCACGACCGGCCCGCGAGGCGGACTGGTCTCGGGTTGTTATCCGCTCGACGATTATTACCGGCAGCGTCCCGAAGCCGCGCAGCTCAAAGAGATGAAAAAGAAACAGGGATAGAACATGCGAGGTGAATATGGCTGATTTGAAGAAAAAAGCGGATCATGCGTTCGGTTTCGCCGCGCGGCAGCTGCGCCGCCTGATCGAAACACACCCCGATTATTTCCCCATGTACACCGCTCATGGCCGCTGGAAGCACGGCGGCGAAGCGTGGACGAACTGGTGCGAAGGCTTCCTCGGCGGGCAGCTGTGGCTGCTCTACGAGCAGACGCGCGACGACTATTGGCGGGCCAAGGCGGAACACTATTCGCGCCTCGATCGAGCATCGCAAGACCGACCGCAACGTCCATGACCTCGGATTCCTGTTCTGGTCGACCTGGAAACGCTGGTACGATCTGACCGGCGATCCCGCGCTCAGACAGGTCGTGATCGAAGCCGGGCAGACGATGGGGCTGCGGTTTCGCGAGAAGGGCAGATATCTGCGCTCGTTTGTCGCGGAAGAGAGTCTGTTCATCGACATCATGATGAACGTCGGCATCGTCTTCTACGCGGCGCAACAGACGAACGATGCGGAATTGCTCCGCAAGGCGACGGAGCATTGCCTGACGACGCGCAAATATCTCGTCCGGGGCGACGGCAGCACGTCGCACGAAGGGATCTTCGACATGGACACCGGCGAATTCCTCCGGCAAACCACGCACCAGGGATGGCGCAACGATTCGTCCTGGGCGCGCGGCCTGGCATGGGCGCTGTACGGTTTCGGCACGGTCTACGACTTCACCCGCGACGGGCGCTTTCTGCAGACGGCGGAGGCGTGCGCGGATTTTTACATCGAACGCACACCCGCGCACGGCGTCCCGCCGAACGACTGGGACGAACCGAATCCCGCACTGCCGTACGAGAGTTCCGCCGCCGCGATCGCCGCCAGCGGCATGTTGAATCTGTCGAAACTGACCGGCGATGCGGCGCGCGCGCGGCGCTACCGCGATTACGCGCTGCAGATCCTCGACACGCTGACCACGCCGGAATTCCTCGCGGAGGAAACGCCGGGCTGGGAAGGCATCCTCAAGCACGGCATGTATCACCAGCGCAAAGGGCTGGGGGTGGACGAAAGCGTGATGTGGGGCGAGTACTTCTTCCTCGAAGCATTGAGCAAGGTGAAGGATGATGAATGAAAAAGTCGCACTGATCACGGGCGCCGCGCGCGGCATCGGGCGCGCGATTGCGGTCGCACTGGCGAAGGAGAAGTGGCGCGTCGTCATCAACTATCGCGAAAACGCGGATGCGGCCAAAGAAGCGCTGAAACTGGTGGAAGGCGTCGGGGGAAGCGGCATCCTCGTTCAGGCCGATATCGCGGACGCGGCGGACCGCGCGCGGTTGGTCGCGCAGACGCTGGAGGCGTTCGCGCGGATCGACCTGCTCGTGAACAATGCCGCGATGGCGCCGCGCCAGCGGGTGGATCTGCTCGAAATGACCGAAACCAGTTACGACGAGGTGATGGCGACGAATCTCAAGGGTCCGTTCTTCCTCACCCAGCTCGTCGTGCGCCGGATGATCGAACTCAAAACCGAAAAGGCCCGAATCATCAACATCGGCTCGATCAGCGCCTACACGAGCAGCACGAGCCGCGGCGAGTACTGCCTCTCCAAGGCCGGCATGGGGATGATGACGGCGCTTTTCGCCGACCGCCTGGCGGAGTACGGGATCAACGTGTACGAGGTGCGTCCCGGCTTCATCCGCACCGATCTGACCAGCCCCGTATGGGACAAATACGACCGGATGATCGCCGAAGGACTGACGCCGATCGCGCCGCTGGGGGGAACCGGAAGAGGTCGCGCGTGCGGTGGTCGCCATTGCTCAGGATTGCTTCCCGCTATCCACCGGCGAAGTCATCAACGTGGACAGCGGGTTCCATCTGCGCCGGCTGTAATCCGTACTAACCTTCCATGCCCGAGTCGTCACAACGACGGATCGAAAATCCGACCGCTCACCGTCGGGAGACGAAATGAAACTCGGCATCTGCAACGAGCTGTTCGAGAACTGGCCGTGGGAGAAGATCTGCGACTTCGCAAGCGGGATCGGCTACCGGGGCATCGAGGTGGCGCCCTTCACGCTGGCCGAGCGCGCGGAGCTGATCACGCCGCGAGCGGCGGGCGGCGCTGCGTGAATCGGCCGAATCGCGGGGGCTGGAGATCATCGGCCTGCACTGGCTCTTGATGACGCCGCCGGGGCTCTACATCACGCACCCGGATGCGGGTATCCGCAGGGAGACGGCCCGGTATTTCGTGGAGCTCGTCGGCCTCTGCGCGGACCTGGGCGGGAAGGTGATGGTGATCGGTTCGCCGAAGCAGCGGAACCTGCTGCCCGGTGTGAAACGTGAGCAGGCGATGGGGTACGCGGCGGAAGTCTTCACGCCCTGTCTGGAGCCCGCGCAAAGCGCGGTGTGACGCTGGCGATCGAGCCCCTCAGCACGCGGGAAACCGATTTCCTCATGTGCGCCTCCGACGCCGTGGAGCTGATCGAGCGGATCGACCACCCCAACTTCCGTTTGCAGCTGGACGTGAAGGCCATGAGCTACGAGTACAAGCCGATCCCCCAGATCATCCGGGAGTCGGCGAAGCACCTGGCCCACTTTCACGTCAACGACCCCAACCTGCTTGGGCCCGGCATGGGCGAGATCGGCTACGAACCGATCATCGCGGCACTGCGCGCGGCGGGATACGACGGATGGCTGTCCGTCGAGGCGTTCGACATGCAGTACGGGGCGGAGAGGATCGCAAAGGCAAGCGTGGAGTATCTGCAAAAGGTCATCGCCTGAAATATGTATTGACAGGCCCGTGAGGTTTTGTTATAGGAAAAGGCATTTCGTAATGCGAAACAGATCCTTTCCATCTTCAGCTGAACGGCATTCTCCAGACCACGGATAGGAGGATTGGGATTGAAAGCAGCGCAGCAACCGGCCGGCACCACCCCCGCCAGGACGTCGTCAGGATTCGGAAAGTCGATTGAGAAAATCCTGGATTTTCTGATGAATACCATCGAAACGGCGGGCGCCATTCTGCTGGCCGTCATGACCCTGATCATCATCTGGCAGATCATCGCCCGTTTCCGGATCATCCACGTCATCTCCCCCTGGACCGAAGAGGTCGCCATGATCCTCCTGGTCTGGTTCGGTCTGACCGGTGCGGCGATCGGCATCCGCAAGCATCTGCATATCGGCGTGGAATTCGTCACCACCCTCTTCCCCGAGTCGGTTCAAAAAATCATGATGATCTTCGTCGACATGTTGTTGGCTGCTTTCTCCCTCTTTTTGCTGGTCAATGGGGCGGAGCTCGCCTGGGCGCTGAAGGATACCGATACGCCGGCCACTCTTCTTTCGCGCGGCCTCGTCATCTATTCCGCCGCTCCGGTGGCCGCCTTCCTGATGCTCATCTATTCCGTGGAGCTGATCGTCAAACAGATTGCCGCCTTGGGAGGGGAAAAAGAATGATTCAGGACCCGCTCGCCATCGCCATCCTGCTCGGTTCTTTCGTTTTGCTGATCCTGATGCGGACGCCCATTGCCTTCGCCCTCGGTTTCTCCTCCATTTTTACCGCACTTTACAGCGGTCATCGACGTGATGATCATTGCCCAGCGGATGGTCAACGGCATGGAGTCGATCCCGCTGATCGCGATCCCTTTCTTTATCCTGGCCGGCCAGATCATGAGCGAAGGACGGATCGCCGAGAGGCTGGTCAACCTGGCCAGCCTCTTCGTCGGACGGATCCGGGGGGGCCTGGCGATGATCAACTGCGTGGACAGCATGTTCTTCGGCGGCATCTCCGGTTCGGCCGTCGCCGATGTCTCCTCCCTGGGCTCGATCATGATCCCGGCCATGGAGCGCAAAGGATATACGAAGAGTTTTGCGATCGCGCTCACCGTCACTACCGCGGTCCAGGCCGTCCTTATCCCCCCGAGCCACAATATGATCATCTATTCGATGGCCTCGGGAGGGACCTCGATCGGCAGGCTCTTTCTGGCCGGCGCCCTGCCGGGGATCCTGCTCGGCGTGTCGCTGATGGTCACCAGTTACATCATGGCCGTCAAGTATAACTTCCCCCGCGAAGACTGGCCAGGCTGGAAAAAGGCCGTCACGATCTTTATCGAGGGCCTGCTCTCGGTGGGGGTCGCCGTCCTGATCATGGGGGGCATCATCTCCGGGATCTTCACCGCCTCCGAATCGGCCGCGGTCGCGGTTATTTATGCCTTCATCCTGACCTTCTTCGTCTACCGGGATATCCCGCTTATCCGGTTCATGAAGATTCTCAAGGACTCCGTCAATACCGTGGCCATGGTCTTCCTCCTCATCTCCACCTCGACCGCCTTCGCCTGGATGATGACCTCCATGCAGGTGCCGCAGGCCGTCGCCGGCTGGCTGCTCTCGCTCTCCACCAACAAATATGTGATCCTGTCCCTGGTCAATATCTTCCTGCTCTTCGTCGGGATGGTCATGGACATGGCCCCGGCGATCGTCATCTGCACCCCGATCCTGCTCCCGATCATGAAAAGCATCGGCGTCGATCCGGTCCACTTCGGGGTGATCCTCGTGTTCAACCTGGGGATCGGACTCTGCACCCCGCCGGTTGGGAACGCCCTCTTCGTCGGCTGCGCCGTCGGCAAGGCCAAGATCGAGGAGGTGCTACCCTCGCTGATGCTGTGCTATATCCCGATGGTCGTCATCCTTTTCATCATTACGTTCTTCCCGGAGATCGCCATGTTACTGCCGAATTGGATCATGAAATAATGCGAAATGGAGGTGATGTCGTCCGGAAACGCAGGCTTTGGATACAGGATTTTAAACATTGAAAGAGGAGGAGATCAAAATGAAAAAACGTATTGGGATTCTTTTTGTAATGGCTGTTTTCCTCAGTGTGACCTTCGGGGCAGCCCAGGTCTTCGCGGCGGCGAAAGTGCTCAAGCTGGCCGAGGTCCATCCGAAGGGGTATCCGACCGAGATGGGGGATCAGAAATTCTCGGAGCTCTTCGAGAAAATGACCAACGGCCGGTATAAGATCCAGGTCTATGGCAACAGCCAGCTCGGCTCGGAAAATGACGTCGTAGAGCAGGCCAAGCTCGGTGTGATCGAATTCGTCCGGGTCTCCACCTCACCGGCGATCTCGGTCTTCCCGGAAATCGGCGTCTTCTCCATGCCCTATCTCTTCCGTTCCCAGGACCACATGTGGAACGTCCTGAACGGCCCGGTCGGCCAGCACTTCCTGGCGGCGATGGAAAAGGTCGGCTTGGTCGGCGTCGGCTACTTCGACCCCGGTTCCCGGAACTTCTATGCCAACAAACCCTTGAAGAGCGCGGCTGACCTGAAAGGCTTGAAAATCAGAGTCCAGCCGAACCCCATCATGGTGAACCTGGTGAAGCTGCTGGGCGCCACTCCGACCCCGATCGCCTATGCCGAGGTCTACAGCGCGCTGCAGACAGGCGTCGTGGACGGCGCGGAGAACAACGTCCCGAGCTGGGTGTCGCAGAACCACTACGAGGTGGCCAAAAACTTCATCAAAGACGCCCATGCCCGCCTGCCGGAACTGCTCATGGTCAGCAAGAAATTCTGGGACACACTAAACGCCGCGGATAAGAAAGCCTTGAAAGACGCCGCCAAAGAGGCGACCGCCTTCCAGATCAAAGCCTGGAACAAGGCAGAGGAAGATTATCTGGCCCAGGCAATAAAGAAAGGCTGCATCGTCAGCGAAGCCAACGTCGCCGAATTCCAGAAGGCCGTGGCGCCGATCTACGAGATGCCCGAGTATACCAGCTACAAGCCGTGGGTCGACAAGATCAACGCGACCAAATAATCGAACGTCATTCCCGAACAACAAAACGGGGCGGCCTGACAGCCGTCCCGCTTTGTTTTCTTACGCGCCAAAACCTCTCGGGGCATGAATTTCCGAGGCTTCAGACGTTGAAGAAACGGCCATTAAGGTCGTCTAAGACGATACAGATGAATTAGGCGATGAGCAACGGAGGATTGTCCATTGTCCAAGGAGCGGTTCTGCCGCGTGCGATGATCGTATTCGCGTTGCAGCTATCGCTGGTGACCGGGAGCACCCCCTTAGCCCCGCCCGGTGGGTGGGAT
>CAWJHT010000034.1:0-34560 GCA_963842685.1 uncultured delta proteobacterium | reverse complement strand
CCGAATGAATGTGCAACCCGAGCCCCTCCCGTTATCGCTTGCCACCCCCGCCGAGCAGTACAGCCAGCTCCCGCGGATCGGTCACAGGACGTTGGCAGGAAAAGCCGGCGCAGACATAGGCGGGACGCCCGGCCGTCAACGCCCCGCATCTGCTTCGTGAACGGGGCGATCTCCACGATCGCTGGCGTTTGCCTCCTCTTCCGGCGGAAGAGAATCGTCAGGTTGGGGAGATAGGAATGCTTGAGGACCGCCAGCAGTGCTTCTGGTGTCCTCCCCTCCCGGACCTGCCGGCGATCACCACCTCACGGGAGGGCGCCGCGAGGAGCTCCAAGGCGATCATCCACTGGGCATGGGCGGTGGGGACCTGCTGAAGCGACCCGGCAAAGGCACGGCTCAACTCCGCCGCTTCCTCTTCCGGCGTGGATCCCCGGTCATCCTCCCGAGACGTATCAGGTTCATCAGGGTCACCGCGTTTCCCGAGGGGACGGCCCCGTCGTGTCCCTCCTTGGGCCGGAAAAGAAGCGTCTCCCCGTCGTCCGGCGTGGAAAAGAAGCCCCCGTCGGGATCGCGGAAGTGCACGATCGACGATCCCCTGGAGTGCTATCGCCTCACGCAGATCGTCGGCATTGAAGCCTGCCTCGTAAGCGTCGATCAGTCCCCAGATGAGAAAGGCATAATCGTCGAGATTGGCCGTCACGGCCGCCTCTCCCTTGCAGAAGCGGTGGAGGAGACGTCCATCCGGGGTTTTCATCTGCGCAAGGATGAACGCGATCGCCTCACGGGCCGCCTCCAGATACCGGGGTTCGCCCAGAACCCGGGCCGCCCGGGCCAAGGCCGCGATCATCAGGCCGTTCCAGTCGGTCAGGATCTTGTCGTCCCGCTGCGGGCGCACCCGCTTTTCACGGGCAGCCAGGAGGCGGAGGCGGACCTTCTCCAGGCGTTGCAGAAAGGCGGCCTCCGTCATTCCGAGACCTTCAGCGATCTTGGCCGGTGAACCGGAGAGGTGGAGGATATTGTCCCCCCGCCGTTCCGGCTCGACCGGATCGACGAAATTCCCCTCCTCGGCGAGTGAAAAGGCGGCTGTCGCCAGGCGGATCTCCTCCGGACCGAGGAGCCGGCGGATCTCCTCCATCCGCCAGAGGTAGAAACGACCCTCCTCTCCTTCGCTGTCGGCATCTTCCGCAGTAAAGAATCCCCCCTCCGGCGAACGCAGGTCGCGAATGCAATAGTCGAGGACCTCCCTGACCGTCCGGGCATGGGCTTCATCTCCGGTTGCCTGAAACGCCTCCGTGAAGGCCATCGTCAGGAGGGCCTGATCGTAGAGCATCTTCTCGAAGTGGGGAACGAGCCATTGCCGGTCGGTGCTGTAGCGGTGGAAGCCATAACCCAGTTGATCGAAGATCCCCCCCTGACGCATCGCGGAAAGGGTCTTATCCGCCATCCGGAGCGCATCCGGGGCGCCGGTCCGCTGCCAGTGCCGGAGCAGAAAAACGATCTGATGGGGCATGGGAAACTTCGGGGCGTTACCGAATCCGCCGTATTCATCGTCAAACTGTCCCTGAAGCTCCGCAAATGTCCGGGCAAGGATCTCTTCAGGGCGGAGTTCCCCCTTCTCCGTCCGGGGTTGCATCAGATGGGCCACCGTCTGCGCCGCGGCATTCTCCACTTCGTCGCGGCGCGTTTCCCAGATCACCTTAAGCCGAGGGATCAGTTCGACGAGCCCCTGCCGTCCCCATCGGCTCTCCTTCGGGATGTAGGTGGCAGCGAAGAAGGGGAGCCGGTCGGGAGTCATGATGATGGTGAGCGGCCAGCCGCCGCTCCCCGTCATCATCTGGCAGACGCTCATGTAAATCCCATCGATGTCCGGCCGCTCCTCGCGGTCGACCTTGACGCAGACGAAGGCCTCGTTAAGGAGGGCGGCCGTGGCTTCGTCCTCAAAGGATTCATGGGCCATGACATGACACCAGTGACAGGTGGAGTATCCGACGGAGAGGAAGACCGGCTTGTCTTCCCTTTGCGCCCGGTCAAAGGCCTCATCCCCCCAGGGATACCAATCCACAGGATTTCCGGCATGCTGGAGGAGATAGGGGCTCTTCTCCTGGAGAAGCCTGTTCGGTGTCGGGGAGATCATCGCTTGTCCTCCTTTGGAAATGATGTAAAACGATGGGGTCAGGTCTCAGCGAGGCGGTCAAGGCCGACCGGACACGTCTTGCAAGTGACTGTGGAGGACCAGGCGACCCACATCGATGGGGGCCTGCCGATCGCCGAAGACCTGCACTGCCTTGAGGACGCCGAAGCTGAACGTCGAGGCCGAATGACCGGAAACTCCGGTTAATCCCTCCCCTTTGACGGGGAAGGGTTAGAGTGAGGGTGCCTTACCGGCCCAGGAGTCTGCGGGCCGCAGCAGCGACCGCCTCGGCGGTGATCCCGAATTTCTCGTAGATCACCTTGTAGGGAGCGCTGGCGCCGAAACGGTCGATCCCCACGATCTCACCCTCCAGACCGACATAGTGCTCCCAGCCCAGGCGGACCCCCGCCTCGACCGCCACCCGCACGCGGACGGCGGGAGGAAGGACCCTGTCCCGGTACTCCTGCGGCTCGCGGTCAAAGAGCTCCCAGCTCGGAAGCGAGACGACGCGGACGCGAATGCCTTCCGCGGCAAGCCTTCTGCCCGCATCGAGAGCGATCTCCACCTCCGATCCCGTCCCGATGAGGATTGTTTCCGGTATGCCGGTACCCGACTCCCACAGAATATAACCCCCCTTGCGGAGACCGGCTGCCGGGCTCACTACCGTCCGGTCGAAAACGGGCAGGTTCTGGCGCGTGAAAATGAGCGCAGTGGGGCCGGAGCGGTTCACCACTGCGGCGCGCCAGGCCTCGACCGTCTCGTTTGCGTCGGCCGGCCGGATCACGGTCAGGTGGGGGATCGCCCTTCAGGCTCATCAGCTGTTCAACAGGCTGGTGGGTGGGGCCGTCCTCGCCGACGCCGATACTGTCGTGGGTGAAGACATAGATCACCCGGAGCCCCATCAGGGCCGCCAGACGGATCGACGGCCGCATATAGTCGGCAAAGGTGAAGAAGGTCCCGGTGAAGGGGAGGATTCCCCCGTGGAGGGCCATCCCGCCGGCGATCGCCGCCATCGCGTGCTCCCGGACGCCGAAGTGGATGTTGCGGCCGCCGTACCCCCACTCCCCGCCGGCTGCGCCTTCGCGGCAGGCGGGCGGTTCTCCCGGCCTCTGGAAATCTCCCTGGCCCTTGAGCCAGGTGAAAGTGGAGGGATTCAGGTCGGCCGAACCCCCCATCAGTTCCGGAATCACAGGGGCGAGGGCCTGGAGAACGGCCTCCGAGGTCTTGCGCGTCGCCACATCCTTTGTTCCGGAACCGTAACTGGGCAACGCCTTCTCCCAATCAGCCGGCAGCTCACCCTTCATCACCCGCCTGAATTCGGCCGCCTCCCCTGGATGGACGGCGGCATAACGCTCGAAGAGCCTCCTTCCACGTCGTCTCCTGGCCGGCGGCTGCGGCCCCGGACCTCGCGGAAGAAGGCGAGGACCTCTTCCGGGACAAAGAGAGGAGGATCCTGCGGCCAGCCCAGGTTTTCTTTTGCCGCCCGGACCTCCTCCGATCCGAGGGGGGCGCCGTGGGCGCCGCTGGTATTCTGTTTCCCGGGCGCCCCGCAGCCGATGGTCGTCCGGACCCGAATGAGCGACGGCTTTGTTGTCTCGGCCTTTGCCTCAACAAGGGCTCGATCAATCGCCGCGACGTCGTTGCCGTCCGGAACGGAGATCACCTGCCAACCGGCGGCGGCAAATCGCCCGCTGATCTCCTCGGTGAAACTGAGGGCCGCAGATCCCGACAGGACGATCCCGTTGTCGTCATACAGGACAATGAGCTTTCCCAGACCGAGATGGCCGGCCAGGGCGGAGGCCTCGGAGGAGAGCCCCTCCATGAGGTCGCCGTCGCTCGCCAAGACATAGGTGAAATGGTCCACAATCCGATGGCCGGGACGGTTGTAGCGTGCCGCCAGATGGGCCTCCGCGATCGCCATCCCCACCGCCGCGGCGAATCCCTGACCGAGCGGCCCTGTCGTCATCTCCGCCCCGGGGGGATGACGGTGTTCCGGATGACCCGGCGTCTTGCTTCCCCACTGCCGGAAAGAACGGAGGTCTTCGAGCGAGAGGTCATAGCCGGTCAAATAGAGGAGCGCATAAAGGAGCATCGAGCCATGCCCGGCGGACAGGACGAAGCGGTCGCGATCGGCCCAGAGTGGATCGGCCGGATTATGCTTCAGATGTCTCGTCCAGAGGGTGTAGGCCGCGGCCGCCGCCCCCATCGGCATACCGGGATGTCCTGATTTGGCCTTTTCGACAGCGTCCGCCGCCAGAAAACGAATCGCATTGATGCACCTCTCATCCAGGGTGGCTTGTACGCTCATGCTGAAGTCTCCTCTCATCGTAGCCGTATTTGAAATCGTATGATTCTTCATCCCCGCAGAATATCCCTATCGCCTCGCGACTCAGCGCCGGCAGAAGCTCGCCCCTACCGTCATGGGCTCCCACACTGCACTCCTTCCCGCCGGGGGGAAAAGCGATTCTGACGCAACCATATTACAACAACACGCCGCTTTAGACAAGGGGATTGGATTTGACGTTTTTCACACGAATCCCCATGCCAGGAATCGGACACAGCGGATCATGAAAATACCCTCACCCTCCCTTGCTAAGGGGGAGGGCGATAGAGGGCACTTCCGGTCTCTCTCCCCCCATCGAGGGAGGGAGACCCGGAAGAGTGTATTTTCATATAAAAGTGAGAAGTCGGGAGAAAAAATGAACAGAGAAACGGCCATGCGCCGTAAGTTCTGGACAACCGTAAAGGATTTCTTCCTTTGGTGAGTAGAGCCTCCGCCGCAAGTTGTCCCTATGATCCCTGCCTCCCTTTTGCCGAAGAGGGTGGCAGAGCTATTTCTTTGCCGGCTCTTCCGGCAAGGCGGGAATCTGATCGGTCTCAAACACGGCAATCAGCCGTGTGTGTTGGTACCGGTCCCGTTCATTTTTGGAAACACCCTTGGGACTGTATAGATCACCGACTCCATAGACTTTGTAATTCTCATGGGGGATATTGATCAGATACTTATCGATGATCGGCCGGGGATATTCCGCCCTGGCCTGGGCCAGTTTCATGTTCAAGGATCTTTTTCCCAACGGCCGAGGCGCTTCCGATGCTGACAAACAGCACCTTTCTGCCCTTGCTCTCCCTGGCCAGGAAATCGACAAAATCAACCAGCCGCTTGTATTCCAGCGATTTTTCACTAAGTTTGCTTTCCCCAATAGGGTAAAATAATGGTGATTTCGCCTGTCCCTTGTCTTTGAGAAAGCTGTTCAATCGATTGGAGGGCTTTTTTGGCCGTTTCCAGGTTTTTTTCGGCGACACTCAGGATTTTTTGGTTGGATTCTTCCAGCCCCTGGGCTGTTTTCTTCATTGCGTCCTGGCTCTCCTGTATCGCCTTTTGGGTCTCCTTCTGGGTTTCTTTCACGGATTCCTGCGTCGCCGCGATCTTGCCAAACTGCTGCATGGCCATATTGTGGGCTTCGACAAAAATCCGGGCAAGCGCAGTGGCCTGTTCTTTAGAGGCCCCTCCAAACACGGTACCCGCGGGGAATTCAACCGTCTTCGGCCCTTTTTCTGATTCGACGGCGCCGACCGTCGAATCAGATATCTGGACCTGTTTGGACTCACCCGCACATCCCATGACAAACAATAAAATCACAACTCCCAAGAATCGTTTTTTGTTCATATGCCTTCCCCTTCTGGAATACTTTCCTTTTCGGCAAATCAAACGGATCTGTACATTTTTTTCTTAACCGCTACCCCTATTATTGTAAATTATATCACATTTACAAATAGATATTAACAACTATTTTTTATTCGCAGACAGACTCTCCAAGAATTGCCGGCTTCATCTCCATGGTGCATGGAAAACAGGGTTGATATCATCCGGCATGGTCGCGGGACTCCTGATGAGCCTTGCCATTGCGCGGATTTTAGGCTATCCTGCAAGTGTTCACTGAGTTTTTAAAAATACTGGGAGGTGTTATGGGTCAACACAAGAAGAGAGAAAGGTTAAAAGAACTGGACCGCAAGCGGAGAAGACGGGAGAAGAGCCTGAAGCTCCGGGCGAAAGAGCTGAAGCCCAAAGCCAAAGGGAAATAGAATTCATACTTTTTGTAGATGGGGGAGGCATGAGGCCTCCCCCCATTCTGCAACTCGACATCGTCCGGAATGGCCTGGCGCATGGCCCGCCCTTCAGGCGGGAAAATCACCGGGACTCCGTCCCGACCGATCCCTTTCTGCGCGCTGCCGATCAGCCGAGGATCGCCTTCAGATCCTCATCCGGCGTCGTGATCGGCTTGATCCCGAACTTCTCGACCAGGACGCCGAGCACGTTCGGCGTCAGTGAAGGCCGGAAGCGACGGCCCCAGGCGGATGTTCTTGATCCCCAGGGACAACAGCGTCAGCAGAATCACCACCGCCTTCTGCTCGTACCAGGAGAGGACCATCGACAGCGGCAGGTCGTTCACCCCGACGCCGAAGGCCTTGGACAGGGCGACGGCCACCTGGATCGCCGAATAGGCGTCGTTGCACTGCCCCATGTCGAGGAGCCGCGGTATCCCGCCGATCGCGCCCAGTTCCTTGTCGAAGAAACGGAACTTCCCGCAGGCGAGCGTCAGGACGACGCAGTCCGCCGGCACCTTCTCCACAAACTCGGTGTAGTAGTTCCGTCCGGGCTTCGCCCCGTCGCAGCCGGCGACGAGGAAGAAGTGGCGGATCTTCTTCTCCTTCACCGCCGCGATCACCTTGTCCGCCACCCCGAGAACGGCGTTTCGGGCGAATCCCGTCATCACGCTCTTCCCTGCCGTATCCGCCGCAAATCCCGGCGCCGCAAGGGCCGCTTCGATCACCGGCGTGAAGTTGCCGTCGGTGATATGCGTCACGCCCGGCCAGCCCACGAGACCCGCGGTGAAGATCCGCTCCTTATAGGCGTTCCTGCGGACTCTGGATGCAGTTCGTCGTCATCAGGATCGCCCCGGGGAATTCGGCGAACTCCTTCGCCTGGTTCTGCCAGGCCGTCCCGTAATGGCCGTAAAGATGGGCGTATTTCTTGAGCCCCGGATAGCCGTGGGCGGGGAGCATCTCGCCGTGGGTGTAGATGTTGATCCCCTTCCCCTCCGTCTGTTTCAGCAGCCCTTCGAGATCCTTCAGGTCATGCCCGGAGACGAGGATCGCCTTCCCCTTCTTCGCTCCGAGGGGAACCTTCGTGGGGACCGGATGGCCGTAAGCGCCGGTGTTGGCCGCATCGAGAAGTTCCATCGTCCGGAGATTCACCTGGCCGCACTTCATGACGAGCTCCAGCATCTCGCCCAGTCCGAGCTTCGGATTGACGAGGGCGGCGAGCCCCTCGTGGAGGAAGGCGAAGACCGCCTCGTCCTCCTGGCCGAGGATCAGGGCGTGGTCCGCATAGGCGGCGAGCCCCTTGATCCCGTACAGAAGCGTGTGTTTCAGGGAGAGGACATCGGCGTCGGCGGCCGGATAGGACTGGATGCCGTGCGTCCTCGCCCTGGGCGATCAGCCCCGGAAGATCAGCCGCCGGCTTGAACGTCACGGCGTCTCCCGAGAGATCGGCCGCAGCGCCCGCCGCGCGGAGCTTCTCCAGGAGGCCGTCGCGCAAGGCCGCGGCCCGGCGGATCAGGGGCACAAAGCGGTCCGGATCGAAATCGACGTTCGTGACGGTGGCGAAAAGGGCCTCGCAGGCAAAGACGTCGGCCGCCCGGTCGCGGATTCCCGTCTTCTTCGCCGCTACGGCGGCCTGCGCAAGGCCCGTCAGGGCATAGACCAGCAGATCCTGCAGGGCGGCCACGTCCGGCTGCTTTCCGCAGACCCCCGACTTGTCGCACCCTACTCCCTTGGCCGTCTGTTCACATTGGTAACAAAACATGGTGCACCTCCTTCTAAATTTTTTAAAGGTTAACGACTTCATCAAAGTCGATTTTTCCCCGAATAAGTGCAAGGGGCTCTGTCCTGTTTTCAAAAACTTTAGGAACCTTCTACACCCGGCATCGGCAGAATGGTTTGACTTAAATCAAGAAGGGAAAATGTATTTCATCCGATTCATGCGCACTTTTGATTTGATAATCTATTCAAATGGGCCTTGACTGAGTTACACCTGCATCTTGAACTTCCCTATCACCATTTGCGTTTCAAGTCTAGCTAACTGGCTGTTTCTCCGACAGGACAAAAGCGAGCCCGCCTCCAGCTCTCCCACCCTCATCCCACACTACCTGTGGTCGTCTTCCAATCATTCAGAGATTTGCTGTTTCGCTTTTTCAGCAAGGGCCTTCTTTTGCTCCTCCTCCTCTTCCACCAACTGCATTGCCGCCGCGGCCCCGGCTTTCAAAACATCCGTCGCGTTGGGACCTGCGCCGGGACCTGGAGGACCTCCTTCATGGCCGGCACCCGGCCCTTTTTCAAAGCCGGGAGGAAGTTCCACAATCACTTTGCGATGGGCAAAGGAGATCCCTTTTTTGGCCAGGGCTTCCATGATGCCTCTGAAGGCCTCCCGCTGGATCAAGAACTGTCGTCCCGGTCTGGCAGTAAACTTCACCCGGAACATCATGACAGAGTTGCTGATGCTTTTGATTCCCTGATATTTGATGGGACGGATGATGTCGGCGAGCGTATTCAGGATTTTTCTGTATGTTTTCACCGACCTTCTTGATGGTCTTGCGGACCACGTCGATGTCGGTGCCATAGGGCAGCTCCAGGTTGAATTTGACCACCATGCCGCCCCGGTTATAGTTGGTGATCGAGCCCAGTTTGCTGAACGGGATGATCTGCAGGGCCCCTTTGGAATCCCGAAGCCTGATATTGCGTACGTTGAATCCTTCCACTGTCCCCTCGACATTGCCGCTGCGCAATCCATTCGCCGATCCGAAACGCGTCATCGGTCAGGTAAAAAATGCCGGAGAGCACATCTTCCACCAGTTTTCGCGACCCAAAGCTGATGGCCAGGCCCACCACACCGGCACCGGCCAAGAGGGGGGCGATATTGATGCCCATGCTGGACAGCACAATCAGGATGACCATGACAACCATCACAATGCCGACAAATTTGCGGAGCATGGGGAGCAGGGTATAACTGCGATCCAGCTGGATACTGGTGAATTCCTCATCGATTTGCTCGATATCCTTATCAAGGTTTTTGGGCGCTACGGCATCCAGTTTCTTCTGAATATAGCGGTTGAGCAAACTCCAGACAATGTGTGCCAGGATCAGGGTCACCAGAATGCTGAACGTGGCGTTGACCGTCTGCTTTATGAACGGCAGTTGAACTCCCCAGACAGCGAAAAGCCATAACACCAGGGAAACACAGATGATGATGCGGACCAGACGCATCGCAATTTTGAAATAGGTCGTGTTCTCATCCGTTTCGGTCTTCCGGAGGGTTCCCAGGGTTTTCCTGACCAACCAATGGCCAATCTGGTCCAGCACCAGATACAGGGGGACGATCATGAAGCTGATGAGAAAGGCCTGATCCTGATGGGGGCCAAACAGGGCCCACCGTCCCAGAGCCAGCAACCAGACGAGCGCTGAGTATCCCAATGCCAGGACATGCCAGAAGGAAGCCAAGTGATCCCGCAGCCAGGATATCTCGCCGGAAGGGTTTAATCGGGGTTGACGCAGATATTGCCCTACGACAACCCGGTGATTCCAGATCAAGCAGGCCAACATCGCCATCAGCGGGATGGACAGGGCCAGGAGGAAGAGCCACTGTGAATCCGATGAGACTCCCAGCCTCTGAATCAAGAGAAGAGCAATGTCCGTAAGTGCCGCATAGCTGATCAGCTGGGTCAATCGCCGGTGCAGGTATAGTGCCGTAGCGTCACTCACCGGCACGAGGCGCAGGTGAGGCGGTTTTCGGGGCCCAGATGAGGCGTGACAGCAGATTTAAAAGCCGTACCAGGACAATCGCCAGCATCAGATAAACGAAAAGGATTCTCCCTCCCTGCGAATCGGAGAAAGGCATCAGCACAAAGACAAAGAGGAGCCCCCCCACGAGGGAAAAAATGACGATTCCCAGGAATTCCGGCAGTAATCTCAGCACTCCGATGATGAACCGCTTCAAGCCCTGCATGGCCGGGGCGGCATCGTAATGAGCCCGTATGCCGGCGCTGAATCGCCACCAGACCCATTCGGCCGCAAGGGAAAGTCCGATGATAAACGCCAGAAGCAGCATCAACGATCCAGCACTCTGCCCATCCGTCAGTTTTGCGATAGCCTGATCGATTTCGGTAAAAAAGAGGGGAAGGTGGCGACCGATGTCCTTGACACGCTCTCGGAGAAAGAGGGAGAAACTTTGGATGCTGTTCCATCCACCCCATCTCATTCGTTTTGGCGGGAGGAATCGTTTTCTCCAAATGCTTTATAAAGATGAGGCGCAACTCTTCATCCGTGAGTTTAGATACCATCTGATTCACCTGTTCGATGGAGGTCGGCTGCAGGGTATCGATGGATGGTGGCGGCGATGCCGACGCTTTATCATCTGCGTTGGCCCCCTGAACGACAGGAATTTCGGCGATGCAAAGGCCGATCCATACGAAGGTAAAAAGGATAATCCAGGGCCGACCTTTAAATAATAGGGTAAGCATAATCTACCTCTCTATCCCGTAAAATAACTGTTCGTCCCGACTGATCCATCGACGTCCATTTCAGTGCATTGAAACAAAAAATAATATTGAAATTCTAATATGATAACCCTGCCGTCCCAAGGTTATTACTCCGGCAAATAAACATGTAAATAAATTCTGTGGAATGCCCGTATTTTCTGAGAACGGCAATCACGCTTTGATATATTTTGTTGCCGGAGTAATAATTGAATAGATTCGATTCTTTGGTTCTCCTGATTTGTGTGGCTTACATTTGAAACAAAGCTGTAAATGGTCAGGTAATGTCAAGAATCTATCGCACTTTTGATTTAATGACCATCTGATTAAGCTACGAGTTTTTTCTTTGCTCTTGGAGCCCAGGTGAGCTTTTCATATGCGCGACCCGCCGGAAGGGAGGGGCGGTACGGCAGCGGATTACGCGGAGTGACTCGCAGCGGAGCGTCTACTTGCCCCAGGGTTTGATCGCTTTCTTGAGGCTTTCGTAGCCCTCGATATAGCGGGGCCGCTTGCCGCCATAAATCTTATCGAAAGTCTCTAGCTGCGTGTCCAGCCAGCGAGCAAGTTCCTGATTGCCCGGATTTGCCGCCTTATACGCCTCGTTGATCAGCACGAAGTGTATCCTCGGATCGTAGGGCTGCTTCTCGCCCCCGACCGTCTCGTCCCCGGCCAGCAGGCGCAGCAGCATCGCGTCGGCGGAACCCAGCGTCTGCTCGAAGATCGGCTCGCCCTCCATGCGGTACATCACGCTTGTCATGTCCTTGCCGTTGGTCATGGTGAAGCCCATGTCGCGCCAGACCTTCTTCATGTCGGTGCCGGCCTTGACGTGGTCCAGCACCATCTGCCCCCAGCCGCGCAGCACATCGGGCGCGTCGGCCATGAGGTCGGTCAGGCGGTCGCCGTCCAGGTCCGTCGCATAGACGATGGCCTTGCGCTGCTGAACCATGTCGTGCAGGAGAATCCCGAAATTCGTGTCGGAGATATGCTCGTTGATCTCGCCGCCCCAGTTTTCCATGCCGGCCTTGAAGTCCTTGGGCAGCAGGGCGACGATGGCATCGACGTTCGCCTTATGTTCGGCATAGGCATCCACGGCGTAACGGCGCTTGAGCTCGAACTTGGTCCCCTGCAGCAGCCAGCGTAACATGCCGGCGTTGACGGCATCCTCCTGCGCCTGGGTCGGCTTGGTGGCGACGCGTCCGATCTGCCCGGTCTCGTGGACCATCTTCAGGAACAGGCGCACGGCGTACGCCATCCTGACCCCAGGGGTGTTCATCTCGGAGTGGATGTTGCCGGTTGCCCGATCGACCTGGAACTTCTTGCCGTCCTGCGAATAGGGCAGGCCCGGCATGAATCGCACGCTGGTAATCGTGCCGTAGGGCCGGACGTTGCAGTAGACCCCGGCCGCCGTGCGTAGCGGCGCGTTGGCGGACTTGCCGTAGACCACGACCTTCTTGCCGTTCTCGTTGACCATGAAGTCGCCCGCGGTGGACCACTTGATCGCGGTGTACTCGAGCTTGCCGAACCAATCGAGCGACTTCAGCCTGGTGTCGTGCCGGAACTGAGCCATCATGGGCACACCGAGGAACGGCAATCCCAGCACGTCGAGCGTCATCAGCGTACCATTGAGCGCAAACATGTCCGTCAACGCGTGCGCGACGGGCTTTACGCTTCCGTGCCGGCTGCCGCCCTCCCAGATGATCGCGTTGGAAATACCCTGCGGCTGGATCTTGGATCGTTTGTAGATGCTGTCCAGCAGCTTGAACAGATCACCGCTCTGTTCTTCCCGGGCGATCTTCAACAGGTCGAGTCGTTCAGTCATAACGCTTCTCTCCATTCAAAATTGATCGATTATCAACTACTTTTTCCTCTTCACACCACTGACAATAAGGGACGCGGCCCTGCATGTCAATATGAAATTGTCACGAAGCAGCCGGCGGCAATCCGGTGGATCTCACCTCTCACCTCGACACGCATCTGACACCTAATCTGCAGGCCAGGGTTGTCCAGCCGACAGGAAGTGTTGCGCACCCATGAATAGATGGAAGGAGATCCGGAGGAGAGAAAATGACGGTACAAGGAAGATAAGTTCATTATGATTTTTCCCCTCACTACTGAAGGAAGCAAATAGTTGCTTCCCGATTTCACTGCCTGCTTATGATGGCAAGGAGTGGTCCGCGAGCGTGGCGGCTAGATCTGGAACACCGCAGTGCCCCACGTGTAACCGCTGCCGAAGACCGTCGCGAGGATGCGATCGCCCTTCTTGACCTTGCCCTGGCGGCGCCAGTAGTCGATGGTGAGGGGCACGGTTGCGGCGGTTGTGTTGCCGTACATCTGGATGGTGTTCAGGACCTTGTCGGGCGGGATTTTGGCGTGCTCCACCACCGCCTCGTTGACCCGCAGGTTTGCCTGGTGGGGCACGAACCAGTCGATATCGTCCCACCCGAGCCCTGTGGCATCGAGCGCTTGCTGGGTCCCGACGACCATGTGGCGGATGGAATTCATCAAGACCTTCTTGCCGTTCATCTGGGGATACTTGGCCTGGTTCTGAGTGCGGTCGCCGGCGTCGTATGCGATGTACGGCGCCTTCGCGATCTCGAAGATCTTAAGGTACAGGTCCCAGGCACCCGTGCCGTCCGCGCCGAGCCTCGTGTACAGGATGCCGGAGCTCGCGTCGCTCGTCTCGACGGCCCCGATCACCACCGCGCCGGCACCGTCGCCGAACATGACCATCACGTCCCGTCCGCGCGTCGAGTAGTCGAGGGAGTGGCTGTGCAGCTCAGAGCCGACGAGCAGCACACGACGGTAGGTGCCGAGGCGCACGAAGGCGTCCGCCATCTGCAAGCCGTACAGGAAGCCGCTGCACTGCTGGCGGATGTCAAAGCAGGCGCAGCCGTCCTTGTTCGCGATGCCGAGCTTCTTCTGCAGAAACACCGCGCTGCCCGGGAAGTGGATGTCCGGTGATAGTGTCGCGAATATGATGCAGTCAATGTCTTTTGCCTCGATCCCCGCGTCGGCCAGCGCGCGCTGCGACGCCTCGGCGGCCAGGTCGCTACAGGCCATGGATCCGTCCGCGGGCACATAGCAACGCGCTTCGATGCCGGTCCGCGTCCGGATCCACTCGTCGTCCGCCTCGGTCTGCTGCTCGGTACACCGCTCGTGCCGTTCGTTCAAGAACGTGATCTCGTCGTTCGGGACGACGCGGTCGGGAACGTAGGAGCCCAGGCCCATGATCCACGCACGTAACATCAGCAACTCCTCGGCCCCTGATCGGCGGCGATCGCAGAAGCAGGGACCACTCTTCTCAAGACCCGTACCGAGGGTCGTGTCTCAGCCCCCTCTTCAGGCAATGCGATTTGAGATACATCTAAGTTCCTTGCTTCCCTTTCATCCAACCATTCCGAAATCGCCATTGATTCTTTTCTCCCTCATCATTAATCTAAGCGGCATTGGGTCGAAATTGCACGTTATCTTCAATCTCTTGGTTGCGGTACCGCTTCACGTCCAACTTTTCTGATTAAAAGCCCAGTGGTGGATACCTTTATCTCAAAGAGTACGGGTTTGTCTAGATTGATGAATGAAGCAGAGCCATATTCCGCATCCAGCAGAACTTCTTGCCTTCAGGGTTCTCGATCCGACACTTCGGGCACTGCATGGTTCATGTCCTCCTTGTCTCAAAGTCGGAGCAAAGAACCTGTGTTAATCTAACTTTCTCCGTCAAGGGGATTATTTTTCCCTTGACAAGAGGAGGCCTTATGAAGGTTGGACGATGTCACTTCTTGAAAAGATCGCTGTGTGTACCGGTACGTTCAAGGCGGAGCGAATCCTTATCTGCCGTGTAAATCAGTACCCAGTCGGCCTCAATATGACAGTCACGTGACGACTGCCACGGTCCTATTAGTGGATGATCTCTATGATTCGCTGGAAGCGGAGTACCCTCGGCCAGAAGCTTGACAATCTCCCGCAGCTTTGCCAAGTCCTTTCCTCGTTTCCGCATGCGGTGGACATCACGGGAAAATTGCTTGGTCTGCGAGACTTTCTTCATTTCTTCCAGCTATTGAACATTGCCTCTAACGACTCAAATTCCTGAACGTCTTCACCGTGACGGCTCTTCTTCAGGGTCGAGGCCGTCAGCTTGTTCGGAATCGCAACCGGGAAAGGCAACCCGCCACGGAGTGATATTTGCCTGTAGAAGATGCGGATGGCCTCCGTAGGAGTAAGGCCAAGGCTCCGAAGGATCTCTTCCGCCTTTTCCTTTGTTTGTGGTTCAATACGGGCATGGACGGCTGATGTTTTCATAGCCTTATTGTCCCACATTTGCAACACAAATGCAAACCGTATTTCACGTTTCGGTCAGCCCGCAGTCGGCCGCCCCGATCAGCGCCGCCCGCGGCTCGATGATCACATGCACCGGCATCCGGAAGAGCAGATCGGCCATCTGCCCCTTCCGCCGGAAGGCCGCAAGAAACGGCCCTTCATCGAGGAAAGGGATGATCCGCGGCGCGATCCCGCCCCCGAGATAGACGCCGCCCGCGGCGAGCGTCTTGAGGGCGAGATTCCCCGCCTCCGCCCCGAGGATGGAGACGAAAAGCCGCACCGTCCGGATGCAGAGGTCGATCCTTTTCCGTCAGCGCCGCATCGACGATGACGGGCGCGGCATCGGCCGCCTTCGCCAGACGGTCGGCAAGCCAGGACGGCTCCTCCGCCGCTCTCCGGTCCCGGAGAAACCGGTAGAGCCGCCCGAGCCCCGGTCCCGAACAGACCGCTTCATAACTGACATGATCCGTCTCCTTCCGAAGCTCGCGGAGGAGATCCGTCTCCAGAGGGTTCGCGGGAGCGAAGTCCGCATGGCCCCCTTCGGAGGCGTGCTCCCGATAGCCTCTCCCGTCCCAGGTCAGAAAGGCCTCCCCCAGGCCGGTGCCCGGGGCGATCACGGCGATGGCGCCGCCGGCAGCCGGTTCGCCGGGACTGAGCGTGTGGAGTTCCGCCGGTTCAAGGAGCGGCACGGCACGGGCGGTCGCCGCAAGATCGTTCAGGAGGCGGACGGACTGGAAGCCGAAGGTCCGCCGGATCGCTTCCGCATCCGCGATCCAGGGAAGGTTCGTCACCGCCGCCCGGCCGTTGATGACCGGTCCGGCAATGGCGAGACAGGCCCGGTCCGCGGAAAGATTGTTACGTTTCAGGAATTCCCGGATCAGGGCCTCGATCCCGGAGAAGCGGTCGCTCTGCAGGACCTCCTCCTTGAGCGGCGCCCGGGGGCTCCCTCCTTCGGCAAAGATCGCCAGGCGGCTCTTCGTCCCGCCGATATCACCGGCCAGCAGCATCATCTATTCCTCACAGGAGGTCGTCAGTTCACCCCGGAGCCAGTCCAGGTAGTCGCGGCTGCCGGCAGTGATGGGGAGGGCGATGATCTCCGGCGTTTCATAGGGATGGAGGGAGCGGATGGCCTGCTTCGATGGCCCCGTAGCGGTCCTCCCGGCTCTTGATCAGGCAAAGCCACTCCCCCGCCGTCTCGATCCGCCCCTTCCAGCGGTAGATGCTCGTGACCGGTCCCACGATCTGGACGCAGCCGGCGAGCCGCATCTCCACAAGCGACCGGGCGATCCGCTCGGCATCCTCCTTCTTGTCCGTCGCCGTCATCACCTGGATGAACGTGTCCATCGCGTCACCTCCCCTGGTCCATCTCCCGCGTGCATTCATACATCATGATCGCCGCCGCCTGCGGGAGGCTCAAGGACTCCACCCCTCCCTTTCCGGGGATCCGCCACCGTTCGTCGGTCAGGGCGAGAAGTTCCGCCGGCAGGCCGTGGCTTTCGCTCCCCATGAGCAGCGCCGTCCCGGCCGCACAGGGATGGGGGGAAATCCCTTCCCGCACCTCGCTTCCCACGACCTGAAAACGGCCCCGGAGTCGCGGCAGGAGCTGCTCGAAATCGACATCCTCGACCACCGTCAGATGGAAAAGGCTCCCCATCGACGTCCGGACGACCTTGGGATTCGTCGCCTCGCAGGAACCGTCGCTGAGAAGCACCGTCCGGAAACCGAACCAGTCCGCCGTCCGGAGAAGGGCGCCGAGATTGTTCGGATTGTTCACCCGGTAGAGGAGCAAGCAGCGGCCCCGTGCTTCCGACAAAAAGTCCGGATCCGGGCGGTTTCGTCATGACGGCCACGGCCATCACCCCCTCCGGGGCCGCATCCTGGCTCAGGGCTTCCCACTCACGGTTCGAGAGCCGGTAGATCCCGATTTCCGCCGGCGCCCCGGCCAGAAGCGCCTCCCACCGGCCGGCCTTCTCCTCGCAGACGAGGAGGGCCTCCAGCGGCCGGCCGCTCCGCAGGAGTTCACCGACCACCTTCACCCCCTCCGCCAGGAAGAGCCCCTCCTGACGGCGGTATTTCTCCATCGTCAGTTTTTCCCAGCGCTTCAACTGCACCTTCGACGGGGTTTCGATCCGCTCGGCCATCCCTTTTCTCTTTCTATCTGGTTCGCCTCTCCAGAAGTGCGGCGGTCAGCCGCTCGCCGACCGCTTCGAGATGTTCTTTCATTGCCCTTCGAGCCTTCAGGGGGTCGCGCGCCTGGATGGCGCTGAGAACCGCGTCATGCTGCTCGAATACCTTGTCGTACCCGCCGAAAAGAGAGGCTTTCTGCTCCATCCAGTTCTTGACGGGCTGGCGCAGCTCCTCCAGAAACCTTGCCAAAACGCTGTTGTGGCTGGCATTGGCGATGGCGGTATGAAAGACGAGGTCGGCCTGTATGGCTTTCCGCTTCGTCACCTTTGAGGATTTCAACAGTTCATGACTGTGCTTGATGGCTTCGATCTCCGCATCCGTTGCCCGTTCCGCCGCCATACCGACCAAGGTTTCCTCGATGGTGATCCTCGCTTCGATGAATTCATGCAGCTTTTCACGCCACCCCGTGAACATTCCCCAGCGGAGGGGTTTGGAAACCGATTCTCCCAGGGAGGCGCTCACGTGGGTGCCGTACCCGGGTCGAACGGTCAGCATGCCGATCAAGGACAAGGCGCCGATGGCCTCCCTCAGGGAGCTGCGCCCGACGCCGAACTGCTCCATCAGGGCAGGCTCCGGCGGCAGCTTGTCTCCGGGTTTGAACTTGCCGTCCTCGATCATCGAGATCAGTTGATCGATGATCTGATCCGTCACCCGCTTCCTTTCGATGCGCATGGAGTTTTGTTTCATCGGCACCCTCCTGGGAAAGGCCTTTCCTGATGATATTATAACTTGCAATAATGATAATGCATTTACTGCCCGGAATGTCAAGCAACTTTGCCGGCGATCATTGTTTAACATCTGATGATCAGATCATCATTGATACTTGACAGCCTCCCTTCTTTCTGGTAATTTTTTTACAGTTCGCTCATAGAGCGTCACACTCTAAAATGAGATTGCTGAAATGATGCAATTATGTATAAGTTTAATCGTGAGAGTGACTAAGACGGTTTACTAAAGCCGGATTGAACGGGCGGTTGACTGCCTAGTTCCAGGCGGCTGAAGGATTTTCTGAATCGGAGACATTGATAATTAAGGAGGATAAAGATGGCGGAGATTGGATTCATCGGTTTGGGAATCATGGGGAAACCCATGGCGGGGCATCTGCTGAAGGCCGGCCACACGGTTTATGTGTATGACATCGTGCCGGCGTCCGTTGCAGAGCTGAAGCAGCAGGGTGCGATGCGCCTGCGGTTCATCAAAAGAGGTCGCCGGGAAGGCCGGCATCGTTTTTCTCATCGTGCCGGACACGCCGGACGTAGAGGCGGCGCTGTTCGGTAAAAACGGCGTGGCGGAGGGGATCAAGCCGGGTTCGATCGTGGTCGACATGAGCTCGATCTCGCCGATCGCTACGAAGGAATTCGCCGCGTAAGCTCAAGGCAATGGGCGTGGAGATGCTCGACGCACCCGGTATCCGGCGGCCAGGTGGGCGCCCAGAACGCGACACTGTCGATCATGGTGGGGGGGTCCGTCGAGAACTTCGAGCGCATCAAACCCTTTTTCGAAATCATGGGCAAGAACATCGTCCATATCGGCGGCAACGGGGACGGCCAGACCTGCAAGGTGGCCAACCAGATCGTCGTCGCGCTCACGATCGAGGCGGTGGGAGAAGCCCTGCTGTTCGCCTCGAAGGCCGGAGCCGATCCGGCGAAGGTGCGCTCGGCGCTCCTGGGCGGATTTGCCCAGAGCCGCATCCTGGAACTGCACGGGGAGAGGATGATCAAACGGACCTTCCAACCGGGATTCCGTGTCCGCCTTCACCAGAAGGACCTGAACCTGGCGCTGGAATCGGCGCGCAAGATGGGACTGAGCCTCCCCAATACGGCGATGGCCCAGGAACTGTTCAACTCCATAGCCGCGGCAGGGGGAAGCGAATTGGATCACTCCGCCCTGGTCATGGCCCTGGAAAAGCTCGCCAACCATACCGTAGCCTGGATAGGAGAAGGAGGATACCATGATCAATTTCGTACCCAAGGGGATCATCCCCGCGATGGTCACCCCCATCGATGAGACGGGGCGCATCAACGAAAGCGCCCTCCGGAAACTGACCAACCACCTGATCGACGGCGGCGTCTCACGGTCTGTTCCCCGTCGGGAGCCAGGGGGAATTTTTCTCCCTCACCTTCGAACAGAAAAAAGAGGCCATCCGGATCGTCGTCGACGAGACCCGGGGCCGGGTCCCCGTCTATGCGGGAACCGGCGCCGTCACCACCCGCGAGGCGATCGAAACGACGAAGATGGCGCAGGACTGGGGGGTCAGCGCGGTCTCCGTCATCACCCCCTATTTCCTCGTTCCCAGCCAGAAGGAGCTGATCGAGCATTACAAGGCGATTGCGAAGGCCTGCCCGGATCTGCCGATCCTGCTCTACTCCAACCCCGATCGGACCCAGGTGCCCTTCCCGATCTCGACGGTCCTGGAGCTGGCCGCCGTCGACAACATCGTCGGCATCAAGGACTCCAGCGGCGACATGTCGATGACCGGCGAGTACATCCGCCTCACCCGGGGGATGAATTTCCATGTCCTGATGGGACGCGACACCCTGATCTACGCCGCGCTCTGCTACGGGGCCGCCGGCTCGATCTGCGCCACGGCAAACGTCGATCCGCGCGTCCCGGTGGAGATCTACGAGGCCTTCATCGCCGGCGACCACAAGCGGGCGCTCGACGCCCAGTTCCGGCTGGCGCCGCTTCGGATCGCCTTCGGTCTCGGCACCTTCCCCGTCGTGGTCAAGGAGGCGCTCAACATGATCGGCATCGATGCCGGTCCGGCCATCCTGCCCGTCGGTCCCATGACGCCGGAGAACCGGGAGAAGCTGCGGAAAGTCCTTGCCGACATGGGCATGCTCAAGAAGTGACGACTCAGAAGGAGTAGCACCCCTGCGGAGACGGGGGTGCTAAGAAAAGAGGTGAAACCATGAAAAAGAAGATCCTGATCGTCCAGGCGATCCACGAACGCGGCGTCCAGGTGTTCGACGACCGCTTCGAGGTCCGCGTGGCCTCCGATCCGTCGGTGGCGACGGTCATCAAAGAGATCAAAGGGGTGGAGGGCGTCGTCGTCCGGACCGCCCCCTTCACGCGGGAGATCATCGAGGCGGCCGACGCCCTCAAGGTCATCGGCCGGCACGGGGTCGGCGTGGACAATATCGACGTCAAGGCGGCGACGGAAAAGGGCATCGTCGTCGTCAACACCCCGAACGCCAACGCCACGTCGGTCGCGGAGCACACCCTGACCGCCATCGGCGCCCTGGCCAAGCGCGTGGTCGGTATACGACCGGGCGATGCGCGATGGGGGATGGGAGATCCGCAACACCTACCGGGCCGTCGACCTCGACGGCAAGACCCTCGGCCTCGTGGGAGTCGGGAGGATCGGTTCGATGGTCGCCCGGCGGGCCGCGGCGGCCTTCAACATGAAGGTGATCGCCTTCGACCCCTACGTCACGCCGGAGAAGGCGCGGGAGATGGGGGTCACCCTCGTCTCCGACAAGCGACGACGTCTTCCGGCAGGCGGACGTGGTCTCCCTCCATACCCCGCTGACCCCGGAAACGAGAGGTTTCGTCAACGCCGCGCGGCTTGCGCCTGATGAAACCCACCGCCTTCCTGGTCAATTTTTCCCGGGGGGAGGTCGTCGATGAAAAGGCGCTCTACGAGGCGCTCAAGACAGGCGTCATCGCCGGGGCGGCCATCGATGTCTATGACCCGGAACCGCCGCTGAACGACAACCCGCTGTTCGAACTGGACAACATCATCCTGTCGCCGCACAGCGCGGCGCTGACCCAGGAGTGCGTGATCCGGATGGCCACCGGGGCGGCGGAGGGCGTCGTGGACGTCCTGACCGGCAAGCGGCCGCAGTTCGTCGTCAACCCCGAGGTCTTCAAGAAGTAACCTGCGGCGCCGGATGAAGCGCAGGAGAGTCATTCCCCTCGATTACCGATGCATGATTGCGAGGAGGGAAAAGAATCCGTGAAAAAATATGAACGCATCACGGCGATGATCACGTCCCTGGGGGGCGTGTGGATCATGTATTACGCCTGGCACACGCTGAAACTCGGCTCGATCCATGTGCCCGACGCCGGCTTTCTGCCCTTTCTGTGCGGGGTGGGCCTGGCCATTCTCGGCATCGTCTGGATTCTGATCCTCCAGTGGACAAAAGAACAGGAAAACGAAAGTCCTGCGGAGAAGCGCCTGTGGCATCGGCCGCTCTTATCCCTGGCCCTCATGGTGCTTTACGGCTGGGCGATGGAGACCGTCGGCTATATCACCTCGACGCTCATCTTCATGGTCGCCTGGCAGCAGATCATCGAACGCGAAAAGTGGCTCAAAACGATGATCATCTCCCTCCTCGGGACGTTCGCGATGTACGCCCTTTTCGTCTACCTCCTGAAGGTGCCCATCCCCCCGGAATTTTTTGTCAGATAAAGGAGCTGATCCCATGGATATCTTTACCGGCCTGCTCAACGGTTTCTGCCATCGCCCTCACGGGAACGAACATCCTGTTCTGCTTCCTCGGGGCGCGTCATCGGCACGGCCATCGGCGTCCTTCCCGGCCTGGGTCCCGCGGCCACGATCGCCCTTCTGCTGCCGATCACCTACGTCATCGGCTCCCCGGTGACGGCGATCATCATGATGGCGGGCATCTTCTACGGCGCAATGTACGGGGGATCGACCACCTCCATCCTCCTGAACCTCCCCGGCGAGGCGGCCTCCGTCGTCACCTGCATCGACGGCTACCAGATGGCCAAGAAAGGGCGGGCGGGCGCGGCCCTGGGGATCGCCGCGATCGGATCGTTCATCGCCGGAACGGTCGCCGTCGTCGGCCTGACCTTCTTCGCCCCGCCGCTCGCCGAATTCGCCCTCGATTTCGGCCCCCCCGAATATTTCGCCCTGACGACGCTGGGGCTCCTCCTGGCCGTGACCCTCTCCGGCGGCTCGATCGTCAAGGGGCTGATCATCCTCATCGTCGGCCTCCTCCTGGCGATGGTGGGCCTCGACCCGATCTCCGGCAAGATCCGCTTTACCTTCGGAAGCATCGGCCTCCAGGGCGGGTTCGACTTCGTGACCCTGGCGATGGGGGTCTTCGGCCTCGGCGAGATCCTCTACAATCTCGAATCCACGCTGAAGACGGAAATCGTCACGACGAAGATCGGAAAGGTCTTCCCGACCCTCAAGGATTGGGCGGATTCCAAGTGGGCGATCTTCCGGGGCTCGGTCATCGGGTTCTTCATCGGGATCATCCCCGGCGGCGGCGCCGTCATCTCGTCGCTCGCCTCCTATGCCATCGAAAAGAAATACTCCAAACATCCGGAGGAGTTCGGGCAGGGGGCGATCGAGGGGGTGGCCGGACCGGAGTCGGCGAACAACGCCGCGTCGAGTTCGTCCTTCATCCCGCTCCTCACCCTGGGGATCCCGGGAAACGCCGCGATCGCCATGATCTTCGCGGCCCTGATGATCCAGGGGATCACGCCGGGGCCCTTCCTGGTCGCGGAACACCCGGACGTCTTCTGGGGGGTCATCGCCTCGATGTACATCGGAAACGTGATGCTCCTCGTGTTGAATCTCCCGATGGTGGGCCTCTGGGTGCAGATGCTCCGCGTCCCCTACGGGATCCTCGCCCCGATCATCGTCCTGTTCACGACGATCGGCGTCTACAGCGTCCAGAATCAGGTCTTCGACATCTATTCGATGCTCTTCTTCGCCGCCCTCGGCTACGGGATGCGGAAGCTGAACTTCGACCCGGCCCCGCTGCCGCTCGCCTTCGTCCTGGGTCCCATGGTCGAGCGGTCGCTCAGGCAGTCGCTGCTGATCTCCGGCGGCGACCTGACGATCTTCGTCTCCCGGCCGATCTCGGGCACCCTGGTCGCCGATCTTCGTCCTTCTGGTCGTGGGGCAGACCGCCTTCTTTGTGAAGGAAGCGGATGCGCAGACCGTCATCAGTCTCAAAGAGATAGCAGAGGCCGGACCGGGACCGGATGAAGAAAGTTTGGAGCAACTGGAGAAAAGGCAATGAACAGCAGGGAAAGGGTGATAGCCGCACTGCGATTTCAAAATCCGGACCGGATCCCGGTCGACATGTGGATCCACCGGGCGACCCAACTGAAATACGGGAAAGACCTGGATGCCCTGCTGGAGACAGTATCCGCTGGATATTGTAAGACTCTTCGGCCCGACGGACAGGAATTTCTATCCCGAGATGTCGGACGTCGGAGATATCAAGGATGCCTGGGGGAGCACCTGGAGGATCCTTCGCCAGGGGATCAACGGAGAGGTGAAGATACCGGCTATTGAGGATATCTCCAAGGTTCAAGCGTACCAAACGCCTCTGGAATGGCTTGCCGGGGAATGGCAAAAACATGACGACGTCATCGACAGGAAGATCGAGGCGGGCCGCAAAAAAAATAAATTCATCTATGGAGGTTACGTTGAAATCTTCCAGCGGATGCAGTTTATCAGGGGCACGGAGAATTTACTCTACGATCTTGGAGGTGAGCCGGAAAGCGCGATCATCCTCAGGGACAAGGTTACGGATTACTTCAAACAATATCTCCGCTACTGGCTGAAAAAGGATGTCGATGCGATCTATTTCTCCGATGACTTCGGGACTCAAAGATCCCTTTTGATCTCCCCGAAGATGTGGAGGGAGATCTTTAAGCCCGCCTATCAAGAAATCATGAGCTATGGTCAAAGCGTCAGGAAAATTTATTTTCTACCATACCTGCGGCCATGTGCTCGCCCTGTATCCGGAATTTATCGAATTGGGGATCGATGCCGTCAACTCCCAGATCCACTGCATGGGGCTGGAAAATGTGGCTGAAAAATTCGCCGGCAAGATCGACCTTCTGGGGAGAAATGGACAGACAGAACCTGTTGCCCTTCGGCACCCCCGAGGAAATATACCGTTCCGCGGCTCTGATGAAGGAGAAGCTGTTCGTAAACGGGGGCGGCTTGATAGGCCACAGCGTCGCAGGAGTTGATGTCCCCTTGGAAAACATCATGGCGATCTTAACTTGCTGGAATAAGTAAAGGGACGAAGTACCGTACCGATATAATTATGGAGGGATCAAGCAATGAAAAAATTTGGAAAACAATGCGGCATGGTCGGCAAAATCATTCTTCTGGCGGGGCTTGTTTTTCTTTTTCCCGTTCTGCTGCCGGCGGCTGATTATCCAGCCAAACCCATCAACCTGATCGTTCCCTACGCCGCCGGGGGGTCATCGGATATGGTGGCCAGGGCCCTCGCGAAGGTCGCCCCCAAACATTTTCCGGTCCCGATCGTAGTCATCAATGCAGCCGGCGGCGCGGGTATTACCGGCCGGGTGCAGGTGGTGAGCGCGAAGCCCGACGGCTATACGATCCTCTTCGGTTATGGCTCCGGAGAGGACCTGGTGACTCCGCACACAATGAAGCCGCCTTACGATCAATTCAAAGACCTTGTGCCCGTCTGTCAGATCACGATCGCCTCTTTGGTGATTGTGGTTCCCGCTTCCAATCCTGCGAAGACCCTCAAGGAATTTGTGGCCTGGGCCAAAGACCAGAAACGTGAAATTACCGGCGCCGTTTCAACCAAAGGGGCGTCCGTCGACATCACGATGCAGGCGTTGATGAAGGTGGCCGGTGTCAAGGCGAAAACCATCCCCTTCCGGGGCGGCGCAGAAGCGGTCACCACCGTGCTCGGCGGGCATACGGACTTTGCGGGCGCAGTGCCTGCCGAAGTCCTGTCCCATGTGAAGGCAGGCAGGCTTCGCATCCTGGCCGTCTGCCTCCCGGAGCGTGACCCCAGCATTCCCGATATTCCGACCTTCATCGAGCAGGGGGTCAACGTCACGACGATGGGCGCCATCCGGGGGATCGGTGTGCCCAAAGGCACCCCCGATGCCGTGATCGACTACCTGGAGTCCTCCTTGAAGAAGGTGACCATGGAACCCGAATTCGCAGCCCTGATGAAAGACCTCGCCCATCCGCTCCTGTTTCGGGATCGCAAAACCTTCTCGAAGAATCTGCTGGACGGCTTCGACATCTACGGCAAGCTGATCGATGAATTGGGGCTCAAGGCCGAACAGAAATAAAGCCTCCGATCCTTCGGGACAGGGAAACCCTGGAAACAGCGAGAACGGGAGGCCGAGTCGCGGGTCTTGGCCTTCCGCCCTTGTCATTAGAGAAAAAGGCATGGACCTCCCTTCGACGCTTCAGAACAAGCTGCAAAAGTATCACGCCTTCTGGGCGAACGCGCCAATGGAGCGGCCGCTGATCGGCTTTTCCCTGGGGGGCTGGTTTCCCCTTCAGAGCTACACGGCACTGGGAAGATTCCGCGGCCGACGGGAAATTGCGGTAGACGAGCTTATCCCGGAGGATTATCTGGCTGATTATGATCGCCTCGTCGCCTCGTGGAACGGCATGGAAGACGACATTATCCGGGCGGTGGCGCCGCTCCCGCCCTTTCCCTGGCTCGAAGCGATGCTGGGCTCCGGTATGCAGATTGGCGATGAATCGATCTGGACCCTCGAAGGGGGATTCGAATACGCCGATCTGGACAAGCTTGATCTTTCCGAGGGCAATCCGTGGCGCCGCAAGTATCTTGAATTTGTTACTGTCTTGAAAGATCACTTCCGAGACCGATGTCCTGTGGGTCAACCGATCCTTCGCGGCATTTCGGACATGATCGCCGCCCTGCGCGGCGCCTCCCAAATGGTCTTCGATCTTTACGACCATCCGGAACAGTTCCGGCGTCTCGCCGGGCGCTGCACCGACCTTCTCGTTGCGCTTGTCGCGGAACAACAGCGCATTACGGGGCCGTTTGCAGGGGGGTATGAGGTAGAGCAACTGGCCCTCTGGGCGCCCGGCCGGATCATTCGCATGCAGGAGGACGGGTCCGCCTTCCTCTCACCGGCGCTATACGTAAAATACCTCCAGGATGAGGACGAGCGGCAGGCATCGTCTTTTCCCTATAGCGTGATCCACCTCCATTCGTCGTCCCTTTTCCTGCTGGACGCCATTCTCGATGTAGAATCGTTGAAATGCATACAGATCAACAAGGATGTGGGCGGGATGGATGTGAGCGGCATGCTGCCGTTTTTTGAAAAGGTCCAGGGCCGTGGGAAGAGGCTCCTGATCCGGGGAAAGCTCGATCACGACGACCTGAAACTTCTGAGAAGCGAACTCTCGCCGAATGGGCTTTATCTCCAGATCGTCGTGGAGAGCCCTGCCGAGACGAAACGGTTTCACGAATTCTTTCAGCCTTGGGAGTTTGAAGTAATTAAGACAATAAGACAACAACAGGATAAAGGAGCGGGAGTATGTCCACTTTGGAGAAAATCAAGGAACAGGTGATTGCCGGGAGCGTAAAAAATGTTAAAGAATATACGGATATTGCCGTTGCCGAAGGCCTGGATGTCTCGACTATTCTCAATGACGGCTTGATCGCCGGGATGAACGTCATCGGCGCCCTGTTCAAAAACAATGAAGTTTATGTCCCGGAGGTGTTGATGGCCGCACGGGCCATGCATACCGGTCTTGCCATCATCAAACCGCTGATTGTGAGTGCGGGAATCAAGGAAAAAGGGGTGGTGGCGATCGGTACGGTCAAAGGCGACATGCATGACATCGGGAAAAACCTGGTGATCATGATGCTGGAAGGCGCCGGCTACAAGGTGATCGATCTGGGAATCGATACTCCGGCCGAAAAATTCCTTCAAGCCGTTGAAGAGCAGCACCCTCAAGTCATCGGACTATCCGCACTGCTGACGACCACCATGCCGCAGATGCAGGGAACAGTGGAAAAACTTAAGAAATACGGCGATCGGATCAAAATTGTTGTCGGAGGAGCGCCCATCACGGTAAAGTTTGCCAAGGATATCGGCGCAGACGGGTACGCCGCCGATGCGGCAAGCGCTGTGGATGTGGTGTCAGAACTCATTAAGGAACGTTAAATGCCATGATGACCTACCGGGAGAGAATGCTGTCCACCCTGCAGGGACGCCCGACCGACTGCATTCCCTTCGTGCCCCGCCTGGATTTGTGGTACAGCGCCAACCGATACAACGGCACGCTGCCGGACAGGTATCGGAAAGCCACCCTGCTTCAGATCGTCGAGGACCTGGATGTGGGTTTCCATACGGTGTCGGCCGACCGCTTCCTGTACGATGACACCCTGGATATCGTGGATCGGGCGCTGGGGATCTGGAGGGTTCGGACCAAACCGCACCACCCGAAATTCCGGGAAATCAAGCGGAACATCACCTATGAGGGCGACACCACCGTCGTCGAGTACCTCACGCCGGTCGGCAACATCCGAACAAAGACGATTTATGATGAATCCATGCGCAGGGCAGGGATCAGCCTCTCCCACGTCAGCGAGCACGCCATCAAGAGCGCGGCCGATTACGAGGCCGTCGCCTATCTTTTCGAACACGCCGAAGTTCACCCCAATTATGAGGGGCTGGCCAGACTTAAAGAGGAAGTCGGCGAGCGTGCCCTGATCGTCGGCACCGCCAGCATGGGGGCATCGGCCATGCACCACATCCTCCACGAACTGATGCCCTATGATCTTTTCTTTTTCGAGTACTATGACCATCCCGCAGAGCTGGGGCGGCTGGCCGAGCGCATGACCCCTTACATCAACAAGGTGATCGATGTCGCGATCCACAGTCCCGCCGACATCATCCAGTCGGGAACCAATTACGACACACAGATCACCTGGCCGCCGTTCGTCGAGAAGCACATCACACCGCATCTGGCGGCGACCGCCGATCGATGCCACGCCGCCGGCAAGTTCCTGCTGACCCATACCGACGGCGAAAACAAGGGGCTCTTGCCCCATTTCGTGGCAGGCAAGATCGACATCGCCGACGCCGTCTGCCCGGCGCCGATGACGTCGCTGACCCTGCGGGAGATCCGGAAGGCCTTCGCCGGTAAAATCACCATCTGGGGGGGCATCCCCTCCGTATCCGTCCTGGAGAACTCCATGAGCGACTATGAATTCGATGCCTATCTGGATGACCTGTTCATCCAGATAGGCGCAGGCGACCACCTGATCTTGAGCATCGCCGACACGGCGCCGCCGGGGATGAAGTTTTCCCGTCTGGAGAGAATCGCCCGACTGGCCAGGGAATTCGGTCCTGTCAACCCTTGACCTGGATTGTAATCAAATTGTATTTTGTGAACTACCCCGCAGCAAGCTACGGGGTATCCCCAGACGGCAAGGAACGAAGCAAGCTTCGGGGAATATGACCTGGAGAGATTAAAAAGGTATAAATGGGACGTGATAGAAAGCAGCAATAACCCCTTACCACTTTAAGAAGGAGGTACAACATGAATCGCATGCGTAAAATCAGCCTGTTTCTATCCCTGGCAATGGTCTCCCTGCTGATGGCCGGCGGCCTGTGCTTCGGCGCGGAGAAATACCCGACCAAGCCGATCCAGGTCATCGTCCCCTTTGCCGCCGGCGGCTCCAGCGATCTGACGGCCCGGACCGTGGAGAAGTTCTGGACGAAGTACAGCCCCCAGCCGATGGCTCGTCGTCAACAAGCCCGGCGCCGGCGGCGTCCTGGGCGAAGAATTTGTCGTCCGCTCCAAGCCGGACGGATACACCATCTATGTCGGACAGGGCTCCGGCCATGACACTGGTCATGCCGCACCTGCAGAAGATGCCCTTCGACCCGCTGAAGGACATCACCCCGGTCGCGAGGATCTCGATCCACTCGATCGTGATCTGCGTGAGCGGTAAATCCCCGATCAACTCGATGAAGGACCTGATCGACTACGCAAACAAAGGGAACAAGATCACCGCCGCCGTCTCCACCGCGGCCGGCTCCGTGGACCTCGTCATGAGGGCCATCTCCAAGCGGGCCAACATCCCGATCACGACCGTGCCCTTCGCCGGCGGCGCCGATGCGGTCACCGCCCTGGCGGGCGGTCACCTCGTGATCGGCGGCGGCCATCCCTCCGAGGTGATGCCGCACCTCAAGGCCGGCCGCTTCAAGGCGATCGGCGTGGCCCTCGACAAGCGCGATCCCACCCTGCCGAAGGTCCCGACCCTGAAGGAACAGGGGATCGACGTCGCCACCTGGGGCTCGGTGAAGGGCGTCGCCGTCCCGAACGGAACTCCGCCTGAGATCATCGAATACCTCGCCTCGACCCTGAAGAAGGTCTGCGAAGACCCGGGATTACAAGAAGGCCATGGCCCAGATCTCCCAGCCGATCGATTACCTGGGCACGAAGGAGTGGGCCGCCTTCCTCCAGAGGGCGCACAAGGACTACGGCGACCTGATCAAGGAGCTGGACATCAAGCTATGATGATCACAGGATAATGTGGAGCTCAACCCCGCCCTAGCGAGGTTGAGCTCCCGCTCATCATGACAGAGACGCCACGGGTATCCGGCGATGCCTCTGCCTTACTTCGCCGCTAAGCAGTGCCGCATGGACGCGCAGCGACAAGCCGAGGGTCGTGGAATCGTCCAAAGTGTTTTCCATCGCGGCGCCTCGGAGCGGTCCTTTCGATGCCGTGATCATTTCTCTTGACGCGAACGGCAAGTCGACATAAGCTTCACTGCCCATGGACAACCTTCGTAAGATCTTCCGTGACAACTACGGTCACCAGCCAGCCGGCCATGTGCGCTCCCCCCTCCGCATCTGCCCCCTCGGCGCCCATGTCGACCACCAGGCGGGGCTCGTGACGGGCATGGCGCTCGACGTGAATGTCGATCTCGTCTACTCGCCCAACGATGAGGGTTTTTTGCGCATCCAGAGCCTGGATTTCCCCGACGAGGAGTACTTCCACATCGAGCACGTCCCGGACATGGTTCCCGGCTCCTGGGGGAATTACATCCGAGGCGCCGTCCTTTCGCTCGCCCGCTTCCACAAACTCCGACGGGGCTTCTACGGAATCGTGCAGGGGAAACTGCCGATGGGAGGCCTCTCTTCGTCGGCCGCGGTGACGACCGCATACCTCCTCGCACTTTGCGACGTCAACGACATCGTGTGCTCGAAGGAGGACATCATCCAACTCAGCCATTGGGTCGAGAAGGAGTTCATCGGCCTCAACAACGGCATCCTCGACCAATCGGCCAACGTGCTCAGCCGCGACGGCTATCTCATGGCCATGGACTGCGAGACGAACGAGTGGCAGCTCATCGAGAAGGGACACGCGATGCCCGACTTCGAGGTCGTCATCGTCAACTCCGGCTTCACCAAGGCGCTCATGAGCACCGACTACAACAACCGAGTCGACGAGTGCAAAATCGCCGCCTCAATCCTCGAGGAGTACGCACGCGGGAAAACGTCTGACCTACAAGGACGCCCGGCTCCGGAACCTCAGCCACGAGGACTGGGAGCGGCACCGGGACCGCCTGCCCGGCCGCTTCGCCAGACGCGCGCGCCACTTCTTCACCGAGAACGATCGCGTCCGCAAGAGCATCGAGGCATGGAAAAGGGGCGATATCGAGACTTACGGCGCGCTCATGGTGGAGTCGGGGAACAGCTCCGTCAATGATTACGAGTGCGGCTGCCCCGAACTCATCACCATCTTCGAGGCCTTGAAAGCACGCTCCCGGGGTCTGGGGTGCGCGCTTCAGCGGGGCGGGATACCGCGGCTGCTGCATCGGGCTCGTCGACCCGTCCCGGCGGTCGGAGATTGAGGAGCGCATCACGTCGATCTACCCGCGGAAGCACCCCGAGTATGCCGACAAATACAAGGTCTATTTCTGCAAAACCGCCGACGGCGCATCGATCGTCACGGGCTGCAACGGGGATGCCGGACCGTGAAGTGCGCCCTCCTTGCCGCGGGCTACGCGACCCGGCTCTACCCCCTCACCCGGATAAGCCCAAGGCCCTTCTCGACGTCGGCGGAAGGACGATACTCGACCGAATACTCGAGAAGGTCGAGCGGGTGGAGATGCCTCGATGAGATCATCATCGTCACGAACGCGCGTTTCCACGGATGCTTTGAAGAGTTCATTGCGAGGCGAGACTCCCGAAAAAGAATTCGCTGTCTCAGCGACGGGACCTGCGACAACGACCATCGCCTCGGCGCCCTCGCCGACCTGCGCCTCGTCGTGAAGGAGGCTCCCGTCAACGACGATCTCATGGTGCTCGGGGCCGACAATCTTTTCGATTTCGAGCTCTCCGACTTCGCCTCTTTCTTTCGTCGCGTGGGGGCGGACTGCATAACGACCCACCGCATCGACGACGTCGAGGCCTTAAGGCGCACCGGTGTCGTCGAACTCGCCGATGACCGGCGCGTCCTCTCCTTCGCAGAAAAACCCCCTTCGCCGAAGTCCCGCTTCGCCGTGCCGCCCTTCTATCTCTATACACGCGCCTCCCTCCCCCTCCTCGACGAATACCTCGATTCGGGCGAGAATCCCGACGCGCCCGGCCACTTCATCCCCTGGCTGCTGCTGCGCAGGCCGGTCTACGCCTATGAGTTTTCGGGGCGCCGTTACGACATCGGCTCGCACGAGAGCTACGCCGAAGCGCGTCGGGTTTTCACCGGCAGATAGCCCCGATGCGACCGTCCACGCGGCTGTAATATTATTTGGAGCGGACACTTACATTTCTTAATCCGTCATTCTGCTTGTTTATCTATCGTTTATCTTGAAAAACGACGAAAGGCAAAGTATCATGGCGGCGCTGATCAACATTATTACGCATAAAAGAACGTACAAGGAAAATTCCCATGAAAAGAGGCTGTCCAATGAAGCGTACCGAACTGTATGTTTTTAATTTGTTTTTGAGCCTGCTCACGGCATTGATGATTCTGGGATGTAGCGGTGAACTTACATATTCCGTTTCCGGTCAAGCGACCGCCGGCGGTTCAGCGCTTTCGGGCGTGACAATGACCCTAACCGGCCCAGTGCAAAAGACGGCGACCACGGAAGTAAGCGGAAATTATAGCTTCAGCGACATGCCGACCGGCACCTATATCCTGACCCCTTCGTTGACAGGCTATACGTTTCTTCCGCCGGCCCGATACGTCTATCTCTACGGTATTGATGCAACCTCATTTAATTTCAGCGCCATCCTCACCGGTAACCTCATCGCCACGGCGGCCCATACCGTTTTCGTAAAGAGCGACGCCACGCTCTGGGCATGGGGAAGCAACAGCAGCGGCCAGCTCGGTGACGGAACGACGACGGATCGCGCCAACCGCGTGCAGGTCACCGCTTTGTCCGGCATGAAAGCCGTCGATGCGGGCGAAGACCACACCGTCGCCCTGAAGAGCGACGGCACGGTCTGGACATGGGGCAACAACAGCAACGGCCAGCTCGGCAACGGAACGACCACCGACAGCTCCGTACCCATCCAGGTCACCTCGCTATCGAACGTGATCGATGTGACGGCGGGCTATAAATTCACCGTCGCCCTGAAGAGCGACGGCACAGTCTGGGCCTGGGGGATCAACAGCAGCGGCCAGCTCGGCAACGGAACGACCGACTGACAGTCCCATCCCCGTGCAAGTCACCGGCCTATCAACAGCGGCCAGGGCTGTCTCGGCAGGTTATGACCATGTCCTTTCCCTGCAGAACGACACCTCAGTCTGGGCTTGGGGAAGCAATGGCAATGGCCAGCTCGGCAACGGAACGACCACCAACAGCGCCCTCCCCGTCCAGGTCAGCGGTTTATCATCGATGATCTCCATCGCAGCGGGCCACGACTTCAGCCTGGCCCTGAGGAGCACGGACCTCACGGTCTGGGCCTGGGGGATCAACAGCAACGGTCAGCTCGGCAATGGAACGACCACCGACAGCTCCACGGCCGTGACTGTCTCCGGACTGGCCTCCATGACGGCCATCGCAGCAGGCCATGATCATGCCGTTAGCCCTGAAGAGCGACGGTACGGTCTGGGCGTGGGGAGACAACAGCAACGGTCAGCTCGGCAACGGAACGACCACCGGCAGCTCCGTACCCCTGCAGGTAAACGGCCTTTCGGGCGTCGTGGGTGTTGCGGCAGGCCGGGATGACAGCATCGTGATGAAGACCGACAGCACGCTCTGGGCTTGGGGAAACAACAGCAACGGTCAACTCGGCAACGGAACGACCACCGACAGATGGACTCCCGTGCAGTTGCCCTAGCCGTAGCCCTCAACCGGCCAGGAATATTGATATTGGGATATGACTGATGAGGAGATCTTATTCATGAGATTTACATCCGTTCTTGGTTTGATGCTGGCCGTGATCTTATCCGGGTGTGCGGGGAAGGCGCTGCCGCCGGTTGCGGTAAAGATTCCAACAAGGACGATTGGCTACCTGAAGGAGGTCAAACCGCTTCTCGACAAGCGCTGCACGGTTTGCCACTCCTGCTACAATTCGCCCTGCCAGCTCAAGCTCGACTCCTTTGAGGGGGCGGACCGCGGGGCCACGAAAAGGGCCGTCTATAATGCCTCGCGGCTCAGTTCCATGGACCCGACCCGCCTCTTTACCGATGCGCAAACGACCAATGAATGGCGAAAAAAGGACTTCTTCAGCGTTACCGACAGCAGCGTCGCAGACGGCTTGAATGACTCGATCATGATCCAGCTGCTGTCCCACAAGATGAACAAACCCGAAGAGTGTGGGGGAGTACCGGCCTGAAGCGGACGATCTGACCTGCTCGGAAAACAGGGATGAGATTGGTGGATACCTGAAAAAGCATCCGAACAACGGCATGCCCTTTGGCTTTCCCCCGCTCAAGCAGGACGAGTTCGAGATCATCGCCGGCTGGCTGGTCCAGGGCGCGAAAGGTCCCGATGCGGCCCAGCAGGCCGAACTGACCACGCCGAAAGCGAGCGATGCAAAGGCCATCGAGCAGTGGGAAGCCTTTCTGAACCAGGACGATGCCAAGCATGCCATAACGGCGCGCTACCTCTACGAGCATCTGTTCCTGGCCCACCTGAAATTCGGGACCCCGACCAATGAGTTTTATGAACTGGTCCGCTCCAAGACTGCGCCCGGCCAGCCCCTTGAGCTGATTGCCACTGTGCGTCCCTATGACGACCCCGGCGTCGAGCGGGTCTACTATCGCTTCCGCAAGATCCACTCCACCATCGTCCATAAGACCCATATGGTTTTCGATCTCGATGACGCCCAACTGCTGCGCTTCAACGAGCTTTTCATTCAGCCCGAGTGGCTGCAGCGGCCGCATGAGATGGGCTATGACCCTAAAGTGAGCGCCAATCCGTTTGTGGCCTTCGAACAGATTCCGGCGCGCTCGCGCTATCAGTTCTTGCTGGATAATGCGCACTACATCATCATGACCTTCATCCACGGCCCTGTCTGCAAAGGTCAGATTGCCCTCAATGTCATCGATGACCATTTCTGGGTCATGTTCATGGACCCAGACCATGATCCGAGTGTGGCGTATCCGGGCTTTCTGAAGC
>CAWJHT010000033.1:0-19218 GCA_963842685.1 uncultured delta proteobacterium | reverse complement strand
CTTCAACAGCGCCCGTCCTGGCGAGAAGCGCATAGGCCGGCCTGAAAAAGCCGATCCGCCATGGCATCATCCGTCGAGACAGGATTTGCCAAATCCGGGAGAATGTCATAACTCTTGAGCTGTTTCCCGGATGGCAGGAATCAGATGCTTCATCATGAAGTCCTTTTCCGACCTAATCGGCCCTGTCACGGCTCGACGCACGAATTCTAAAAAACTTGGCATAATCGGATTACTCCTGATCCAACATGTGGACGTTTCCTTCAACCGTCCTTGAATGCGGCGGTTCCGTAAGTCCCGAGGAACCGCCGCATTTGAATCATGATTCTACCCAATATGGACACTATTTTGCCGCCTCACGCATCTTCGCTTTCCAGATATCGTTCCACTCCGCCTTTTTGTCGATCACATATTCGAAATTGATGGGAACAAACTTCGGGGGCGTTTTTCCGAACAGCGGATTAGTCGCAGGCCTCGGAGTGACATATCCGATGCCAGCCACCAGGTCGCTAAAAGGTTGAGTCCCTATGGCATCGATGATCTTCTTGGCGAGATCGAGTTTCTTTGTCCCCTTGAAGATGAAAGCAAAGATGCCGTCATATCCCGTCCCTTCCTTGGGTACAGACCATATTAAGGGATATCCCTGTTTCTGCAGGTGCATGATATTATCCGTCGGAGCGATCCCCAACATGAATTCCCCTCTGGCAACCAGGTCGGCGGGTGCGCTTCCACTCCGGGTATAGTGATGTATATTTTTGTCTAAGGCCTCGAGAAACTCCCATCCCTCCTTCTCACCATAAAGGGAAAGGAAGGTGTATCGGATGAGATTCGCTGTTCCGGACGTGAGAGGAGATGCCATGAGGATCTCTCCCTTCCATTTAGGATCCAAAAGATCTCTCCAGCTTTCAGGCATCTTGTAGCCCGCCTTGGCAAGACGATCCTTGTTTCCCACCAGGACAAAAGAGAAATTGCCTTGGTTGTACCAATAGCCCTGTGGATCATAGAAGAGTGTGTTCGCCCCCTTCCAGGCAGGAGATACATAAGGCTCGACCCACCCGCTCTTCTTGGCAAGAAACGCCAAAGGCGCTCCGACGCACATGACCATATCTGCATTGAAATTAGGCGCTTCAGCCTTCACTCGTACTTCCACCTCGCCCATAGACTGGTTCAAGTACTGGATCCTTATGCCGGTTTGTTCCAAAAAAAACTTCTCATTCGCCGAACTGTTAACCTCGGAACCCCATCCCATGTAAGTATTAATCGTCGGTTGGGCTTGTACCCTGCAAACAAAAACCGCGAAGACCACCGGGATTAAGAAGAAAGTAAACCACCCTTTTCTCATTGTTATCCCTTCCTTTCTTTGCTGAATTATGGGTTTGTTTTTTTGGGCCTTCTAAAAATGCTCCGCGCCGTTCACCCCCTTCCATAATATTGTCCCCGGAAATCCCCTTTAATCATTCACGGATAGGGATCCCCATCCCCGCTAATTCATCAAGCATCTTCTCATAAAACTGACTATAGGCGTCTGTCCGTTTCCTCGTAGGAATATTATATAATTCAGGGTAGGTTTTCCGGCAATGCCTGCCGGGGCTTGCTTGATCATTACTTCATACTTTTCCAACAGGCGATTGCATATCTCACTCGCACAATCGGCAGTCATACCCGACTTGGCAACGGCATAGGCCATATCTGCATTGAATTGAGCTTCTGTCGGCGTCACTCCGTTGTTGACGACAGCCCTTGCCGGATGGGCCATCTGAATGCCTGCATAACCGGATGGACCCGCAGCCAGCATAGATGCCGCCGCCTCGTAGAAATACGTCTTGGTGCAGGGCCCGGAGACTGGTATAAGGCAACGCAATAGCGCAGTAGTTTGTGTTTCGACTCGTCGCCCGTCCGACGATGGCATGGGCCCAGAGACCGGCCCGGGTCGATGAACAGCCTAGGTTCATATCCACCGGGACCTGTCAGATGGTATGCACCCTTCATAAAGACACATCCTGCAATGTGATATGCCGTCATGACAAGAGCAGTTCCCGGCGCCCCCCCCGCATAACCTCCGAGAATCGCCAGATCGGTGGAGCCGACATTACCACCGATATAATTGACAAAGGTCAGCTTATTCATATTGTTAAAATCTATAGTCATTTCCGCAAGAAAGTCGATAAGCCAACCATCCGAGGGACGCAGTCCCACCGACGGATAGCAACCGGCGATGGTGCCCGTATCGGTGGTAGAGGCGGAACAGAGATTCAATATGGGCAACCCCGGTCTCCCTGCGCGCCACAACGCCCTTCGCCCCGTGGCAATAGCGCTGAAGACACCGTACAGTTCCAAAGGCGACCCTCCAACGATCGGCACACCCCGCACCGTTTCCAAGGCTGGTATACTGATTGAATTTGCCTGTACGACCTGGGCGTAGCCCTCCACCTGTGCCAGGGCGATTTCTTCCGATGTGGCTACGATCCCCGTACCGATATGACACCAGGGGGGTGTCGTGTCTCCAGGCCGACGCGGCTTTAGGGTAGCACGATCCCTCCCTTCTCCGAAGGTACCCGCTTCCCGGTAATGACTCAGGTCCCGGAGAATTTCATCCTTATGAAACAGGACAATCCGGTTCGTGCTGCTGCAATACAGTCCTGTTCGCTCCAAAAAATCGATGGCACCCGTAAACAGGCGATCGGCCATTTGGTCATCCGAGGGAACCGGTACGGCGGGGTCATAGGTGATTTCATATTCCTTGACAATCTTCCGGATGTTCGGTATCAAGACTTTCAAGTGAAAATCCTTCTGTGTCATGATCGGACCGGTAAACGCTCTTTCCAGATAATCAAATAAACTTGGCATAGGAAACACCTCCTCCATTCAACGCGGTTAGAGACCACAAAGACTCAACCAACCTTGACCCACCATCGAGCAGTTTCAATCACCAGTTCAAAATTGACGCGTCTACCGGTAGCGTTAACGCACCACTCATACTCGATATTCCAAATGATCCCTGTCTTCATGGATTGTGAAGCAATCGTTCCAGGTCCTGGGCTAACAGAGAGCCCTTCACGAGAAATGGGGCGGACCGAGCAGGGAGAACGATTACTATTGTTTTACCTTTCATAGGTCAGCGATGTATCCTTGTCAAATTGATTATTAATATGATATCCATAGGCTAGGACTATGGACGCCGGAGCCGTAAGTTGACAGAAGCGTGTGACCACCAAACCGGATCGGGATAAGACAGGATGCACCTGAATCAGCTCTGGGTATTCTATCATGTGGCAAAGCAGAAAAGTTTCTCGCAGGCTGCGGATGTACTTTGTCTGAGCCAGCCTTCCGTGAGCAATCAGGTGAAGCTCCTGGAGGATGCTTACGGCCTCAAACTCTTCGAGAGATTCGGGCGAAGTATCGAATTGACCAGCACCGGTGAGATTCTCTATTCCTATGCGGAGCGGATCTTCAACCTCACCAAGGAGGCCGACAGCGTCATCGAGGAAATCAAAGGACTGAAGACCGGGGGCATTAAAATCAGCGCCAGCCCCACCCTTGGCGCCTATTACCTCCCGGACATCATCGATCTCTTCCGAAAGAAGCATCCCTATATCGAAATTCAAATGGATGTCGGTTATACCCAGAACATTGTGGAAAGCATACTCGCTTTCAAGAGCGATCTGGGATTGATTGGCCGATCCGTGTCCCATCCGAACATCGTCGTCACCCCTCTATGGGAGGAGGAACTGGTGATCATCGTACCGCCGGACCATCCCTTTGCCCGCTGCCGGACCATCCGTGTGTCACAGTTGCAGGATCAGCCGTTCATTATGAGTGAAAAGGGCTCGGGAGTGCGCGCTATCACGGAGGAAATCTTTTCCGGAAAAGGACCCTCACCGAAGGTCGTCATGGAACTCGGTGAAAACGAGGCAATCAAACGCGCCGTTGCGTCAGGGCTCGGTATCACGATCATCCCGGTGACTGTGGCAAAAAGGGAGTTGGATGCCGGTGTGCTTCGGGCCGTTCGCCTGTCCGGCGCCAGGATCATGAGACAATTCTCTATGATCCACCATAAAGACAAATACCTCTCCCATCTCATCAGGGCCTTCCTGGACGAGGTCCTCCGCTTTCCCGTCTCAAAGAGCACACCCTCACCCGATGAGAAAAAATCCTTACGAAATAGTCCCCTCAAGCGTTAATCCTTTCAATAGGGCCTTCCCATTTGACCTGTCGAATCGCTTCCCGTTTCGATGACGTAGTCATAAAATCGCGATAAAATCCCATTGACATACCACGCCACTTCCCCTATCCTCGCCTCCCAAATACCAGATCGCATGAAGGATCCGCATGGGTTCGGTATCCGTCACACAATCGCTATTCTTGGCCGGTTCATCGTATTGACCGAAACAGGAACGAGGGAATATGGATGATACGAAGTCAGTAAAGGAAGACCCCGGTTATATCCGGCTTGCGCTGCCGTTGATGTCAAAGTACAACATTTCCATCACACCCAAAAATTATTCGGTCTGGTACAAGTACGTTTCCTGCGCCGATAAGGAACTGAGCAGAACCATCGATGCCATGCGCGATCAGGGGGAAGCCTTCCTCGAGGAAAAGAACGAAGAGCTTTATTGGCGTTTCTGCGCAGAAAAAGACGAACATGAGCTAAGGAAACTTCGGGAAGACCTGCAGCAGATATTGGTGACTATTCTCAGAGAAGTCACGGAACTGACGGGTCAAACCCATGAATATGAATCTTTTGTTTCAAATTCCGTCAATATGCTGTCTGACAATGCCTCTATCCAGGACATCAGAAATGTGATCAGTGAAATCATCGACAAGACGAAAACACTGGGGGGATATGGAAAGACCATCAGCCATAAACTGAAGAAGACGACAGAAGAGTTGGAGGGGCTGAAAAAGGATTTTGAACAGATCAAGACAGAGGCATCCATGGATTTTTTGACCGGGATTCCCAACCGAAAAACGTTCGACGACATGTTGGCCTCCTATGCCGTTGAAGCCACGACTCACGGCGGAGACTTGACCCTCCTGCTGATCGATATCGACGATTTCAAACAATTCAATGATCAACACGGGCACCTCACCGGAGATGAGGTACTGAAATTCATGGCGAAGAAGACCAAAGAGATCGTAAGGGGCAGAGATTTCCTGGCACGTTTCGGCGGAGAGGAATTTGCCGTATTGCTTCCCCACACGCCCCTCAGCGGCGCCTCAGTCGTCGCTGAAAGTATCCGGAATTTCTTTGCTCAGACGACACTCAAGTCGGTAGCCACTTCGAAAAGACTGGGATCCATGACCGTCTCAATCGGTGTGGCCTGTTATCGTCCGGGTGAACCGCTGGAACACCTCATCAATCGATCCGACCTGGCGCTCTACTCCGCAAAGAATAACGGGAAAAACCGGGTAATGACGGAGTCTGACGCGATATCGGCTCACAATCACTCCGGCGGCTGAGATAGAAAAGAGGGTTAATAGGTCAGACCGCGCTCAACCTCCCCGATGGCTTCATCGAGGACATCCAGAGCCCAGTCCAGTTCCTCGCGAGTGATGACGAGTGCCGGTCGCAGCGTGATCATGTTCCCGTCGATCGTCTTGAAGGCCAGCCCCTTTTCCATGCATTTGAACATGATGATCTCCGCTTCGCGGATGGCCCGCTCCTTGGTCTTTCGATCCCGGACGAGGTCGATGCCGATGTGGAGACCGATCCCCATGACGCAGCCGATGAGGCGATGCTTCTCGGACATCCCCTGGAGGCGCTCCAGCGCGTAGGCCCCCAGGCGGGCGGCATGGTCGCAGAGGTTGTTCTTCTCAATCACCTCGATCTCCGCAAGGGCGGCCGCCGCCGACAGGGCGTTCTTTTCATGGGTGTAATGACCGACGGAGCGGTCCTGACAGATATTATATTTCTCCCGCGTGACGATCCCCGCCAGGGGGGTGATCCCGCCGCCAAGGGATTTGCCCAGGACCAGGATATCGGGCGTCAGGTAGTGCTCGCTCGCAAACATCTTCCCGGTCCTCCCGAAGCCCTCGATGATCTCGTCGAAGATCAGCAGCGCCCCGTATCGCTCGCACAGTTCCTTGACCCCCTCCCAGTATCTCCTGCTGGGGACGACAGGATTTGCGGAAATCGGCTCGCCGATCACCGCCGCCATTTCCGGTTCCCGCCGCATGACGAGCTCGATCTGCCTGAGACATTCGGCATCGACATCCTCCTGTCTGGTGAATCCCCAGGGATTGCGATAATAGTTCGGGAACTCCACATGGAAGGCGCCCGGAACGAGAGGGCCGAGGCCGCCGTGAAAGTGTTCCTCCCCCCCGACACTCGACGCACCGAAACCGGCCCCGTGAAAGGAGTCCCAGAAGGAGAGGGTCTTGAAACGGCCGGTCACGAGTTTCGCCAATTTCAGCGCCATCTCGATCGCATCCGTCCCCCCCGGACAGAAAAGGGAGCGGCAGAGGTCGCCGGGGGTAATCTCCGCCAGTTTTTTTGCGAGGCGGATAGACGGGAATGTTCGTGTAACGTCGAGGGCAGAAGGTCAAAGACTCGTCGAGCTGCTTTTTTACGGCCTCCACGATCTCCGGATGGTTGAAGCCGGCGTTGTGGACGCCGTTGCCGTGCATGTCAAGATAGCGCTTGCCGTTCATGTCTTCGAGCCAGGCGCCCTGGGCCTTTGCAATCACATTCATCACGGGGGTGGAGAGGCTCTGGTGGAGGAAAACCCTCTTATCCTCTTCAAACCACGCCTTGGCTTCACCGGAGAGATTCCGGTCCCAATACCTCTGTCTCGCGGTCGTGGTGTTGATGTCCCCCTGTTCGGCCTCCGGCCGTCCGTCCCTCTTATCCTGCCGCTCGATCGTCATGAGGAGCCTCCTACAAATGGGATGGGATGGAATGTTAAGACGGCTCATTATTCGTTTATCGATGGTCCGAAGCAAGAGAAATAAAGTGATCAGTACCATAACAAAAGAAAAATTGACGACTTTGCAAAAAATCCATACACTTCTTTTCTAAGGGAGGGTGTGACCTATGGAAAAGCTGCACCGATCGGAAGGCGATATCAATATCTCCCCGCGGCGAAAGCAATGGCAGGATGAAAATCTCAATGCGGAAACAAGGGCGCTCCTCGCCGAGGACGAGAAATATTTTCTCAAGCAGTCCCTCTCCACACCCTGCCTCAACGCCATGCGCGCCTGCGACGGAATCTGGATCGAGGACCTGCAGGGACGGCGCTACATGGATTTTCACGGCAACAACGTCCACCAGGTCGGCTTTGCCAACCCGGCCGTCATCGCGGCAATCAAGGAACAGCTCGATCAACTCCCCTTCTGTACGAGGCGCTATACCAACCGGGTCGCCGTCGATCTGGCGAAAAAACTGGCGGAAATCGCCCCGGGCGATCTGAACAGGGTCCTCTTCTGCCCCGGCGGGGCCGAGGCGATCGGCATGGCCCTCAAGCTCGCCCGCATCGCCACCGGCCGCCACAAGACGATCTCCATGTGGGATTCCTTCCACGGGGCGTCGTTGGATGCGATCTCCATCGGCGGTGAGGCGACCTTCCGTCAGGATATGGGACCTCTCCTGCCCGGAACGGAACACGTCCCTCCTCCCGACGAATATCACTGCATCTATGAGTGCCGCGGTCGCGGCGGCTGCGATATGATGTGCGCCCGCTATGTGGAGTATGTCCTGGAGAAGGAGGGGGACATCGCCGCGGTGATCGCCGAGCCGATCCGGAGCACCCCCTACATCCCGAAGCCCGAATACTGGCAGATCATCAGGAAGGCCTGCGACCGTCACGGGGCGCTGCTCATCTTCGACGAGATCCCCCACGCCCTGGGCCGGACCGGTCGGATGTTCACCTGTGAGAATTTCGATGTGGTCCCCGACATGCTGGTCATCGGCAAGGGGCTGGGCGGCGGCGTCTTTCCTCTCGCGGCCCTCATCGCCCGTGAAAACCTCGATGTGGCGGGGAACCGCGCCCTGGGACACTATACCCATGAAAAAAGCCCGGTCGCCTGCGCTGCGGCCCTGGCGACGATCCGGTATGTTGAGGAAAACAACCTGGCCGAACATGCCCGCACGTTAGGACAATCATGCCCTCGTCCGAATGGCCGACATGATGGACCGGCACCCCTTGATCGGCGACGTACGCGGCCTGGGACTCTTCCTCGGCATTGAACTGGTGAAGGATCGGACAACCGGCGAGCGGGCAACGGAAGAAGCGGAGGCGGTGATGTACGCCGCCCTCAGCCGCGGTCTCAGTTTCAAACTCACGATGGGCAACATCCTCACGCTGACGCCCGCCCTGATCATCACACGCGAAGAGATGGACCGGGCCCTGGATATCATCGAGCTTTGCCTGACAGAGGTGGAAAAGGCCCGCTGAGAAGCCTTTGACCCGCTACAGTCACTGTCTTCCTTCACCTGCTTGTCCGCCCTGGCCGCAACTTCCGGGATTATTCCCGGATGGGTGCACCACTCTCAGTAATCCCACGACATCCTCGACAATCCTTGACAAACCATAAAAGGGTGGTTTAGAATGAATCCGTTTAATAAATTTAGCATTATGAATAATAACAGGTTATGAATCTCAATCAACTGAAGATCTTCTACATGGCCGCAAAACACGGAAGCCTCAGCGCCGCTGCGGGAGCGTTGTATATCACCCAGCCCGCCGTCACGAAAGGCATCCAGCGTCTTCAGGAGTATTACGAGATCAAACTCTTCAATCGCTTCGGAAAGAAAATGGCCCTGACCGATGCGGGTGAAGTCCTCTACGGCATCGCCGAGTCCATCTTCGAGATGGAGAACCAGGCGGAGGAAAGCCTCCGTGATTTTCAGCAGCGCAAGAGGGGCTTCCTCCGAATCCTCTCCAGCGAAAGTTTCGGTTCCTATTATCTTCCTTTCATTGTCAACCGTTTCATCCAAGCGAATCCGAAGATCAGGATCTCCGTGGAACTCCTGCCGACGGAACTGATCGTAGAGAAAACCGCAACGCTCGCCAACGATATCGGTTTCATATCCTATCCTGTGCCCCACAAGAAGCTCACCATGTGCGAAGTCCTGGAGGACAGCTACCAGATCATCGTTCCCTCCGGACACCCGTTGGCATCGAAATCGGTCATCGAACCCGGGGATCTGGAAGGACATGCCCTGATCGTCCATGAAAAAGGATCGGCGCCCCGCATGAGCACCGAGGATTTCGTGAGAAGGCATCATATCAACGTCTCGATTCCCCTGGAACTCTCCAACAACGAGGCCATCAAGACCGCCGTCGAGGAGGGGATCGGCATCGCCGTCATCACGAGGCGCGTCGTCAGCAAGGAGCTCGCGATGGGAACCCTGAGGGCCATCCCCTTGTCCGATCCCGCCATGACGCGGAAATTCTATCTGATCCATCACAAGGATAAATATATCTCCCGCCCCCTCCAGAGTCTCATCGACATGGTCAATCAGTGGGCCTCCGAATACCGTCGGGGAGAACTTTAAGCGAATTTCTTTTAGAAATGACATTCCACAGGCTGATTTCGTACCGAGACGACGTGATATCTTGAACCGCAAACGCCATTCCAATAGACCGGCCCTGCTTGCCCTTGTCGCCCTGACTTCCATCTGGGGCTATAACTGGGTGGTCATGAAGGAATGCCTCAAATATGCCGGCGTCTATGATTTTGCCGCCCTGCGAACGGGCCTAGGCGCCGTCGGTCTGTTTGCCCTCCTGCATCTGGAAGCGTCGCCCCCTGCGACCAAAAGCGTTCTGGATGACCACTCCTTCTGGGGTTTCTTTCCACCACGGCCGTTATCGGCTTGGTTACGCTGGCCCTTGCAACGGGCGGCGTCGGTAAGACGGCAATCCTGGTTTACATCATGCCTTTCTGGGTCCTCCTGATGGCCTGGCCCCTTCTCTCGGAAAAGATTCGGGGCATACAATGGATCTCCGTCGTCATGGCGCTTGTCGGTTTGATGATCATTCTGGAGCCCTGGCATCTCCAGAGCACCTTCATCAGCAAACTCCTCGCCGTCCTGGCAGGCGTGGCCTGGGCGCTCAGCACCATCGTGACCAAGATCATGAACCGGCAAAATCGCTTTGATCTCATCTCGCTGACGGCCTGGCAGATGCTGCTGGGCTCCCTGCCGCTCATCCTGATCGCGATGATCATTCCGGACAGACCGGTGCAGTGGACCCCCTATTTCACTGTCGGTCTCATTTTCAGTTCAATCATCAGTCAAGCCCTGGCGCTGCTGCTCTGGTTTTTCATTCTGAATGAACTGCCCGCGGGTGTGGCCAGCATGGGAACCCTCGCCACACCGGTGATCGGCACGATTGCGGCATCGATCGAGCTGGGCGAACGGCCGTCGTTCCGGAAGCCTGGGGAATGCTGCTGATCCTGACGGCTCTTTCCATTCTGTCTCTGATGGGGTATATGCAGAATCGACAGATCCAATCCGTGATCGGGAGTGATCTCCGGATGGAGGAGAAGAAGGTGATAACAAGAATTCGAACGAAAGATAAAGAAAGACCTCTTGGATTAGGGGCTGCTCCCTATGGAACGAAAATTTCTGGATGCTCAGCGGCAGCAATGGCAAGACTCGTTCCTGGAGATGCCGGAGATGTTCGGCTCGGAGGCCAGTCACCCTGCGTATAAGGCGGCAGCGCTTTTCACGAAGGAAGACAAGACCAACGTCCTTGAACTGGGCTGCGGACAGGGGCGAGACACGATCTTCCTTGCACGGAAAGGATTCAAGATCTACGCACTGGACTACAGCACCCAGGGGCTTGAAGCCATCGATCAGAAAGCTCAGGAGCTGAGGCTGTCGGACCGGATTGTCACCAAAATCCATGATGTGAGAAATCCCCTGCCCTTTGCCGATGAGACTTTTGATGCCTGCTATTCCCACATGCTTTACTGCATGGCACTCACGACGGCGGAGCTCGATTTTCTGTCGGGTGAGATAAGGCGTATCCTCAAGCCCGCCGGACTGAGTCTATACACGGTTCGTAATACAAAAGACGCATTCTACCGGACGGGAATCCATCGCGGAGAGGACCTGTGGGAAATAAACGGAGGGTTTATCGTCCATTTTTTCAGCAGGGAGAAAGTCGAACAGCTGGCGAAGGGTTATGAAATCGTTGAGATCGAAGCATTTGAGGAAGGGGACCTGCTCAAGAAGCTCTACGCCGTCACATTACGAAAGATCCACTGAGGGTGCTTGTTACAGGAGGAGGCATGCCCACATCAGAATTCAGTGATTACTACTTGAATGAGATTCTGGATTCTATCCACAATGGCGTCATTGTGGTCAACCGCCAGGGGCTGATTGTCGTGATCAACAAAGCGGCTGCGGAACTCGTAAATTATTCTCAGGAAAAAGCCTTGGGGACCAGGGTGGACATTGTCGTTCCGAGCACAAGGCTGCTGGATATCATGGATACCGGTCAGACAGAGTACAGCTGCCGCCTTGAAATTGCCGATCGGATCGTGATCACCAATAGAAGCCCCATAAGAAAAGGCGGTGTCATTATCGGAGCGGTTGCCATATTTCAGGATGTCTCCGATTTTGAAGAAATATCTCAAAAGTATGATGTAGTGAAAGAAATAAACAAGGAGTTGGATGCCATCATAGAGTCCCTCGACGATGGCATCGTGGTTGCCGACCGCAATGGCTTCATTCTAAAGGCCAATCATGCTTATCAGCAGATGACGGGGATAACGGCCGAAGAGTTTGTGGGGAAACATGTCCGGGAGCTGGTTAAACAAGGGTACATAGGAAGATCAGTCACAGAAATGGTCGTTGAGCGAAACTCCCCCGTAACGATCGTCGATATTCGCAACAACAAGGAATTATTACTGACCGGTAACCCGGTATATAACGATAAAGGCGAATTGGTCAGGGTGGTTACAGCCATCCGAGACGTCACCCAACTGAATTCTCTCAAGGAGCAATTGGCTGAAACCGAGGAGATAAAGAACCGTTACTACCTTGAGCTGGAGCATCTGCGTTCTCAACAACCCTTTAGAAAGATCATTACGAACAATACGGAAATGAGACAGAAGCTTGACCTGGCTTTTCATGTCGCCCATGTCGATTCAACGGTCCTCATTTTGGGTGAATCCGGCGTCGGAAAAGAGCTGATCGCCCAGCTGATCCATCGGGCCAGCAAGCGTTCCAAAGGTCCTTTTATAAAAATAAATTGTGGAGCGATCCCCACGAATTTACTGGAATCCGAATTTTTCGGGTACGAACCGGGAGCATTTACCGGCGCCCTGAAAGAAGGTAAACCAGGGTTGTTTGAACTTGCCCAAGGGGGGACCCTGTTTCTTGATGAAATAGGTGAGATACCTCTTGATCTACAGGTGAAAATCCTAAGAACGCTCCAGGATAAAGTCATAACCAGGGTCGGCGGAAAGACGAATATCAGTTTGGATGTCAGGATCGTTGCGGCCACAAACAGGGATCTTAAGAAAATGATGCAGGAAAACACATTCCGGGAAGACCTGTACTACCGCCTCAACGTCGTTCCGCTGGTTCTGCCTCCATTGAGAAACCGCAAAGAGGATATTTTACCCCTCATCAATGACTTTCTGGCCAAATATAAATTACAGTACGGTTACCAGAAATGGATTCATCCGGATGTCATGGAGCGATTGCTGAACTATGATTGGCCCGGAAATATTCGTGAACTGGAAAATACGATCGAAAGATTGGTTGTGACCAGCCGCGGAGAGTGCATATTACCTGAGAATCTTGCAGGAATCCCGGCGGCAGCAGAACCGGGCAAGCTACCCAACACTTCCCTGAAAAGCGCGATAGAGTCGGAAGAGAAGCAGATCATTTCTGAAGCATACAAAAAATTCAAGAGCACCCGCAAGGCAGCTGCTGTCCTGGGAATCAGCCAGTCCAGCCTGGTAAAAAAATTGAACAGGTACAGTATACATAATAAACCTCCAGAATAATACGGGCGGCGGTATTGGGTGATCACATTATTAATCGTTCGATCAATATTTGAATCGTAGTTTAATTATTTAGTAAATAATTATATTTAACATGATAACGTCAGCCTAAAAAGACGGCACGTGATCAAATAATGAATCGCCTGAAGAATGAAAACCCCGGTTAATACAGTCATTTCTAACTGGCATCAAAATTGCTTATAACCAGTATCTCATCATTGTCCCGCGTCTTTTTCAGATTATATATTGATTGTCTGTATGACATGGTAAAAGTCTCAGTCCATTGACGATCTTGTAGAGTCTCAGTCAATCGTTGAATTGTCAAAGCGTGAAAGTCTACCGAGCGACCTGACAGGAAAACACGACATTCGCATCATCCAAACAAATAGGGAGAAGTGGTATGCTGATCATCGCCGAGAGGATCAATGCCTCACGAAAACAGATTGCCCAGGCCATCAGCACAGGGGATCGCGCCTTTATCCAGGAAGAAGCGAAGGCGCAAACGCAAGCCGGTGCCCATTACATCGATGTCAATGCCGGTACGTTCGTCGGCGAGGAAGCCGATAAACTCAGATGGATCGTAGAGGCGGTTCAAGAGGTCACGGATCTGCCGCTCTCCATCGATAGCCCAGATCCTGCCGTCATCCAGGCGGTGCTGCCGCTTCTGAAAAAGACCCCGCTCATCAACTCTATCTCCCTGGAGCCCTCGCGGATCGAAGGCATCCTCCCGCTCGTAGTCGAACGGAGGACCAAGGTGATCGCCCTCTGTCAGGCCGAACAGCATTTGGCCGAGACGACCGAGGCCAAAGTAGAGCTGGCAGGCCGGTTGCTGGAAAAACTCACAGGGGCGGGGGTGCCTCTCGACGACATCTACCTCGACCCGCTGGTCTACCCGCTTTCGACCAATCCTCAATCGGCGAAGGTCACGCTGGATGCCATCGGCATCATCATGAAAAAATTCCCGGGCGCTCATACCGTCTGCGGTCTGACAAATGTCTCTTATGGTCTGCCGGCGCGAAAACTGATCAACCGGGCGTTTCTCGCAGCGGCGATCACCATGGGGCTGGATTCGGCTATCATCGACCCGACCGACAAGCAACTCTATGCGATGCTCAAGGCAGTGACGCTCGTCACCGGCAAGGACGACTTCTGTGTGGATTACATCTCGGCCTTCCGGGCAGGGCGAGTCGAATAACGGGCAAAGAGTCGATATCATTTTTAATCGCTATACACCATCAAAGGAAAGGAGATGAAGAAAAGAGATGAATCGAGAGCTGAAGCCGGATTTTGAAAGATATCTGAAGACCCTCCACTGCGAGGAACCGGACCGGGTCCCCCAGGGGGACTGGCATGTGGACCAGAGGCCAAAAGAGGCCTTCATGGGCAGGCCCATCAAGACGCTGCAGGATCAGGTGGATTTCTGGTATACTGCGGGTTTCGACTACATGACGGCCTCCTCGGGAATCCTCGAACCGGTCAGGGCGCCCGAGGGGATGACGACGAAGGGCGAAGGGGTTCACACCGAATACGGCGACAAGGTCTCCCGGGAATGGGCGCATACCCACGAGGGGGTGCTCACGAGCTGGGAGAAATTCGAGACGTACAAATGGCCCACGGTCGACGATCTGGACTTATCCAAATGGGACGTTTTTGATAAGATACTCCCCAAAGGGATGAAGGCCATCCTGCTCTTGGGAAAGATCTACACGCCGGCGTGGATGTACATGGGGGCGGAGACCTTCTTTAACGCCCTGGAGACGGACGAGGAACTGGCCGGAGCGATCATAAACAAAATCGGAGATATTCAGTTCCAGACCTTCCTGCGGGTCACCGAGCATCCCTGTGTCGGCGCCGTGCTCAACCCGGATGACATCGCCTTTAACACGGGGCTTCTGGTCCACCCGAAGTACCTGCGCAAGTATCTCTTCCCCTGGTACAAGAAGATGGGGAAGATCTGCCGCGAAAAAGGGATCGGTTTCATATTCCACAGCGACGGCGACTGCACCGAAGTGATGGAAGACTTGATCGACTGCGGCTTCCATGCCTTCAACCCCATCCAGCCCAATGCGATGAACATCGTCGAGGTGAAGAAAAAGTGGGGGAAGAAGCTCTGCCTCATCGGGAACATCAATCTCGACTCCACATTGACCCTGGGAACGCCCGAGGATGTTCGGGCGGAGGTCTATGAGCGCATCCGGACGATCGGTCCCGGCGGCGGATACATGGTCTCCTCATCGAACTCGATCACGGACTACGTTCCGCCGGAGAACATGAAAGCCCTTCTGGATGCCACGTACGAGTTCGGACGGTATCCGATCGAACTGGAAGAAGGGGGCGTCAAGGGGAAGTTCTGGACCTCTCAGACCAAGATTCGGAAAACCGAAACGACGAAGGTGGAAACGGGACTCGACGTGGATGCCTATGTGGATGCCCTCATCGCCAACGATATCCCGAAGACGATTGCGTTGATGCAGAAGGATATCGACGGCGGGACTGCTCCACAGGATGTCGTTTCCATGGGGTTGATCCCGGCGATCACGATTGTGGGAGAGAAATTCCAGAATGGTCAGATCTACATTCCGGAGATGATGCTGGCGGCGCGTGCGATGTCGATGACGCTCGACCATTTCAAGGAAAAGCTGGCCGGCAAGGGTGAGGCGAAGAAGCTGGGAACGGTCGTGATCGGGACGGTTCAAGGGGATCTCCATGATATAGGGAAGAACCTGGTGACGATGATCCTGAAGGGTCAGGGCTTCCAGGTGGAGGACCTCGGCGTTTCCGTGAGCGCGGCGAAGTTCGTCCAGGCGGTCAGTGATAAGAAACCCGAAATTCTGGCGATGAGCGCCCTTTTGACGACGACGATGACCGAGATGAGAAACACGATTGAGGGCCTTAAGGCGGCCGGTCTTCGGCAGCAGGTGAAGGTGATCGTGGGCGGAGCGCCGGTGACGCCGGCGTTTGCGGAGCAGATCGGGGCGGACGGCACCGCCTATGATGCCCCGGGCGCGGCCAAGCTCTGCAAGGATCTTTTGAAATAGCGGGATGCCTTTCGCATCCGGCGTTGCATCCGTAATTCCTTATGAAACCATCTACAGGGATCTGCTTCCCCGGTCCGATGCGGCAATGGGCTGCAAAGGCGGGGAAGCATAACTTGTTCAATCAGGAGGGAGAAATCATGGGAAAGACAAGGCGTGAGTTTTTAAAGAAGGCTGGGGTCGCTGCAGCGGCAGGGGCGGGGGTTGTCCTGACGGGGAACAGGAGACTGTACGCCCAGGACAAGGTGTTCAAATGGAAAATGGCCACGGCATGGACGACCGGAATGCCCCTTTACACCCATATGGCCAGGGTCCTGCCGGATGTGGTCAAAAAGCTCAGCAACGGAAGACTGATCATCGACATTTTCCCGGCGGGGGCCATTGTGCCGGCCCTGGAAGGGGTGGACGCCACCAGGAGAGGGGTCTGCCAGATGGCCCATACCTGGCCCGGCTACGACATCGGCATTTCAAAGGGGTCGGCGATCATCGGGGGATTCGCCGGGAGCCCGAACTCCGAGGTGATGCTGCATTGGCTCTACGCCGGCGGCGGATACAAGCTCTGGCAGGATTACCGCCGGGAAGTATTCAACGTGATCGCCTTTCCGGGAGGGATTCGTCCCACCGAGGTGTTCGCCCATTCGCACAAACCGGTCCGCTCCATGGCGGATTTCAAGGGATTCAAGATGCGGACCGTCGGGGCCTGGGCGGACATCCTTCCCAAGCTGGGCGCTTCCGTGATCACCCTGCCCGGCGGCGAGGTGCTGCCGGCCCTGCAGCAGAAGGTGATCGACGCCACGGAATGGGCCTGCGCAGGGGAGAATCTGTCGATGGGATTCCATGAGGTGGCCAGGTATGTCATCATTCCCGGGATTCATCAGCCGAGCGCCCCCTTTGAATATGTCGTGAATGTGAAGGCCTGGGAGGAGTTGCCGGCGGACCTCAAGGCGATCGTGGAGGGAGCGGCGAAGATTGCGACGCTGGACTCCTGGACCTATCTCGGCGCCCTCGACATGGGGGCGATGGACGTCTTCAAGAAGAAGGGAAACACGATCATCGAACTGGACGTGGAGGTGCAGAAGGCCGCCTACAAGCTGGGGCTTGAATGGGGACGGGAAGCTGCCGCCAAGGATCCATGGACAAAGAAACTCTTCGAATCCCAGATCGACTTTCACAAGAAATGGGAAATCGTCGAAAACTACGAGATCACTCAAATATTGATGAGAATCACGCCGGGCGTCCGTGATGAGCGGACGCCCGGCGTGATTGATCCTGATGCTTGCTTCGCCTTGCATGAAGGGAGGAAACGGTATCCATGATGGAATCTTATCTCAAGATGATCGATGGGCTAAGCAAATGGACGGGGAAATGGGTTGCCTGGGTCATCATCCCCAACGTGCTGGCGCTCGTCTATGAGGTCGTTGCACGCTACATTCTGAACAGCCCCACCATCTGGTCCTATGATGTGACCTACTTCCTCTACGGGAGCCATTTCCTGCTGGGGGCGGCCTATGTCCTTTCCGTCGATGCCCACATCCGGATCGACATCTTCACCTCGCACTTCTCTGCGCGGACCAGGGCCGTCATCGATCTGGTCGGCTATCTGCTCCTGTTCTTCCCGGTGGTCATCGCCCTCGTCTATGCGGGGGGACAGTATGTCCTGCAGTCCTTCGAGATGGGCGAAAAATCGGGGCTCAGCCCCTGGAGGCCCTACCTCTATCCATACAAGGCCGTGATCACGATCAGCTTTGTTCTTCTGCTTCTGCAGGGAACAGCCTGCTTTATCCGCAATATCAGCCTGTTGACGAGAGGAGAACAGCCATGATGGATAACCTCTCCCTTTTCATGTTTCCGGTGATGATCCTGGTCGTGTTTGCGGGATTTCCCGTTGTCTTCAGCCTGATGGGCATTTCTCTTTATTTCGGCATCGTCAGTTTCGGGCCGGAGGTCATCCCGATGATCATCCGCCGCGTCTACGGCGTGGCCGACAACTATGTCCTTGCCGCCGTGCCGCTGTTCATTTTCATGGGAACGATGCTGGAGAGATCGGGCATCGCCAAAATCCTCTTCGAGACGATCAGCATGTGGACGGGGCGCATCAAAAACGGCCTGGCGGTGACGACCATCCTGATGTGCACGATCATCGCCGCCTGCACGGGGATCATCGGGGCGGCCGAGGTGATGGTCGGGGTGATGGCCCTGCCGCCGATGATGAAACGGGGCTACAACCACTCCCTGATCGCCGGCACGATCATCGCCGGCGGGGCGCTCGGCACCATCATCCCGCCGAGCGTCGTCACCGTCGTCTACGGTCCCGCCGCGGGGATATCCGTCGGCCGTCTCCTGATCGCCACGATCTTCCCCGGCCTTCTGCTCTCGTCCGTCTATGTCTTGTACATTCTCGTCCGTTCCTATGGCCAAAAAGGGTTTGCCCCGCCGATTTCTTCCGAGGATCGGGATATTCCCCTGTCGCGGAAACTCAAGGCCACGGTCACGGGAATGCTGCCGTCCGCCGTCCTGATCTTCACCGTCATGGGCACCATCATTCTCGGCTTTGCCGCACCCACGGAGGCCGCCGCCCTGGGCGCCTTCGGAAGCGTCCTGCTGACGATCGGCTACGGCAACTTCAGCCTGAAGGTGCTCCAGGAGGCGACCCTCCAGACGATCAAGATCTCCAGCATGATGATGATGATCCTGCTCGGGGGATTCATGTTCAGCGGCGTCTTCCTCGGGCTCGGGGGCAGCGACGCCACGGAGAGGATGCTCTCGGCCCTCAACATGGGGCCCTGGGCGGTTCTGGCCTTCTTCATGTTCGTCGTCTATCTTGCCGGCTTCCTGCTCGACTGGGCCAGCATCCTGCTCATCTTCGTCCCCATCTTTTCGCCGATCATCGAGAAACTGGGTTTTGACCCGATCTGGTTCGGCGCACTCTTCATCATGATGATCCAGACCTCCTATCTGACGCCGCCGATGGCGCCCGGGATCTTTTATCTCAAGGGGATCGCCCCGCCCGAGCTGACGACCCGGGAGATCTTCCGGGGGATTGTCCCCTACATGCTGCTCCAGCTTGTCGCCATCGCCATTGTCGCCTTCTTCCCGCAGATCGCCCTCTGGCTGCCGGAAAAACTGATCGGCTGGAATTAAAAGGCCAGGGGACATCGACGCCGAAGAGAATTCCCGCCCGCTTCCAGCGGCAGCGGGTCCGAATGAAGAAAGGAGATTGTCCAAG
>CAWJHT010000032.1:0-17831 GCA_963842685.1 uncultured delta proteobacterium | reverse complement strand
GGTAGACCGCGACAAGGGCGATGGCCAAGATCGCCATCGCAATCATCACTTCCAGAAGCGTAAATCCGTCACGACCGGCGCAAATCCGTTGCGACGGTCGTGGCGTTACCGACCGGATCGATCCGTGCGGATCAGAGGCCGGCGCCCCGCTCCTCCCGATTGAAGGAAAAATCGACATCCTTTTCATAAACGGTGACCGTCCGAAGAAAGGGGTTGAAGACCAGCGTCACGACCCGGTCTTCCTTGGCCAGATGGATGACAGTGGGGGTCGTATATCCCCGCCTGAAGAAGCGGATGACCGCCTCACCCTCCGTCTTTCTTGTATCGTCCGCCTGTCTGACGTCCACAATCCGAATCCCCTCCGGTAAGCGGAACGCCCCCTTCCGAAGCTCCGCCCGTTTCTCGGCCGTCGTATCGGCGGCATAGCTCCAGATGGCCGGTTGATTGAGATCGATGTGGAGGATAATGTCCGTCTGCTCCCGGACCGATTCGTTCTGCAGTTCACGGGCGGCGCCGATGAAGCGGCGCGTCACGACCTTGAGGTCGTCGTTGAGCAAGGTATCGCGGACGCGGGGAACGGCAATCAGGAGCATCACCCCGACAAGCAGAATCACGACGGAAAGTTCGATCAGCGTGTAGCCCCGGTTATTCACTTTCCCAGCTGTTGATGTCCTTGTTCTTTCCCTCGCCGTCCGGCTCGCCGTCTGCGCCTCGGCAGATGAGGTCGTAATCCCCGTGCGCGCCGGGGGAAATGTAGACGAAGTCATTGTCCCAGGGATCTTTCGGCACTTTGCCCTTTTCGAGATAGCCCCCCTGCCGCCAGTTCTTGAGAGGCGTCCCCACGGTGGGAGCTTCGACCAGGGCGTTGAGTCCCTGTTCCGTCGTCGGGTAATTTCCGTTGTCGAGCTTATAGAGTTTCAGGGCCGTTTCGAGGCTCTCTATCTGTATCCGCGCCTTCGCCCGCCTCGCCTCGTCCGGACGCCCCATGATCCGGGGGACGATCAAACCGGCCAAAATGCCCAGGATCACGATGACCACCATCAGTTCGATCAGCGTGAACCCTTTCTCATTTCGTTTCATTTTTTTCATCTATTTCTCCTTTTATCTGATACCTTGCACCGGACATGCAACCCACCGGGGGGCAACCATCGTTTCACCGGACGAGCTGATTCATCTCGAAGATGGGGAGAAGAATCGAGACAACGATGAACCCGACCACGGCGCCCATCACAAGAATCATCGCCGGCTCCAGCAGGGAAGTCACCAGAAGGACGTTGGCCTCCACCTCCCTTTCATAGGCATCGGCAATCCTGAAGAGCATCTCCTCCATTTTGCCGCTCTGCTCACCCACGGTCATCATCTCCACGGCGATGGGGGGGAAAAAGCCGCTTCTGGAGAGGGGGGAGGAAAGGCTCTGTCCTTCCTCGACCGCCTTGGCCGCCAGGCTGATCTGCTCCGCGAGTACCGTGTTGTTCACCACATTCTTCGCTATTTCCAGGGCGGCCAGGAGGGGGACGCTGCTCTGCAGGAGTGTGCCGAGGGTCCGGCTGAAACGCGCCACGGCGATCTTCCCGTTCAACCCTCCCAGAAGCGGGACCCTGAGTTTGAACCTGTCCCATTGATGACGGCCTTGTTCTGTCTTCTGGATGGCATAGCGAAGGCCGAAGACCGCCGTAAGGAGGATCAGGGCAATGATCCACCAGAAGGTCTTCAGAAAACCGCTCACAACGATGAGAAAGACGGTGATCCCCGGAAGTGTCTGGTGCATCTCCCGGAAAATGTTCGTAATGTTCGGCACAACGAAGGTCACGAGGAAAAAAAGCACGCCGCTCCCGATGAAGAACATGAAGAGCGGATAGGCCAGAGCCGACCGGATCTTCGTCCTCAATGCCTGCTGACTTTCGTTGAAATCGGCCAGTCGGTCCAGGACCAGGTCCATCGTCCCCGAAGCCTCCCCTGCCCGGACCATGTTGATGTAGAAAGGGGGAAAGACCTCCGGAAAATGAGACATGCTCTGGGTCAGGCTGTTCCCCTCGTTGACCTCGTCCTTGATCCGGGCGAGCGTCGTTTTGAGCAGCGGATGCCTGATCTGGGTCACCAGCGCCGACAGGGAGGGGACGAGAGGGAGTCCTGCCCCGATGAGGGTGGCGAGTTGCCGGGTCATCACGGCCAATTCCTGGAGCCCGACCTTCCGGAAAAGGTGAATCGCCCCACCCCGCACGGCCGCCTCTTCCCGCTTCCGGCCGGCGGTCTCGACAATTTCCACCGGAAAGACCTCCGTCTCCCGGAGCTTCTGGCGTGCGGCGGCGATGCTCCCCGCATCGACGATCCCCTTTCGTCTGCGGCCGCCGGAATCCAGAGCGATGTATTCATAAACCGACATAACCTGACCTGCATCCGTCTTAACGGCTTCGTAAAAATAGTCCGGATGCCGTGTTGCGCTTCATCCCTCACTGTTGCGGCGTACGGCAAAGTACGCCTCACTCCTCGGGTTTCGCGCGCCTTGTCGACCGCTTTTTTTTCGAAGCCGTCTAAACTCAAGGCTTTTGCGACTTTTTCACGAGATCGTTAGTCCTTATTTCTTTAAAACTATTCGTAGATTTATCATACCTCCAGACCAATTACAAGGAGACCGTCTCCCAAAATCCACTGCCAACTCCACTCAAGCTTATTGATTCACTATCTTTATCACCCAGGAACTGGAGTCATCCCCATAATCCGGCGCCGGGTTAACGCAGGCAAAGATCCGCACGGCGGAGAGCGAACCCCCTGGATGTCCAGAAACTGCCTCATAGATCCTCTTCAATACGGTCAGGCCTCTTTCCCTATCCCAGGGCCCCCGTAAAGAGAGACTCACAGAGAAAGACTCCCCCCAAACCGCATCGGCAAGACCTGGGTGCTGTTGCCTAAAGGCAAGAACCGACGATCATGAGACCTTTCGGATATGATTGGTTGTCTAAGGTCTTATTGGAAGGTTCAGATCCCGGCGTAAAACTTCTTCAGATCCGAATCGAACCCGATGAGCGCCTGACCTTCTCCCGGCTCGGGTACGGAACTCAAGAAAGTTTATTGTTTCGGTTTTTCCAGTATCGTTTGTAGCAAGGGGTTCTCCTTGCTAATTGTATATCACCGCCGGAAACCACAGCGACAGCCATGGGACATAGGTGAGCACCAGCAAGGCGGCTACCAGCACGGCGATATACGGAAGCACTTCGCGGATTATCACACCGAAGCGAACCTTGGTAATGGAGCTGGCGACAAACAACAATACGCCGACCGGTGGCGTCAACTGGCCGATGGTCAGGTTAATCAGCAGGATGATGCCAAAGTGGGTCAGATCAATGTGGTACAAAGTCAATACCGGGATCAGGATCGGGACCAGGATGATCATGATCGCGATCGTCTCCATGAAACAGCCGAGAAACAGCAGTACGACGTTCAACATGAGCAGGACGACCCATGCTTTGTCGGTGGTCTGCGTTATCACCTGCGTAATCAACTGGGGCGCCTGCTCGATACCTAGAAACCAGCTAAAGGGCGCTGCCGCCGCCACGATCAGCAGGATGACCGACGTCTCCTTGGCCGTCTGCAGCAGGATCTTGGGTATCTGGACCCAAGTGAGCGTTCGGTAGACAAACATGCCGACGAGCAGTGAGTACGCCGCGGCGACGCCGGCGATCTCGGTAGCGGTAAACATGCCCATTCGGAAGCCGCCCAGAACCAGCACCGGCATGAACAGTGCCCAGACCGCCTCGCGGAACTTTGTCTTGAAGTTGTTCCAGGAAAACGCCTGATCTTTCGGGAACCGGCGTTTGTGCGCAATGTAGGACGTCAGCAGCACCATCGCCAAGGCCATGACCAGGCCAGGTATAACGCCGGCCCAAAACAGGCCGCCGAGCGAGATGTTGGCTTGCCAGGCATAGACCACCATCAGGATTGACGGCGGAATGATCGGACCCAGCGTGGCAGAGGCGGCGACGAGCGCGCTGCCGAAGCCCGGGGCATAGCCGGCCCTGGCAAGTTGCGGAACGAACACCCTTGACATTGCTGCACAATCGGCTACTGACGAGCCGGAAATTCCCGAGAGGAAGCATTCACCTACGATGGCGGTCTGTGCCAGGCCGCCTCGGATATGGCCGACAAATGCACGCGTGAATCCAAAAAGCCGTTCGCTGATGCCCGAGTCGTTCATCAGCGACCCGGCCAGCGTGAACAGGGGAATGGCCAGCAGCGGAAACGATTGCACACCTGTCACGACGCGTTGCGCGACAACCGACAGCGGTGTGCCGTCCAAACCGATGACCAGAAGCGAAGAGCCTATCATGGCTAGGGCAATAGGCAGTCCGATTGCCAGCAATAGTATAAAAGTAATGAACAGAAGTGTCATTGCCCATCTCCTTCCTTCAGAATCAGCACTTCTGTTTCACCGCGAAACACCGGCGCCGCGCCCTGATCCATCCATATCCGGAGCACATGGGTCAGCATCAGCAGGAGTCCGACCGGCATCGCCGAGGCGAACCACGCCATAGAGACATTCATCATCGGTGATTCCACAACCATTTCCAGGAGCACCTGCTGATAGCAGGCCCAGAGCATCGTTACAATGATCACGAGCCCGATGATCACCGTCAGCGTATTCAGCCAGATGAATTTTGGCATGCGAAAAACCGGTCCCAGCACGTCGATGCGGATATGCATCTGTGATCTGACCGCTGCCGCCGCGCCCAGGAATACCATCCAGGTAAGGAGGCAGACGATCAGTTCCTCACCCCAGGTCAGTGGATTATTGAAAACGTAGCGCATCACCACCGCGATCACCACCAGGATGGCGATCAGTCCATGGCAGATGGTGATGAGAATGCCCTCGACGGAAGCTATGGCGTCATCGAATCTGCCAAAGATCCTGCGAAAGTTACCCATGGGTGTCTCCAGAAAAATTGTGTCCATAAAGAAGAGTTGTTTTGAACCCCGTCCGTCCGGGCTTGACCCGGAATCCAGAAGAATGTCTCTGGATTCCGGGTTCTGTATTCCCTTTGGTTACTTTCACCGGAATGACATTTTTATATTCGTTCAGCGCTTCCGGAAGTTGTATCGTTGTACTGTGCTGCTGCTACTTTTTTGATGCCTGGACGGCGTCAAGAACGCGCTTAAGGTTCTCTGAGCCCCAGCGCGATTCCAGCTTCTTCATCGCAGGCCCCATTTTGGCGGCGAAGGCGGCACGATCAGGATTGTCGACGATGGCGGTCTTGCCGGTCTTACGGATTTCTTCCAGCATGCTCTTTTCACGTTCCTGCTGCCCTTTCGAATTCTTCACGGACGCCGCGGCGGCCTCCTCCAGCAGCAGCTTCTGCAATTCGGGCGACAGCTTTTCTAACGAACGCCTGTTGATGATTATCGTATTGTTCTGGAGCATATGGCGCGTCATCGAAAGGTGCGCCTGCACTTCATAGAACTTGCGCGAGTAGATCGTCGGAATCGGGTTTTCCTGACCGTCCACCGTCTTCTGCTGAAGTGCGGTGTAGACTTCACCGAAGGGTATCGGTGTCGGTGCGGCACCCATGGCGCGGATCATCTCGACCCAGACAGGCGATTCCGGCACGCGGATTTTCAAACCGGCCATGTCTTCGGGGCGGTTGACGGCTCGGACGCCGGTGGTCAGATTGCGCCAGCCCCAGTACCAGATTTTCGATAACATCAGTATGTTATGCTTGTCGCGCAGTTCATTGAATATCGGCTCAAACGCGGGCCCGGTGATGACCTTTTCGGCCTGCGCCCAGTCGGTCCAGAGGAAGGGTGCGCTGGCGATCTCAAGCGCGGGCAGCAGATTGGACAGCGACGCCATGGAAGGGGCCGAGATGTCGAGCGCGCCGGACTTGACCTGCTGATTCAGGTCGTTTTCCTTGCCAAGCTGTTCGGCAGGATATACCTTGATCGTGACTTCACCCTTGGTGCGCTGGGTGACCTTGTCGGCGAACTCCTGAAACAGGTCGGTGGCAAGTTCGCCCTGGTTGTTGGCGTGGCCGAAGCGCAGCGTGGTGGCTGCAGAAGCGACGGTAGATACAACGGTAGATACAACTGTCAAAACGATAAAGACCGACACGGCAAGGGTTGAAACAAACAGCTTTTTGGTAGCGAAGTGAAACATATTGAACCTCCTTGTTGAATTAAACATTAAGCTATGGCTGTAACTGAGAGTACATCGCTCTCATTTAATTTTACACGTTAGCTGCAGCACGATCACCCTTGCGCCAGGTCTAGATTCCGTTTTCCACAAAAGGCATGACCATGTTCACCAGCAGATGCTCCAGCTCCTCACGAAGATTATGAAGATGTTCTCGCATGCAGCGTTCTGCCCCGTCTTCATCCCCGGACAGAATCTTTTCGATAACCGCTTCATGCTCCCCATTGGAACGCTCAACGCGACCCTGCATCGCAACCAAACCAAGACGGACACGGTACCATTGTTCATTGAGTTCCCTGATGGCCCGTGAGGCTCGCTCATTTCCAGACATCTCAAAAAGAATATCATGAAGTTTGACGTCCGCCTCTCTCCAGGCTTCATGATTGTTGGCCAGCGCGGCTCTTTTCATCCGGTCCATAGCGCTTTTCAATTGTGCTCTCTTTTTCGCGTCCTTACACGCTGCCGCCTTCCTGGCCATCAGGCTCTCCAGCGTTTCCTTGATATCGAAGATGTCATGGATGTCCTTCAGAGAAAGAGAGTAAACTTGCCAGCCCTTTCTCGCGCGGCTGATCAGAAATCCCTCGTGCTCCAGGAGGCGGAAGGCCTCCCGAACCGGTGTCCGGCTGATGGCCAGTTCCGCAGCAAGCTGACTGTCGGTGAGGTAATGACCGGCTTTGAATTCCCGGTTCATGATCTTCTCTTTGACGAAATCATAAGCCTTCTGCTGTAAGGTCCTTGTTTTCTCAGGGTCTGACTTTCCGGGCTTAGCCATATCTTTTATCCCTTTGCTGCCTCTCATTCCGTTATGATGAATATAAATATCCAATACTCGCAGATTTGTAAAGATATTTATTAATTTACTGGATGAGAATATGCCTATAAAGAAATACAGTAATTTGATTATATGTATACATATACTGGAAGAATATTCCTATAAAATGATATTTAATTTAATAATAATTGAAAGATACGTATTACGGAGAGGCGATCCGTTCCTTGCTGCGAATAGACTGCTCCAGCCCGATTTGCACCCTCCTTCGCACACAAACAATGTTCACTTCTTGAACAACTCGGACCAACGCCATTTATCGTACGCCGCGACACCCACATTTTTGTTGAAAAGAGAGGTAAGTGTACAAATTTGTTCTTCACTCCCAAACCACTGCTCCGGAACCGGACAAGATAAAACATTAATATATCCGTATAATTGCAATACGTAAACGGTTTTGGCACTCTCCTTGCTCTATTAGCTGCCAAACAGGATCATCACCGGACGGCAGCCCCTGGCAAGACCCTGAAGCGGCAGCCGGTTTTCGAGTGGGATCATCCTGAAACATTATTATCGGAGGCATACCATCATGAATACTGGAGATACGGCATGGGTTTTGATCTCATCGGCCCTGGTCCTGGGCATGACGATTCCGGGACTCGCCTTTTTCTACGGCGGTCTGGTGCGAAGGAAAAACGTCCTGTCCATCTTAATGCAATGTTTCATCATCGTTTGCGTCATCAGTCTGCAGTGGGTCCTGTTCGGCTACTCCCTGGCCTTCGGACCCGATACCGGTCTCGGAATCATCGGCAGTCTGAAATGGGCGGGGCTCAACTTCGTCGGCGGACAGCCGAACGCGGATTATGCAGCCACCATCCCGCATCAGGTCTTTATGATCTTTCAGGCGATGTTCGCCATCATCACGCCGGCCCTGATCATCGGCGCCTTCGCGGAACGGATGAAGTTTTCGGCCTTTCTCATCTTCACCGTCCTGTGGGCGACCCTGGTCTATGATCCCCTGGCGCACTGGGTCTGGGGGACGGGAGGCTGGCTCCGGAACCTGGGGGCGCTGGATTTCGCCGGCGGAATCGTCGTCCATGTCAGTTCCGGCATCTCGGCCCTGACGCTGGCGATCCTTCTGGGTAAGAGGTGCGGTTATGAGCAGCAGCCCTTCCGGCCGCACAACCTCCCCTTCACGGTTCTCGGCGCGGCGCTTCTCTGGTTCGGGTGGTTCGGCTTCAACGCGGGGAGCGCCCTGGGGGCGAACGAACTGGCCGCCAATGCCTTCATCACGACCCACATCGCCGCGGCGGCGGCGGGATTCACCTGGGCGCTCATCGAATGGCGGCACCACGGCGCGCCGACCATCCTCGGCGCGGCGACCGGCGCCGTCGCGGGGCTCGTGGCCATCACCCCGGCCTGCGGCTTCGTGAACCCCATGAACGCCATCTTCATCGGCATCCTGGTTTCTCTGTTCTGCTACATCGCCGTCGTCATGATCAAATCCTGGCTCGGCTATGACGACTCGCTCGACGCCTTCGGCGTCCACGGGGTGGGCGGCATCTGGGGGACCCTGGCGACGGGGCTCTTTGCGGAGAAGGCGGTCAACGCCGCCGGGGCGGACGGTCTGTTCTTCGGAAACTCCAAACTGTTTCTGGTCCAGCTCATGCTCGTTATTGTCGTACCTCTGTTCGCGGCGGCGATGACCTGGATCATCTTCAAGGCCGTGGATGCCCTTGTCGGAATGCGGGTGGAGAAGAAAGATGAAATCGTCGGTCTCGACCTGACCCAACAGAGCGAGTCGGCTTATACCGTCATCGAATAGGAGGAAAGAATCATGAAATACATCGTTGCAATCATCCAGCCGCACAAGCTGGAGGAGGTCAAACAGGCGCTCGAAGCGGTGGACGTGAATCTGATGACCGTTTCCAACGTGCTGGGGCAGGGAAGGCAGAAGGGATACACCGAGATCTACCGCGGGGCGAAGGAGGTCGGTGGGCTCCTGAGGAAGGTTCGGCTCGACATCGCCGTGAATGAGGAGTTCGTCGAGCCGACCATCGCCGCCATCAACAAGGGGGCCCGGACCGGCGAAGGCGCGGTCGGCGACGGCAAGATCTTCGTCCTGGATCTGGCCGACTGCGTCCGGATCAGCTCCGGCGAACGGGGCGGGAAGGCGATCGGCTGACCGGCGACGCCAAGATATCCTTGCCAGATTCCGGAGGTGATATCATGAAGCGGGTTAAATCAACCGACGACGATCTTCTCAAGAGTACGATCGCCGACTTTGAGAAACACATCATCGTTTCCGCCCTGGAGCAAACCAGCGGCAACCAGACTGAAGCGGCAAGGCGGCTGGGAACGACAAAGAGGATCCTCTCGTACCGCATACGAAAATACGGGATCGATCTCGGAAAGATTTGCAGAAGGGACTGATGGAAACAAGAGACAAAAAGTGTAAATGATCGGCCCGTGGGGCGGGACACATCGGAATCATTTCCCTCCCCTCCGGAACATCCGTTTGTTTTGTTTGTTCTTGACAAAGACAATATCATATCGTAAGTTTCAACCGCTCGTTAGGGGTGTCCTTGTGGACTGAGATGCCGGGTTTCCGGCAACCCTTCGTCAACCTGATCAGGGTAATGCCTGCGTAGGGAAATGAGCCGAATGTGCAAAATGCATAAAGGCCGCTTCCCAAAGGGAGGCGGCCTTTATGCATTTTGAAAGAAGACGGACGAGACGACACAACCTGATTCGGCCAAAGAGGGGTATCCAAGATTTTTTCACCCCGGAGGAGGAAAGATAAGTGATCAAGCGCAACACGGATTTTACCCTTTACCTCGTGACGGATCGTCGCTGGCTTGGCGAAAGGACCCTATGGGATGGCGTCGAAGAGGCCATTCGGGGAGGTGCGACCCTCGTTCAGCTTCGCGAAAAGGAGATATCCTCGAAAGAATATTTCGAACTCGCGCAAAGGGTGAAAGAGGTCACCGATCGGCATGGCATCCCGCTGATCATCAATGACAGGATAGACATTGCGCTGGCGATCGACGCCGACGGTGTCCATCTCGGCCCGGAAGATCTGCCCGTTCCGATTGCCCGCAAATTGCTGGGTGACGGTAAGATCATCGGCTCTTCCGCCGCCTCGGTGGACGAGGCGCTGTTGTTTCAGGCGCAGGGCGCGGATTATCTGGGGGTGGGCGCCGTGTTTCCGACCGCCACGAAACGGGGGACGGAGAAGGTCGGCCTTGACGATCTCAGAGGGATAAAAGCGGCTGTCCATATCCCGGTGGTGGCGATCGGCGGCATCAAGGCGGAGAATGCACAGCCGGTCATGGAAACGGGGGTGGATGGTGTGGCCGTGGTCTCCGCCATCATGGATCAAACGGACATCCGGGAAGCGGCCCGGCAGCTTTTATCCCTGCTGAAAAGGGGTAAAGCATAGTGTCATCCGAAACTGAAATTGTCTTTTGAACGGTCATACGGCTTGAACATCTCAACAGAGGAAAAGTTGGAGGAGATCCGATGGGTGCTGAAGTGAAAGATTTCGAAATCTTGAAGAGAACGGACACCCGCAAAGCGGCCTATGCCGTCGTGCTGGTGGCCATGGGTGTGGCGCTGGCCCCCTATACTTCCTTTCCCATCGGTATCGCCAAAGTCAATCCCACGCAGCACTTTGTCAATGTGGTCGCAGCGCTGTTGCTGGGCCCCTGGTGGGCAGTGGCGATCGCCACCATCATCGCCGTGATTCGCAACGCGACGGGGCTGGGAACCCTGCTGGCCTTTCCCGGCGGCATGATCGGCGCCCTTCTGGCGGGCTTCTTTTATCGGTACACCCGCAATATTTACGCGGGCGCCGCCGGTGAAATCCTCGGCACCGGGTTCATCGCGCCTGTGGTCAGCGCCCTGTTTGTGGCCCCCGTGTTGATGGGAAAAGTCATCCCCCTGCTGGCCTTGATCCCCTCATTTTTGGCAAGCACGCTTGCGGGCGCCGTTTTGGGGGTGCTGGCCATAAGGCTGCTGGAACGGGCCGACATTGTCCATCTGAAAGTTTAACCGATGACGGCGCCTTTATGGGTGGTGGAAACCGACCGGCTTGGGTACGCCTATCGGCAAGAAGATGCGAACCTTGCCTTGGACGGCGTGGACTTGCGCATTGCGGCCGGGGAGTATCTGCTCATCAGCGGCGCCAGCGGATCCGGTAAATCAACGCTTTGCCGCACCTTCAACGGCCTTATCCCCCACTTTTACGGCGGACGCCTGCATGGGGAAGTCCGCATCGCCGGCAAACCCACCTCCGAGCAATCCGTTGTCGACCTTTTCGAGCGGGTGGGGATGGTATTTCAGAACCCTGAAATCCAGCTGTTTAATTCCAGCGTCGCTCGGGAAATCGCCTTCGGCCTGGAAAGCCTGGGACTTCCCCGGGCCGACATTCAGGAACGGATTTTTGCAACCGCAAAAATACTGAACCTTTCAGCGCTGCTGGAGCGCAACCCCCAGGAATTGTCAGGCGGAGAACAGCAATTGGTGGCCATTGCAGCCGTGTTGGCTATCGGTCCCCAACTGCTGGTGCTGGATGAACCTTATGCCAACCTGGACCCTGTAAGCGTTCGGCGGGTACGGGCGGCGCTGAAAGCGATTCACCAAAAGGGAATGGGGGTGGTGATCAGTGAGCATCGGCTGCCCTATACCGTCCCGGACGTTCAGCGAATGGTGGCGCTTCACCGGGGGCGTATCGTGCTGGACGGGGCGCCTGAGCGATTGCTTGCCCAAAATGTGGAGCGGTTCGGCCTGGAATTGCCGCTGCCGGTCCGCGCCGGCCGGCGATTGGGATCTGCCCCGATTGCCTCTCAGTGTTGAGGCGCTCCAATCGCTGGATTTGACCTCCCCGCTGCCGTCCGACTTGAAGACCGTTCCGCCGGCCCTCCCTTCGGCCGCGGCGGATATTGTACTGGAAGTCGAGCGCGTTTCCTTCGACTTAAACGGCGCACCCATTCTGCGCGACGTCAGTTTCACCTTGCGCCGAGGCGAATCCCTGGCCATCGTGGGGGCCAACGGCGCCGGGAAAACCGTATTGCTCAAACATCTCAACGGCCTGTATCGTCCGACCCGGGGGCAGGTCCGGGTGATGGGGCAGGAGACCTGCCGGGTCAAGGTGTCCCAACTGGCCCGACAGGTGGGCATCGCTTTTCAAAACCCGAACAGCCAGTTTTTCAAGTTGACGGTATGGGATGAAATTCTCGTGGGCCCCAAGGCTTTGGGGCTCTATGACGAGGCTTGGCTCCGGGAGCTTGTACGGCTGTTCCGCCTTGAGCCGTTGCTTAAGCGCCCCCCGTATCGGTTAAGCGACGGCGAAAAAAAACGGGTGGCCTTTGCCGCGGCATTGGCCCACCGCCCGGCCATCCTGGCGCTGGACGAACCGACCTCCGGCCAGGACTGGCATTTTCGGAGCATACTGGGAACCCTGCTGGCCGAATTGCGCGCGCAGGGACAGGCCATGCTGCTGGTCACGCATGACCTCTCCTTTGCGGAACAGCACGCCCACCGATGGATACTGCTGGCCCACGGGCAGGTGGTCGCCGAAGGCGCCCCCTGGAAAGTGATGTCCGACAAGGCCGCCATGGACCGCGCCCATCTCGAACCGACCGACTCCTTCCGACTGTTTTCGCCGGATGACCGCACCCTGATGGAGGAAGTGCGGCCGGGAGGAGGGAATCATGCTTGATCCGCGCACCAAGCTGTTATTGGCCATGGGGTATGCCGCGCTCACCGTGGCGTCAACCCGGCTGAGCTGGTCACTCGCCGAAGGGGGAGTGCTGCTGCTCTTCATCGCCGGTATCGGCAAAACAAGATCCTATCTGCGTTGGCTGCGGATGGCGCTGCCCATGTCGCTGTTCTTTGGCGCAGTCATCTGGTGGACGGCGGATGTGCGGATCGCCGCGCTCGCCGCCTTGAAACTGCTGACCCTTGTTTCGGTTTTTTTTGTCTTCTTCAGCATCACCCTGCCTGAGGATTTGGGAAACTCGCTGGTTAAAATCGGGATGCCGTACATCGTCGCCTTTGTGGTCAGCACGTCATTGCAGTTTGTGCCGACGATCGGCCGAAGGATCAGGAACGTCCTGGACGCTCAACGGGCCAGAGGGATCCCTCTGGAGCCGGGATGGTCGGCCCTGCGGCATTACCCGGCGTTTTTGGGACCGATCCTGATTCAGGCGTTTCAGATGGCCGAGGCGCTGGCCGAAGCCATGGAGGCGAGAGGATTCGGCCGACCGGGGCGAACCTTCCTCAAGGACTACCGGATGCGGACCCGGGATTGGCTGGCGATCTCCTTCGGCCTGCTGGTTTTGATCGCCTGCCTCCTGGGACGGCAGGGATGGGGATAGGATATTCCTTTCAGGGGCGAGGGAGGCATGTGCATGGAGGAGATGGCGGAAATTCGGCCGGAAGCGTATCTCGGCCGAAAAACCCTGATCCTGGGCGACGTCAATACCGGAAAGACCACCCTGACGAGGAAGGTATTGGAAGCGCTGCTGTGCCGTCCGGATCTCGGAGGGCGGATCGCGATCGTGGATATGGCGCCGGAAATCCCGGAAAAACTGGCAAACGAGAAGGGACTGGTCGGCGTCGGCGGGAAATTGATGCCGCCGGAAGGGCACGACATTCTCTATCTGGGCGGCCATTTTGAGCCGCCCCGCCTGAGTTCGAAGACGGAAGAAGAGGCCATGGAAAAGGCCCGGCAAAATCGGCGGATCATCGATGGGCTCTTCCGTAAGCTCGATTTGCAGTCGCGGGACATCCTGCTTGTCAATGACGTCAGCATCTACCTCCAGGCGGGAACGGCGGAAAACCTGACCCGATGGCTGGATCGGGCCGCAACGGTCATTGCAAACGGCTACTGGGGAAAAAGGCTGGGAGGAGGGACGCTGACCGAACGGGAAAGAACCGAGACGGCGAAGCTTAAGGATTATTTTGAACAGAAGGGGAGAGTCCTGATTTTAGAGCCCCGCCGACTCCTTCTCCATTCGTGAAAAAAATCTCCGTTGGTCTATTATGCTTCCTAACCCATTTTAAGAAGACCATCGCCGACCGCTCTGGCCTGCATCACTGTCATCCGCGCGGGAGGCCGATGTGTTTTCGTAGCACCTTTGTACCCGTTATGCGCAGGCGTGGTGGCAGAAAAAAAGTCATGTGCTGGTGTAGAGTCGAGATGTGGCGCGGTTGCCGTAGGTATTGGCTTGTCTGTTTCCGTCCCTTTCGTCTGACGGTGCCCGTTTAGCCTTGCCATAGTTCCGTTTCCACACCCCGCTCATCGAACCGGACAGGCGGATTTCCCGCATCCGGCTCTCGGACAAGATGTCATGCTTTCGCCCACGGAAGGTCATGGGTTCTCCTCGGCAGATTGATCAGTCCCAGCTCTTCATATAGGTACTGATCGGGGTAGCGTGTTCTCCCCTTGCCTTGAACCTTGTGTTTCTTGCACAACCACCGGCGGAGCCGTTGTGTGACGTGGGTGTTGATGGCCTGATACGCGGGACTGACTGGACCAAGGCAAAAGTAGTTCGCCCAGCCCGTCAGTTTCCGGTTCAGCCGTCCCACCACATACTCGGCATCCAGTATGGTACGGCGACGATCCGTCTCCTCGGTGATGCTGTCCACCATCCGCTTGATGCTCTTCTTCGAGGGCCGGGTGCCGATGTAGGCGCGTCCGGTCACGCGGCTGTAGCAGCGCCCGAAGGTGTAGCCCAAGAAAGTCAAATCGCTCTTGCGGTATCCGACACAGATGTGTCTTGTCGTCGTTCACCGTCAATTTCAGCTTCTCCATCATGCCTGCGCATGGCATCCATGGCCTCGTCAGCCTGGCCTTTGCAGCAGATGACAAGATCGTCCGCGTAATTGACGATGTGCGCCGACCAGCGATCGCTCATACCCCCATTGCTTCCATCCCAGAATGAACCGCCGCATGTACAGATTCGACAGCAACGGTGAGATGGGTGCGCCTTGGGGAATGCCGCGTCCGGTGTCCCGGTTGGACGTTGTCCGTTTCCGGTGGCCGTGTCCATCGTCTTCCTCGACCGGAGCCTCCAGCCATTGTTTGATGAGGTGCAGATATGTGCCGATCCGACTATCCGACGGGCAACGCTCTTCATCAGTTCCGTGTGCGGAATGCTGTCAAAATATCCCGACAGGTCCGCATCAATGACGTGCTGGTGTCCGGTGTTAAGCAGTCGATGAACCGCTCGTACCGCATCATGCGCCCCTCGATCTGCCCGGTAGGCGTATTGCTCCGGTTGCAGATCCGCTTCAAAGATGGGTTCCAGCACGATCATGGCCGCCGTCTGCACCACACGGTCGGTGATCGTCGGTATCCCCAAGGGACGCAGTTTGCCGTTTGGCTTCGGAATCCAGACCCGCTTGACCGCTTCCGGTCTGTAGTCTTTCTTCTTCAGCCGTTCCGCCAGTTCCCCGAGCCATTGTTCCTCCCCATACGCTTCGATGTCCTCAAAACGCACTCCATCCACCCCGGCTGCTCCCTTGTTGGCTTTGCAGCTTCGATAGGCATAATCGAGCACGTCTTGTCGATAAATCTTGTCGTACAGGAGATAGAACCGGTACCCGGGTTCTTCCTTCGCTTTGGCATGTAACGCCGTCTGCAGTTTCTGAACGCTTTCCGGAGTTTTCAGGTTTCCCAATCTCCTGTCCTTTCCCACTTGTTGCGTTGATCTTGAACCAAGGCCCCTTCCCTCCATCGGCATTACCCGACTTCATCGGTACTACGGGCCTCTCCGCCACCCCATCACGCCCGGCCTGTCCCTCACGGGCTTCCGGTTGGTCTCGCGCTCGACCACGCGATGGGGCTTCCCGTGTTGCGTCTGTCTTCCTCTTTCATGCATGCCATCGCCAATACCCCGGCGGAACCGCAGGCTGCGCTTTCGCTCTCTTCACCTGTGACAGCGGCCTTCCCCGTATCTATAGCCGGGTCGGCTTCCGCATTAGTGTTTTCGAGGCCTGCTCAGCGTTCACTCACGTTACGGCCTGCATGCTCGCCAAGTCCCTTAAGGACCTTCTACATCAGAGGCTTCAGCCGCTTCGTTACCTCCACGACTGCTCCAGATTGCTACCGGCTGGAGCGAAAGTTGCCGGGCGGGATTCGCACCCGCTGAAAAACAGCGCCTTTGCACGGCGCACTATTGCGTGCACCTACGAAGTCTTCCTTGTAAGTGTTAATTTTTGCTTTATCAGAAGAATGTATGACTTCGTTCGTAATGGTTACCTTTATCGGCACGCTGAATATTTTTGGATTGTCCTCTTGGCAGGTGACTTGACCGGACTGTGAGCTGATTTCTCTAAAGTGCGACTGATCTTCTACAGTTGCTAAAAAATAGTTTTACCATTTTAGATAGATAGGTACCTTGAAAAAGTTCTTGGCACCACAGATTGCTTCTTTGACAACATGTTTTGCGTCATGATACTTCTCGGATCGTAGGAGGAATGGCCACACCAACGGCCTGAAACACTTTCCCGCAGGTCCCGAGGCATTCGCTCCTTATGGCGAGTGTCTTGCCCCTGTCTTCAATCGTAATCTCCTGCAGAGCCTTGAGATCCTGCTTGAAGAATGGTCTCTTGCTTGCACACGCCTGCCCTGTCCTTACCAGACGGTTATCATCAAGTATCAGGACGGGCAGGAGGACAAGACCACCGTTTCCTATAACGCTCTGCCGTAAAGCTTCCCGGACATGAACATCCATTGTTTCTTGTCGTGGTAAGGTACTTTGGAGCTGCCCATGATGCTGTCTACGAGTTGCCCCGTGAACTTGAAGTCGAAAGAGTGCATCTGGCGTATCGTGGAGATCTATCTGACCCGGTGGAGTGTAAATGAATCCTTCCGTGATATCAAGCAGTGTTACAACCTCGAAGATATCAAGTCCGCCATGACACGAGCATCCGCAACATAGTCGTTCTCATTCTCGCCGTTTCTTATTTTGCCGCAGTGTCGGAGAGAATCTGAGCTTAAAATGCTCGTGGAAAGGATCTACCTTGTCTCAAAACGATTCTTTGGAGTCCCACCTTCTTCAACTACGCCATTGCCGACGGTACTCTACAACCTCCTCTTCCCTGACAAAACGGGCATTAAAGCGCTCCGAAAAACAAAAACCCTGACTTTCAACTCTGCTTCAGCTTCTGCGATGAGAAGCGTAAAAAACAATACTCAGGAAACTCCATGTCATTTTCTCATTGACATCTAGTGCAATTTACTTACAACTTCTTTCTCAAATAAGGAAGCTCTCAACGAACAACAAATCAAATATTATCCTTCCTTCCGCGATAATGGAGCTTCTTGTCAAACCGTGAACCATAAGGGGGGCACCATGAAACAGGGTAGATATTTCCTTTCCATCGTGTTAATTTGCGAATTTATCACTCGTGTTGGCCGCAGGGGGGCTTGCCTGGGCACAGACAACTGAGCCTATGTTGAGCGTCGAGGTAGGTACACACAGTGCCCCTATCATCCGCATCGCCATGGACCCATCCAATCGCTTTCTCGTGACGGGCTCCCAGGACAAGACGGTCCGGGTGTGGGACATTTCCGGCCGTGGAGAGCTCCTGCGTAATCCACGCCCACCCGCCGATGCAGGCGCTGCAGGGATGATCAACGGCGTTGCCCTTTCACCCGATGGAGGGACGGTAGCCTGCGGCGGCTATACCGGTTCGCCCCAGAAAGGTGATACATGGGTGTTCCTTTTCGACAGGAAAACGGGCGCCATGACAAGGCAGGCTGGGAGGATTGCCCGGATTTATCCAACATCTTTCCTATACGAATGACGGACGCTTTCTCGTTGTCGTGATGGGGGGAAAAGGCGGTATACGCCTGTACCGTCTTCCGGA
>CAWJHT010000031.1:0-84680 GCA_963842685.1 uncultured delta proteobacterium | reverse complement strand
GGTGAGGTATGGAGAGGAAGAAAAGGATCTATCGGCATCTGAAGACGCTTAACGAGGCGGGGCGCATCATCAAAGAACGTTTCGGCGGTCTGCGCGTAGGTACGGAGTCGATTCCCGTGCGGGACGCCCTGGGCCGCGTCCTTGCCGGGCCGGTAAAGGCGCTCGCCTCCGTGCCGGCGTACCATGCCGCCGCGATGGACGGCATCGCCGTCAAGGCCTCCGACACGTTCGGCGCCCTGCCCGAGAGGCCCATCATCCTCTCCCGCGAGGACGGAAAGATGGTGGACACCGGCGACCCGATCCCCGAGGGGATGGACGCGGTCGTGATGATCGAACATGTGGAGGAAAACGCCGCGGGGATGGGAAATCCGCGAGGCGGCCTATCCGTGGCACAACGTGCGCAAGGCGGGCGAAGACATCGTCAGGGGTGAGATCATCCTGCCGGCGCGTCACCGCATAAGGCCCTACGACCAGGCGGCACTGCTCGCCGCCGGAATCCGTCGATTGCGGTGTTCAAAAAACCGCGCGTCCTGATCATCCCCACCGGCGACGAAATCGTCCGCCCGGAAGACGCCCCGTTCCCCCTTCCGACCGGCGCTCTACTCGAGGTGAACGGCCAGATGCTCGCTTCGATGGTCGCGGAGTGCGGCGCGGAGGCACGAAGCCTCAAGCCGGTCCCGGATGATCTTCGTGAGTAAAAAACGCTCAGGGAGCGCCCTCACCGACGGCGCGGCGATGACGTCATCCTCATCGCCGGATCCTCCGCCGGATCGGAGGACTTCACCCCCGAGGCTTTGGACGACATCGGCGAGCTGCTGGTCCACGGAATGACCGTAATGCCCGGCAAACCGACCCTCCTCGCCGCGGTGAAGGACCGTCCCGTCGTGGGTATTCCCGGATACCCCGTATCGGCGGTCGTCGCATTCCGCGAATTCGTGCGTCCGCTGCTGTATATGATACAGGGGCTACACCGCCGGAAGGTCGACCGCGTGGAGTCACCCTCGGGCGCAAGATGCCTTCCAAGCTGGGGCTCGAAGAGCACGTTCGCGTGATCCTCGGAAACGTCGGCGGGAAGGCCGTCGCAACGCCGATTGCCGGCGGCGCCGGCGTGATCACGTCCATCGTGCGCGCGGACGGAATCATCCGCATACCACAGGAAGTGAGCGGGCTCTCCGAAGGGGAGAAGACCTATGCGGAGCTTCTGGGACCGCGTGAAGCGATCAACGATCGGCTTCTCGTGATCGGCTCCCACGACCTGACCATCGATCTGCTCAACAGCCTCCTGAAGGAAAAAACCGGCGGCAGGATTCACATTTCATCCAGCAACGTGGGCAGCCTCGGCGGACTGCTCGCGGTGAAACGGCAGATGGCCCATTTCGCCGGCTCGCACCTGCTCGACACCGCCACCGGCGAAGTACAATCTCTCCTACATCAAGCGCTATCTCCCGGATATGCCGGTCGCACTCCTCACCGCTCGTGCACAGGTGGCAGGGTTTCATGACACCGGCAGGAAACCCGAAAAAGATCGAAGGGATCGGAGACCTTGCACGCCCGGATGTCGTGTTCGTCAACCGCCAGAGCGGCTCCGGCACCCGCATCCTGCTCGACTACGAACTCGCAAAGGCCGGCCTCCCGCCGGAGCGCATCGTCGGCTACAACAACGAGGAATACACCCACATGAACGTCGCCATGGCCGTGGCCTCGGGCGCGGCGGATACGGGCCTCGGCATTCACAGCGCGGCGAAGGCGCTGTCGCTCGATTTCATTCCCGTCACGAGGGAACGCTATGACCTCGTCATCCCGCGCGCCTATCTTACCGATGAAAAGATACAGATCCTTATCGAAATCATCCGTTCCGACGAGTTTAAGGAGAAAGCCCTGGCCATGGGCGGATACGAAGTGCACGAGACGGGAAGTCTGGTGCGGCAACGTTAGTGTACGGAGACAGATGTCATTCCTCTCCCGTAATGAAAAAGGAACGACTCATCCATGAGTTTCAGAATGATTCATGGATATTTCTTCCCCCTCTGCTTGTTTACCTTGAAAAACCATGAAAGGCAAAGTATCATGGCGGCGCTAATGATCCTTTTACCCATAGAAGAGCATGGCGGGAAGATCCCCGGAAAAGAGGCAGTCCAATGAAGCGTAGCGTATCCTTTACAGCTTTAAATCTGTTTTTGATCCTATTCATGGCGTTGATGATTCTCGGATGCAGCGGCGAGGTCAAATACTCCATTTCCGGCAAGGTTACCGCCGGCGGTTCAGCGCTTTCAGGCGTGACGATCACGCTCACCGGCCCTGAAAAAAGGACAACGATTACGGATGCAAACGGAAATTATTCATTTAGCGAAGTGCCCATCGGCACTTATACCCTGACCCCTTCTTTGGCGGGCTACACCTTTTTCTTACCGATCCGGAACGTCTACCTCGACGGCCTCGATGCCATCGGGTTTAATTTCAGTGCCGTCATCGGCGGCATGCTCGCCACGGCGGCCCATACCTTTTACTTAAGGAGCGACGCCACACTCTGGGGATGGGGAAGCAACAGCAGCGGCCAGCTCGGTGACGGTACGACGACGGATCGAGTCACCCGCGCTCAAGTCACTACTTTGTCCGACATGAAACTCGTCGATACAGGCGAAGACCACACCGTCGCCCTGAAGAGCGACGGTACGGTCTGGACCTGGGGCAACAACAGCAACGGCCAACTCGGCAACGGAACGACCACCGAGCAGCTCCGTCCCCATCCAGATTAACTCGCTATCGAACGTGATCGATGTGACGGCGGGCAATAAATTCACCGTGGCCTTGAAGAGCGACGGCACGGTCTGGGCCTGGGGAAGCAACAGCAACGGCCAGCTCGGCAACGGAACGACCACCGACAGCTCCGTCCCCGTGCAGGTTACCGGCCTCTCGAAGGCGGCTACCGCTGTTTCGGCAGGTTACGACCATGTCCTTTCCCTGCAGAGCGACACGACAGTCTGGGCCTGGGGAAATAACAGCAACGGCCAGCTCGGCAACGGAACGACCACCAACAGCCCCGTCCCGGTGCAGGGTGCCGGTCTGTCATACATGTCCGCCGTCGCGGCGGGCAATCACTTCAGCCTGGCCCTGAGATACACGGATCAGACGGTCTGGGCATGGGGGATCAACGGCAGCGGTCAGCTCGGCAACGGTACGACCACGGACAGCGTGTCGGTCGTAAACGTCTCGGCACTTACCACCGCGACGGCCATTGCGGCAGGTCATGATCATGCAGTCGCCCTGCAGAGCGACGGCACGGTCTGGACGTGGGGAGACAACAGCAACGGTCAGCTCGGCAACGGAACGACAAGCCTCAGCACGACCCCTGTGCAGGTCACCGGCCTGTCGGGCGGCGTGGCTGTTGCGGCGGGCCGGGATGACAGCATCGTCATGAAGAGCGACAAAACGATTTGGGCATGGGGAAACAACAGCAATGGTCAGCTCGGTGACGGAACGACAACAGACAGATGGACGACCGGTGCAGGCGCCTTAAAATAGACCTTGACTTTGCCGAGAATGGGAGTAATCTGAAACCAACATACTGATTGACATAGAAAAATTGAAGAGTTGTCCTTCCCATATAAGGAAGCGAAGAAGAGTTTCCCTGCCCTGTCTATGATGATGCGACGGGGTTTTTTTATTTCTGGATAACAGGAAGACAAGGGTCTTGAGATTATGAGTTTTCCGAGAAAGAGGATAAAAATATGAATATACACCTGGTCGAACCATCAAATCATTTTGTGAAGCTGCAGGACAACGTGTGGGAAAGCGGTTCGTGGCAACTGGACGAGGATCAGGCCCAGAAATTGGTTGGGGGCGAAATTTATTTTCATAAAAAGCGACAGGAACCGTCTTTCTATGGCGGGACGATACTCGGATACAGGGTTCATCAAGAGGGAGAATGCCAGGGAAAGATCGTCTTCAAACTCCAATATAGTCTATCATGCAGAAATGTCAGCACGGGCAGATCCGGCTGGAATAAGGTCATGAAGATCACGGAGCTTGAGCAGTAGCCGCGCGCAAATAAATAAAAGATGCACGAATCTCGAATCTTTGGATCATTTGTCTTAATCATCGTCTTTTTGCTGATTCCCTTTGTAAGCCTGACGGCGGCGCAGACGAGCAATATTCAGATCAACGCCGAACCGGGAGTGTCCGATGAGGCCATCGCGAGTGCAAGGCTCGCCGTGGGCAATTCGTTTCGCTTTTTTAGGGAGACTTTCAATTTAGAATTGCAAAAAGATATCGGCATCCTCATTGTGCCCAATCCGGAGACCTATGCCGCGATCCTCATGCGGGAAAGCAAGATCAATCAACAAGAGGCAGACCGTCGAGCACGGACCACGTTCGGTTGGTCTATCGCTGATCATCTGATCATCCAAAATACAGGCGCCCCCTTCAATCCCAATCCGCGGCGTCTGATTTATAACATGAGTCACGAGATCGTTCACAAATTTCAGGGACAGGAATGCGGCAATCAATGTTCAAAGATCATGTGGATCTATGAAGGAGTGGCCGGCGCTTTTGCAGCTCGGATTGTCGAACTCTCCGGAATAAGACCACTGACTCAGCAAAAGGAGTCCTGGCTGCAGGAAGTGCGGAAATTGACCCAGCGACCCGAATTAAAGGAACAGAGATCACAATCAGATTGGTCCAAGGGGTTGGACAGGTATGGAAGTGATCCGGCGTATAGCATGGCCGCCTTGGCTGTCTCACATCTAATCGAAGAGAAAGGCTATGCCTCTATCTTTGATTACTTCAAGAAACTCAAAAACGGCAGCCCGGAGGATTCCTTTAAACAGGCTTTTGGAATCGAGATGAAGGGCTTTGAAGGCACATGCCTCTCTCGACAATCCAGACTCCGTCAGACCAAGTGATCGTTCAATCTCCCACGGATGGCTTATGAAAATCGAAAGTTTCGCCTTCATAAAGGCCTCCATTCGATCTGTATGATCCCGATAGCTCCTTCTCCAAGCCCAGGAAGAGATTCGCCCCATAGTGGTTTTTTCATGCAAAAGGAGGCAACATGGTCAGGAATATCCTCATCCCTACCGATGGCTCCGATTATGGAAAGACGGCCATCACCTACGGTATCTATTTCGCCAAAAAGCTGAACATACAGCTGATCGGATTGCACGTCGTAGACGTCAGGCTCTTACAGGGACCCGTCTTCACGGACATCTCCGGTTCCATCGGACTCCCCCCTTATCAGGAGTTTCTTCCGGCCATCGAGAGCAGCCTGGATAACAAGGCCGAATCGATACTCAAGGAGTTCCGCGATCTGTGCGCGGCGGCGGATGTCCATCCCGAAGTAAAGAAGGTCACCGGGGTAATCGCCGAGACCATCATCGAGGAGGGTCGGAAGTGCTGCGACTGGATCCTCTTGGCGCAGCGCGGTGAACACTTCCACATCGACGGCGGAGCGATACTCGGCTCCACTGCCCAGGCGGTCGTCCGGCACTCCGGGAAGCCTGTCCTTGTCACTCCGGAACACTTCCGGGAGATCAGAAACATGGCCCTCGCCTATGACGGAAGCGCCCCGGCTCAGAACGCTCTGAAACTTGCCGCGGAACTGTCGGCGCGGGCCTCCTGGCCGCTCTCGGTCGTCATCATCACGGATGATCAGGCTCTCGGCGCTAAACTTTCGGAGATGGCACAGGAGCTGCTCAAACCCACTCCGGTCGATCATACCCTCCTCATCCTGAAAGGCAAGGAGGACAAAGAGATTCTCAAATTCACGCGGGAGGGGACGGTCGATCTCCTCGTCATGGGGGCTTACGGACACAACCGCTTCCGGGAGATACTCCTTGGAAGTACAACCTCCGCGGTCATCCGGAAAAGCACGATTCCGGTGCTTCTCACCCGCTGAGCCAAGGAACCAGCCAATGCATCTTCCGAACAGGTCCCAAAATTCCGGTCTAAAATCGGCACTATCCTTTAACCCCTGATGGATTCCATTAAAAAACAATCGCACTATCTGAAGGCCTTGTTTTTTCTCTTTTTTGTCGCCTTGGGAGCCGGCTCGCCCTATTTTGGCATCTTCTATAAGCACGTCCTTGTCAATGCCGATGGAACGCCCGCCATCGGCCTGATCGGCCTGATCTTTTTTGTCATGCCGCTGGTGAGCCTGATCGCCAATATCCCGGCGGGAATTGTTGCGGATAAGTTTCATTCGGGAAAACACCTGATCACCTTCCTGTGTTTCGGCGTTGCCTTCTTTGCATTACTGATCGGATTGACCGGTGAAGATTTCACCCGCCACTGGGGATTGAGCGGCAAATTCATCTCCATTTTCAGCATGCTGTTCTTTTTGTACTGCTGCCTCCTGCCGCTCGGCCCCATGGTCGATGCGGAAGCGCTTCTCTTTCTCAATCGCCACCTTCGCCGGGAATGGTACGGCAGCTACCGGTTATGGGGCACCTATGGATGGAGCGTGGCAACGATCCTGATGGGGGCTCTGCTCTTCCATTACCGCAACGATTCCCTGATTTTTTATGGCACGGCATTCACATTTTTCCTGCTGGGGCTTGTGGCATGGTCCGGCATCGAAGCCAGACCGGCGGCAACGCCCATTCAAATTCCCTGGACTCATCTGAAAAGAGATACCCTGTTCCAGAGGTTTCTGGTCTTTATTTTTTTCAACGGGGTCATTGCCAATGCCGCCGCAAATTATACGAGTTACTTTTTTGATGACGTGATGAAGACACCACTGGAAATCGGATTGATCTTCGGCGTCTGGACCCTTTTCGAAATCCCGGTCATGAAATTTTCCCGAACATTGATCGAGGTGTTCGGCAACAGATGGTTGATCATCATTGGCTTGTTATTCAACGGCGTCCGTTTGATCCTGTATTCTTTTTTTACCCTGGAAACGCCGTTTCTGTGGAAATTGGCCGCGTCGCTCCTGCAAGGGCCCGGATTTGGTCTCACGCACATCGGTATTATCGATTTTGTCGACCGGCAAGCCCATGCAAACATGCGCGCCACGTATATGAGCCTCATGAACGTCGCACGGATGTCGGTGGCATCCGCACTGGGAGGCATTATGGGAAGCTGGTTGATCAAGCAGTGGGGAAGCGCATTTTTGATGCAGTTCTGCGGATACGGATCCATCGTTCTGATCTTCTTCTTTGCATTCCTCGTTAGAAGACGTGACGGCCGGGAGCCGTCGGCCTGAAAGACTGCCCGGGATTAAAAATAATACCCGGCCCTCAATTCCAGCCGGTAGTCGAATGGTCTTTCTCCGAATTCGCTGTTTTTGGCCCCGGTGATGACACTCGCCTTGAGCCGCAGCTCCAGGTTCTTGATGCGCGTATAGACGATTTCGGGGGATATCTGGAAGCTCCGGTCGTTCAAATTGAGGATGGTGGTGATCGCCGGGTTGAAATAGAGAATGTCGAAGGGTTCTTTCTGGGTGATCCGCAGATAGAGGTAATCACGCATGGGGTTGACCCGGCCGTAATTGCCGTCGAAAAGCGTGGACGCCCGCTGCAGAGTGGCGTCTGAGCCCGTCATCACATAGGTCTGATACGCATCGTTCACAAAACCGAAGAAATTCGCCATCTCCTCTTCGGTGAACCCCGTGCCGTTTCGGTAGTATTCGAGGATGAAGGTCGTGTCGCTGGTGGTCAGTGCTCTCGTTCCCAAAAGAAAGCTCATCTCATCGGATTCCTCCGTGTACCCTTTTCCGGATCTGTCTATCCGATTCGCCGGGACATCCTTGATAAAGGCAATCTCACCATGGATCTCCCAGTTCGTAGCTGATATTCCGGGAAAAATCCGCCCCGTAACGGGGTGTCCGGCTGCCGCCCGTCAGGAAGATCAGGTCGATGTCGGTGTCATAGAAAAGCAGGTAGAGTTTTCCCGCCACATTGAGGTAGTCTTTTTTCCCGAATTCAGTATTGATCCGGTCATTGACCGGCAGCAGGACCGGCATGAGGGATAGGGTTTTCAGCGGCCCATCGAAGCTTTTCGTATAGTCGGCGGATAAGGCGACAAACCCTTCCATGGCCACTTCGGGATCGTCCGAGTTCTTGGCTCTGTCGATAAACGCCGCGGGATTCCAGGCGTATCCCTTCCCCCACTTGAAGGTTTTCTTGCCCACATCGACCTTCCAGAAGGATGAGGGATTCAGCGACAAAACTCCTTCAAAGAGGTCCGTCTTCTCATCATCTCCCAGGCGTGAGATTTTGTACTCCGTGTTGGTTTTAAAGTAGAGGCGGACGATCTCTTCTTCGAAGCTTCCTTCAAGTTGGAGTTTGAAATTGTATTCATCCAGCACTTTCCCGACATCACGATTATAATACTTAAGCTGGTAGACTGCGGAATCTTTTCCGGGCCAGGAGAGGGTCGGCTTGATCTCCGCATAACCGCCGAAGTGATAGGGCTTCTTTTCAATTTCGGAAAGATCGAACGTATAGGTTTCTTCGGCGTAAAGAGAGAAAGGCCAAAAGATCAGGAGAAACAGACTCCAGGTAAAAGTCCGGAGCCATGCGGCTTTTTCGTCGCTCGGGATTGACTTGAAATCCATCCGCCTAACGCAATGAGTCGATGCTGGACATAAAGGTCAGGGTGAAGACCTCATCCTTGAAATCCCGCTTCTTGATCTTGGCATAGATCATGACGGACTTGTAGCCCTTGAACAGAGGGCTGTCCGTCTCGATCACCGAGGGCCGTGCGATCCCGCCGCCGAAATCCTTGCGATCCTTGAAATACAGGGTCTTGATGAGCATGTTGGCCTCGGTAAGACACTCGATCTTCACAGGCTGGGTCTGCTTTTTTTCCACCCACATCTTGAGGCGGTCATAGGCCACCTCCCGCGTCTTCGCCTTGAGGTAAAGAATCATCTCGCCTCCGGCTTCCTCCAGCTTTTCCACGTTGTATTCGGTGGAATAGTCGAGGCTCAGGATGTCGGCGTTGTTGAAGACGCCGCCCACAATGGACTGGAGGCTGGTGATCCGGATGGGTTTTCCGACGTTGGGGATGTAGAGCCACATATTATCCCCCAGCCGCAGGGTGCTTCTCCCCTTTTCACTGGCAGGGGCCAGGAAGAGGGCGGCAATCTTGTCCTTGTCCTTCTTGACGGAAAACAGGGTAAACTCCTTTTTCGCGCCGCTTGGCTCCACGTTGATCAGTTTGCGGTACATCTCATAGGATTCCGGGTTCAGCCCACGATCCACCTGTTCGAGAATCCCGGCGCCGTCGAGTGCAAAGACGGGAGCGGCCAACAGCAAGGCCAGCAGCGAAGCGACGATCGTTTTCATCATTATTCCATCCTCATTTAAATCACATTTTCAAATCCTGCCCGCTTCGGGCCTCTACAGCGGCAGGCCGGTAGCAAGTTTGATCCCGATTAGACATGCCTCAAGGCGTCGATCGGCTCCATGCGCGACGCCCTGAGAGCCGGCTGGAGGCTGGCGATGACGGAGACCAGGATCACGATCGCCGAGACGGTCCACAGGTCCGCCGGCTGGAGCGAGGCCGAAAGGATGATCCCTTTTTGCTGGCCGAAATCGAAGGCAAATTTTGCCATGTTGATCCCCCAGAGGAGGACGACGCCCAGAACGCCGCCGCTGACTGCTCCCAGGACGCCCAGGCAAAGCCCTTCGATGAGAAACATCGAGAGGATCTTCCGGGGCGGTGTCCCGATGGCGGCGATGGTCCCGATCTCGCGGATCCGCTCGTAGACGGCCATGATCATGACGTTCATGATGCTGATCAGGACGATGGCGATGAGCATCAGCTTGATGAAGAAGGTCATCAGATCGATCATCCGGGCGATGTTGTAGAACGGCGAGAGCTTTTCCCAGTTGTGGACTTCGAAGATCGGCTTTCCCTGTTTGTTGACCTCGCCGGCCAGAAGCGCATCCAGCCGCTCGGTCACCGGATTCAGTTGACCGAAATTCTTCAGTCGAATGGCGATCTCGCTGATCTCCATCTCCGTCATGCGCAGAAGCTCCACCGCATCCTCGATATGCACATAGCCGTCGCGTCCCCCGGGACCCGTGGCGCTTTCCATCAGGCCGGCCACCTTGAACTGCTTGCCGTTGACCGAGCCGTCCTTGTTGGTGGCGACAATAACGACGGCATCGCCGACTTTGACGTCCATGCCTCGGGCCAAAAGGACAGGGATGAGGATCTCTCCTTTTTCGATCGCCGCCTTTCCCTCCGTGATCCGGGACGACAACAGCGGAACCGTTTTGAATTCCCGCTCCGGATAGACGCCGTTGAGGCGGATGTTGGTCGTTTCGACGAAGTTGCTGAACATGCCGCCGAACTTGATCCTCGGCGAAGCGCTTTCCACTTCGCTCAGCGATCCGAGGGCCGCCTCCACTTTCTGCATCGCATTCGGGCGCAGGTTCATGTTGAGGGGAAGGTTTTCGATGGACGCCACGTATCCCTTTCGATGCACCTGGAGATGGCCGATCATGGAATCGGTGATCTGACCGATCATCATCGCCTTGAAAGAGCCGGAAACGGAGATGAAGATCAGGACGAAAACGACACCGATCGTGATGAGCGAGGCGGTCAGCAGTGTTCTTCTCCGGTAGCGAAGCAGATTTCGTATTGCGATTTTGAATAGATCAGCCACGGCGTCCCTCCTTCTTCACGACCGCTCCCTGCAACGCGCCGTCGGTCAGGGTATAGACGATCTCCGCCTCGCCGACGATCTTGGGATCGTGAGTGGAAAAGATGAATGTCGTTCCCAGTTCGTCCCGAAGCTTTTTCATCAGGTTAATGACCGTGTAGGCGGTGGCGGAATCAAGGTTCGCCGTCGGTTCATCGGCCAGGACCAACCGGGGATTCGTCGCCAGTGCACGGGCGATGGCCACCCGCTGCTTCTGCCCGCCGGAAATCTGGTCGGGATACTTGTCTCTCTGCTCGATCATTTCGACCTCTTCAAGAAATCGCTTCACTCGGGTCTTTCGCTCCGCCGAGGGCAGGGATTGCACCATGAGCAGGGGGTATTCGATATTCTCGCAGACGGTGAGGACCGGGATCAAGTTGAAGTCCTGAAAGATGAAACCGATGTTTTTTCCCCGGAACGCGGCGCTCGCCTTGCGGTTCATCGCGGAGACGTCGGCGTCGGCGACCGTCAAGGTCCCTTTGGTCGGCTTGTCGAGACAGCCGAGCAGATTGAGAAGCGTCGTCTTGCCGCTGCCGGAAGGCCCGACGAAGGAGACGAACGAGGCCGGTTCAATCTCGAAGCTGACCTCCTTCAGGGCATGAACCGCCACCTCTCCTACCTGGTAGTCCTTGCTGATATGATCCGCTGAAATCAACTTCACTTTTTAACTCCTTTCTTGACGGTCCTGTCCCGCACCCTTACAAAGACCTTGAGAACCCTATTACGGCGCAACACCCGGCGGCGGGCGCATGGGTCCCATCATCCCCTTGACCTTTTCGTGGTCGCCCATCATCCCTGGACCACCCAACGGCATCGGTCTGCGTTCGGGACCGTGAGACCGGACCTTTGCCTGCTGCTCCGGCGTCAGGAGCTGCCACGCATCCAGCCGGTAGGTCGTGAGCTTATCCATCAACTGATTGCGAAGGATCTGTACCTCTCTCTGGAGCGTCAGGATATTCTCCCGATCCGGCGTCTTGGCCAGCCACAAGTCTTTCAATTGCCGGCTCTTGACAAAGAGCTGGTCCTGAAGGGGTTTGACGATCCTTCAGATGCGCCTCACGCAGGGCGGTGATTTTCGCCTTCTGGTCTGCGGTCAGGTCAAGGCCCCTCTCCGCGGCGATATCCTCGACGTTGCCGGGTCCGCGTCCGTATCCCACCTTCATGTCCCGGTAGGCCAATGCAGGGGCAGCGAGGATCGCCGTTAAAGCAATCAGGGCAACAACTGTCATCCTTTTTGTCATGGGTCGTATCACCTTTTCCAGGAATGGAACACAAGTGTACAGCAACAGGCATGCCAACCAAGCCTGGTTGATATCATTATGATTGTATCATGAGGTTTATATGAATTCTACCACAATAAAGTCATGGATGAGGATTGCCCGATGGATAGTTTTTATCCAGTCCGGGTATCCAGTCCGGTATCAAACCGGATCATAAGTATCCAGCGTGAAACTTATCGCTTATTCATAAAAAAACATCTTGACAAATATACCCCCAATGGGTATTTATACCCCCAGGAGGTATTTCATGGACGGAAAGGGCAGGAGACAGATCATCAACCGGCTCAAGCGGATTGAAGGACAGATCCGCGGCCTGGAGAAAATGATTGAGAGCGAAACCCCCTGCCTCGACATCCTGACCCAGGTGTCGGCGGTGAGCGCCGCCATCAAAAAAGCGGGCTCAGAGGTCGTCCGCATCTATATGGACCAGTGCCTTGTGGACACCGCCAATAAATCGGGAGCGGATCGGGAGAGAAAAAAGAATGAATTTCAGAAGGCCCTTGCCCGTTATATCGACATGACCTGAGATCATAAGGAGAAGATACATGAAAACAAAAATCAATCTGAACCGCCGTAGGTTCCTGAAGTCCGCGACAGCGGCCGCGGTAATCGGTACGGCGGGAGTGCTGAATATCCCAAGGACGGCGGAAGCCGGTGAGGGAAAACTGGCCACCCTCATCGATCTTACCCGATGCAACGGGTGTGTGGACCGTGAGGCCCCGGCCTGCGTTTCCGCATGCAAGAAAATCAAGACAGGGAAACTTTCCGAGCCCGTGGATCCGATCCCGATTCCCTTTCCCACACGCAAAGTCGAAGACTGGTCAAAGAAGAAGGAAGTCAGCAACCGCTTGACCCCCTACAACCTGATTTTCGTCCAGAAGGCGGAGGTGGAACTCGGCGGCGACAAAAAGACCGTCTTTGTTCCCAGACGATGCATGCATTGTGACAATCCCGCCTGTGCGACGCTCTGTCCCTTTGCCGCCAACCACAAATTCGAGAACGGGGCCGTTGTGATCGATCCGGACACCTGTTTCGGCGGCGCCAAATGCAAGACGGTCTGTCCCTGGGAGATTCCCCAGCGGCAATCGGGAATCGGCGTCTACCTCAAGGTCCTCCCGACGCTCATGGGAAACGGGATCATGGTGAAATGCGATCTCTGCAGCGACCTGCTGAAGGAGGGAAAGAACCCGGCCTGCATCGAATCCTGCCCGCAAAAGGCGATGACCATCGGCCCCCGGACGGAGATCTACGCAAAGGCGGAAGAGCTGGCACAGAAGATCGGCGGCTACCTCTACGGCAAGACGGAAAACGGGGGAACGAGCACGCTATACGTTTCTCCCGTACCCTTCGATCGCCTCGATAGCGTGATCCGTAAGGGACCCGGGGAGCCGGGTCTCGGGGCAGTCAAGAGGCAGATGGCCGGCACGGATGCCATGGGCAAGGCGGTTCTCGCCGCCCCGGCAATCGGCATCGCCGCCGGCGTCGCAGGGGCCTTTGCCCTGATATCCAAAAGAAAAGACCGCATGAAAAAGGAGGACTAACCATGTCTGTATCCCTATATGAAGAAAAAAACCTTATCGTCCGTCACGGCGTGATCGAGTTGACCGAACACTGGGCACTTGCCCTCTCCGGCCTGGTCCTCCTTCTGTCCGGCCTGTTCGAACTCCCGATGGCCGCCCGCTACAAGATCACGACCCTTCCGGGTTTTGCCTGGTCCGGCGACTTTATCGCCTCTCTTTCGATCCACTATGCGGCATCGGTGGTCTTTATCGTCGCGGCCTTCTTCCATCTGTTCTACCACGGCCTCCTGCAGGACCGGGGGTTGATCCCCCGAAAGGGCGATCTCAAGGCCTCCGTTATCGTCATCAAGTCCTTCTTCGGCAAGGGAGAGGAACCGCCTTGCGACAAGTACCTTCCGGAACAGCGGCTCGCCTATCTGGGAATGGCCGTCATCATCGCCGTTCTCGTCCTGACGGGTCTGGTCAAGACGTACAAGAATATCTACGCCCCGGACCTCTCCCATACAATCGTCCTCTGGGCGACCTGGCTGCACAATATCTCTTTTGTCCTGTTCATTCTGGCCTTTGCGGGTCATATCGGCGCCATCCTCCTCAAACCGAACCGGCCCATGGTCCGCGGCATCATCACAGGATCGGTCCGTCTCGACTATGCGAGGCAACGGCATCCCCTTTGGCTCTCCTGCCCGGATACAGCGGTTCCATCGGTTTCCCCGCCGCCCGTGCAACCGGTCCAAGCGGTGGACACTTCGGCCCTTATGGAAACAGGAGCAGCCAAAGTGGACGATTCCCCAACAGGAGGGTCCGGTGAGTCACCCGCTTCTCCAGGTGCAGCGACCGCCGTAATGGCGGAAGAGAACAAAGGGGAGGCCCAATAAGGGACGAATCATCTGCCTCCCCCCGGCGCTTCATAACGAATATCAGTTATGCTATACTGGATTCCACATCCGGGATCGAAAGCAGTGCACTATCAAGGATGACCCTTTAACACCATTGCGAAAGAGGAGAGTCGCCTTATGCAAAAACAACTGACGGTTTGTGGTCAACCATACGAAGATTTCTTGAATACGATCGAGAAATTCCACGGCTGGCCGGCTCCCGGTGTGGTCATCGGCGGCTTCATGGTGGATCTGGCGCAGGAGCAGATCGGCCCCAACGTGGAAGCGGACGCAATCGCGGAGACCATCCACTGCCTGCCGGACGCGATCCAGCTCTTTACGCCCTGCACATACGGCAATGGGTGGATGAAGGTGGTCGATTGGGACCGGTTCGCCCTGACACTTTACAACAAGAAGACGCTGGAAGGCATCAGGGTGTGGCTCGATATCGAGAAGTGCAAGCGCTTTCCCGATATTTACAACTGGTACATGCGGTTGGTCCCGAAGAGGGATCTCCCCCTTGACGTCCTTTTGAAACGCATCGAGGAGGCGGGACGGCAGATGCTTTCATCCGTTCCCGTCCGGGTGATCCAGCGCCACGGAAAAATCAAGAAGGGGACAATGGCTATCTGTTCCCAATGCGGCGAGGCCTATCCGACAAGCCAGGGTACCCTGTGCCTTTCCTGCCAGGGGAATGGGTATTACGAACGGCTGTTCAACTCATAACTGCGTCACTCAGCACGATTTGACACCCAAAAAAAGCGGTAACCAGGAAGGGCAGATTCATGAATCGACCCATGCGGATATTGGTCGCGGAAGAGGACCCGGATTTCGTCGGGATGATTAAAACCTCTCTGATGGAGACCGGCGGTCAGTATCGGGTCGATGCGGTTTCTACCGGCGCCGACTGTCAAAAAAAACTCCAGGACGACAAATTTGACATTCTGCTTTTAGACCACTCCCTGCCCGATGGTGAGGGCCTGGAATGGCTCAGGCGTTTTAACAGGACGGGAATCGGGGTTCCCACCATTTTTATTACCGCCAAGGGAGACCCCCAGATGTCCATTCAGGCCATGCAGGAGGGGGTCTTCGATTACATCAACCGCTCCGCGGAATGCGCCAAGGCCTTTCCCTTTGTGGTCAATCGGGCCATCGAGGGTTACAACCTGATGGTCGAAAAGGTAAGGCTTCAAAAGGAGTTGATCGAGGCCAGGAATTTCCTCGAATCCATCATCGACAAGGCCGGGGATGCGATTTCCGTAGTGGATCTGGAAGGAAAGATCATTTACTGGAATGAGGGGGCCGAAAAGATTTACGGCTATCGAAGGGAAGAGGTTCTGGGCAGAAGACCGTTGGATTTTCTGTTCCCCCAAGATGAGATCCTGAAGGCCAGGGAGGAAAAAAAGGTTCAGGCGTTGATGGCTCAGGTCTGGAAGGGAGAGGTCATCTCGAATGTGGAGGTCAAAAGGCAGACCAAGGGGGGCCGGGACATTACGGTCAGCGTGACCCTCTCCCCTCTGAAGGATGCGTCGGGAAAGATCATCGGCTCTTCCCGGATCTGCAAAGACATTACCCAGATGAAAAAAGCCGAAGAGAAACTGCTGCTGTCGGAAAGACTCTCCAGTATGGGGGAACTGATCGCGGGAGTGGCCCATGAAATTCGCAATCCCCTGGCCGGGATCAAAATCAACACCCAGGTCTTTGCCAGACGGAAGGACTGTCCGGCCATGGAGAGGCAGCTTTTGGACAGCACCCTGGAGGGGATTGAAAAGATACAAAAGATCGTGGAGGACATGCTGGATTATGCCAAGCCGAGGGCGGCCGAATACAAAAGGGAAGAACTCAACGCCGTCGTGGAAAAGAGCATGGATGTATTGCATGTGCAATTGAAAAACGCCGCCATTGCGGCCAAATTTGAGCGGGGAAAGGACCTGCCGCAGATCAGAATCGACCGGCACCAGATTCAGCAGGTGCTCATCAATATCATGCTCAACGCCATTCATGCCATGGATAAGGGCGGAGATCTGACGATACGGACGTTTACCACAGTCAGAGGAGAAGTGGGGATTGAAATCAAGGATACCGGAGTGGGAATACCGGCAGCGCATTTGAAGAAAATATTCGATCCGTTTTTTACCACCAAATCCAGAGGAACGGGACTTGGCCTCTCCATATCGCAAAAATTACTGGAAAATCACGGAGCATTGATTGACGTGGCCAGTGAAGAAGGCAGAGGCACGGTTTTCACCATCCGTTTCCCGGCTGTCGAAATCTGACCGGGATCAATGAGGCGAAAAGTCTTTGAACAGCCGGAACAGACAAATCGTCGGGCAATACCCCGCCGACAGGAGTCGTAGACGCCATGAGATTCAAGATACTTGTCATTGACGATGAGCCCATCCTGAGGAATTCACTCGAAATAGCCCTTAAGGCCTCTGACTATGAAGTCGTCACGGCCCAGAGCGGAGAGGAGGGACTCGATATCTTTCAGAAGGAGAATCCGGATCTTATCCTGCTGGATCACTGGCTTCCAGTGATGAACGGCGATGAAGTCTTGCGACGGATCAGGGAGAAAGACGCGGAAGTCCCCGTCATCATCATGACCGCCCAGGGATCGATTGAGCTCGCCGTGAACTCCATGAAGATGGGCGCCTTCGATTTCCTTGTCAAACCGTTCGATCTGGAACGGCTGGAAATTCTGGTGCAGCGGGCTCTGGATCGTGTGCGGCTGAAAAAAGAGGTGGAATGGCTCAGGGCACAGTATCGAGAAAAATTCCGGGTCGGCATCATCGCGGTGAGCAAGGAAATGAAGGAGGTACTCGACCTTGCCGGAAAAGTCGCCGAGGGGACGGATACCACGGTTCTCATCGAAGGCGAGACGGGAACGGGGAAGGAGCTCCTTGCCGAATACATCCATTATCTAAGCCCCCGTTCGACCTTTCCATTCATCCCCATCAACTGCGGCGCCATCCCCAAGGATCTTTTTGAGAGCGAACTGTTCGGATACGAAAAAGGCGCCTTCACCGGCGCCTCGGAAAAAGGGAAAATCGGCAAAGTGGAGGCCGCCGAAAAAGGGACGCTTTTTCTCGATGAGGTGGTGGATTTGACTCCCGCGGCCCAGGTGAAGGTACTGCGCGTTCTCGAAGAGAAGGAATATTTTAAGGTGGGAGGGGTGGAAAAAAAGACGGCGGACGTGAGAATTATTGCCGCGACAAACAGGGACCTGGAGGAGGAGGTCAAGAAGGGAAACTTTCGGCCCGATCTTTACTTCCGGCTCAATGTGGTCAGGCTGTTCATCCCTCCCCTGCGGGTCCGCAAAGAGGATATCCTTCCCCTCTTCCGCTATTTCGTCGAGCGTTTCAATGAGCACTTCAACAAGAGATTTTCGACGATCGACGCGGATGCCGAAGAGCAACTGCTCGCCTATTCCTGGCCCGGGAATGTCCGGGAGATCAGAAATGCGGCGGAAAGAATCATCCTCCTGGAAAAAGGGGACAGGATTTTGGGACGACACCTCTCCTGCCTGCATCAGAAGACCGGATGATCAGAACGCATGGGATGGCCCTGCCGCGCTTTCTTCGCAGGGCGTCATCCTGGATGACGTTGAAAAGAATTACATCCTCGAAGCCTTGCGGATCAAGAAAGGAAACAAGGTCCAGGCGGCAAAAATACTTGGGATCACCCGTTCCGCCCTCCTCTACCGGATGGAGAAGCATGGAATAAAGTCACCGTAGGACGCTTCTGATCCATCAAGACCAACAGAAATGCTTGTCTCTCCTTATGAGGTTTCATGAGACTTACTCCTTCGCCGACTGTTTCTTTTCATGCACCCTGTCTGATAACAAACAGACTGAATATTTTCTAATCCATTCAATTAGTAACACCGATTTAGTCCGATCCTTGTCTATTTTCAGACAACTACCCGCACCACACATCGGTCATATCACGATGGAATCACGGTTCGCCGTCCACAGGCATCAGTTCTTAAACATTTGAATATAAAGGATTAAATCATTTCTTCCTCGATTATTCCTTCATCATTCGAATGATGGCATTTCCTTTGCGTAGGAGGTGTCGCAATGCCTGGGTCTGCAATAATAAACCGCTGCATCTACAGGTGGAAGCGTAAATCACGGTGAGGTGATAGGTGATTTGAAAATCAATGTGAAACATAAAGAAAGGAGAACAAGATGTTAAAGAAATTGATTGGTTTTTATCGTAGGAGTTGGCGATTGGTCCTTTCGCTGGTCAATATCGGGATGGCGCAGGATATGAATCCCAAGGTCAAGGAGATGCTCGCCTCGGCCAAAGCAGCGATAAAGACGGTTCCCGCCGAGGCCGTCAAGGCCGCCATCGATTCGAAGGAAAAGGCCATATTGCTTGACGTGCGCGACGGAGGCGAGTTTGCCGCCGGGCGCCTTCCCGGGGCCATGAATATCTCCCGCGGCACCCTGGAGTTCAACGTGTTCGGCAAGATCCCCGATCAGAACGCGAAGATCTATGTGTACTGCAAAACGGCCGCCCGCTCCGCTATGGCTACCAAGACCCTCAACGACCTGGGGTACAAGAATGCCGTCCTGATGGACGCTCCCTACGAAAATTGGGTCAAAGCCGGCTACCCGGTTGAACGTTAAAAGAGTGAACGCTATAAGAAACAGGGGGCGTCCGGAGACCATCCGGTCGCCCCTTCTTTCAACTGCAATACTCTTTACTAAGGGTGCTCAACTCGACAACATGCAATCAAAGCCTTTAAAGATATCGCGGCGACGTTTTTTACAGGGATCCGCGGTGACCGCCGGCGCCCTCTCCCTGGGGCTCCTCGATTTCCAGAGCTGGGCCAAAGTGAGCGCCGAGGCGCCCGTCAGGCGCGTCCCTACCCTTTGCAACGGGTGCGGGAACCGCTGCGCCGTCTTTGCCTATGTGAAAAACGGACGCATCTGGAGGATCGAAGGGAACCCGGACGCCAACGGCAATCAGGGGGTCCTCTGCCCCAAGGGTCACGGGTACCTTCATGATATCTACAATCCCAACCGGATCCGGACCCCGTTAAAGAGGGTGGAAGGGAAGTTTCAGCCCATCTCCTGGGAACAGGCCTACAAAGAGATCTCCCAGAAGATCAACCTCATCCTGCTGGACAACGGTCCGGAATCGATCTTCTGGGTCAATTACCCCCAGCCCAACCAGGCCTATGCGCTCAGGCTCATGCACTCCCTGGGCAGCCCCCACTATTTCACCCACGGCTCCACCTGCTACACGGCCCGCAACGCCGCCTGGAATTTCACCGTGGGGAAACTCCCCTCCAACGATCTGGTCAATTCCCGTTACATCATGATCATCGGACGGAATCCCGCCGGAGGAATCGACCTGGGACAGGTCAAGGACATCGTCAAGGCGAAGGACGCAGGCGCCAAGGTGGTCGTCGTCGATCCGCGGCACAATGAAACGGCGATCCTGGCCGATGAGTGGCTTCCCGGTCAAACCGGGAACCGACCTGGCCCTCCTGCTCGCCATGATCAACGTCATGGTCAGTGAAAAGCTCTATGATAAAGCCTTTGTCGCCAACCACACCGTGGGGTTCGAGCAACTGGAGGACGAGATCATCAATTATCCCCCGGAATGGGCGGAAAAAATATGCGACATCCCCGCGAAGACGATTATCCGCATCACAAGGGAAATCGCCGGCAACAAGCCCCATGCCCTGATCCATCGCGGGTATCACGGCGCCATCGGCGCCCAGTACCTGAACAGCTTCCAGACCGCCCGGGCACTCGCCATTGCCAACGCCCTTCTGGGGAATATCAACCGGAAGGGGGGAATCTACTTCTCCCAAATCGGCCGAACTCTGGGCGAGCTGCAACCGACCCACCCCGCCCCGGAAGGTCCCTCCGGTCCGAAGGCCGACGGAACCGGCATACCGGGAAGATATCCCCTGGGCGCTTACGGCGACGGGATATCCCACTCCATCCCCGAATTGGCGCTGCGCGGGGTCTTGAAGTGCGGCTTTGTCTATCACCACAACCCGCTCCGGACCAATCCCAACCCCAAACGGGTGATCGCCGGATATAAAAAGCTGGATCTGCTCGTGGTCATCGATCCGGTCCTCTCGGAAACCGCTTCGATCGCCCACTACGTCCTCCCCGCCTCTTTCTACCTGGAAGCGGATGAGGCGGTGGACACCAAGCACTACGGCAAGCGGGCGCAGGTCAGCTACCAGCAGAAGGTCATCGAACCCCTGTTCGATTCACGTTCGGGATTCCAGATCATCGGCGATTTGGCCAAGGTCCTCGGGGTCGGCCGATTCTTCAACTTCACCCTGGACGAGGCCAACGAGCTGCGGCTGAAACCCCTGGGGGCGGCCTTGAAAGACCTGAAGGCCAAAGGGATCCTGCCCGTCGGGGAGAAATGGAAGGAAGGGATCGGTAAGCTGGAAACGCCCTCGGGGAAAGTGGAAATCGCCTCATCCACGCTGGAAAAACTCGGTTACCCGGCGATCCCCCGCTGGGAAGCGCCCCTGGTGTCGCCGGACGACAAGGACCCTCATTCCTTCCGCCTGATCCACGGCAAACAGGCCATCCATACCCACGCCATGACGGCCAATCAGCCCTATCTCATGGCGATCAGCCGCCGGTACGACATGATCCGGCTATGGATCAACCGGACGCGGGCGGAAAAGATCGGCCTGAAGGACGGGGACGTGGTGGAAATGAAATCCCTGGTCGGCGAAGGGAAGATCCGGGTGAAATTAACCGAGGGTCTTCATCCTTCCTGCGTCTGGCTCCCCAGCGGCTACGGGATTTTTTCCAAGCATTTGACGACGGCCTATGATCAGGGGCTCTCCTACAACGATTTCCTTCCGACGCTGTTCGATCCCACCGTGGGTCATGCCATGTCTTCGGAAGTCATCGTGCAGGTAAAGAAGGTGTAAAGAGGCGACTATGGCGAAATACGGGATGATCATCGATGAGACGAAATGCGTCGGCTGTTATGCCTGCCGCGTCGCCTGTCAAAATCAGAACCACCTGCGGGAGGATGAGGCCTACAATTTCCTCGAAGAGCGGGAATTCGGGCAGTTCCCGAATTTCAACCGGGAATTCCGGCCGGTCCAGTGCCAGCATTGCGACAATCCGCCCTGTGTGTCGGTGTGCCCGACGGGCGCTTCTCATAAACGAAAGGACGGGATTGTCCTGGTCAATGAGAAAGACTGCATCGGCTGCAAGTATTGCATCGCCGCCTGTCCCTATCATGTCCGCATCATCAAGAAGGAAGGCTACATCGAAAAGTGCAGGTTCTGCCTGGAATTTATTGAAGAGGGCGGAAAACCCGCCTGCATGACCACCTGCATGACGGGTGTTCGCCTCTTCGGCGACCTGGACGATCCCAAGAGCGAAATTTCCCAGTTTGTCGCCAAGAATCGGCACCGCCTGAGAGTGATCAAGGAAGAGATGAACACGAAACCGCGCATTTTTTACAGGAAGGCTTGAAGGTGATGACCAACGCAGAGAAAGAGCGGTTTTGCCTCTTTGCCGCCGCCCTCTTCGCGCCGCCCGACGGGACGACGATCGCCGATCTCCAGCAGGATGACGTCCTGACTGTGATCGGGGAATATGTCCGGAAATGGGGCGGTGATGGGCAGCTTCCGGCGGGATTTGCACAACTGAACGATCGGGAAGAGTCTCTGCCCGCTCTGCAGGAAGAATACGCGCGCCTTTTCGGACCTTGGGACGAGAAGATCTCGCTGGTGGAGTCCACCTACAAGCCCTGGACCGGGGACAAGCAGTGCGGCATGGTGTTTGCCGCATCCAAGGGTCTGGTCATGGGGGATCATGCGCTGCACATGCTGGAGCTTTATCATCAGTCCTCCCTGGAAGTGCCAGAGGAATACCGGAGCAGGCCCGATCATCTGGCTTTGGAGATGGAGTTCCTCGCCCTGCTGTACCGATCTGCTTCGGAGGAGCAGGTTGAATGCTTCGTCAGGGACCATCTGGATTGGATCCCCGAGCTCAGGGAGGCGATGGAGAAAGCCAAGCCCCTCTCCTTCTACCGGAGCGCCGTCGAACTCCTCCATCTGTTTTTACAAAATGAGACAAAAAACGGGAAGGTACACGGATCATGGAAAGAAGACGATTCATTGAACTGGGCGTCGCCGCTCTGGCGGCGGGCGCCGTCGTCATGCTCACCGGCTGCGGCAAGACGGAGGCAGTCCCCTCGCCGGCCAATCAGGAAAAGCTGTGGAAACTGACCGCCGCTTCGGAAAAGGTGCACGGAGCCCGTCGATCTTGCCTACGCGAAGAATACGCCCGCCTTTTATCGGGATGCCTCTTTTGGAAAGGAAGATCCCAACTTCAAGCCCAAAACGGGGGGTGGCTGAAGCTGAGACGGATTCGCCGGAGGCGAATCGGACAACGACAACCGCATCGCGGACAAGATCGCAAAAGCATCACGTCTGTCGCGTCGGCATCGCGATAGCGTGCAAGGAGAAGGCATGGAAGGAACGGTCTTTATTTTCTGGAACTGGACGGTGGCGGTGTACCTCTTTGTCGCGGGGGTCAGCGCCGGCGCCTTCGCCATATCGGGCCTCGCCTATTTTCTCGGCGAGGAAAAATACCAGGACATTACCCGGATCGGGGCGTACATCGCCCCCTTCCCTCTGATTTTCGGCATCCTGTTCCTCATCTACGACCTCGAACGACCTCACCTCTTCTGGAAACTGATGGTGAACCTACAGCCCCACTCAATCATGTCCCTGGGGGCGTGGCTCCTCGTGATTTTTTCCATTCTCAGTTTTGTCTATTTTTATCTCTGGCTTCCTGAACGCGTCGATGTCGTGGAATGGATCAGGAAATCCCTCCCGACCTCGGACAAATCGGCGCTCGTTCGCCGGCTCAAGACCAGCGCGCTCCTGGATCAATTGCACCGGAAAAACCTCAATGGCCTGCGGGGCTGGATTGCGATGATCGGCATTCCGGTCTCTCTTTCCGTGGGCATCTACACGGGAGTTCTGCTGGGGGCGCTGTCCGCCCGACCCTTCTGGAACAATCCGATGCTGCCGATGCTCTTTCTGGTGTCCGCCCTAAAGACGGGGACGGCCTCGATCTGTCTGATCGGCTGCGTCGTCAAAGGTTTCGGCGGCATGACCCGCGAGAAGATCGAGACGAATAAATTCGTCATCCATTCCATCGATTTTTTCCTGATGATCCTGTCGATCATCGCGTTTCTTCTTTTCGTTTTCGGCCTCTATACCTCCTCCCGAAGCTCGATCGAAGCCGCATCCCTGATCATGGGCGGAGAATTCACCTTTCTGTTCTGGGGAATGGCGTTCGTGGTGGGGGTCCTGTTTCCCCTTTCGCTGGAAGTCTACGAGTTGATTCCCCACTTCATCAGCCGCTCGGCGATGCGGGAGCACAATCCCTGGATCTCCGGCGCCGTCACGGTCTCGGTGCTTGCGGGCGGCTTTATCCTCCGGTACGTGATCGTCTACGCGGGGCAGGTGGCGAAGGTCGTTGCCACATGAAAGTTCGGGCTATGCAATGATCACTTTCTCAGAAGCGGAACTAAGAGTGAAAATCATCAAGGCGATGGCCCATCCGGTGCGTTTGATGGTCATTGAATTTCTCCGGGATGGCGAGCACGCCTACTCGGAAATATTCAGATTGTTTCAACTCGATAAGTCAACGATATCCAAGCACCTGCTCGTCCTTAAAGAAGCGGGCATCATTTCATCAAAAAAAGTCGGTATGGAAACAACCTATAAACTTGAGGTGCCCTGTGTCGCTGATTTCTTTTCATGCGCAACCGTCGTCATCGAAAGCAACGTCAAGAAACAGTTAAGTTGTCTGTGTAAATAATATTTTTTTGTTCAGGTTGTTGGCGCATTTGCCAACAAGCCATTAACGACTTCGAAAAAGTAAATTTCCCCTCCCCTGGCGGGAGGGGATTAAGAGGAGGGGATCGAACACTTTGAAATCCGGTTACGTCCCACCCCCCTTACACCCCGTCAAGGGGAAGGGATTTTTTAATTGAAGGGAGGAGCAATGAGGCAATTATCGGTGGTGGCACTTACAGCGGTGCTGGTGCTCATGTTTGGAACACCGGTCATGGCACAGGACCTGCTGAAGGTGACGGGTTGGGTAAGCAGGATAGATACCCAGGCCGTGAGTATAACTATCCTCCCTGAAGGGGGGACGGCGGTCACGGTGATCATGAGTGATCCCGAATCGCTTTCGAAGGTCGTGGAAAGCGACAAGGCCGAGGCACGATACAGGGTGCAGGACGGAAAGAACATGGGGAGGTGGCTTCGCAAAATCACCGACGGAGGCTGCCCGTAAGCAGCAAAACGGTTCTTCGTTCATCAAAACGACCCGGATATGAAGGCCGCTCATGCAGTGTCACAAAACTGATGCATCATTGCGAGCGGTGCACTAAACCCATAACTAAGGAGGCAGTATGAAACACATTTTGTCGTTGATTTTAGCTCTGTGGCTGATCACCATCACGGGCATCTGCAGTGCCCAGGTGGCCAGCGGTCCATCCATCGCGCTCCCGCCCGCAGAGGTCATTTTGAATGCCTGCAAGGAGATGGGCGTTGAAGCCGTCGGAGGCGACTATGTCCTCTCCAAGATGGACGATCTGATCAACAAAACCGGCAAGGTATTCGTCATCGATGCCAGGCCCGCAAGGACCTACGACGACGGGTTCATCCCCACCGCATTCAACATGTACGACGCAAAATTCAAGCTCATCTACCCGGAGCTTGAAAAATTGAACCTTGCCAAGGATACGGAGATATTTATCGGCATCGGCAGACCCTGCCCCATGAGCCTCGGCGACATCAAACAGCTCAAAGGAAAAGGCTTTACCAATCTGAAGGCCTTCGTCAAAGGACCGGTGTTCTTTGAAAAGCATTTTTCCGAGGTCACGGCCAAGGGGGCCAAAAAACATATTTCCAATGGCGCGGTGGCCGTTAACCTTTCTGATGACGCCGATCTGTCCAAATTCTTTGCCGCAAATACCGCCAAGGACAAAGTGATCGTCCTGGCGGGCTCCGCCGACAAGGCAAAAGCCAATTATGGTCTTGCCGACAAAGTGTACAAGGCGGGTTATAAAAGTACGGCCGTATTCAACGGCGACATAAAAGATATTCAATGAGGAGTGATGCAATGAAAAGACTCTATGTTGTATTGACCATCGCGTTGTTGTTTGCTTTCGGTTGTGCCCACCGGGAAGTGGCGCCGACAAAAGCGGAAGCGAAGCCGGCTGTGAACAAAGTCGCGTCCATCAAGGCAGGAAAAGAAGAAGGGACGATCGACAAGGAATTTTTCAAGAAGATCGTGGCCGAAAAGCCTGCCAACGTATCCCTCGTGGATGTCAGAACCCCCTTCGAGTATAAAGCCGGTCATTTCGATGGGGCAAAACACGTATTCATCAACGATCTGTATGACAAGGGATGCGATACGACCCTGGCCCAGCTTCCCAAAGAGGGGTATGTGGTGTTCGTCTGCGCCACGGGCGCAAGGGCCGGCGAAATGTATTTTGGGATCAAGGACGAATGTAAAGTGGATACCAAGAGACTGTTTTTCCTGGATACCGAAGTGGCATACACACCAAAGGGTCCGGTAATCAAATAAATGGATCACTTTCCCAAGGGAGGCAGCCAAAGCCTCCCTTTGAGAAAAACGTTGTTTTCTTACGAGTCCATCGCATTTTTCATGCTGCCCTGACGGGTTAGAATATGTTCACACCGCTTGGCGATGCTCTTCACGCTCCCTGCCTTTTCGTTATCGATCCGGTTGACTTTCCCAGGGATTAAAGACTTTTGCCTGACAACGCGCGATGTCCTGCACATTGCGTGTGACGACGATAAGACCGTGGACATTGGCCGAAACGGCGATCAGGCTATCGACCACGGGCAGTTTCTCGCCTCGCTTCTCCGCCTCGCCCAGCAGCGTTCCCCAGGCCCAGGCAATTTCCGCATCGATCTCCACAAGGCGCTGTCCGAATCGCAGCACAAGATCATTGCTGATCCAGGATTGCAGTTTTTCTCTTTTCTCGCCGTCCGGCAGCTTGGTGATCCCTTTGATGAGCTCTCCGAGGGTCAGTACGCTCAGATACATCCTGCTCTCATCGCCGGCATCCATCCAACGGATCACCGCCGGATGGGGCTCCTTCTTCACCAGTTCCGAGATCACGCAGGTATCCAGGAGGTATTTCATAGCGGAACCTCTCGGGACACGTCTTTGCTTCTCTCAAGGTCGAGATCCGTGTCATAGAGAGGGGATTGCCGGAAAAATTCGCGCAGGGATGTACAGGGACGGGTGAGATTTTGAAATTCCTCGAAGGAAACCACAACCACGGCGGGCTTGCCGCGCAAGGTAATGGTTTGCGGTCCCTCCCGCAGCGCGTGATCGACAACCTGGCTCAAACGGCTTTTCGCCTCCTGCAATTGCCAGGAGGGGTCTTTGGCTTTCGTATTGGCTCTCGTCATATGGTCCTCCTTATCTGTCTAGTCAGACCAGACATTTGAATTTTTCATACCATATGGGTGCTTAGGTCTGCAACAACATTTTTATCCAAGGTAGACCGAGATTGCCTAGGCAATAATAACTATGTGGGCGTATCTGTTTAGTTAATACATGTAACACCCTACTCATCGAAATCCCTTTCTTCGTTTCCGCGCCGTTGGCGTGTTGACTTGTACTATTTGTTGTCTGGTATCTTCTGGTTGTGACGATCCCTATGAAGATTCGGCGCCGTTCGGCGCGGCGGTTCGCCTGACTCCATGCCTGGGCGGCCATTTGCACGGGATCCCAGGGGCTGGAGAGCGGCGGCGTGTAACTGAGATCGAGGTCGTTCAGGGACTCCACGGTCATGCCGTTATGAATGGCCGCGGCCACCGTGTCGATGCGCTTGGAAACCTCGGTGCCGTATGCGCCGATGATCTGCGCACCCAATAGCTTGCCGGTTTTTTGATCGCCGGTGATCCGAATTCTCATTTTTTCGGCGTGCGGGTAATAGATCTTGTGATCCCACGTTTCAATATCCACCGACAGGGGGGAAAATCCTTCCTTCAGCGCTTCATCGTCCTTCAGACCGGTTCGTGCGGCCACCAGATTGAAAATCTTGACGGACTGGGTTCCCAGCGTGCCGGCATATTCCCGGTTTCCCCCCACTGCGTTTTCACCGGCGATGCGGCCCTGTTTATGGGCGGTGGTGCCCAAGGGAAGATAGGTGTTTTTCCCAAGCAGCCGGTGATAGGTCTCCGCGCAATCGCCGGCTGCGTAAATATCCGGGATAGAGGTCTCCATTCGTCGGTTGACGCAAATGGCGCCTTTGACGCCGGTTTCGATGCCGGCGGATCGGGCCAGACCGGTCTCCGGCCGGCTGCCGACCGCCACCAGCACCATGTCCGCGGTAATGGTGTCGGCCTGCGACCGAGCGCACGGAAAGCCGGTTTCCGCTGGATTCGATCCGCTCCACGGCAAAGCCGTTGAACACCTGAACGCCTTGCTGCTCCAATTCGGTCCGTACGATGCCGCCCAGCGCCGGATCGAAGGTGGTGAGAACGGAGGGTAAAAATTCGACCACGGAAACGGAAAGCCCTCGACGGGTCATGGCGTCGGCCATTTCCATGCCGATATAGCCCGCGCCGATGATGACGATGGAGGTCGGACGGCGAGAGGTGAGGTATTCCTGAAAGGCAAAACTATCCGCCATCCATCTGAGAAAAAAGACCCCCGGAAGATCGATGCCGGGAAGATTCGGTACAAGGGAGACGCCTCCGGTGCCGATCACCAGCTTGTCGTAGGAAAAAGTCTTGCTGCGGCCTTCCCCATCGGTGGCCAGAACGTGTTTCCGATCCGGGATGATCGCCGTGACGCGATGATCGGGAAACAGTTGGATGCCTTTTTCTTCGATTTCATCGGCGGTGCGATGGGCCAAGGTCTTCCAGTCGGAGACCTCGCCGCTCAGGTAAAACGGAAGCCCGCAGATGCTGAAATTGGGATACCGGTCCGCCAGGATCAGGGTGACCTCCGTATCGGGCGACAGTTCCCTGGCGCGAAGGCTTGCGCTGATTCCGGCATCACTGCCGCCAATGACCACCAACTTATTTTTTATCATGATGCACCTCGCAAAGACGAAAGAGTAAAATATCCATATAGATATTGAGGTAGAGTATATCATGATTTTCGGACGATTTCTAACGCCGTCTGAGAAAATCCTCCGATGAAAGATCCGGAAAAATTATCTTGACAAGAGTCTCCGATGGTCACTATATTCACTACACGGAATATAGAGGAGATGCCATGAAGGAATTCATCAAAGTCATGAAGGCGCTTTCCGATCCCAATCGCGTGAAGCTCGTCAAGATGCTTCAGAAAAGGACAATGTGCGTCTGCGAGGTCCAGGCCGCGCTTGGGATTGCCCAACCCACCGTCTCCAAGCATCTGAAGATCCTGGAAGGCGCGGGCCTGGTGGATCGGAAGAAGGAAGGGCTCTGGGTGAACTATTCCCTGACCGACGGCGGCCGCAGCCCCTACGCAGCGAGCCTTCTGGGAAACCTGATGCACTGGCTCGCCGACGATCCGGGTATCCGCGACCTGATCGAAAAGAGTGAGGCCATCCGGCGGGAGGACCTCTGCGGCACGCATGGCTGATCCGATATATTGTCATATCGAAATATATAGAAACGGATCATGAGCATAAGGAGTATCGCATGTCTGAATGTTGTGTAAAAAAAGATGCAACCGGGCTGGTCACCATACGGACGAAGACCGAACCGATCAAAACACGGGTGTGGCTTCCGCTGCTGCTCATCCCGGTATTCGTTCTGCTCTATCTTAATCTGGAGAAGGGGACAATTATCTCGTCTATTCCCTTCTGTCATTGGATCGGGATTCCCATCTCACGGAGGCGGTGCGGTTTTTCATCTTTGAGGTGCCCAAGGTGCTTCTGCTCCTGACTGCCATCGTCTTTGTCGTGGGGATCATCCGCTCCTACTTTTCACCCGAAAAGACGAGAAAGGCGCTGGAGGGAAAGCCGCTCTTCCTGGGCAACATCATGGCGAGCGCGCTCGGCATCGTGACGCCCTTCTGTTCCTGCTCGGCCATTCCGCTGTTCATCGGGTTCATGGAAAGCGGCATCCCGCTCGGCGTCACCTTCTCCTTCCTGATCGCCGCGCCGATGATCAACGAGGTGGCGCTCGTGCTTCTCTTCGGCCTCTTCGGGTGGAAGACGGCGCTCCTGTATGCATCCACGGGCCTGCTGATCGCCATTGCCGCGGGCTGGGTCATCGGCAAGCTCAAGGTGGAGCGGTTTGTCGAGGCGTGGGTGTACGAAATCAAGGCCGCCGAGCTGACCATCGAGGAGCGGGAAACGCCTTTTTCCGAACGGATACAGGCCGGCTATACGGCGGTCGCCGATATCGTCTCGAAGGTCTGGATCTATATCGCGATCGGGATTGCGGTCGGGGCGGGCGTCCACGGCTATGTGCCGGAAAATTTCATGGCCTCCCTGATGGGCAAATCCGCCTGGTGGTCCGTGCCGCTGGCGGTGCTGATCGGCGTGCCGCTCTATTCGAACGCCGCCGGGATCATCCCGATCATCCAGGCCCTCCTGGAGAAGGGGGCGTCGCTCGGCACGTCGCTGGCCTTCATGATGTCGGTGATCGGCCTGTCTCTGCCGGAGATGATCATCCTGAAAAAGGTGGTCAAGCTTCCTCTGATCCTGATTTTTATCGGTGTGGTCGCCTCCGGGATCATGGTGGTCGGGTATCTGTTCAATCTGATTTACTAACCTATGTGCGCTTTTTCACGGGCATAACGAGTGATGAAATGAGTAGAAACATGTTCCAAAAGGAGATGAAACGATGGAAATCAAAATCCTGGGACCCGGCTGCGTCAATTGCCAGAAGGTGGAGAAACTGGTCCGGGAGGCGGTCGCCGAGGCGGGCGTCGCAGCCGATATCGAGAAGGTGAGCGACATCATGAAGATCGCCAAATACGGCGTTTTCGGCACGCCGGCGGTGGTCGTGGACGGCAAGGTCAAGTCCGTGGGGAAGATCCCGAAGAAAGAAGAAATCCTGGCCTGGCTCGGTAAGGGGACGCAATAACCGGGCAGGCCGGGAAAGAGAGTGTGATGAATGGAAAAGAGCGAATCGAATCCCGACGCTGCTCCCTTTCCGGATGATCCTCTTCATTTGCAACGTGGTTGCTATGGATACCCGAGGCGCTCTATGCTTAAAGTGAAGCCGCATGCAGATTATCCGACCGAGGAGGGGCGTTATCTCCGGGGCAACGATTTTTCTCCCGTGGCAGTGGCGATCATCCTGAATCAGGATGAGGACAAGATCCCGCCTGATATCCAGGCGCTCGTGCGCGCGGGTTGGGAAAGCGGCGCCGCTCTTTCCGGGACGATCCAGACCCCCAACATCGGTTTCGAGAAGATGATCAGCAACCTGGTCGCCAACCCGAATGTGCGTTACCTGATCCTGGGCGGTCCGGAATCGGCGGGTCACCTGACCGGCGAGGCATTGAAGGCGCTGTTCCTCAATGGAGTCGATGCAAAGAAACGAATCGTCGGGACGGAAGCGTCTCACGCCGCCCTGTTCAATCTGCCGAAGGAGGCGATTGAACGCTTCCGCAAACAGATCTCCCTGATCGACCTGCAATTCGAGGGGGATCCGGAAGTGATCCGAAAAGCGGTCTGGTCCTGTTATCAGGAGAATAGGGTGCCGTTCCGCGGTTACACCTTGGCGATCCGGGGGCCTATCCCGAACCGCCCCTCGGCGACCGGATCACCTGGCGGGTCACGCAACCGTGGGCGGAGCCGGTCGATGACGCCGAACTCGACGCGAAGAGAAAGGCCGAAGAACTGATGGCGCGGCTGCGCGCCCGAAGCCGACCCAAGGACGGGCTTTAATCACTTGAGGCTACTGTCTATTGGGAGGGGAAACGGCAAAGATAGGAGGAACCGAATCATGGCGAATAAAATCATCATTTATGGAACAGATACCTGACCCTTCTGCAACCAGGCTCGGGCAGCCTATGGAGACAGGGCCGTTTACATCAACGTGGATCAAGATCCGGAGAAAATGAAGGAAATGCTTGCCCTGACGGGAGGCAGGCAGCAGGTGCCCGTGATTGTGGAAGGCGAAAAGGTGGCGATCGGGTTCGTCGGCGAGGTTTCCCTGCGGGGCGGCATCCCTCTTTTCGGGGGGACCTGACCGGTGAAATAGGACTCTCGTTGAGAGACCCCGACCCCAAACATAGTGAGGAAGTATTCGTTGAAGTCACGGGAAAGGCAGGCGGCATGCTCAAGGCGCTGAGCGGCGCTCTGCACGGACGAAATAACACAAGTACCTATCACGCGAAAGAAGATGGAGGTCTCTATGCCGGATAGTATCGTTAAAAGATTGTCCTTTCTGGATCGCTACCTGACACTCTGGATCTTCCTGGCGATGGCGGCGGGTGTGTTGCTGGGTTATTATGCCCCCGGTGTCGGCGACTGGATCGGTTCCCTTCGACCGGAGGGAACGCAGACGAGCATCCCGATTGCCGCCGGACTGATTCTGATGATGTATCCCCCCCTCGCCAAAGTGAAGTACGAGGAACTGGGCGATGTCTTCCGGAACTTCAAGGTGTTGGGGCTGAGCCTGGTTCAGAACTGGATCATCGGACCGATCCTCATGTTCGTCCTGGCAGTCCTGTTCCTGCACAATCAGCCGGAGTTCATGGTCGGGCTCATCATGATCGGCCTCGCCCGCTGCATCGCCATGGTCATCGTCTGGAACGATCTGGCCCAGGGCGATTGCGAGTACTGCGCGGGCCTCGTCGCCTTCAACGCGATCTTTCAGGTGCTCTTCTACAGCGTTTACGCCTGGCTGTTCATCACCATCCTGCCGCCGCTGATCGGGCTGTCCGGAGCCGTCGTCAACATCACGATCGGCCAGATCGCCGAGAGCGTCTTCATTTATCTGGGCATCCCGTTTCTTGCAGGGATGATCACCCGTTTCGTTCTCGTCAAGCTGCGCGGGAAGACCTGGTACCACGAAAAGTTCATCCCCCGAATCTCCCCGATCACGCTGGTGGCGCTTCTCTTTACGATTATCGTGATGTTTTCGATGCAAGGGCGGAAAATCATCGAAAAGCCGGGCGACGTCCTGCTGATTGCCGTCCCGCTGCTGATCTACTTCATCGTGATGTTTCTGGTGAGCTTCTGGATGAGCGCGAAGGCGGGCGCCGATTACGGCAAGTCGGCCACGCTTTCGTTCACCGCCGCCAGCAACAATTTCGAATTGGCGATCGCGGTGGCCGTCGGCGTTTTCGGGATCAACCACGGGGCGGCGTTCGCGGCGGTGATCGGCCCGCTTGGTAGAGGTTCCGGTGCTGATCAGCCTGGTCAACGTGGCGCTCCGGTTCAAGAAAAAATACTTTCCGGAGGTCAAGAGTGCTCGGACCAAGGTCCGGCGGATCAAGGAAAAACGGTGAGGATGAAGGATCAAAACTCCGCAGGGAAAAAAAGGCGACGGGGTCGGTCCGTGGATGAACTGAAATGGATGAACTGAACAAGATCTACGTGGAGCCGACGAACCGCTGCAACCTGACCTGCGTGACCTGCATCCGTCATTCCTGGGACGAACCGTTCGGTGATATGGACTGGCCCGTCTATCAGGCCCTGATCGACGGTCTGGCAGATTTTCCCGGACCGAAAACGATCGCCTTTGCGGGTCTGGGCGAACCGCTTCTCCACGAAAAATTCCCGGAGATGGTCCGGCTGGCCCACGACCGGGGAATGCGGACGGAGATGACGAGTAACGCGATGCTCCTCACCCCGTCGCTCGCCGCATCGCTGATCGATGCCGGCCTCGATCAGTTCACGGTCTCCATCGACGGAACGTCGGACGAGTCCCACGGGGCCATCCGGCCGGGAGCGTCTCTCAAGGATCTGACCGCCAATGTCCGGATGCTCCACCGGCTGAGCGAGGAAGCGACCGAGACGCCGCTCCGGATCGGAATCGAGTTCGTGGCGATGCGGCGCAACATCCACGCCCTGCCCAAGCTCCGAGAGATCGCCCACCGGATCCATGCCTCCTTTATCCTCGTGACGAATGTTCTGCCCTACACGGCCGACCTTCAGGACGAAATCCTCTATCGAATGGGGCCGACCAGTTACGAAGGTCAGGGATGGCCTAACAACCCGCTCTGGATACTTCCCCAAATGGACTGGAATCAGGATACGCAGGGCCAGCTTTCCTTGGTCATGCGTCAACAGCCGAACTTGAGCTTTCTCGATATCAATCTGAGCCAACGGAACAACTACTGTCCGTTTGTCAGAACGGGAAGCCTGGCTGTTGCCTGGCACGGCGGCATCAGCCCCTGCCCGCCCCTTCTGCATTCCTACACCTGTTTCATCAGGAGCCGAAAGAAGTTCTTCCGCCGCTGTGAATTCGGACGTCTTCCCGATCAGACCCTACACAGCGATCTGGTCGAACCCGGAGTATACGGCCTTTCGCGATCGCGTCCGAAAATTCGAGTTTTCACCCTGTACGGATTGCGGCGGATGCGATTCGGCGGAAAGAAACGAAGACGATTGCTTCGGCAATCCCTTTCCCGTCTGCGGCGACTGCCTGTGGGCGCGGGGCGTTCTGCGCTGCGCATGAGTGTGGACGAGCGTCTCAGGAGGATAGATGTTTTCGAATAGCGATAGCTTGTGTGGATGACGACCGATCCGAGGGAAATTCGGAACGGTCGTTTGAAGAATAAAACGAAATATGGGGAATATTGAAATGAGAATACGTTGTTTCAAAATTGTTGCCGGTATCATCTGTCTTTCGGTCCTGCTCCTGTTCACACTGCCTGTGGGCGCCTTCGCCGCAGCAGCCGGAGGTCCCCGTCAAGGGGATGGTCACGATGGTCGATCTGGGCGCAAAAAAATGCATTCCCTGCAAGATGATGGCGCCGATCCTGGAAAAACTGGAAAAGGTGTATGCCGGGAGGGCGGCCGTGGTCTTCCTCGACGTCTGGGAGGACCCGAAACCGGCCCAGCGCTTTGGAATCCGGGGGATTCCCACGCAGATCTTCTTCGACAAGGAGGGCAAGGAGGTCTTTCGGCACCTGGGATTCCTGAGCGAAGAGGAGATCGTCCGCCGGCTCAAGGATATGGGCGTAAAATAGAAGGGGCAACATGCTGACGCAATTTTTTCTTACCATCAACGACTGGATCACCGGCGCGACCTACATGGCGGCGCTGGGCTGTTTTTTATGGGGGATGGTCAGCGTCCTGTTGAGCCCCTGCCATCTGGCCTCCATCCCGCTGGTCGTGGCCTACGTGGCCGGGCAGGAGCAGGTTCTCAAACCGCGGCAGGCCGCCCATTACGCCATCCTTTTTACCGCGGGACTGTTCATCACGATCGCCGTGATCGGCATTGTCTGCGCGCTCCTGGGACGGATGCTCGGGGATGTGGGGAGCTACTGGCAGATCGTTGTCGGCCTGGTCCTGATCTGGGTCGCCCTGGGGATGCTCGGGGTGGAGAAGTGCAACCTCTCCGGCAGCCGGCTGCACCGGCTGAACGTCAAGGGCCTTGGCGGCGCATTCCTTCTGGGGCTGGCCTACGGGGTCCTCTCCGGCTCCTGCACCTTCGGCTTCATCGCCCCCATCCTGGCGATCATCACGGTTCAGCAGAAGGTCCTGACCGGGGTTCTGCTGATCCTGCTCTTCGCCCTGGGGCACTGCCTCCCCATCATGATCGCCGGCAGTTCCACCGCGGCGGTCCGACGCCTGACGGAGAGCGAAACATGGATCGGATCGGGGGGCTGGTTCCGAAAGAGCGCCGGGGTCGTCATCGGCCTGCTGGGGATCTATTTCATCGGCAGTCCCTTTTTGATCGGAGTTGAATATCCATGGAACACAACCACGACCATGACCACAGCCCCGGTCACAACCACAGTCACGAACCGCCGGCGTCGCTGAAAAACCTGGTTTTCGCCATGGTGATCAACGGCGGGATCGTGGCCTTCGAGATGGTTTTCGGCCTGATGATCCAGAGCATGGCGCTGATCTCGGACGCCGTCCACAATCTGAGCGACATCGCCGCCATGATCTTCAGCTATTGGGCGGAAAAGGTCTCCCGCCGTCCCGCGAATGACGGCGAAAACCTACGGCTACCGCAAAATCGAGTTTATCGCCGCTTTCGTCAACAGCATCGTCCTGTCCGTCGTCATCGCCTTCGTCTTCTGGGAAACCCTCAAGAGATTCACGGCGCCGCCGGAAATCCCCGGCAAGGAGATGCTCTGGGTCGCCGTCGTGGCCTTTGTCGGAAACGGGGCGGCCACGCTGCTGCTGCAGAAAATCTCGGCGCGGAACTTCAACATGAAAAGCGCCTGGCTCCATTCGCTCCAGGACGCCCTGTTTTCCCTCGGGGTGATCGTCGGCGCCCTGCTGATCACCTTCTTCGGCTGGCGTCTCGTCGATCCCCTCATCTCGCTGGCGATCTGCATCGTCATCGCCCGTGAGATCTACAAGATCGTCCGGCAGGCGGTCAACTCCCTGCTGGACGCCGTGCCGCCCGGGCATCGATTTCATTCAGGTCCGGAACGACCTGCTGGCGATCCCCGCCGTGGCGGAGGTCAACGATCTCCACATCTGGCAGACCGGCGCCGAGCAGAAGCTGCTCTCCGCCCATCTCGTTTCCAGGGAGGATGTCCCCGACCACGAAGCGATCATCCGCTCGGTCCAGGAGATGCTGCTTCACAAGTACGGGATCAACCACACCACGATCCAGATCCTGCCCTTTTCGGCCGGGGAGATGGAGCACTGCAACCACTGCAATTGAGGAAAGCCCGCAACGCTGCATTGCCGACAAGGTGGTTTGGTTTTCGCTCTCAGCAATGAACTCGACTTCTGAGCATCCAATATGCTATTTTCCAAAAACGATGGGGAAAGGAACCGTGTATGATCAGTATTGAGGACGCGCAAAGGACCATTCTGGAATACATCACTCCCCTGGAAACGGAGAAGGTATCCGTGTTTCAGGGATTGAACAGGGTCACACCGGAGGACCATATCGCCCCGTGGGATATTCCTGCGGCCGACAACTCCGCCATGGACGGGTATGCATTCTCCCATGCAGCGCTCAGCGGTGACCGTCTCCGGGTGACCGGTTTTCTGCCGGCGGGAGAAGTTGGGCTTAGTCCCGGTGCAGGCCGGCGAGGCGATCAAGATCATGACCGGCGCACCGATCCCTCCCGGCTGCGATACGGTCGTCCCCATCGAAGATGTCGAGGAGGACGGCGAATGGATACGACTCACTTCGACGGTCAAGGCGGGCTCGCACGTGCGCAAGCGGGGAGAGGACATCCGAAGCGGCAATATCGTCATCCCTGCCGGCACACTGCTCAGGCCCCAGGAAATCGGCATGCTGTCGGCCATGGGAACGACAGCCCTGGCCGTTTACCGCCGAACGCGGGTCGCCATCCTGGCCACGGGCGATGAACTCCTGGAGCCCGGTTCGACACCGGCACCGGGCAAGATCATCAACAGCAACAGTTACAGCCTGGCCGCCCAGGTATTGGATGCAGGAGGTGAGCCTGTTTTGCTGGGAATCGCCCCGGACACCCTTGACGCCACCTGCGACAAGATCAGGGCCGGCTTGAACACCGACTTTCTGGTCATTAGCGGCGGGATTTCGGTCGGCGACCGCGATTTCGTCAAGGTGGCGATTGAAAGACTCGGCGGCAGCGTCGCCTTCTGGAAGGTCAAAGTGAAACCGGGAAAGCCGCTGGCATTCGCCCTGTTGCAGGGGAAGCCCATCTTTGCCCTGCCGGGAAACCCGGTTGGCGCCATGGTATCGTTCGAGCTGTTCGTGCGGCCGTCAATCCTCAAATCCATGGGGCACCGACGGCTTTTCCGGCCGATGGTCAAGGCGGTCCTCCAGGAACCGGTGGTAAACGAAGAGGAACGACCCCATCTGGTCCGGGGGATCGTGTCGCTGCGAAATGACCGTTATCACGTGTCAACCACCGGCAATCAGAGTTCCGGGCGACTCTCGTCGATGATTCAGGGAAACGGCCTGATACGGCTGGCTCCCGAAGCGTCGCATGCCGCGGGGGACGAAGTGGACGTCCTTCTGCTGGATCGGGGATTCGAGATGGGAGAAGAGAATTTCCCATGAGCCTTACCGTCCTTATCCTCCTTTCGATCTGCATCCTGGCAGTGGCACTCCTTTACTCCAGCGTCGGGCATGGCGGCGGGTCAGGGTACATTGCCGTATTGGCCCTGTTCAGCTTAACGCCGGCCGCCTTCAAGCCCACCGCTTTGGTCTTGAATATCCTGGTGTCGGCAGACGACCATATCGCATGAAGACCTTGCAATCCTGACATTCCCATTCGAAATTGAGTACTTTTCTGCACTCAGTGCCGGCAATCTCCCAGCAAGGCCGCTCCCTGTTTTGATAGGCACTGCAGCGGGAGTAAACGTGCTGCGTGCACCCCACAAAATCCCAGCAGGGGGTTTTCCCACTCCAGAAGTTTTCCATTCTCCACCTCCCCATCCCTGTTTATTTTCATAAAAGATGAATCATCTCGTAGAATGCAAAATCACCGAAACGATGCCTGCTTTTTCATGGCAAGCAACCGCCCAGAAACATCTGATTTTTAAAGTTTGAATAATAAATATTTCCCAAAACCCGGTTGCATTAACGGGTCGCTTTGGTATCGATCGACAGTGTCTCGACCAGGACTGTAAACTCGCCGGTCGTGAGCCGCACAGGCCTCATACGTGCGGCCGGCCGACTGCTCCGCGGATTTTCCAGCCATTTCCTGAGTTTCTCAATAGTCCACGTCTCGGCATCACGGTATGTTTTAGGGTAGAATTCGGTCAGCAGCCCGGACAGGTTCGGCCCGATGTCTCCTTTGCCCAGACCACCGTATCTCTCACTGAGGATTCTATGGCAAGGACCGCAGTGCTTGACGAAGCTATTCTCCCGGCTCCTTTTCTCGTCCTCGAAATGGACCACCTGGGCCGTTTCTCTTACCCCGGGATCCACCGGTTCCGACACTGCCAGGATTCGCGTTCACGAGGGAGGCAATTTGCGTATCATCGCAATGAAAATTCGGCATGAACAGTACGGGGTACTTAATCGAGTCAAAAATGGCCAGTGGCGCAATGTCAGGCGCCAGCCTGTCGAGGTTGGCGGCCAAACGGCTTCCCTTTCTCCCCTGGGTATGGCAGCGACGGCAAGCCAATAACCCAGCGAGATTTTCCCCTCGTTCGACCACCGGGCTCCCCTTAACGGTAAAGTGGGCAAACCTGCCGGCAATGAAGCCGTGGTGGGCAATCTCTTTCCGATCGGTGCGATCATTCCCCCGGTGGCAGTTGACACAGCTTCCCCGCTCGGCATGGTGCGGCTCATGGCAGGCGAGGCACGCGCTTCGCCGCGCCGCCTCCGCCGGGCAGGGGAGAACGAGAAACAGCACAAACGCCGTCAGAACGGTACGATAAATTCCCAATTTTTCCCCCTGAAGAACATGGCAATGATCGTCAGGACGACGATGACGCTAAAAGTCATCAGTGTCATGACATTTACGAGAAACTGTTCACGGGAAAACCACTGCGCCTTTTCGGCTGCGCGGCTCGGCGGAAGCCAAGGCAGGGCAAGGAAGACGACGGCAAGGAGGAGAACAGGATATATCGCATAGGTGGAATAACTGACCAGTTCCTGAATCCAGAGGAGAAACCAGGCCGATTTCACGGGATTCGGCACGCTGCTGATATCCGCCGGCCCCTGGAGCGGGGCGGTGATGAAGGCCGCAACAATAAGGACGGTCCCACAAAAAAATGCCATCGCCCGCTTGATGATGCGAAAAAAGGTTGGCGAACTCTTGACAAACCCTCTCATAGGTATGGCAGTACCCCCTTGTCTTTACGGATGCGGTAAAAATGGAGAAAGGAAAGGATCAGGACGGACAGCGGCATAAGCATGATATGCAATATGTAGAAACGGAGCAACGATAGGGGCTGTCCCACGCCGTCGGGTACGAGGATGCCCGTCACGATACTGCCGAAGAAAGTACTGTTGACCAGTTCCATGCCCGTCTGGGTGGCCCATAGGCTAAGCTGGTCCATGGGGAGGAGATAGCCGGTATAGGCGGCAAAAATAGAGAGGCAAAGCAGCGCAAAGCCGATCAGCCAGTTCAACTCACGCGGTTTGCGGTACGCCCCGGTGAGAATGACCCGTAAGGTATGGAGAAAAATCAGCGCGAGGAAGCAGTGCGAGGTCAACCGGTGAAGGCTCCGCAGGTAGCGCCCACCCCAGACCGAGGATTCGAGAAAGAGGATGGAATGAAACGCTTTTTCCGGAGAGGGCTGATAATAGAAGAGCAGGAGCAGCCCGGAAGCGGCCAACAGCATGAACGCGGTAAAGGCGAGTCCCCCCAGGCAAAAGGTATAGGTGATCTTCAGGCTGCTCTTTAAAACCAACCGAGGAAAAAGATGTTTGAGAAATTCCTTGAACACAAAAACACCCCTGGTTTACGGTTCAGAGTGAACAACGAGAGGAAGTCGGCACTTCCCCTATCGTCCGTTGATTACATTGCCACAACAATCCGGTCCCCCTGGTCTTCCACCGCGTACCGCACCAGCGGCCGGTCGGCCGGCCCCTTGACGACATTGCCCCGCCGGTCGAACACGCTGCCGTGACAGGGGCAGACCAGCTCCCGCGGTGTTACAGTCACGCTGCACCCCAGGTGCGTGCAGACCAGGCTGAGGGCGTATATCTCTCCGGCTTCCCTGATGACCGCCACTCTTGTTTCCCTGTAGACCAGCGCCCCGTGGACCGGTATGCTCGCCTTTTCCACGGCAAGCAATGTCTTCTTCCGGCCAACCACGGGACGGAGGAATTTGCCGAGGAGCAGGATTCCGGCCGAGATGGAAATCAGGGCGCCGATGAATTTTCGACGCGACCGATCAAGCTTTTCCATTTTTCTACATACGCCTTTTTATAAGCCGGGCTCTTGGCCGACATCTGCCTATAGCGTGAAACAGGCAAAAAATCGCCGTTGGTGACCTTTTGGCCGTCTCTCATCCCAAAATGAAGCGAGCGTCAACCCGTCGCTCTGCAACTGGTAGATCCGGTCTTCTTTCTGCTCCATGATGAAACGCCGGGGATTGTCGTGACACCCGTCGCACATCACAGTGCCGCGGCGGATGGTATGGGGGAAAAAGGCCTTCCATTCGGCCGCCAACAGGCGGTTTTCTTGTCCCACCGGCCTGTCGTTCCTGATGTCCGTAAAATAGACGATGAACTCCGGGCGGATGGGGCTGACTTTCCCGTTGGCGTTGATTCCCAGGGGCGGGGCATCCTGCCTCCGGAGATAGGCGCTTTTCACGTATTCGCCGCTGTTTTTCCTGAGCCGGTATTCCTTCCGGGACGGGCTGTTGCTGAAACGAAGATAGAACGTCCCGTACTCCTGCGGCGTCCAGGCGGAATGACAGGCAAAACATTCCAGTTTTTCCCGATGGGCCCCGATCTGATGTTCGATGACGTTTCGCTTCACCTGGTGACAATCGGTACATGTTTTTGACGACTTCGCACCCGCCGTCAGGCTCTTCATGGAGTGGCACTCCCCGCAGGTCAGCCCCGCCTCCGCATGGACATCCGGCGCCATTTTCAGATAGGTTTCTCCATAGGCCGTTTTTCCCCTCTGGTAGCGGAGGCTATCCTCCCGGGGCGCCATGCCATAGTAATCGGTTCCGACAAAATACCCCTTGTGGCAGACCAAACAGCTCTGGTCCGTCGCCTTGGCGATCGCGTGTCCCGTTCCGCCATGGCAGTCGGTGCAGCCGCGCAAGTGGCAGGAGTTGCAGTTTTTTTGGAAAAAAGCGGGATCGATCCTTCCGACCGTCCGTTCGACAAAGCGCCTTTCTTTTATTCTGGTGGCCATGGCATGATCGAACAGCGCCTCGTACCCCCGGTGGCATCCGACGCAGCCGATGGCGCGGGTCTCCGCGGATGCCGGCCTACCGATGGCTTTCACCTTATCTCCATGACAGGCGGTGCAAGGCAATGCCGCATGGATGCCCTTGAGGGTCACCTGGTGACAGAGTGTGCAGTGGTCCCCGGCAATACCGTTTACCGCGCTAACGGCCAGTAAGCAGGCGACGGTGCAGAGCATCATCAAGCGCACGATAATCGAGTTCCTTTCGGTAAATGGGGTCCTGTGCCTTGTCGTGACAGACAATACAGAGATTGACCGCCAGCGTCCTTCGCACTTCCTCACCGTTCAGCGGCCGGGAATTCTCCCGGGTGATGGCGGAGAAGGCCTTCACCCTTCCCCGCTGCAGGGTAAGATAACCGTCGAGAGGCTTGTCCGCCGCTTTTTCGCAGAGGAGCGTGGGGCTGATCGTGTTTCCTTCCACCACATGCTGACCGAAACCGAGAAAGGCCGGATTCCCGTGACATTCGCCGCACCCGACGGCCTTTTTGCCGGTATTGTGGGAGTAAAACGGAGCAAACCGCAACTGGGGTCGGTCTCTAAATTTCGCCACATACTCGCTTTTCGAAGTGCTTCCATCCGCCTCGACAACGGTGATGAAGGTCTGACAGCCGGGGGTGACGGGGGAGATCTTTCCCCGTTGATTAAGGGCCAGGGGAAAGGGATAGAGCATCCGGTAATCTTCGGTTTCACTGAAGCGGCCGGGAGTGACTTCGTCTTTGATATAGTCTATCCCCGGCTTGCTCTTATCGTATCGCGTGTGGCAGCCATAGCACTGGGCGACCGTGCGCGAATGGCAGGCGGTGCATTCCATCCTGCCGTGCCCGACGATGGTATGCTCCGGCGTCCCCGTGATGACCTTGCTCTGGAACAGCTTGCCGCTCCGCTTGCCCAAAACAAAGACAATGCCGTCCCGATAAAAGACGTTGGAATAGGGGCGTCCCTTGGCAGTGAGGATCATCTTCATTCCCGGCCGCATCTGGATGGCATAGTGTTTCGACTCCCGTATCGCCTCGTCGTTCTCTCTGGCGATTTCCCTGTAGCGGGGCCGGTCGGCCCCGCCATGGCAGTCCTCGCAGGCGATCTCGGTTTGCAGGTACATGTTCTCATAGGCATAACCGTCTCCCATCACGTCCCGCGAGGTATGACAGTCGATGCAGTCCATGCCGGCGGCAAAATGGACGTCGGGGGCAATGTGAGTGACATTGCGGCCGCCGCTGATCATTTTCGGACCGGGGAGACCGTTTTTCGTCGGCACCAGGGAATTGTTGCCGTCGTTGAGCCCCTGATAATAGAGGGCGACTCTGCCGCTGCGGTTATGGCAGCGGAGACAGACCTGATTGCCGGGAAGCGTTTCCATCCGATGGCTGGCGGAATAGGGAAATTTCCCCTTGACCGTCGGATCATTCCCCTCGTACGTGGCAGACTCATTGTAGGGAAAATGACAGGCCGCACAACCTGCGGCGTGACCGGACCCCCTGCCCTCGGCGGCTTCGATCCCCACATGACACTGGGAACAAAACTTGCGGTAAAGTTCTCCGGCAAGATGGTCCAGGTCTGCGACGGATTCCAGCTTGCGTTCCTTGCCTGCCGCATCGAATACCCTGTCGCCTCTTCCTGCGTAAAGTAGGCCGTTTTCTCCTTCCCAGGTCAGCTGGATGTTCTTGATCATGCCGGTGTTGGTGTACATCAGATTGGAGCGCATCCGTTCGAGCTGATAGGGATGACAGGCGCCGCAGCTCTTTTCCCAATATTCGGGATCGGAGGGATTTTTCGGACCGTACATGGAGCGGTGGGACTTTTCTTTATCCTTCGCTTTCGGATCGCCGCCGTGGCAGGAAATGCAGTCGGAATGCGTTGCCGACGCTTTTTCAATATTCCGGTGGCACGCCTCGCAGGTCGTTCGTTCACCGACTTGTGTAGAACAACCGGTGTGCAGCATCAGCAACAGGCACCAAACAGGAATACAGAGGCATTTCCAGAGACGGATCATCGATGGATTCCTATCGCTTCCGTTTGACACACCACTGTTCAAATCCATATGTATTTATAACATGGATCACACCATAGGGCATATAGGAATCCAAAAAAACCGGCGGGGTTGGCCCCGCCGGCAAATTCACGCATGCATTCCGGTAACGAACGGGCGGTCCCGCACTGAATGGTCTCGATGTGATCCCGCCGACCGAAATATTCCCCGCTGCCGATGAGGTCAGCCGAGTTTCCCTACTTCCCACCCTTGCTGATGCTGACTGTCTTGTTAAACTCCCGCCATAAAAACGGGTCGGTATTCATAGATCCGAAGGGAAGATACCAAAGCTTGACTTCGATATCGAGATCGTAGGCTGCTAGTTTGCTGACGGTCTTTCCCTTTTCGTCCACGTCCTTCATCGGGAAAAAGATGTCAAAACGTTCATGGACGGGTCTGCCGGGGGGGAGCCCCGTATCCTCGATGATTCCGCTTTTTTCATAGGGACCGCGTCCCATCCGGTCGCCCCGGGCGAACTGCTGCGGGACGGGCATGTAGATCTTCTCCTGGTTGAACACCTCATTTCCGTCTTTTGTCTTCGCAATTACCGACAGAACCAGTCGGTTGGGGGTCGGTCACCCATCGGGGATGGAGTGACCGGAGCGATTGATCATCTCCACCTTGACCACCGCCTTGGGCATGATCTCCGTGTTGTCGCGCCAATGGTATCCGAAGGCCTCGGCCCGGAAATCGACCGCCGCCTTGATCATGGCCGGATCACGGTAAGCTCTGGATATTGTGGCCCAGTTTGCTCTTCTTCATGTGGCAATCCTGGCACGACTCCTGCCCCATCTCGGATTTGTAGGCCCAGAGATAGCTGCCGTAGGAGGTGCAGCACTGGGTCGGCTGATCGAGATCCAGGTGCGGCCCCAGGCCGTGGCACTGGCCGCACTGGATCGCCTCGCTCATGATGGGACTGACCGCCATCTTGGGAACTGCTCCGAAGGATGGTCCCCCTCCTTGGAGCCGTAGACCACCCCCGCCTTCGGGTAGCCGTCCTGCCACTTGTGGGTGATGGCATTGCGGTTGTGGCAGACGAGGCAGCTGATGCTTGAGGCTCTTGACTTTCTCCTCTCCTTTCTGCACGGCCGCCTTGTCTTTCTTTGCCCGGGCCTCCTTCCAGCGTACAGGGTGGAGACGAGTTCCTGGGCGACCGAGTCCTCCGCATCGGCCAGTTGCGGCAGGTGGCACTTCGCGCACCCCATCAGATGCTCCACCTTCACGTCCTTCGGGCTCTTCACCCCCGAATAGGGCTGTTCCATGAGACCGTTTTCGATGGAGCTCATGAAGGTCATCGCCGTCCGCCCCGTACTGCCGAACAGGGAGCGCGAATGGACGGACTTCTGCGCCTCGTCATGCTTGTCCTTATGGCACTCGATGCAGGAGCTGGAGTCGTACATCTTCGCCAGCTCGGCAATGGTCTTCGCCTTGCCCGGATTTGGCGGCGATGGTCTCCTTCCATCCGATTCCCGCCTTTTCGGCAAACGAGGGCGACACCAACACGACCACGAGAACGGCTGCAGCCAGTGCGCCTTGCATTACTGCTTTCATCATGAATCACCTCGTTTTATGATGATACCGTCCCTGCTTTATCAACGAAAAGCCGGGTGATCGATGCTGAGTCGCCCCACGATTCAGGGACGACTCAGCCCTATTTCGAATCAACAACCCTGCAATTCGTCGCCGGTAAACTCGGTTAACTGCAACGTCGAGTCCACCTTGAGCTTGGCTGCCTTTGCCTTGCTGAACCTGAGGACCAATTCATTGCCTTTGATCCCCAGAACCTTCGGCGCACCGCCGCCGGCAGTCACATTCCCACCCGACTTGATCCATGCCGGCAATTTTCCTTCAACAACGACAGTGACCTTATCCGTTTCAATCTTGATGATCTTGCCATTCACCGTCTCTTCGGCAGGAACCGACACGGCCAGACTTGCCATCAGAAGAACGGTCATGATGACCAAACAGATTTTTTTCAACATAATGCTCTCCTTCTGTGTACGCTAAAATTCAGGACTGAGATTGCCTTGACACCATTTGAGCCGATAAGGCGATGACTCACACATCATCTTCTGAGACAGACGACTCCATCCTGCTATTCCTGTAAGCAGACTATTTCTTTTCAAGCTTGTTGAGCCGCTCTTCCAGGTAGTCCAGTCTCGCCTTGATGCCGGGGACATCCTTGGCCCCGGAGACGATGGGCCTCAGGTTGATGTAATGCTCATTTTCAATGGGCGTATCGGGCCGCGCCCCATAGACGACCCAGCTGTCCTCGTAGATGCGCACGTTCTTGTAACCGAGCCATTCAAGGGCAAAGAACGAATAAGCGGTCCGGCAGCCCCGGTGGCAATAAACAATGATCGCGTTATCCTTGGGAATATCCTTGTAAACCTCGGCAAGGGCCTCCAGAGACAGCATCTTTTTCGCTTCTTTGTCCAGGTTCTTTTCATAGGGGATGTTGATCGCACCGGGAATTCTCCCCTGCCGGAGCGTCGAGTTCTCCAGGGCGTTGAATTCGTCCGGCGATCGGGTGTCGATAAGGGTCACGTTCTTGGGCTGCTTCTTGGCGATGTCGATCATCTCCTTCGTCGAGACATAGAGTTTCTTATTCATCTTAGCGGGATCCGCCTTGAAGACAGCGGGAACGGGTTTGACGGCATCGGTCTGGATCTGTTTTCCGCCTTTCACCCACGCTTCATAACCACCGTCCAGGTAGTAATATTGTTTCACGCCGATCCAGATCGGCATCTGCTCGCACGTCACATGGTAGTCTCCCTTGGTGCCGTAGATGATCAAGCCCTTGTTGTTATCAAGACCGATCTTTCCCAGAAGCTTTTCCGCATCCTTGACGGAGACGACACGGCCGTCAACAGGGTGTTTCAGTACTCCGACTGCCGGTTTCCCGTAATTCACGGCGCCGGGGATATGCCCATCCTCGTATTCCGCCTTGCCTCTGGCATCCAGGATCACCCAGTTGGGATCGCCCATCTTTTCCGCGACAAAATCCACGTCGCAGACATGCCCCTGTGTTTTTACAAAGGCATGGACATTCGGTATAAAACTCAACATCAATACTGCCGCAAACAACAAAATCACTTTCTTCATTGACAACCTCCGTTTTAAGTTATTGACTTTCCCTTTGTTTTCATAACAAACCTCAATCTGCCCCAACCTACTCCTGTTTTGATCACCCATTGCAGACGTTATATGTGCCTATCTGTTTGTTCTTTTTCGTCTGGAATCCCCAGGTAATTTTCCTCGTAGCTGATGAACTCCCGGGTCAATTCCCCCAACACACAGTAGAAAGGCAATCCGTTTTGTTTCGTCACTTTTTCGCAAAAAGTCGGGACCCAGGGAATGATATACCGGGATAAGAAAGCCAGTTGAACCTCTTCCAGCCGAATTTTATCCCCTCCCGAAACCCTGCTTTCCTGATCCGCCAGGGTACCCATGAATTTCAATTTATGGGCAATATGATCAGAGAGATCCCCCCGGTCTTCTCTCAGGGTTAAACCGGCTTCATGAAAGAAACGCAGCTCCTCATTGTCCGTTTTCCCTAAAAAGATCGCCTTTTTCCAAATCGATTGAACCACAAGGAGGCTCAATCGCATGGGGCCAGGCAATGGTGAAAAACCGAGTATATTCCCGTGCCATTTCCGATTGGATTCCCTTTTGCTTTCCATCGATTACTTCCGCAAAAGCGATGAGGCACCCATCGAAATGGTCGTCTGCCAACAGGTTCAACGAATCCCTTAACTTCATCAGCCATTCGCCTTCCCATATCCAGGAACAGACCTTTTCATCCGGATAGGTAAAGCAGTGCGAGAGGATATCGTAGGTATTGCTTCGGGCCAATGACCGCTCCATTTACCAAACCTTCCTAAACCTTATCCATTCACCCGCAGGGTTGTTCTCGTTCCGGGGCGTTCGACCCTGAACGAAGAGAACTCTTGAAAATACCCACTATCCGTTAAAAAATGCAGCGCCCCAAATCGTCCGGGTCTCCTTATAAAGCAATACCCGTTCCAGAGACGTCACAATAAATGATTAATGATATTGAATTGATAGGATAACAGGGAGGGGTGAATAAAAAATTACTTGTTACCGAACAGTAACATGCGCTTCAGATAATGATCTAACCAATTAGAAATAGATACAAAATAAAGAAATTACCGATTGGTAACATCTGTTACCCGAGGTGAACATGATACCCGTGCAAAAAATCCCATTTTGCGATACCAGGTGCACATTCGGCAGCCTCAGTGTGTGACGAGGGCATCAAATCTCGATCTCCAGCCCTTTAATTTTTTCCCAGAGACTCTTTCGCGAAATCCCAAGGACCTCAGCGGCCTGGCCTTTCTTGCCTTTCGTTTTTTCCAGAACACTCTGGATATATTCTTTTTCAAAGAGACTGACCGCCTGACTGAGGGGTTTCGTCCCGCGGATTTTGTCACAGATCATCAAGGCTGCGTTCGTTCGGCCGCAAATCTCGTCCGGAAGATCCTGGGCTTGTATGACCGTCCCTTTTATAAGGGCAATGGCCCGCTCCAGCATGTTCTCCAGTTCCCGGATATTTCCGGGAAAAGAATATCTCATGAGCAGAGCCTTTGCCTCTTCCGAGATCGCGGTAATTTCTTTCCCCATCTTCCGGGAAATTTTTTCAATGAAATGATCCGTCAGCAGGAGGATGTCTTCCCGCCTTTCCCGCAACGGGGGCAGAACAAGAGGGACCACATTCAGGCGATAGTAGAGGTCTTCCCGAAAAACGCCCCTTTGAATTCCCTCTTTCAGATCTTTCAGTGTGGCACAGATCAGGCGCACATCAACGGAGAGGGTCTCGTTTCCACCCACCCTTTCGAATTGCCTCTCCTGAAGAACGCGCAGCAGCTTGACTTGAACCGATAACGGGAGATCGCCTATCTCATCAAGAAACAGGGTGCCCCGGTTGGCCGATTCAAACCTTCCCTTTCTCTGCCTCAAAGCCCCCGTGAAAGCCCCTTTCTCATGACCGAAGAGTTCGGTCTCCAGCAAGGTTTCCGGCAGGGCGGCGCAATTGACTTTGATGAAAGGGGCATTCTTTCTCGGACTCTGAAGATGGATGGCGTTGGCCGCCAACTCCTTTCCCGTTCCGCTCTCCCCATGGATAAGGACCGTCGCGTCGGTCTGGGCGACTGTCTCGATCAGCTCATAAATCTTGAGCATCGGATCGCTCTTCCCCACCAATCCCTCTAAACCATATCGTTCCTCCACTCTTTTGCGCAGGGAGAGATTCTCTTCTTCCAGTTGTTTCATGCGGAGAAGTCGCTTCACCAAAAGCAGAAGTTCATCCAGGGAAAAGGGCTTCGTCAGATAATCGCTCGCCCCTTCTTTCATGGCCAGCACCGCCGAATCGATGGTGCCATAGGCCGTCATGAGAATCACCTCCGTCTCCTGGTTCAGCGCCTTGACTTCCTTGAGAATCCGAATCCCGTCCATATCGGGGAGTCTCAGGTCCGTCAAGAGGATATCCATCCGCTTTTCGGCAAGCATTTCCAGCCCCTTTTCCCCTGTCTCCGCGGTTTCCACATCGTATCCTTCCGCCGCCAAAGCATCCCGGATGGTAATCCGCAGCATGGGTTCGTCGTCGATCACCATGATCCTCTTTCTGTCTGTCATAAAACTCCTTTCGCACTCAGCGGTATAATGATCTCGACGGTGGCGCCCTGCTTTTCCCGGCTGGTCATGTGGATGGTTCCTCCATGCTGTTCAATGATTTTCTGACTGAGCCAGAGCCCCAGACCGGTGCCTTGTCCTTCTTTCTTTGTCGTAAAAAAGGGGTCGAATACTTTGGACAGTATCTCTGCCGGGATTCCTTCCCCCGTATCGGATATGGTGACCACCAGCTGTTCTGCCGAAGTCTGCGCATTGATTCTCAAGACGCCTCCGTCCGGCATGGCCTGTATGGCATTCAAGAGAATATTGAGGAGCACCTGGCCCATCTGGTCTTTATCGATCTCCGCCGGAGGAAGCATTTCAGGGAACTCCTCTTCCACACTGATCCGGTTTTTTTTAATCTGGTAATCCAATAGCGCGAGGGTCCTTGCGATCAAGGCGCGGAAATCCGTTGCCGATTTTTCCAGACTTGGATTGCGGGCGTATTCCAGAAGATTGGTCACCCTCCGTTGAATCCGCCGGACCCCGTCCTCCATAAGATCGAGATACTCCTGCCTTTGCTCTGCGGATTGTCCCCCCTTTTTGAAGTGGTAGATGCAATTGAGGATACCGCCGAGAGGATTGTTGATCTCATGGGCAAGACCGGCCGTCAATTTTCCGATGGCTGCCATCTTTTCCGTAAAGAATAGGTTTTTCCGGGTCCGCTCCCGTTCCTCTTCATCCGCCTTGAGGTTTTTTACCATCCGGTAGAAGCTCTGCTGAAGGATGGCGATTTCATCCCGGCGATTGACCGACAGGACGGAAACATCCTCCTGAAACCGCATCGAATCCATCTCTTCGGCAAGCGATTTCAAAGGTTTGGTAATGAGACCGAATAAAATGCCGTTGACGGCGATGGCCGCAATGATAAACAGGACCGTAAAAAGAACATATCTCCAGACCAGCAGGGATATCTCATTTCTTAAAGATTCCAGCGATATGCCGATCCTCAATGTCCCCCAGCGCTTGGATGCAATGGCCAGAGGCGTGGCGATATCCAGAAGATCCGGCGAGGGGTATTGACGCAGGGTATCCTTCGCCGAGAGGGCTCGCTGGGTCACGGAATCGCGGTAAATGTTCCCCACCTCCGCACGAGAACCATGGGCGATTACTTCCCCTTGCGGGCTGAGAATCATCGCATAACGGATATCCAGATCGTTTTTTTTCATCAGATCGGAGATATAATTGTCCAGAAGGCCGCTTTCATCAACGAGGCCGACCTCCTCGTAGAGCATCGTGTTGGTGCAGGAGATGGCCAATGACTCGACCAGTGCAATCCCTTCATGGATAATGGCGCTTTCCATGAGTTCCTTTTCGCGCGAGATCGTCCAGAAGGAAAGGCCTGACATGATGACGATGACAAAAGTGGAAAGATAGAGGGTGAATTTCCCCTGAATGGTTCGCAGCGGATTGAATGGCATCACTCCCGGAACGGTCCTTTCTCCCTCTGGTCGCGAGGAATGGACTGGAGAATTTTACGGATGGCGTCGTAATCAGAATCTTTTGCCTCTATGAAACCGTATTTGAATTCCTCGTCCCACTGAACCATCTTTTTTTTATCATTCTGGTCCCGGGGATCTATTTTGAGAAGTGCGGCCTTTACAGACATGACCAACTCGCCCGGTGCATCTTCGCGGACAACGATGGGAACCGTGGGGATAGGCATCCGTGATATAGATGAAGCGAAGCCCTTCCTTCTCATGCTGATAGGCAACGACATCTTTAACGGCTCCGGCGTCAAACTTCCCCTTGAGGACGGCATTCACGACGGAATCATGGTGCCTGAGAAAGGAATACTCCTTTAAATCTTTCAGTCGAATGCCGGCCCTCTTCAGATGATATTCGGGAAGGATATGACCGGCGGTGGATAATTCCGGGCCAAAGGCAAAGCTCTTCCCTTTCAAGTCGGCTGATCTTCTGAATGAGGCTGTCGTGCCTGACGAAAATGACTCCCCGGTAGTATGGTTTCCCGTCTCCATTCAACGGGCGAAGAATCGGCTTCACCGGATATCTCCCTCTTGCCTGGATATAGGGAACAGGCCCGCAGGAAGCGATGATGATCTCTTTTCTGCCGAGTCTTTCGATCGTATCCTGATACACACGGGACAACTTGATCTCAAACTGGTAGGGGGTGTTTTCATTCAAATAATCGATAAAGGGTTGATAAAGCTGATACATCATACGGGGATTGTATTTGGGACAGAGGCCGAAAGGGACAACCTGCCGGGAGAAGACCGGGGTGGGAGCAAAAAAAGGAGAAAAAGCGCACAGGCATAAAAGAGCAATAACGATTCTTTTTCTCATGGTCACCACCTTCCAATAGTCAACACATATGAGATTTTTATGTTATTGACTATCCCATACTCATCCGACCTGTCAATATGCGCTCGCCAGATAGGTATCCTCGTCTTGCCAAACCAGCTGAAATTCATAAAACCCGGCCGAAAGCAAACAGGCGTGCATCTGCTCGGGTGACAGACGGTGCCCGCGCGGCGGTCCGATCGATGACTTGGCATCGGTCCGCCACTCCAGTATGGCCAGCCGATGGTCGGGACGCAGTACACCGCTTCATCCCCCTTCTCTCTTCCATTAGATCGCGTTTCAGTACTCCGTCTCCCAAGCCGAAAAGGGCAGAACCCGGAGCGTCTTTGGTCTCCGACATCAGTGGGCGGGCAGGAAGATCTTGCCGGATGCAACCCCTTTGAGCGTCCGGAGAAAGACAACCGACCAGACCGCGATCAAAAAGACCGTCGCCAGAATGTTGAAATAAAAGATCGATGTAAATCCGGAGACCTTCCAGGCGACGGTCGAGGCGAGGCAGAGGGCGCCCGACGGGAAGGTGAATGCCCACCAGCTGAGCGCAAAGGGCAGCTCGATTTTTCTCAGATAGTGAAGGATCAGGATGCAGGACATCACAAACCACCAGGCGGAGAATCCCCAGCAGAGAAGGATAACGATCTTCGCCAGCGGTGAAAAGAATTGGGGGGGTATCCCCAGCACATCCTGATGCTCAAAGAGATGCATCATCTTGAAGAGAATGGCGGCGATGATGGCCGTGGGGACCATCCCGATGAACATCGTCGGCGCCAACCGGCTCATGGGCAGTTCATGGTAGATATAGCGATGGTAGACGGCCGAACCAACGAAGAGAAATAGAAAAAAACCGACACCGAAACTCACCATCGACAGCCCGAAGGTCAATTCCAGGTATTGGGGAAAGAGTTCAGCCAGTTCGAGGCCGGCCACCGGGATGATCATCTTGGAGACGGGGGGAATAAACCAGCCGAAATTGGCATGGGCAGGAGAGATTCCCTCATTACTAAAACACGGACCATGATCAGGTAGCCGAACAGATAGATGCCGATCGAACCCAGGAGCCAGAGCCAGAACGCGAGCGCCCTGGATCCCTCGGGGGAAAGCAGCAGTTCCGGATATTTCAAAAAATCCATGGCCAGGATGACCATTGAGATCGGCATGGTCGGAAAGAAATGGGCCGCTATCGGGTGGTTCAGGTCTTTCTCGATGTTTTCCCGATAAAGAAGAAACTTTATGGTCCACGGCGCCAGGGCCAGCAGAAACAGGATCACCGCAAGTCAGAAAAAAGAATGTCCGCCAGGAACCTGCTGAAAGGAAAATCCAGAAAGGAGAGGACCAGGGGAATGACCGCCGTACCCATGACGGCGGCAAACCAGGCCGGATTGAAATGTTTGGCGATTTCCGAGAATTTCATCGATGGTAAACCTCCGTATGTGCCCACTGCTTTTCCCATTTGTCGCCATCCAGATTCAGGATGATCGCCACCGCCACGGAGAAAAATCGTTGCCCCGAAGATAACGCCCTTTCTCGATTGGTTAATCTGCATGTGGTTTTTTGTCTTGAGCATCTCCATAAAAAAGAGGCTCATCCTTCAGAAAATAAGTACCATGCCGTCTTCCGCCATACCCAGTTCGATCTCTCCGCGATGGTTCAGTAAGTCTTCCCCAAAGTGGGTGATGAATCGTCCGACCGGGTCGCTATATTGTAATGGGACGATGCGTCATTTCTATATATTAAAGTTGCCCGGCCTGCAAGAACGCACCGCCGAAGGATGAGGGAGCTACATCTCAAGCATCAATTATTGATGGTCATATTCTCAGAAGTTATGATAAGAAGACGGAATCGGCATCGGCTCAAAGGAGGGTTCACGGCGGCCTTACCGATGGATAGACGGTTGGGCTTGTACATTGAGGCGGCAGGATGATCGAGAGAATCAAGGATCTATATCATCAATATCCGGACCGGATCATACAATGGTACGACGGATTGGAAATACTGTATCAGTACGGTGTACTTTTCCTGCTTATCGTCATCGGTTTTATTATTTTATCTTTTATCATCCTATCACGAATCACGAAATAGCATCGATAGACTATCTCGAAAAAAGAAGCCCTTTCCCTTGATCAACGGGACATGCATCCTTACGATGAAATCACCCTGTTGAGCCGGAATGACGTTGGCTGGCTCCCTTTTTTCGCCTGTCGCGGGACATTTCCCAGATGATGCATTGGGTTCTGAATTTACAGTAGAGCCCCGGGCTGTAGCATTCACAGCAGTGTTCGATATTCAGACACTCGCAACAGGGCCTGCAAAAACCGGTTTCGTTCTTCTGACAGACGGCAAAGGCTTCACGATCCGGATGGTTTCTACATTGCATCTGTTTTTTGCCCTCAACCGACGGCAGCGGCGGCGGAATACTTGGGCGGCTGCATACGCAGGGTGATCATTCCTGAAACAACAAAAACGGCAACGAAAAAATAAAAAGGAAACGAGTAGCTGCCGAGCAAATCAAAGCAGAGTCCTGCGAAAATCGGACCTATCGCATTGGCGGTAAAGTAAAATGGATTTGCCAGGCCGTATATGCTGCCGAGAGAACGGCGGCCGAAAAAGGCCGCCCAGATAACGGGAAGCATCGGATTTCTGCCGCCGTGAAATATTCCGTGCAGGGCCGCCAGAAAAAAAATGATCCCGGTTCCCCAAGCGCCGCCAAACTTGAATTGTACCGCCCAAAACAGCAAAAGAAAGATCAAACCATTTCCGATCACGTTGATCGCCAGGAGGTTCTGAATACGAAACCGTTCCGTCAGCGTCCCCCATATGGCCGAACCTGCCATACCAAAGGCTGCAAATGTGCTGAGGATCAAGACCGCGGTCGTTTCACTCAGTCCCTGATCGGTCAAAAACGGATAGAGATGAAAATTCATGCCTGCTTGCACAAAGGGGATCAGGCTGCTCAGAAAGGTCAATACCCAGAACGCCTTGGTACGCGTTGCCTGCGTACGGGTCCAGACCGGCTCTGAATCGTCACCGGAATGATCCGGCTTCTCTTTCATTGAAGGATCGGCTGCCCCTCGGGCATCTGAAGCAGGCAATGCGCCGTCCGGCAGCAGCCCCATATCTTCCGGTCGATGCCGAAGAAAGAGCAAAGCGGGAATGCCCGATATCAAAAAGACCACGGCACCCAGGGTGCCCCAGGCCAATCTCCACCCCAGCGCCAGAATGACGAACTGGACCAGCATCGGGAGAAGGGCGCTTCCGAGTCTTTCGCCGATCTTCGTGATTCCCATGGCCCTGCCCCGGAAACGAAAAAACCAGTTGGATACCGAAACAGCGGTGGCCAGACTGAGCACCCCGACGGCGATCATTCGGCCGACTCCAAAAAACAGGTAGAGCTGCCAGAGGTGAGTGACGAATGTCATGGCGCCCAGTCCGATGCTCAGAAGGAAGATCCCCCAGAAAGACACCATTCTCGGCCCATGCCGGTCCAGGATCGGGCCTACGACCAGAGAAAGCAGCCCCCCGCAGACCGAACCGAAGGCAATCGCCCCGGTGACGGAGGCCCGTGTCCAACCGAACTCCTCCACCATCGGCTTCATGAAGATGGACAGGATATTCTGAAAGACGCCGGACTCGGTAAAACCGATCAAAAAGGAGACGACAACGATGATCCAGCCATAAAAGGGTTTGCGCAAATTCTACCTTCCTTCTGCTTAGTAACCACCTACCCTTCCATGGACCGGGCAATGCGCGAAAGGTCACAAGCGATCCTCAGGAGTGCGCCTCGTCCCAGTTTTTCCCTGCGGCGATCTCCACCCGGAGGGGCACCCGAAGCTTCAGCACCCCTTCCATCTCCTCACGGACGATGGCCATCAACGCCTCCCGTTCGGCCACGGGCGTCTCGAAGACGAGCTCGTCGTGGACCTGCATGATCATCGCGGCCGAGAGGCCTTTTTCCGCCAGACGCCGGAAGATCCGGACCATCGCGACCTTGATGAGGTCCGCCGCCGTCCCCTGGATGGGGGCGTTGATCGCCATCCGCTCGGCGAACTGCCGGATGGCGGCCTGGGGGCTCGTGATCTCCGGCAGATACCGCCGCCTGCTAGAAGAGCGTCGTCACGTAACCGTCCCGCCGGGCCTGGGCGAGGAGACCGTCGAGATAGTCCCGGACCTTCGCATACTTCTGGAAATAGCCGTCGATGTAGGCCTGGGCGAGCTTCTGGGTGATTCCCAGCTCCTTCGCGAGGCCGAAGGCGCTCATCCCGTAGAGGACGCCGAAATTGATCACCTTCGCCTGCCGCCGCATGTCGGCGTTGACCATCTCGGGAAAGACCCCGAAGATGTCGGAGGCGGTCCGGCTGTGGATATCCTCGCCGGCGGCAAAGGCCTCGATCAGAGCCTCGTCTCCGGAGAGATGGGCCAGGACCCGGAGTTCGATCTGGGAGTAGTCGGCAGAGACGATCTCCCAGCCCGGAGGCGCGATGAAGGCCTGGCGGATCCGCTTCCCCTCGAGGGTCCGGATGGGGATGTTCTGGAGGTTCGGGTTGCTGCTGGAGAGTCTCCCCGTCGCCGTCACGGTCTGGTTGTAGGAGGTGTGGACCCGCCCCGTCCGGGGATGGACCATCTGCGGCAGGGCGTCGATGTAGGTCGATTTCAGCTTGGCCATCCCGCGGTAGGCGAGGATCTCCGCGGGAAGCTCATGGCTCAGGGCAAGAGTGGAGAGGACCTCGACGTCCGTGGAGTAACCCTCCTTGGTCTTCCGTCCCCGGGGCAGACCCAGTCTTGTCGAAGAGGATCACCTGGAGCTGCTTGGGGGAGTTGATGTTGAATTTCTCCCCGGCGAGCCGGTAGATCTTCTCCTCCGAAAGGGCGAGGAGCTGTTCGATCTCCAGCGACATCGTCTTCGAGGAGCGGAAGGTCGAGAAGGACCCCCTTTCTCTCCATCGCCGCCAGGACCTCAACCAGAGGCATCTCCACCGTATCGAGGAGGTCCTTCATGTCCGCCGAGACGATCTTGCCCGAAAGCTCCGTTGCGAGGTCCATCACGGCATCGGCGCGCCGGCAGGCGTAGTCCGCCGCCTTCTCGACGGAAAGGGAGGCAAACGGCACGGCCTTCGCCCCGCTTCCGACGACCTCCTTTGCAGCGGACACCTGGCGGCCGAGGTGGTCCAGGACCGTGTCGGCGAGTTCAAAACTGTGCTTCGCCGGGTTGAGGAGGTAGGAGGCGACCATCGTGTCGCAGCCGAGTCCCCGGAGAGAAACGCCGCTTTCGGCAAGGACGATGACGGCGGTCTTCAGATCATGGCCGTGCTTGCGGACTCCCGGATCGGTCGAGAAAGGGGCCGAGGGCCTTGAGAACCGCCCCGACGGGAAGCTGCGGATCGCCGTCCTCATGGGCGATGGGGATGTAAAACCCCTCGCCCGGTGCGGGCGAGACGGCCAGGCCGACGAGCGAGGCCCGCATCGCCTCCGAAGAGGAGAGGACCGGTTCGAGGGAAAATTCCCCGACTCCGCCCAGCCGGGCAACGAGCGACGCCAGCTCCTCCGGCGTCCGGACGATCCGGTAGTCCCCGACGGTCTTATCCCCGCGGATCTTCAGCTCCTGGAGGAGCGACGAGAATTCGAACTCCCTGAAGAGCGAGATGAGAAGCTCCCGGTCGGGCTCGCGCCGGCGGCAGGCCTCCATGTCGAACGCAAACACCGCGTCCGTCCGGATCTGAGCCAGCTCCCGGCTGAGCCTTGCCTGATCGGCGTTTGCCAGAATCGCCTCGCGGATCTTCAGATTGTGGATCTTCTCCGGATGGGCCAGGATCTCCTCGACGCCCCCGAACTGCTCGATCAGGCGGAGCGCCCCCTTCGGTCCGATCCCCGGGACGCCGGGGATGTTGTCGGAGGCATCCCCCATGAGGCCCAGGATCTCCACGACCTTGTCCGGCCCGACGCCGAAGCGCTCCTTCACGGCGGCGACATCGTAGGTCTTATCCTTCATCGTATCGATCATGACGACATCTGCCGGAGACGAGCTGCATCAGGTCCTTGTCGCCGGAGACGATGACGACCTCCATCCCCTCCTCCGCCTGCCTGCGGGCGATCGTCCCGATGATGTCGTCGGCCTCCAGTCCCTGCTGCTCGAGGATGGGGATGGAGAACCCCCGGACGATCTCCTTGACATAGGGGATCTGGGGGATGAGGGTGTCGGGGATGGCCCGGCGCGTGGCTTTATAGTCGGCAAAGGCCTCGTGGCGGAAGGTGGGGCCCTTGACGTCGAAGGCGACGGCGATGTAATCCGGCGCCTGGTCGCGCAGGAGCTTCATCAGCATCGTCGTGAAGCCGTAAATCGCGTTCGTGGGAAAGCCTTTCGAGTTGGACAGTTCCCGGATCGCGTAAAAGGCCCGAAACAGGTAGTTGCTCCCGTCGACGAGGACCAGCTTAGGACGTTTCTTTTCTTCCATTATCATCGCATCACAAATGCCATAGGATCATACCGCATCATAGAGGTCCTCCGCCTCGGCAAGGACCTCCCCACGGAAATAAGGGCTCAAAACAGGCCGGGGTATTGAGGTCCACTTTACGCCAGGAATGAGAACTACACTTTCCTATGGGTTATGTCAATGTGGAGAAGGATGATCAGCTCAAAAGTACGCCTGAACCGCAATTACCCCTGTCTTTTTTGCGCCATTTGTTTTATAAAACTCCGTCAATTTTACAGGGTCAACTTTATAGGGAGATGAGCACCCATGTCCAGAGCCGATAGATATTTGAGGGCATGCCGGAAGGAAAGCGTCGACTGCACGCCGGTATGGATCATGAGGCAGGCGGGCAGGTACCTCGAGGAATACCGCGCACTCAGGGCGAAGTACAGCTTTATTGAAACCTGCAAGACACCGGAGCTCGCGGTGGAAATAACCCTGCAACCCATCAGGCGCTTTGAACTCGATGCTGCCATTATCTTTGCAGACATCCTTTTGCCGCTGGAAAAGATGGGGATAGACTTTGAGTTCACCAAGGACGACGGCCCGCAGATCAACAACACGGTGCGGACGCGGGGCGATGTGGAAAAGATGAGGGTCATGAATCCCATGGAGGAAATGGCTTACCTCATGGACGCCATCAGGATGGTAAAGCGCGAACTGGGGGGCAAGATACCGCTTATCGGTTTCTCCGGCGCACCGTTCACCCTCGCAAGCTATATCACCGAAGGGGGCGGCTCCCGGAACTATGTGTTTACCAAGTCCATGATGTACCAGGAGCCCGACACCTGGCGCCTGCTCATGGAAAAACTGACCGACATGGTCATCGTCTACCTGAACGACCAGATCAAGGCGGGCGTCCAGGCCGTGCAGGTGTTCGACAGTTGGGTGGGATGCCTTTCCCAAGCCGATTACCGCGAGTTCGTGCTGCCCCACCAGAGGCGGCTGATGTCGTCACTCGACACGTCGGTGCCGCACATCCACTTTGCCTTTGGCGCGTCGCACCTGCTGCCGATGGTCAAAGAGGCGGGCGGCGACGTGATCGGTCTCGACTGGCGAACGGATATCGATGAGGCGTGGAAGACGCTGAACCACGAGCCTGCCGTCCAGGGAAACCTCGACCCCGTCGCCCTGTACGGTTCGCGGGACTATATCAAGAGGCGCGTAAAGGACATACTTGACCGGGTGGGCAACCGGAACGGACACATCTTCAACCTGGGCCACGGCATACTGCCCACCGTGCCGCCGGACAACGCGAAATACATGATTGACCTCGTCCACGAGTTGAGCAGGAGATAATGAAGACCGGCGTACTCATGGTGACCTTGGGCGGGCCACGCAGTCCGGAGGAGATACCGGGGTTCATCAGGAATTTTATCGGCAGGGAACTTCCCCCTCCCGCCCTGAAGGCCGTCGTTGAACGCTACGAACAAATCGGCGGCTTTTCACCGCTGGCGCACATCACCGGGGAGCAGGCGCTGGCGCTGGGTGAGGCGCTCGGCCCTGAGTATCTCTGCGCCCCCGCCTTCCGCTATGCGCGGCCCTTCATCGAAGACGCCCTGGAAGAGATGGCGGCAGCGGAACCCACGCGGATTCTCGTGCTGCTGCTTTCTCCTTTTTACGCCGGCATTACCACGGGAAATTACATCGAGAGGGCCAAAGAGCATCTGAAGAAGAAACCCCTTTCCGTACCGGTGGGTTTTATCCACAGTTGGTTTCGCGAGCCGCTTTTCATCGAGAGCTGGGTGGAGAAGATTAAAAAAGAAGATCCCTTGCATGAGAAGGCCTTCACCCTTTTTTCGGCGCACAGCCTGCCGACGAAGTATTCGGACGAGCCGTACCGGCAACAGATCGAGGAAACCGTGGCGATGATCGTCGCGCGCGCGGGAATCAAGAACTATGCCCTCGGATGGCAGAGCATCCCGAATAACGCTCAGGAGCCATGGATAACGCCCACCGTGGAAGAAAGAATCGATGAAATCGCCGCTGCCGGTTTCAAAAGCGTTGTCCAGGTGCCTGTCGGTTTCACCGCAGACCACATCGAGACGCTCTACGATATCGACATCACGCACCGACAGTATGCGCTGAGAAAAGGCCTTTCCTTCCGCCGCCTGTCTTCTCTCAATGCCGGCGACACCTTCATAAGGGCCTTGAAAGAGGTCGTGATGAAGTTCACAAAAGATGAAAAGTAGATACCCACGGGCCTATGCCCATGGAACTTTAAATTAAGAATTTCGATCTCCGTACAATACTTATGAACCATAGCGATTCAAATATGACCCGGAAGAACCTGAGGGTAGCGATCATCGGGGGCGGCATCTCCGCCCTTGCCTGCGCCGTCAATTTGAAAGAAAAGGGAGTGGACTTTACGGTCTTTGAAAAGGAAAACCTCGCCGGCGGCAAGCTCGTCACGGAGAAAATCGGAGACCTTATCGTGGAGGGCGGACCGGACAGCTATCTTCCCGAAAAATACTGGTCGGTGCAACTGATCAGAAAGATCGGCCTCGCCGACGATATGCTTTGCTCGAACGACGAGTTCAAGGGCACCTTCATCTATTCCGGCGGGCGTCTCCACCGCCTTCCCGAGGGCGTCATGCTCATGGTGCCCACCATGATGATGCCGCTGGCGACATCCAGCCTCATCTCCTGGCCCGGTAAAATACGGATGGGCATGGAACTTTTCGTACCACGACGGAAAGACCATAAGGATGAAAGTCTTGCCGATTTCGTCACCCGCAGGCTGGGCAGGGAATGCCTGGAGAAGATCGCCGAACCGCTGGTGGCGGGCATTCACACCTCCAACCCGGACAATATGAGCGTTCTTGCCATTTTCCCCCGGTTTATCGAAATGGAGCGGAAGTCCGGGAGTCTGATCAAAGGCATGATTGACGCGATGAAAAAGATGCCGCCCCCGAACCCGTCCGGTCCCTCGATGACCTACTTCATGTCGCTTAAGAAGGGCATGCAGGAACTCGCGCATGGATGCGTATCGACCATTGGGGCGGAACGGGTGAAGACGGGAACCGCCGTTGTCTCTGTCGTGAAGAAGGAGAACAGCTATCGCCTCGCCTTCAGCGACGGTTCGACGGCCGATTTCGACGCCGTCGTGCTTGCGACACCTTCCTACATCACAAAGGACATCCTGAAAACGGTTGATAAAGAGCTCTGCGACCGGTTGTCCGCCATCGAGTGGTCGTCATCGGCAACGATTTCCCTCGCATTCCGGAAAGAGGACATAAGAAAGCCTCTTCGCGGGTTCGGATTTATCGTCCCCCGCATCGAGAACAGAAGAGTAAACGCCTGTACCTGGAGTTCGATAAAATGGTCCCACCGGGCGCCGGAAGATACCCTGCTCATCCGATGTTTCGTCGGTGGCGGGCATCACGAAGAGCTCGTATCCCTGGGCGACGATGAATTGTTCGGGGTGGTTCTCGAAGAACTCAGGGAGATCGCGGGCATCACCGCGAAACCGGTGTTCTTCAAGGTATACCGCTGGTTTAGGGGAATGCCCAAGTATACGATTGGCCACCTGGGACGCATTGCCGCCATCGACGAAAAACTGAAGGCGCACCGGGGCCTTTATCTTATCGGCTGCAGCTACCGCGGCATCGGGATCGGGGACTGCGTGAAAAGCGGTTTCGACGCTGCGGCGGCGATTGAGGCGCTGTGACCGCAATAAATCTCCTTTTCCGCCCTTGACCAACCGCATCGCCAATCCCTGTTTTTCGAAGCAAAGTATCCCTTGACAGGCAAAAACAGCCCCCCTATACTTCCAACCAAAGAAAGCAATCCCTTATCTGTGGAGACGACGCGGCGGTTGATGCGCTTTCAACAAGGCACGGACGGTCTTGGTGGGGAGTTGCCGATGCTAAATGACGAGAGGCATACGGATAGGAAGAAGCGGGAGCAGCTGCCCGGCGTGGCAGAAACTCCTTGACGCAGGAGCCTTCTGTTCGTATCGTATTAAAGGTGCACGCCGCATATTGTGGCCGGCGTTTGCGATGTCGAGGAGGGAAAATGCCAGACATTGTAGTCGTGATCCCGCCGATAGTTGTGGGTCACTCCCGGGCAGTCGTTGACCGTCTTTACGAATGCCGCCATTCTTTCTTCGGGAACGCGGGCAGCGCAAAGCGTCTTACGAGCCCATTTTCCTAAGATCGAAGACCGCCCCGATCCGCCGGATGATCCCCTTCGCCTTGAGTCTTCCGATCCGATCGAGAGCATCCGCTTCGCCGATCCCGAGACGGAGCGCCACATCCGCAAAGGGCGCCGCTGTAACGGGGAAATCCTCCTGGATGAGATTTAAAAGCTTCCGGTCGATGGCATCCATAGTCAGGACCGTTTTCCGCCCTCCCCCGGCTCATAGATGCACAGCGGCTCCTCGGCCAGGTAATCCCCGGTCGCCTCGTAAGCCCGCGCCCGGCATCCGCCGCAGACCCGGAGGAATTCGCAGCGGCCGCATTTCCCTTCGTAAAGGCCGAGATCGCGGAGGTTTCGGAATATTTCGGAATCGTTCCAGATCTCCGAAAAACTTTTCTCGGTCACCTGACCGCAGTCGAGCTCCAGATAACCGCAAGGTTGGACCTGCCCCGTGTGGGAGATGAAGCAGAAGGCGCTCCCCCCGAGGCAGCCCCGGGTCATGGCGTTGAGGGGATGGCCGGTGCGCTCCCCGGACGGTTTCCCGGTTGCCGCACCGGCGGACGCCGCCTTTCCCGCCGCTCCTCCCTGCTCCTTCCGTCTTTGATGGAAAATCCTGATAATAATGGGGAGCGCAGGTCGCCTTGAGCTGGATCCCGCACCCGAGGCCCTCCTCGTAGAACCAGTTTAGCGTCTCCTCGTAGGCAAGCGGAGTGATCGCCTGATCGGCCAATTCCTTTCCACGCCCCGTCGGGACGAGCAGGAAGATGTGGTGGGCCGCGGCGCCGAGGCGATGGGCCAGATCATGGATCTCCCGGATCTGCGCAAGGTTGGCCTGGGTGATCGTCGTGTTGATCTGAAACTCCAATCCCGCCTTTTTCATCGCCTCGATACCGGCAAGCGCCTCCGCGAAGGCGCCCGGGACGCAGCGGAAGGCGTCGTGGCTTCCCGCGTCGGGGCCGTCGAGGCTGATGCTCACCCGCCGGATTCCCGCCTCGATCAGTTTTTTTGCGACGGCTTCGGTCACGAATGTCCCGTTCGTCGCAAGGACCATCCGGAGCCCCAGCCTGTTCCCGTAAGCGGCGATCTCATAGATGTCCGCCCGGAGGAGCGGCTCGCCGCCGGTCAGGATGATCACCGGTTTCCCGACGGCGGCGATCTCGTCGAGGAGCCGCAGGCACTTTTCCGTGCCGAGTTCCCCCTCGTAAGGTCCGCACAGTGCGGAGGCGCGGCAGTGGCCGCACGCCAGGTTGCAGCTCCGGGTCACCTCCCAGGCGACCATCCGAAGGGTATTGGGCAGGAGTATGCGATGTTTTTCCCTTCATCATTTCGTCGTCCTATTTTTCTAAAAATTTCGCGACATCCGGGGCGAAATAGGTGATGATCATGTCCGCCCCGGCGCGCCGGATCGCCGTCAGCGACTCCAGCATCGCCCGCTCGCCGTCGATCCAGCCCATCTGCGCGGCCGCCTTGATCATGGAAAATTCGCCGCTCACGTTGTAGGCGGCAAGCGGCAGGTCGAACTCCTCCTTCGCCCGGCGGATGACGTCGAGATAGGCCAGCGCGGGCTTGACCATGATGATGTCCGCCCCCTCCGCCACGTCGAGGGTGATCTCCCGCATCGCCTCGTCGGAGTTCGCCGGATCCATCTGGTAGGCCCTCCGATCGCCGAAGGCGGGGGCGCTCTCCGCCGCCTCCCGGAAGGGACCGTAGAAGCAGGAGGCGTACTTCGCCGAGTAGGCCATGATCGGAACGGTGTCGAAACCCGCCTCGTCGAGCCCCTCCCGAAGCGCGCCGATCTGGCCGTCCATCATCGCCGACGGGGCGACCATGTCCGCCCCCGCCTTCGCGTGGGAGACGGCCGTCTCCGCGAGGACCTCCAGGGTGGCGTCGTTCGCCACATCGCCCTTTTCGAGCATCCCGCAGTGGCCATGGCTCGTGTACTCGCAGAGGCAGACGTCGGTGATGACGAGGATGTCGGGGACCTTCTCCTTGATCCCCCGGATCGCCTGCTGGATGATCCCGTCCTTCGGCCATCGCCCCGGAGGCGATCTCGTCCTTCTTATCCGGGATCCCGAAGAGGAGGACCGCCGGAATCCCCAGCGTCCTTCACCCGCTGCGTCTCCCGGACGATGTGATCGACCGACATCTGAAAGATCCCCGGCATCGAGGCGATCGGTTTTTTCACCTTTGTCCCCGGCACCGCGAACAGCGGATAGATCAGGTTGTCCACGGAGAGTTTCGTCTCCCGGATCATCCTCCGGAAATTCTCGTTTTGCCTCAGCCTCCTCGGCCGGTAATCGGGAAAGTTCATATGACCTCCTTTGCCCTGCAATCAATTGGGGACCTGTCCCCCATTTTATGCGTTCTGACTCACGTTGCGGAGTCGACATTGCAGCGCTTTGCAGTGCCGGCTTTTTCGAAAAAGAAGCCGCGAGCGCATCCACCAGACCCGGAATCGTGTAGCGCTCCTGGAGGATGTCCACGGGAAGACCCGCCTTCCTCGCCGCCGCTTCCGTCACCGGACCGATGCAGGCGATCCGGACCTTGGGCGGGAGACGGAAATCCGGGCCCCATGATCCCGAGGAAGTTGGTCACCGTCGAGGGGCTCGTGAAGGTGATCACATCCACCTTTCCGTCGGCGAAAAGAGGCATCAGCTCGGAGGCGTTCCGGTCCGAACGGACGGTCCGGTAGGTCGTCGCGACATCGCACTGTGGCGCCCATCTTGGCGAGGCCCTCGGGGATGACGTCGCGCGCCTCCTCGGCCCGCGGGAGGAGGACCCGGCTTCCCTGAAGATCCTCGCCGGCAAAGGCCTTGACGACCCCTTCGGAGATGAACTCCTCCGGGACGAGATCCACGCGGATTCCCAGCGCCTCGACCGCCGCGGCCGTCGCCGGGCCGATCGTGGCGATCCGGATCCCCTTGAGATCCCGGATGTCCCGTCCCCGCTCCCGGAGACGCCGGAAGAAGAAGGCCACGCCGTTGGCGCTCGTGAAGATGATCCACCGGTAGCTCTCCAGACGGTCGAGCGCCTCATCGAGCTCCTCCCAGTTCTCCGGCGGGGCGATCCGGATCACCGGGAAAGGGATCACCCGCGCCCCTTGCGCCCGGAGAAGCTCCGACAACCCCTCCGCCTGCGCCTCCGGCCGCGTGATGACGATCCCCCGGCCGAAGAGGGGTTTCGTCTCGAACCAGTTCAAGGTCTCCCGGAGGCCGACCACGCCGCCGACGACGAGGATGGAGGGCGGCGCAAAACGCCGTTCCTCGGCCTTCCGCGCGATATCGCCGAGGGTCCCGGTCAGCGTCTCCTGGTCCGGCGTCGTCCCCCAGCGGATCAGGGCGGCCGGCGTTGCCGCGTCTTTTCCGCGGCGGATCAGGTTCTCCGCGATCGCCGGGAGGTTCTTCACCCCCATGAGAAAGACGAGCGTCCCGATCCCGGCAAGCGTCGGCCAGTCGAGGTCGCTCTTCCCCTTGGTCGGATCCTCATGGCCCGTGACGAAGGCCACCGATGCGGTATGATTCCGGTGGGTCAGCGGGATCCCCGCATAGGCGGGAACGGCGATCGCCGAACTGACGCCGGGAACGATCTCGAAGGGGATGCCCGCCTCCCGGAGGACCTCCGCCTCCTCGCCGCCGCGGCCGAAGATGAAGGGATCGCCGCCCTTGAGCCGGGCGACGATCGCCCCCTTTCCCGCCTCCTCGACCAGAAGCGCGTTGATCTCCTCCTGGGAGAGGGTGTGGTCTCCCCCCTGCTTGCCGGCATAGATCAGACGGGCCTTCTCCCCCGCATGGCGGAGAATCTCCGGGCTGACCAGATGGTCGTAGACGATCACATCCGCCTCCCGGATGCACTGCGCCCCTCGAAGGGTGATCAGTCCCGGATCGCCCGGTCCGGCGCCGATAATGTAAACCCTGCCCTTTTCCGTCATGAATCGTTCCTCACTATTGTCATGGTATCGAGAGCTTCAATTCAGGGGTGAAGCCCTCCTTCCCTATTTCGCTTCCCGATAGACCTCATCGAGGAGGGCGCGGCCGCCCTGCGCCAGGATGTGCTCCGCGAGTTCCCTCCCCAGGGCCTCGAAGTCCGTGGCGAGTCCCTTCACCTCGTGGCGGATCATCACCCGCCCGTCGACGCTCCCGACCAGCCCCTTCAGAGCGATGCTCTCCCCCGTTTTCTTCGCGAAGGCGGCAATCGGGAGCTGGCAGCCGCCGCCCAGACGCTTCAGGAAGGACCGCTCGGCGCCGACCTCGCACCAGGTGACCGGATCGTGGAGAAAGGCGATCGCCTCGCGGACAGCGGGCGTCGTCCCGCCGCGTTTCGATCCCGAGAACCCCCTGGCCGACGGCCGGGAGCATCACCTCCACGGGAATGAACTGGGACACCTTGGCGACCCACCCCATCCGCCGGATCCCCGCCGCCGCGACGATCACGCCGTCGAGGCCCTCCGTTTCGATCTTCCTGATCCGCGTATCGAGGTTCCCCCGCAGCGGAACGATCTCCAGATCCGGCATCCGGTTCCGGAGCTGGAATCCGCGCCTGAGCGAGCCGGTCCCGATCCGCGCCCCGCGGGGCATCTCCTCCAGCTTGCGGTTGTCCCGCGAGATCAGGACGTCCCGGGGATCCTCCCGCAGCGGCGTCACCGCGATCTCCAGCTCCTCCGGCAGCTCGGCGGGGACGTCCTTCATGCTGTGGACGGCCATGTCGACGTCGCCCCGGAGGAGCGCCTCCTCGATCTCCTTGATGAAGAGCCCCTTCCCGCCGATCTGGACCAGGGAGACGTCCTGCATGATGTCCCCCTTCGTCCTGATGGTGACGAGCTCCACCGCGGCATCGGGATGGTGCTCCCGGATGCGGTCCGCCACCCACCGGGACTGCGTCAGCGCCAGGGCGCTCCCCCTCGTTCCGATCCTGAATGTCTTTTGATACTGTCCTCCTGATCGTTATAGGCGTAAACCTGCCCCGAAAGCCCCTGCAATGAGACGGGCTGGAACGATCGCTCAATAGCGCAGGGATTTGGATTACGCCAATAGAGCCGTCACAATTTGAACAGTCTCCGGATGGCCGCCACATAGGGCAGGGCATCCTTCTCCCGGCTCTCCTCCTTGAGACCGGTCATCGGATCATGGAGGATCTTGTTGACGATGGAGGCGGCCAGGATCTCGATCCGGGTCCGCTCCTCCTCGCCCAGTTTCCTCATCCAGGAGGCGGATTTCTCCAGCTCCCCCTGCACGATCCCCTCCATCTTCTCGCGGAGCGCGACGATCGTCGGCACGACGGCGAGGGCGTTGAACCACCTCTCGAAGGCCGCGACCTCCTCCGCAACGATCTCCTCCGCCTTCATCGCCTCCGCCCGCCGCCCCTCCCGGTTCGCGTCGACCACATCCTGCAGGTGATCGATGTTGTAGAGATAGACGTTGTCGATCTCGCCGGCCGCGGGATCGATGTCCCGGGGAACGGCGATATCGATCAGAAACAGCAGGCGGTTCCGCCGCCGCCGGAGAGCCGCGGCCACCATCTCGGCGTTCATGATATAGCCCGGGGCGCCGGTGGAGGCGATCACGATATCCACCTCCGGCAGGACCTCGGGAAACCGGTCGAAGGCCACGGGGATCCCCTGGAACTCCGCCGCCATCTCCTCGGCCCGGGCATAGGTCCGGTTGGCGATGATGGATGCGCTCCACCCCCTGGCGGAGCAGGTGGCGGGCGGCCAGTTCCGACATCTCGCCGGCGCCGATCAGCAGGATCGTCTTCCCCTTGAGACCGCCGAAGATCTTTTTCGCCAGTTCCACGGCCGCGTAACTGACGGATACGGCATTGCCGGCGATCCCCGTCTCCGTCCGGACCCGTTTGGCGACCCGGAAGGCATGGTGGCTCAGCCGGTTCAGAAGGACTCCCGTCGTCCGGCTGATCGACCGCCATGCGGTAGGCCTCCTTCATCTGTCCCAGGATCTGCGGCTCCCCCATGACCATGGAATCGAGGCTCGACGTCACGCGGAAGAGATGGCGGACCGCCTCCAGGTCCCGGTAGATGTAGAGGCATTGCTCCATCTCCGCGATGTCGAGATTCCCCTGACGGTATATGAAGGACTTCAAGCCCTCGACGGCCTGCCCGTCGTCCGCGACGCGGGCAAGGACCTCGACCCGGTTGCAGGTGGAAAGGTACAGGGCCTCCCGGATCTCCGTAATGCCGCATCAGCTCGGGAAGAGGCTGGTCTCCTTCGCCGCAGAAGAGCTGCAGCCGCTCCCGGATCTCGAGAGGGGCCGTCTTATGGTTCATGCCGATGAGAACGAGTCGCATAGATTCACACGAAATTGTGGACCGTCTGGAAGAACAGCTTCCCGAAGATCAGCAGGAGTGACGAGAACCGCAAATACCATGAGCGACCAGCGGGCCGCCTTGCGTCCCCGCCATCCGATGACCAGCCGCTGATGGAGCAGGAAGGCATAGAAAACCCAGGCCAGAAGCGTCCAGACCTGCTTGGGATCCCACTGCCAGTGGCTCCCCCAGACGATCCGCGCCCAGAGCGAACCGGCCAGGACACCGAGCGTCAGCAGGGGAAATCCCCAGGAGAGGCAGAGGTGGTTGATCCGGTCCAGATCGCGGAGCGACGGGAAGAGCCGGATCAGGCTCCCCGCCTTCTTCCGTTTGATGCAGACTGTCCTGGATCAGATACATGAGGCCGGCGCAGGAGGCCACGGCGAACAGGGCCTCGCCGGTCACGGAGAGCATCACGTGGAGCAGTGACCAGCGACCCCTGCAGCATGGCCGGCGCGCCGACCGTCCCCCCGAGTTCCACGGAGGCGACGACCATGATCAGGCAGATCACGGGCGAGACGAACGCCCCCAGGACCCGTGTCTTGGTCTTCAGTTGCAGGGCGAGATAGGCCGCCGCCATGACCCAGGCGAAAAAGGAGAGGGCGTCGTGGATGCCGACGGCCGGGCTCATCCCCGCCGTCAACCAGCGGGAAGCGAAGGAGAAGGTATGGATGACGAGGGCCGCGAACATCAGCCCCGTGGCAAACCGCGCCGTCAGGACCCTCCGTACCCAGAGCGAAGCGCCGTAGACGACGGCGCAGACCAGATAGACGGCCAGGGCCGTCTTGAAAAGGACGATTCCCATCATCGCGGTTCCACCTCCATCTCTACTCCCGTCAGTTCCCTGATCAGCGCCTTCACCTCTTTCCACCGCCCCGCGCGGATGTGATCCAGGATATCCGGAAGAGACGACGGCCTCGAAACGTTCCCGATTCTCGGCGGAGGGTCGTCCGCCGGCGATCACCTTCTCCCGGAGCTCCCCCAGGATCTCGCAGCAGAATGGCGTATTCCGGGCCATAGGCGTCCTCCAGCTCCGTCCGGAGTTTCTTGGCCAGGGCGGGGCTCTTGCCGCCGGTGGAGACGGCGATCGCCAGGTCCCCCCGCTCGACGACGGACGGGAGGATGAAGTCGCACCGGGCGGGATCGTCGACGATGTTCACCGGTATTCCCAGCGCCCGGGCATCCATGGCAATCCGCCCATTGACGGCATCGCTGTCCGTCGCACCGATCACGAGAAAGGCGCCGCGAATCAGGGCTTCTTCATAGTCGGTCTCGCGGTGAACGATTCTCCCCTCCCCTTGCAAGCGCCGCGAGCGTCGGCGTCAGCGCTCTTTCCGACCACCTCCACCCGGGCGCCGCAGGCAAGGAGCCTTTCGACCTTCCGTTCGGCCACGTTTCCGCCGCCGACGACGACGCAGAGCCGCCGGGAAATGTCGAGAAAAAGGGGATAATACCGCACCGTCGCTCCTTTCCTGTTTCCGCCGAAGACGCGGGATTTCCTGGAAATCTGCCTCCGGAATCCGGTTTGAGCGCTACCATGAAGACCTCCCTAAATTCAAGCCGCTTGAAAAAAAAACTTACAAAGGTTATAGGTTAGCGTTCAAAGACTAGCGGAACTGGAAGGGAACGCGGATCATGCCGGTGAAACCCGACAAAGAGGAAGAAAAGAAGGACGACTGGCTGAAGATCGAGCTTTTCGCCCCGGAGGAGATGATCGACGCCCTGACCAACTTCCTGACGGAGATCGGCGCCCAGGGGGCCTTTCAGGAATCCCTGGAGCCGCAATCCCCGAACGATTTCTCCCGAGGCCACCCCCGCGGGAGACGCTGAAGGCCTTCCTTCCCTGCGACGTCCGCCTGGAACAGCGCCTCGCTGCGCTTCAGACCTACATCGACAGCCTGGCGGAGATCTTTCCGGAGTTGGAGAAGCCGGGCTTTCGGACGGAGATCATCCGCGATCCCGACTGGGGCGAGGCGTGGAAGAAATACTTCAAGCCCCTCCGGGTGAGCCGGAACATCGTCATCAAGCCGACCTGGGAGCGCTTTACTCCCGACAGGCCGGGACATCGTCATCGAGATCGACCCCGGCATGGCCTTCGGCACCGGCCAGCACGCCTCCACGCGGATGTGCCTGGAGGCCATCGAGGAGATCCTCCTCGAGGACCGGACCTTCGAGAAATGGCACGTCCTCGACGTCGGGACGGGAACGGGCATCCTCGGCATCGCCTGCGCGAAGCTGGACGCCGAGACGGGTCCTCTGCGTGGACATCGACGAGACAGGCGACGAAGATCGCACGGGAAAATGTCCTGATCAACCAGGTCGAAGACCGCGTCGAGATCGCCGATCGGGACGTCGCCACACTCACGGAACCCTTCCACCTGATCGTGGCGAACCTGACGGCGAAGATCCTGATCGAACTCTATCCCCATCTCATCCGCCTCGTCAGCCCCGGCGGACATCTCGTCATCTCGGGGATCATCGAACAGAACAAACCGGACATCGAGGCCCGTTTTCTCGGTCGACGTCTTTTCGCTCCACCGCCTCATCACCGAAAAGGAGTGGGTCTGCTATGTCCTGAAGAAAGAGGGCAGCGGCCGTGACCATCCCCCGGATCTACCTCCCGCAGTCCATCGAGACGGGCGACGTCTGTATCGCAACGGCGGAACAGGCGCGGTACCTCAAGACCGTTCTCCGGATGCGGGCGGGTGATCCCCTTCTTGTTTTCAACGGGACCGGATGGGAGTACGAGGCGGTCATCCGGCAGACGGCGGAAGGGCTTGCCCTGGAGATCAACGGCAGACGCCCCGTCACTGCGGACGGGATCGAGATCACCCTCTGCCAGGCGATCCCCAAGGCGGACAAGATGGAGGCGATCATCCGGCACGCCACGGAACTCGGCGCAGGCAGGATCATCCCCTTCCTCGCGGAACGGTCGATTCCCCGCTGGCCGGCGGAAAAGTCTCCGCAGAAGCGGGAGCGCTGGCAGAAGATCGCCGTCGAGGCCTCCCGCCAGTGCGGCCGGACCGACATTCCGGAGATCGGGGAGATTGTGTCGTTCACCGAGATGCTCCGCTCCGCCCATCCGGGATGGCTCAATCTCATCTGCTGGGAGGAGGAGTCGGCCAGGGGGATCCGCGAGGTCCTCAGGGATCCGCAGTACGACGGGACAAGAGGATTTCTTCTGGTCGTCGGACCGGAGGGGGGATTCGACAAAAAGGAAATCGACCAGGCTTTGCACGCGGGTTTTCTGTCCGTCAGTCTGGGAAAACGGGTGCTCCGGGTGGATACGGCGGCGGTGGCCGTCATCGCCATCCTCCAATACGAGAAGGGCGCGCTCGGCGGTCCCGAGAGGGGAGGTCCGTATGACAAATAAGCGGTTCGGTGGTTTCTGGCGGCGTTTATGGGCCTATATGGTCGACAAGTTCATCCTCTACCTCATCTCATTGATCCTCTTTCTGATCGGCCTTATCGCCATGGGACTCGGGGGTGTTTCGCCCTGGAGTATCGTCATGACCGGGGATCTGCCCCGCGGCATGGGCCTTTTCATGGCCCTCTACCTCATGACGGCGCTACTTATGGACATGGTTTACTACATCTGGTTCCACGGAACCGTCGGCCAAACGCTGGGGAAGAGGCTCTTAGGACTGCGTGTCATCCGGATCTCGGGTGAAAAAATGACCCTCGGCATCGCCTTTCTTCGCTGGGTGGGCTCTCTGGTCTCGGGAATCTTTTTCTTCCTCGGCTTTCTCTGGATTGCCTTCGACGGTCGGAAACAGGGCTGGCACGACAAGATCGCCGCAACCCTCGTCGTCCGTGCGTGGAACGAACCCGATGCGGAAGTGCACCCAACGGCTTATTCTCCCCTGGATATTCAGCGCCGGACCGACACTGAGGCCCCCTCTTCCGCTTTACCCCCAGCTTCCATTCCGCCAGTCACAACGGAGGGTATCGCCGAACCGCCCGGATCCGCCGGAATCCTGCTGCCTGAAACAGGGCCATCCGGGCGACCGACAGAAAATCCGTTGGCCCTCGATTCAGGCTCCAAGGGATCGTAATAATGACTTCTTTTCTCACAGAAAAATGCCTTGACAAACGGGAGGATATTTTATAGAAAAGCGTTCCATTTCGGCGGAAATTGGGCCGCAATGCGGGCCGGTAGCTCAGTCGGTAGAGCAACGGACTGAAAATCCGTGTGTCGACAGTTCAATTCTGTCCTGGCCCACCATGAAATCAAGGGGTTAGCCATTTATGGTTAGCCCCTTTTTTTTTTGTGACCAAATTGTGACCGGTTGCCTGAAAAATTGTTCATCTTGTTGACGTATAGCTTCCTCCTATCATGAGGAACTTGATTTCAAACGACAATCCTCACTACAATTCCATATTGAAAACCCTTGACGGAACAGAGGCAACAACAATTTAGATATCAGATGCCCTTTTCTTTTCGGCGGAGTGATATTATACTCTGAACCGTACAAAGTCGGCTAATCAACAATGATCCGGAGGAAAGATGACGAACAGGGAAAAGATGATGAGCGTATTTACGGACGCCCTGAGTTCGGTGCTGCCGGGGAATCTGGTCCGGGACACACTGAAGTACGAGGCGGGCGTCCTGACGATCGAAGGGAAAAGCTACCGCCTCGGCGACTACCGCGGGGTTCATGTCTTCGGGAGCGGGAAGGCCTCGATCGAGACGGCACGGGCCGTTAAGGCCGTCCTGGGCGACCGGGTGACGGATGGTCTCGTCGTTTCCAACTACGATGCTTGTCTTGACGGCGATCTGCGTCTTCGAAAGCTCGCACCCCGTCCTGACGGAAAAGAGCATCCGGGCGGCGGAGATCCTCATGGAGAAGCTGTCGGCCCTCTCCCCGGACGATTTTTTCATCTATGTTCTCTCCGGCGGAAGCTCGGCCCTTCTGGAAAAACCGGCGCCGCCGATCACCCTGGCCGAGATGCAGGCGCTGGTGAAGGGCCTGCTCGCCAACGGCGTTCCCATCGAGGATTTGAACGTCGTCCGGAAGCATCTTTCCCTCGTGAAAGGCGGGCGGCTGGGCAGGCTCTCCCGGGCGCGGGGGATCGTCCTGGTCGTTTCCGACGTCATCGGCGACGATCTGGAGGCCATCGGCTCCGCCCCGCTGTTTTTTGACCGCTCCAGTTATGGGGACACCCATGCCATTTTGAGGAAATACGGCCTCTGGGAGACGGCGCCGGAGAGTATCCGCAAGACGGTTCAGAAGGGGCTTGCCGGGGAGATCGAGGAGACGCCGAAGGCGCCGAGCCCATTGATCGACCATTTTCTTATCGGGAGCAACCTGAAAATTCTCCGGAAGGCGAAGGAGAAGGCGGAGGCCCTGGGGATCCCTGCCCGCATCATGAGTTCCCGCCTCCGGGGCGAGGCGCGGGAGGTGGCAAAGGCGATCCTGGCCATCGGCGAGGAGATCGCCTCGACCGGACAGCCCTTCGCCCCGCCGGTCTGCCTGCTCTTCGGCGGGGAGACGACGGTGACCCTCCGGGGGGACGGGATGGGCGGCCGGAATCAGGAGATGGCTCTCGCCGCCCTCCGTGAGTTCCAGGGTAATCCGCGCTTTTTCTTCCTGAGCGCCGGGACGGACGGGATCGACGGCCATTCGGACGCCGCCGGAGCCCTCGTCGACCATGACGAGCTGGAAAAAGGCGCAGGAGCTGGGGCTGCGGATCGACGACACTCTCGCCCGGAACGACTCCTATCATTTCTTGAAGCAGACGGGGGATCTCATCATGACCGGCCCCACGGGGACGAACGTCATGGACATGACCGCCCTGCTGATCTCGTAAAAGGGCGTCGACGGATGAAGGATGGCGAGGTTGTGGTTGCCGTCATGGCGAGTGGTCGTCATTGCTGTGTCGATAGCCGGAAAACCTATTGACATTAGTGGATTCTTCTGCCATGTTTACATACAAGAATCTCCATTGCCGGACTTCCAACGCGGATAAAAATGAAAAATTAAAATCACAAGGAGGAAACCATGGCCGGTCTTTTTGACAAAATTAAAAAAGATGTGAAGAAGGGGATCGAAGAAGGGATTGCTGCCGTAAAAGAAGGGGCAAGTGCCGTATCCGATAAAATGGGTGAACTTACGGCCGAAGGTAAAAGACAGTATAAGATGTATGATCTGAAAGCGAAGATACAAAGTCAGATGACCGTGCTGGGGGGGAGGGCTTATGATGTCCTCGACAGCAAGAAAAGTCCGGCCGCGGACAGTACGGTAAAAGCGGTATATGTAAAGATCAAGAAACTCGAAGAGCAGTTATGCAAGCTCGAAGGGGGGAAAGAGACAAAAGCCGCTGCCCCCAAAAAGCCTGCAACGAAAGCAAAAGCGGCCCCGAAAAAAACCGCACCGGCGGCAGTGAAAAAGACGGCAACGAAAGCCGCCAAAAAGGCCCCGGCTAAAAAGTAAATCTTCAACCGCAGCAGGGGAGATATCACTCCTCGCTGACATGTGAACGCTATGTTATCATCCTCCCTTGAAAAGGGGAGGCATTGAATTGAAAAATTACTTAAACGAAAGGAACGGAGGATCATCATGGCAAATAGAGACGAAGTATATAAATGCGGGGTTTGCGGCAATATCGTGGAAGTCCTGCACGGGGGGGCGGGTGAACTGGTATGTTGCGGCGAGCCCATGAAGCTGATGAAGGAAAACACAACGGATGCGGCAAAGGAAAAGCATGTTCCCGTCGTAGAAAAAGTGGCGGGCGGCGTGAAGGTGAAGATAGGCAGTGTCGCCCATCCCATGGAGGAGAAGCATTACATCGAGTGGATCGAGATCATCGCCGACGGGAAGGCCTATCGACAGTTCCTTGCGCCGGGTCAGGCGCCGGAGGCGATGTTCCCCGTGGAGGCGGCGAAAATTACGGCACGGGAATACTGCAATCTCCACGGCCTCTGGAAAGCGTAAAGTAAGTCATCGGTATAAGAGGATCCACTGCCTTGCCGCAACGGCGGCAAGGCAGTGGCGGACCTCTTCCCTCTTTGCAGCATCAATAGCAGCGGGCTTTTTTGAAAAGCGAAACCGGGACGGTTTCACAACGGGCATCCCATCCTCCCTTGCCTCCTACTCACTATCTGAATACACGGTGTTGAATTCCTGAAAAATGTCCCGTTCCCTTCTCATCCGGGAGGAACGTGGAGTTGTGATCAGACAAATGCTCGGAATGCTATTGACAACACCTTTAAAATAGCCTATTGCTCTGGTAAAGCTTTACCATTACCTTCGCCGGAGGGGTTTCATGCCCAATATAATAGATGTTGCCCTCAAAGCCCATGTCTCCATTGCCACCGTCTCCCGTGTGGTCAACAAGAGTCATCACAAGGTCAACCGGGCCACGCAGGAGAGGGTGCTGGAGGCCATCCGGGAGCTGGACTATCGCCCCAATGCCCTTGCCAAGGGGCTTCTCATGAAAAAAACCATGACCATCGGGATCATCATCCCCGATATCTCCAATCCCTACTATGCCGAGATCGTCCGCGGGCATCCAGGATGTGGCCGACCAGGCCGGATATGCGGTCACGCTCCACAACACGGATAAAAAGCCGGAAGGGATCATCCGCTATATTTATCTCCTCCGGGAGAAATCGGCCGACGGGATCATCTTCAGCGGCGGGATCATCAATGGCCAAGAAACCCTTTCCATTCTGAAAGAACTGAGGGAGAGAGTCGTCGTGATCGGCCGCCATGAAGTCGATTTCCCTGCGGTCATGGTCGACAACATCGGCGGGGCCGCCCTGGCCGTTCAGCATTTGTTCGATATCGGTCACAGGCGGATCGGTTTCATCGGCGGACCGGACGGATCCACTACGGCTCTGGATCGTCTTACGGGATATAAAAATACCATGGCCCAAAACGGAGTGACCTTTTCTCCGAGGCTTGTAAAAAAAGGCATGTGGACTCCGGAAAGCGGCTATCTCCTGGGAACGGAGCTTCTGAAAGGGAAGGGCAGGCCCACGGCGATTGTTGCCGCCAACGACCCGATGGCCTTCGGCGCCATCAAGGCGGCAAAGGCGTTGGGGTTGATGGTTCCGGAAGATCTGGCCGTTGTGGGATTTGACGACATTCCTCTGAGCTCCTATTTCGATCCGCCCCTGACGACGGTGAAACTTCCCATGCATGACCTGGGCGCCGCTTCCATGACGATGTTGCTCAACCTCATTTCCGGAGAAAAGTTCGAGAAATTAAGGCTGTTCAAGGCAACACTTCAGGTCCGGGAGTCCACCGTAAAGCAGTTGAAAAAAGGCAAAAGAAAAAAGTGTTGACAAAGCGCTTTTCAGAAATTATGATGATGGAAAAGCTTTACCATAGAATCTGAGTCAACTGAGTAACCGAACACAAACAGAAAGGAGAAACACGAATGACAGAACATTATGATCTCAATGAAATCCCCTGGACCGACGTCGCCGCCTCCATCAAGGCGGGCAACGACACGATCATGATCCCCGTCGGCAGCATGGAGAAGCACGGTCACCATGTGCCCCTGGGCGTCGACTCCTACACCACCATGGGCAGTGTCGAGTACGCGGCCAAGAAGGCCAAGGTGCTCTACACGCCGCTCCTCCCCTTCGGCGTTTCGACCCACCACATGGGCGAACCCGGCTGGGGCACCGGCACGGTCACCTTCGCCCCGGAGATCTTCCGCGAGGTCCTGTACAACATCGGCCGCAGCCTCATCTTCTCGGGCTTTAACAAGCTGATCTTCGTCTCCCACCACGGCACGAACATGGGCTCCCAGGGCGACGCACTGCAGCACACTGCGGGCCGAGACGGGCTGCTTCTGCGCCTACTACAAGACCCCGACGGAGCGTGATTGCGCCGTCGTGGCCGACCTGATGACGGGTCCCGCCGAGGAAACCCCCGGCTGGCACGCGGGCGAGCTGGAAACCTCCACGACGATGGCCTACCTGAAGGACAAAGGGCATCTACGACGGAGCGGTGAAGATGGAGCGCGCCAAGGCGGACCGCGCCCACGCCCCCAAGTGGATGGGCCCCGCCTTCACCAAGTCGGACGGAACCAACACCGTCAAGTTCCAGGGCTCCGAGAACATCTTCGTCCCGATGCTCCACCACGAGTACTCGGACACGGCCACGATCGGCAACCCGCTGCGCTCCAGCGTCGAGCAGGGCCATGCGGTCTTCGAGCGGATCGGCAACCACCTGGCGGCCTTCCTCGAAGAGGTGAAGAAGTTCGATTTCAAGGTCCCCATGGAGAAGAGAGACTGGCCCGGCCGGTTCTGGAAAGGGTAACGGAGTAAGGCTTCTTCAAGGGGGCGTTTAAATGACCCGGAAAGGGAATATCGCCATTCTGGCGACTCTCGATACGAAGGGCGCCGAGGTGGCCGCCATGAAAGGGCTCCTCGGCACCCTGGGTTATGATGCGACGGTTGTCGATATCGGCCCCCTGGGTCCGCCCGCCATCCCGGCGGAGATATCGAACGAAGAAGTGGCCCGCCTGAGCGGTTGGGAGCTCTCCGCCCTGATTCGGACGGGCGAGAGGGACCGGATCATGGCAGAGATGGGGAAGGGGGCCGGCAAGCACCTTTCCCGTCTCTTTTCCGAAAACAGGATCAACGGGGTCATCGGCCTGGGAGGAAACCAGGGGACGGCCGTCTCCGCGATGGCCATGAGAGTCCTCCCCTTCGGATTTCCCAAGGTTATCGTCTCCACGATCGCCTCCGGCAACATTCGCCCCTATGTCGGCGACAGGGACATTGCCATGGTCTTTTCGGTGGGCGATTTCCTGGGAGGGGCGAATCCGGTGACGGGACCCATCCTCGCCAATGCCGTGGCGGCCGTGGTCGGGATGGCGGAGCACGGCGCGCGGATCGCGGTGGAACCGGGAAAGAGGACCATCGCCGTAACGGCGCTGGGGAACACGGAGCCGGGGGCAAGCCGGGCTGTAATGGCTCTCAAGAAAAGAGGATTTGAGGCGGTCGCTTTTCATGCCTCGGGCGCCGGAGGCTCGGCCATGGAAGATCTGATTGCCGAAGGTCTGATCCATGGGGTCCTCGACCTGACCCCTCACGAACTCACCGAAGAGGTCGTGGGAGCAGGGGTCTATCAGCCCGTCAATCCGGGCAGACTGACCGCGGCGGGGAAGAAAGGGATCCCCCAGGTGATCTCGACCGGTGGCCTGGAGTATCTCTGTTTCGGTCCGTGGGAGTCTATCCCCCCGAGATTGAGGAAAAGAAAAATAGTCATGCACAACCCCTACAACGCCAATGTGAAGGTCACCCGCAGCGAAATGGCCCGGGTGGGAGGGGTGATGGCCGAACGCCTGAACGCCGCTACGGGACCGACGGCGGTTTTGATTCCTCTGAAGGGGTGGTCCGTTTATGGCGCCCCGGGTGGGGTTCTCTACGACGGTGCGGGAAATCGGGCTCTTCTCAAGACCCTGAAGGACCGCCTCAGGAAGGATATTGATCTCAGGGAAATCGACGCCCATATCAATGACGATCTGTTTGTCGATGCCTGCGTCAACCAATTGATCACCTATATGGAAAAAGAGAAGGAGTTGAAGAAACCATGAACAAGGAAATGGAAATCATCCGCCTGCGGAAGGAACTCTCCGAATTTTCGCGGCGCGCATACGACCGGGGGCTCGTCAGCGGGACCGGAGGAAACATGAGCGTCCGGATTCCCGGCACGGACACCGCCCTCATCACGCCGACCGGCATCTGCCTGGGGGATATCGATCCCGAGATCAACCTCCTGATGAAGATCGACGGCACCATCATCGAAAATCCCTGCGGCCTGAGGCCCTCCAAGGAGACGGCCTTCCATCTGGCGGTCTACCAGCTCCGCCCTGAAGCGGGGGCGGTCGCCCACGTCCATCCCCCCTATGCGACGGCCTACTCGAACCGGGTGCAATCGCTTCCCATGGTCACGGTCTCGGCCCAGGCCGTCCTGAAAGAGGTGCCCCGCATCGACAGCGCCATGTCCGGCTCCACGGAGCTCTACGAGTACGTCAAGGCGGGGCTCCGGAAATACCCCTCGGCCAAAGTGCTCCTGATGGAGGAGCATGGAATCCTGGCGGTGGCCCCGGATCTCAAGACCTCCTACTATCTCTCGGACCTGACCGAAGACACGGCGAAAATCGCCTTTATCGCCGCCCAGATCAAACCATAGGAAGGAGAGCGTTCATGACGGGAAAAGCGCAAACAAAGAATCTCTCCGTTCCCAAGACGATGAAGGCCTGGGTCCTCGATGGCCCGGAACAGCTGCGGATGACGGAAAAGCCCGTTCCGGAGCCGGGACCCGCCGAGGTCCTGGTGCGGATCGACGCGGTCTCGATCTGCGGCACCGATGTGGAGATCATCACCAAGGGACTGCCGGCCATTGTCCAGGGCGGCGCCCCCTTCAACAAGAATTTCACCCCGGGTCACGAGTACATGGGCACCATCGTCAAGCTCGGGGCGGGTGTGGACGAGTACAAGATCGGCGACCGCATCGCCGTCGAGATCCATGCCGGCTGCGGGCGCTGCGAGCGCTGCCGGCAGGGGATGTACACCTCCTGCCTGAACTACGGCCTGAACTACCCCGGCCACGACAAGGGCCACCGCGCCAACGGCTTCACCACCGACGGCGGTTTCGCCCAGTACGCCGTCAACCATATCAACACCCTGGTCCATGTCGCCGACGACATGAGCGACGAAGAGGCCACGCTGATCGTGACCGCCGGCACGGCCATGTACGCTCTGGACGTCCTGGGCGGCCTGATCGCGGGAGAGAGTCTCGTCGTCACAGGCCCGGGGCCGATCGGCCTGATGGGGGTCGCCGTCGGCAAGGCCCTGGGCGCCGGTCCCGTCATCCTCACCGGGACGCGCGACGCGCGGCTGAACCTGGGCCTGAAGCTCGGCGCGGACCACGTCGTCAACATCAACAAGGAAAAGCCCGTGGAGGTGGTCAAAAGGCTCACCGGAGGGCGGGGCGTCAACTACGTCCTGGAGTGCTCCGGGGCGGCCAATGCCCTGAACGAGGCCATGGATATGACGCAGCGCGGCGGACGGATCTGCCTGGCCGCCTTTCCCGGCGAGCCGGCTCTGGTCGATCTGGCGAAGATCGTCCGCAACAACATCTACCTCTACGGGATCCGGGGCGAAGGCAAAAGCGCCACCCATCGCGCCGCCGCCCTGATGAACCAGAAAAAATTCGACGCCAAGCTGATGCACACCCACACCTTCCCGCTGGAGGAACTCCCGACGGCCTTCAAGTATGTCCGCGAGCGGATCGAGGACGCGATCAAGGTGGTCGTCAAGGTGGCCTGAACGGAATTTGCTTGAAGGCCGGAAAAGAAATTTTTTTTGTCGGTTGAAAAGGGACTTCCGGCAGCTCGCTGGAGAGGACGCCCCTTTTAAAACGCGGTTGAAATGCTAAAGAGGAGGTATGGATCAAGGTTATGGAAAATTTTTCGATTTACAAATACGTGAAACTGGGGATCGTCCATTTCAAGGCCTACCCGGAGGCGACCACGGGGGAGGGGCCGATCGTGGAGACGCTTCGGAAGATCGTGGAGGATGACTTCTGGACGGCCGTGGAGGTCGGGTGGATGAAGGACCCCAAGGTGCGCCACGAGGCGACAAAGCTTCTGGAGACCTCGCATATGGAGGTCTGCTATGCGAACCAGCCCCGGATGTTCACACTGAAGCTCAACATCAACGACTTCGATCCCAAGGAGCGCAGGAAGGCGATCAGCGCGATGAAAAACGGCGTCAACGAGGCCTTTCAGCTCGGCGCCACCTGCATGCGGGTCTTCTCCGGAAAGCATCCCGGCGACGAGAAGAAGGAGGAGGCCAAGAAGATCCTTATCGATTCGCTCAAGGAGATCTGCCAGTACACCAAAGAGCAGGGTCCCATGGGGATCTACATGAAGGTCTTCGACTACGATATCGACAAGGCTTTTCTCATCGGCCATTTCCAGGACGCGGCCGACGTGGCGGCAGAAGTGAACAAGGAGTTCAGCAACTTCGGAGTCCTGTCGGACCTCTCCCACTTTCCGCTCCTGAGGGAAAACCCCGAGGAAGCGATTCCCCTCGTGATGAAGTACCCCATGCACTTCCACATCGGCAGCTGCGCCTTCCGCGACAAGCGGCACCCGGGCTACGGAGATCTGCAGCCCCGTTTCGGAATGCCGGGCGGGGAGATCGACACCCCCCAGGTGAGAGACTATTTCAGGCTTCTGCTCGACCTGAAACTCCTCAATCCGGAGAAGCGGCCTGTGCTCAGCGCCGAGGTGAGACCGCTTCTTGCGGAGGAGACATCGGAAGTCGTCATTGCCAACACGAAACGGGTGATCAAGGAAGCATGGGCAATGGTATAGATCGATCGATCAACAACGGATTGAACACGATGAAGGGAGAAGAACGATGAAGACAAATTGCCGAATTTTCAGAAACAGCCTGGTCCTGGCAACCCTGTTTCTCATGGCGGTTCTGTTTGTGGGGGGAGCGGGTCCCGTCTCGGCGGCCGACCCCTGGCCCGTAAAGCAGGTGGAGTTGATCAACCCCTTTGCCGCAGGCGCGGCGGCCGATATCCAGGCCCGGAAACTCGCGGAGATCATCTCCCGCGATCTGGGACAGCCGATGGTGGTCCGCAACGTCCTGGGCGCCGGCGGCGCTATCGCCTACAACGAGGTGAACCGGTCCAAACCCGACGGCCATACCCTGATCTGGTATTCGGGCGCCATCAATACCCTGGCGGCCAGAAAACAGATTCGCCTTTGACTATAATGCCTTCGAGCCCATCGCCGGGGTCGGCATCGAAACAGTCTCGATCGCCGTCAACAAGAACGCCCCCTGGAAGGATTTCAAGGAGTTCATCGTCTACGCCAAACAGAATCCCGGCAAGGTCACCATGGGCAACTCGGGGATGGGCAGCGTCACCCACATGGTGCCCGTCGCGATGGCCGCCAAGGCAGGGATCAAGATTATCCATGTCCCCTTCGGGACGGGGCTCGCCATGGCGGCATTGATGGGGGAAAGATCGACTCCTCGAGCCAGCACCCGGCAGAGGTCTTCAACCAGGTCAAGGCCGGCGAGGTGCGCATCCTGGCGGTGAGCAGCGAGAAGCGGATCAATATCTGGCCCGACGTGCCGACGATGAAGGAAGCGGGCGTCGACCTCGAGTTCGATCAGTGGCGGGGAATCGCCGCCCCCAAGGGAACCCCCCAGGCGGTCGTCGACAAATTGAGTCCCATCGTCAAAAAGGCCGTAGAAAGCAAGGAGTGGATCGAATTTGCCTCCTCGCTCGGTTCGACGCCCCGCTACCTTGCCCCGGCGGCTTTTGCGAAATTCGTCGCCGGAGTCGACAAGGAGACGAGGGAAATCATGCAGGATGCCGGTCTCATGAAATAATCATGGCGGCCTGTTCTCCCTCCCGGTTCCCGGTGAGGGAGAACATTTTTTTATGAAATGACGATGAATGAGTTTCAGGTAAAGGCTCATGACCCCGCGAAAAGACATCGCCAGCAGCCTCGTGCTGATCCTCTTCAGCTTGACTTTCCTGATTTATACCACCCGTTATCCCCTGGATGACTGGGAAAGCCCGGGGCCTGCGGTCTTTCCCCTGCTCCTGGGAGGGGTATTGCTGATCCTGGCCGCCTGGCAACTGATCCGCGCTTTTCTGGCGCCCAAGGCGCCGGACCGGGTGAGGGGGAAAAGGGTCGAAGATCAAAGCCGTGAAGGCATTTCTTCATGATAACCAGGGGGAGGCGAAAGTCCTCATCCTGACCTCCCTGCTGGTCTTATACATTCTCATGATGCAATGGATCGGTTTTTTCGTCTCCACCTTCCTGCTCGTGATCCTCTCCAGCAGGCTCATGGAGGCGAAGGACTGGGTGCGGCCCATCGTCCTTTCGGTGGGCGTCTGCCTCTTCTGCTATTTCCTCTTCGTGGTTTGGATCAAGTTGTCCTTTCCGAAAGGCATCTTGTTTTGAGGGAGAATTTTTCCTGTGTCTGACCAAGGCATTTTATCCTATCTGCTGATCACGCTTCAACCCGACAACGTGATCTCCTGCTTTGCCGGCGCGATGATCGGCACGCTGATCGGTGTGCTGCCGGGTCTCGGCCCTGCGGCGGCCATGGCCCTGGTCATCCCCCTGACCCTGAAGCTCGGTCCCACCGCCGGCCTGATCATGCTGGCGGGAATCTATTACGGGTCCATGTACGGGGGGTCGACGACCTCGATCCTGGTCAATGTTCCGGGAGAACCGGCCAGCGTCGTCACCACCCTCGACGGTTACGCGATGGCGAAAAAGGGAAGGGCCGGGGCGGCGTTGGCTATTTCCGCCATCGGGTCTTTCGTCGCCGGTACCGTCAGCGTGATCGCCCTGCAATTCTTCGCCCCCCTCCTGGCGAGAACCGCTCTCGCCTTCGGGCCGGCCGAATACTTCGCCCTGACGGTGTTGGGCGTCGTCCTCCTGTCCAACCTGACCGGAAAATCCAAGACCCGATCCCTGGTCATGATGATGGCCGGCCTGATCCTTTCCACTGTGGGAATGGATCCGATCGGCGGTCTGGAACGCTTCTCTTTCGGCATCGAAACCGCCCAGGGGGGCATCAGCTTCATCGCGATCACCACCGGCCTCTTTGGAATTGCCGAGGTCTTCGAGGTGATGGCCGCCCGGGAAAAGCCGGTGGAAATCCTGCCCGTCAAATTTCGCGAACTCTACCCCAACCGGGAGGAGATGAGGCGTTCGATGGCCCCCATCGCCCGTGGTTCGGTCCTGGGATTTCTGATCGGCCTCCTGCCGGGGCCCGCGGCCACGATGGCCTCCTTTGCATCGTACGGTATGGAACGATCGATCTCCAAGCATCCGGAGGAGTTCGGGAATGGGGCCATCGAAGGGGTTGCCGGTCCCGAATCGGCCAACAATGCCGCCTCCGGCGGGGCGATGATCCCGCTTCTCTCCCTGGGACTGCCCTTCACCCCGGCCACTGCCGTCCTTCTGGGTGGGATGCTCCTGCACGGGATCACTCCCGGCCCCTTCCTGCTCCGCGACCGTCCCGACGTTTTCTGGGGGGTCATAGGAAGTTTTTATCTCGGGAACGCCATGCTCCTGATTCTCAACCTCCCGCTGGTCGGGATCTTTGCCAAGCTCGTCCGGGTTCCCTTCCCGGTATCTGATGCCGGTCATCCTCGTTCTCTGTGCGATCGGCACGTACGGGGACAACGGCGCCCTCTTCGATGTCTGGGTGATGCTGGCGGCGGGGGTGATCGGCTATGTGATGCGCAAGTACGGGTATCAGCCGGCCCCGCTGGTGGTGGGGCTGGTCCTGGGGCCGGTGATGGAAAGATCCTTCCGGCAGACGCTGATCATCTCCGGAGGCAGGGTCGAGAGCCTCTGGGAATCGCCCATCTGCATGGTCATGTGGGGCGTCGCCCTG
>CAWJHT010000030.1:0-12198 GCA_963842685.1 uncultured delta proteobacterium | reverse complement strand
AAGAGGTGTGACGGTACCATAGATGTTGAAAAAGTAAAAGGGGGGGAGCCCCCCCTTTACTTTCGTGATTGCCAATCGGTTTTGATTTAGAGATACTTCCCGGCCTCCGGTTTGTATTTCCAGAGCCCGAACAGGATGGCGGAAGAGATGAACGCCGAGATGATCCAGAACCAGAAGGCGGACTCCCAGCCCCATTTATCGGTCAGCACACCGGTGAAGACCCCGGCCATCCCGGCGCCGATGTAGCCGAAGAAGTCAATAAAACCCGCGGCTGAACCGGCTGCTTTTCGGGTTCCAAAATCCATCGGCACCGCCCCGATGAGGATGACCTGGGTGCCCAGGACACAGAAGCCGATAATTCCCAGCGTTAAGAAACCTAAAACCCAGGCATCTTTGGGGACGCCATAGTAGAAGAAGATGGCCATAAATCCCAATATCCCCATGAGCAGGGCCGCAATCGGCGCCCGGCGGGACTGGAAGAACCGGTCGCTCGCCCAACCCGAGAAAATCGCCCCGGCGATGCCGAAAAGCGGTATCGCAATGACTTTATAGGCCGTTTTGTCAATGGCCGCCTTTTGGACCTCAAACATATAGGTTGGGGCCCAGAGGAGGAACCCATACCGGATGATATCGACGAAGAAGAAGGCCCATGAAACAGCCCAGACCCTCTTGTTTCCAACGGTCTGCTTCAGGGTGAAGGCGAACCCGGCATGCTCCTCCTTCTCCTTTTTCGGTTTGATCTTGGCCTTGATCTGTTCCACCGTCATCCCGGCAAACTCGCCGTGCTGTTCATAGATTTCGATTGCAGGGAGATTGACCTCCTCCGGCCTGTTTTTGAGAAGGAGGAGAGGGAGGAACCCAATCGCCGCAAAGATGAGGGCGGGAACCCAGAAGCCCGACCTCCAACCATAGTTGGCAATCAGGTATCCCGCCAGGAGCCAGGACAGCGTATTCCCAAGCTGATAACACGCCCCGTACCACCCCATGCGTTTCCCCCGGGCTTTCGGAGGAAACCACTGGGAGAGGGTTTTAATGCAGTTGGACCACCCTCCCGCCTGGAAAAAGCCGTTCAGGCACCAGATCACGCCTACCGCAAGAATTCCCAGTCCTACGGCAGGTCCCACCAGGATATTCATCAAAGCGGACAGCATGATGGCAATAAAGAGGTAGTGCTTTGATGAAAAGCGCTCTACAAGTTGGCCATGAACAAACTGTCCCACGGCATAGGCCCAAAAGAGAGCGGTTCCGACCGCCCCCAACTGCGTTTTTGTCCAGCCCGTCTCTTTCATGATTCCCGGGATGGCGATTGAAAAATTGACCCTGCAGAGATAGAAGGCCCCGTAGGTGATCCATAAAACGATGAAGATCTGATTGCGCCAACGGTTAAAGCCCTTTTCCCAGTCTAACCATTGAGCCTTTTCCTCCGGTTTCAATGTGGACATGTCTATTGGCATAATAATCCCTCCTTCAATTAGATTTTATGGAACGATCTAAGCTAATCTCAATATTTTCCATACTCGTGGTACGCCTCGAACAGGGCCACGACGTTCTCGATCGGGGTGTCGATCTGAATATTGTGGGCCGTGCAGATGATGTACCCGCCTCCTTTCTTGGCCGAATCCAGGGCGTACTTCGCCATCGCCTTGACGTCCGCCGGCTTGCCGAGGGGAAGGACATGCTGGATATCCATTCCGCCCTGGAAGGTGATGTCTTTTCCGAATTCCTTTTTCAGTTTCTTGATATCCATGTTGGTGGCCTTGGGCTGGAGCGACTGGAGAATGTCGAGGCCGCATTCGATGAAGTCCGGGATGAACTGCTTCACGTCGCCGCAGGAGTGATACATAACGGGGATCCTGTACTGATGGGCGATATCGATGTATGTCTTGAAGGCCTTTTTGAAGTACTTCCTCCACATGTCCAGACTGAGCAGCGGTCCTCCCTGGCCGCCGATATCGTCGCCCATCATGAAGATGTCGATCTCGCCCTCAACGGCCTTGAAGACATTGTGGTTGTATGCGACGAAGTATTCGACGATGCGATCACGCATGAACTCGACGATGGCCGGATTCATCACCATATCGATAAAGATCTGCTGTACCCCCCTCAGGTACATCATCGGCTTGAGTTGCGAGGTCCTGTCCAGACGGTCTCCCACATTGATGACGCAGTATTGGGGATGATAGACCATGCAATCGCCCTTGACCTTGGAATAATCCCACCAGTCGGGACTGGCCCAGTGGTCGTATTTTTTGATTTCTTCAAGTGTGGTCAGTTTTTCGAGGGGCGACTCGGCAACCTCCGAATAGCTTCCCTGATGAGCAGTTCCTTTCCCGTAGACCACTGTTTTTCTCTTGACCCCCCAGAGGTCTTCGACCGTTCCGTCGGGATGCTTTTTGAACGATTGGCCCACATAGCTTGGACCGTAGTTGTTCCTGAAATCGACCCCCAGGAAATCGAGGAGCTCGTCATAATTGTCGCAACCAAAATACTCCATCGTCTTGTTCTTGATCTCCGGGACCATCCAGTTATCAATAGGGACCCGATCGGGTTCCTGGTGTTTTACACTCATCAGCGCCCTTTCCCGACAGGTCATCCGCTCATTTTTCGCTCGAAGCTCATCGATCCGAGCCCTTCTTTTCTTGGAAAACTTTGTCGTCTTTCATCGTCTCCTCCCCTCTTGGTTTCCATCGGCTATCGGCTGCCCTTATTTTCCCAACCAGCCCATCACCTTCCTGACCCCGGAAGGAGGATCCGGCGCAAAGCCGTCCGCGCCGATCATATCCGCATAGTTCTGATCGATCGGAGCGCCTCCGATGATGACCTTTACCCGATTGCGCAATTTCTTCTCCTTGAGCAACCGCATCACGTCGTTCATCGCCAGGCGGGTCGGTGTGTAAAGACAGGAAAGGGCGAGAACATCGGGTTTCTCCTTTTCCACCGTTTCGATAAATTTTTTGGCGGGGACATCGATGCCCAAGTCCGTAACCTGGAATCCGGACCCGGCAAAGATCATGGAAACGATGTTTTTGCCGATGTCGTGGACATCTCCCTCGACGGTGCCGATGACCAATTTTCCGATAGGAGGGATGTCGCTTTTTTCCAGAAGCGGCTGGAGAATCGCAAGGGCATTCTTCATGGCCATCCCGGCCATGAGAAGCTCGGGAACGAATATTTTCTGACACTCAAAGAGCTTGCCGACTTTATCGAGGCCTTTGATCAGTCCCTTGTTCAGTATGTCGTTGGGTGGAATTTTCCGGTCGAGGGCCTGCTGGGTTAACGGTTTCACGCCATCCATCTGACCTTTCAAGACCGCCTCTTCAATACTTTTCAGAATATCCATGTCGCCTCCTTTGACCATCATTCATTACAGGGAATCGAACGTCTTCAGGGTCCCGGCGGTAAAGTGGATTGCATGAAATCGACCCATTTCTGGATCCTCTTGAGCTCCTCCGCGCTGATGTTGGCATGGGGTTTACCCGCCATGATTTTGAGGACCTTATCCCATTCCTCCTTTGACGCCTTTTTCGCAAAAATACGTTGGACGCTGTGGCACCCGGAGCATTTCTCCATGAACGTGACCATCTCTTTGTCATGCTGCTTCATGAATTGTTTTTCCTCCTTCGTCTGGGCCTGGGAAGAAGGAACCATCAGGAAGAAAAGGGAAACCAATGCCGACATACACACCATCAATAATGCACATTTCTTCATCTGTCTTCACCTCCTTATTATGGTTTTGGACGTCCGTCTGAGTCACTCAAAAAAGTGACTCATGATCATGCATCCCCTGAGGGGCGTGGATCGCTATTAAGTGATCCACCTCCCTGGGACCTGGTTTGAAAGTCTAGCCTTTTTATGTCATTCCCATGAAAGCGGGACTCTATGAAGCGTTTGAAAGGACTGGCTTCCCGCTACGGCAGGAATGCGTATTTTCAGAATTTCAGGAGAAATTCGAAGCTCTCTCCTTAATGAGGACTTTACAGGTTAGCTTATGAGAGGAAAAAAGTTTATTGTCTATGGGGATTTTGTGAAGATTAAGGCTTTCTTGCGAAAAAACGAACCGCTTAGCAAACCTTGCTTGAATAATACACTGCTCTTTGATAAAAAAGCGTACATTCTCACGAATCAGGAGGCCTGCGGGGAATGGGTTTCTATATCTCTGAAAGAAATGTATGACTTGAATCTGCGCCTTCTGTGAACCGAGTGCGACCAAATCCGATTCGGAAAGGATAGTTTTATGCTGATCATTGCGGAACGAATCAATGCCTCGCGAAAACAGATTGCCCAGGCAATCAGCGCCGGAGACCGCGCCTTCATCCAGGGAGAAGCAAAGGCGCAGACCCAGGCGGGGGCGGATTACATCGACGTCAATGCCGGAACCTTCGTCGGCGAGGAGGCCGACAAGCTGAAATGGATCGTGGAGGCCGTCCAGGAAGTGACGGACCTCCCGCTCTCGATCGACAGTCCGGATCCCGAGGTGATCACCGCGGTGATGCCGCTGCTGAAGAAGACGCCGCTCATCAATTCCATCACCCTGGAGCCGTCGCGGATCGAGGGGGTGCTACCGCTCATCGTTGCGCATAAGACCAAGGTGATCGCTCTGTGTCAGTCGGAGCAAGGATCGGCCGAGACTACCGAACACAAGGTGGCGCTGGCCGGACAACTGGTTGAAAAGCTGACAAAGGCCGGCGTCCCCCTCGATGACATCTACATCGATCCCCTGGTATTTCCCCTGTCGACCAATCCGCAGTCGGCCAATGCGACCCTGGATGCGATCGGCGAGATCATGAAGACATTCCCCGGCGCCCACACGATTTGCGGTCTGACGAATGTCTCCTACGGGCTTCCCGCACGAAAGCTGGTCAACCGGGCTTTTCTTGCCGCCGCGATCACCAAGGGATTGGATTCGGCAATCATCGATCCGACGGACAGGCTCCTCTATGCAATGATGAAAGCCGTCACCCTCGTCGTCGGCAAGGACAACTTCTGCATGGATTATATTCGTGCCTTTCGCGAGGGTCGCCTCGAATAGCCGGGAGGATGAATCTCGTGTCGGTGGATGAAACGGAGCGGAAGAGACGACGTGTGATCGTCGCCTGCCGCATCATGGAACCGGAGCTGACCCATGTCCTTTCGGAGAAAAACGAAGCGGAGGATGGGGCAGATATCCTTTACCTCGAACAGTCCCTCCACAGAACACCCGAAAAACTACGTGCGCAGGTCCAGGAAAAGATCGATCAGGCAGCACTGACTGCCTCGCGGATTGTCCTTGGCTACGGGCTCTGCGCCAAAGGGATTGCGGGAATCACGGCACGGGGATCGGAGTTGATCATTCCGCGCTGCCACGATTGCATCGCCCTGTTTCTCGGTTCCCCGAGCCGCTATCTGGAGCTGTTCCGGAAAACACCCGGGACTTACTACCTGACGCCGGGCTGGCTTGCCGATCACCAGGACCCGCTCGGGCTTATCGAAGAGCACCTTCCCCGTTACGGCCGGGAGACGGCGCAGTGGATCATCGAGGAGGAGCTGAAGCACTACACCCATATCGCCCTCATCGATACGGGGGTCGAGGAGATGGCGCCCCTCCGGGCGCGGGCGATGGAGAACGCCGCCGTCCTGAAAAAACAGTATGAGGAGATCCCGGGCAGCCTCGATTACTTCCGCAAACTCCTCCACGGCCCTTATACGGAGGAGGAATTCGTCCGTCTTAAGCCGGGCGAGCAGTTTACACAGGAGATGTTCTTTTAAGATTCAACCGGTTGATGCATACTTTTGATTTGATAGTATGTTGAATTTTACCTTGACTGACTTACACCTACGAGTCTAGCGTACTCGCTTGATTCAAATGTTGAGAATTACCATTTGAAATCAACGCCAGCATAATCGAGAGGCGAGCGCCTTTTCTCGCCGATCCGGTTCATGCGCTTGTTGGCCGTTTTACTCGATTTTGTCATGTTTTTCCAAGTTGTGTTTCCCACACAATAGCTGAATATTATCTGCTGTATTAGAAGAACCGCCTTTGGACCAAGGGATGACGTGGTCAAAATGTAGGTCCTCCGTTGCGCCGCACTTCGTGCACTTGCCGCCGTCTCTCTTCCAAACCTCCAGTTTGACCGAAGTAGGAATTACCCTGCGAACCTTGGAATGCACAGGTACAGGGATGGAAAAGTCCTCCTCTCCTTCAACGGCAGTAAGCTTAAACTTGAAAACCGAACGGCCATTGCTTGGCTCTCTCCAAGAGTCAACCAGGTGAAACACACCGTTGTATGACCAAATGCCTTGCTTGATCTTCTCGTAGACCCGTATTCTCTCCGGAGAAGCTTGGCCGGCTTTGTATTTCTGTGCCGCACGGTGAAATTTGCCGTTTTCGGTGAGGCTTCCAGAAGGTGATATTTCGGACTGATCAATCGCTTTCGGGTTTTGGTTCTGAGGCGAACGAGGCGTGTCGTGCCCTTCGTAAACGATTGTCGAGCCATCATCCTCGAAGCGATCCTCGTACGGCGCCCCGGGACTTACGGACATGAGAATGACCGAATGATTCTTTCCAAGACCGAAGTTCATGCCGCGCTGAAGACTGACGCCTTCTCGCCGGCACATCTCTATATATGGGATGATCTCATTTTCCATGTTCTATTCTCGGCCAACTACTGTGTATATGGTTTCCTGATAAAACCAGATTCCGGGTTTTCGTCCGTATAACATGCATGGACTGAATACCTAATACCGCTATAATTCCAAAGCAATAGAGCGATTCTGTATTGATTGCTGCGTATTATACGTAAACCGCATAATACGCTCCATCGTTGCCTCAGTTACAACAAAAAACCCCGCTCTTTTTAAGAAACGGGGTATTTGTCAGCCAATCCATATTCCCTCCAGCATGGTTATACGGGATGGAACTTTTTCAACGGCCTTTCATGTGTTGAGATTGCTATCATGATTCCCATTCGAAATCCACTATATTTTGGAAATTTCTTAGTCTAACCATTACAGCTTACTTATCAACCGGATGAACCTTTTAATCGGCTGAGACAGTCTTTTGGTTTGTGCCGTCTAACTGCGGGAGATGGGGGAAGGCGTCCGACATGTGGGGGATAAACATGGCGGCCATGAACTCCTCCTGGAACTCTTTCGAGAGGGTCAATTCGAGATATTCGACCTCCCTTGCAGCGATATCCGCCTCCCGCCGCTTGTCGCGGTTCAGCAGGGCGATCCTCGCCCCGTCACCCGCCGCATTCCCGACGGACGAGACATGATCGAGATCGCAGTCGGGAAACATCCCGAGGATCATCGCCTCGGTCTTGTCGATATAGCTCCCGAAGGCGCCTGCGAGGATCACCCGGTCCAGCTTCGCGATCCCCAGTCTTTTCATCATCAGCTTCGCGCCGGCATAGAGGGCCCCTTTGGCGAGCTGGACGCTCCTGACATCCTGCTGGCTGATCGTGATCGCTCTTTGCAGCGACGTTTCTTCCGGCCAGGCGATGACGAACTCCGGTTTCCCGTCGGTCAAGCGGAACCGCGGCGTGGCCATATCGGCGCGGAAGCGGCCGCTGTGATCGATAATCCCAGCCCGGAAGAGTTCAGCCACCCCATCGATGATCCCGGAGCCGCAGATCCCCTTGGCCCCGGTGATCCGGACCTCCGGCCGCCAGCGCTCCTCGCCGATGATTTTGAACGAGACCTCCAGCGTTTCCGGGTCGATCCGGATCCGCTCGATTGCCCCGGGGGCCGCCCTCATGCCGAAGCGGATATGTGCCCCCTCCAGGGCGGGGCCGGTGGCGCACGAGGCGGAGAGGAGCCTCTCCCGGTTTCCCATGACCATCTCCCCGTTCGTCCCCACATCGATGATCAGGACCATCTCCTCCCGGCGATAGGGTTCCTCCGCGATCAGGACCCCCACATTGTCCGCACCCACGAATCCCGCCTCGACGGGGAGGATATGGCACATTGGCGCCGGGGTGGACCGTGAGGCCGAGATCGCGCGCCTTGATGTCCAGGCTGCGGTGTACGGCGGGGGTGAAAGGGGAGACGCCGAGCGCGCGCGGATCGATGCCGAGAAACAGGTGGTGCATCGCCGTGTTTCCAACCAGCGTGATTTCGAGGATGTCGGACGGGGAGAGACCGTGGTCCCCGGTGACGGTCCGGATAAGGTCGTTCAAACATCCGATGATCGCCCCCCGCATCTTTTTCATACCGTCCGGCTGGTCCATCACATAGGTGATCCGCGCAATCACATCATCACCGTAGGTGACCTGGGGGTTCATGAGTGACTCGGTGCCGATGATCCGGCCGGACCGGAGACTGCAGAGATATCCGGCCACGGTGGTCGAGCCTACGTCGATAGCGAGGCCGTAGGCCTCCTCCACCTCTCCCGGAAAGACGGCGAGGATCTCCCGTTCCATCCGGATGGCTGCGGTGACCGTCCAGTTCCCCTGCCGGAGGGCGCCGGGAAGTCCCAGGAGGGCGGGATAGTCGATCTCCGGACGTTGCAGGCCGAACCGCTCCGAAAGGGCCGCAACGAGGCGCTCATAATCTCCCAGGGGATCCTTCAGCGTGGGGGGGTAAGGGTTACGGCAAAGAGTCGGACGGCGGGATTCAGCAAGATTGATTTTTCAGACGCCTCTTTTCTCACCACCTGCTTGCCCGTTCGGCTCTCCTCCGGCACAAAGATCAGAACATCTCCCCGGATGGCTGCCGCGCAGGCCAGACGGACGCCTTCCGACCGCTCCTTTTCTCCGAGGAGTTTGCCCTCCTCTTCGGTGAACGGCGAGAGATGGTCAGGATGCGAATGGATACCATGCTGATCGAAGGTTCCCGACTCGATCCTGATCCGGCACTTTCCGCAGCTCTTCTTCCCGCCGCAGACGGACTCGATGCCCACGCCCAGAAAGCGGGATGCCTCAAGGACGGTCTTTCCTTCCGGTATCTCCCCTCGTCTACCGAGGGCTGAAAAATAACCTGATGCACCTTCATTGCTCGCCACCCATTCCTCGTATGATTATTCCGCCTGTGACCTTTTTTCCACGAAACCTCTATCGAAATAATCGCGACATCGCCAGTCCAAAGGTTTAGCCTTCCGTGAGGACGCCCCTCTCTTTTATGCGCCCCTATCACATTCGCATCGTAATGTCTAATGGATTCAGGATCTTGCCACCATCTGCCGACCCGATTGTGACCGCTCATTCAGATCTATTGATCTCCTCTGGAAAATGATCCTGTGCGTTTCCAAGGCATACCTCCTCGGCATCCCTCTTTTGCCTGAAAGTGTTCATTGACGAATTTTAAAGACTGTGCAAGATGACAACGCACCATGGTTGATAGATAGAAGACAGTACCTCCATGATACCCAACAGTAAACTGAAAACATCTCTTCAGATCGTGTAGCGTCGTGAGAAATCGGTCTACACGACTCGAAAAAAGGCTAAATAAATGCTTGACCGCTTATTGTTCGCATCACTGCCCGCCCTGTTTTCCCTGACGCTTTTCGTGAGCGCCGGTCTGCTTTTCCTCGTCGAGCTGATGATCGCAAAGATGATCCTCCCGCTGTTCGGCGGCACGCCCGCCGTCTGGAACACCTGCATGATGTTCTTCCAGGCCATGCTTCTTGCGGGCTACGGTTATGCCCACATCTCCGGGACGAAGGCAGGGCTGAACCGGCAGATCATCGTCCATCTGGCCATCCTCGTCGCCGCCTGCATCGTCCTGCCGATCGCGATTCCGCGGCAGTGGGCGCCTTCCGCCGAGGGGAGCCCGATCGGCGCGATACTCCTCCTGCTTCTGATCTCCGTCGGCCTCCCTTTTTCGGTCCTTTCGGCTACCGCCCCGCTGCTTCAGCAGTGGTTTGCCCGCACCGGACATCCGTCGGCCGGCGATCCCTATTTTCTCTACAGCGCGAGCAATCTCGGCAGCATGCTGGCCCTGATCGGCTACCCGACATGGATCGAACCCCATTTCCGGCTTGTCGAGCAGAGCCGCGCATGGGCCATCGGATATATCGTCATCCTGCTCCTCACCGTCCTCTGTGCGGGGGTCACCTGGAGATACCGGTCGGTCTGCTTGCCGAAGGTGAAGGAAAGGAAGAAGTGAGGCAGCGGGCGTGTGCTGCCGATGATTCACGGCTGACGTGCAGGGAGCGGGGCCGGTGGGTCCTGCTTGCCTTCGTGCCGTCGAGCCTGATGCTCGGGGTGACGACCTTCCTCAGCACGGATGTGGCCGCGATCCCGCTCTTCTGGGTCATCCCGCTGGCGCTCTACCTGCTTTCCTTCATCATCGTCTTTGCCAGGGTCCCGGCCCTGGTCCACAGCGATCATGGTCCTGCTCCTGCCGCTCTCGATCGCCGCCCTGATCTTTGTGAACTTACTCGGATATCGACATCCCGAAATGGGTCGTTTTTGTCTTTCATCTCGTGAATTTCTTTTTCTTCTGCATGGTCTGCCACGGAGAGATCGCCCGGACAAGGCCGGCGACGGCACATCTGACCGAATTCTATCTCTGGATTTCCATCGGCGGCGTGCTCGGCGGCATCTTCAATTCCCTGATCGCGCCGGTTGCCTTCAACACCGTTCTTCGAGTATCCCCTGATCCTGATCCTCGGCGCCCTGCTCCTGCCGGTCGGCAGGCGGAGCGAAGGTGCCCGGTCTGCGAAACTGGAGGAGTATCCTTCTGTTACCTCGGAGTTCCTCTCGTGCTTGTTCCGCTGACCTACTGGTCGACGACAGAATGCGTCCTGGCGAGCGAACCTCTCCTCGGCTTGCCGGATCTGCTGCACGTCACGTCGAAAACGCTTCAAGGCGCTCATGGCCTATGGCGTGCCGGCGCTTTTCTGTTACGGGCTCGTCTTCCTGAGGAAGCCCTTTCTCTTCGGCATCGGGATTGCCGCGCTGTTCATGACCGTCGTCGTGTCGAAGGACCTCAAGCAGGACATCGTGCACCGGGAGCGGAGCTTCTTCGGGGTGCTGACGGTAACGAGGGATGATCGACGGCAGCTTCATGAACCTCTCCCACGGCACGACGCTGCACGGCAAGCAGTGGCTCAATCCGTATCATCGGTCCGAACCGGTCTCCTATTACCATCGGGAGGGCCCGGCGGGCAGGTATTTTCCGAGTTCGAGGGGAAGAAGAAAAAACCCGCATCGCCGTCACCGGTCTCGGCACCGGCAGCCTCGCCGCCTACGCGGGACGCCGGCCAGGAGATCGATTTCTACGAGATCGACCCGGCGGTAAAGAGGATCTCCACCAATCCCGCTTATTTTACCTTCCTGAGCGACTGCCGGGCCCGCTGGAGGGTCATCCTGGGGGACGCCCGGCTCACCATGGAGAAGGCGCCTCCCCACCACTACGGCATCATCATCCTCGACGCCTTCAGCTCCGATTCCATCCCGGTGCATCTCCTGACAAGAGAGGCCGTGAGACCTCTATCTTTCGAAGCTTGAGCAGGACGGGGTGCTCCTCATTCATATCACGAACCGATATGTGAACCTCGCCCCGGTGCTGGCGAAGCTGGCCGATGAGAACGGCTTTGCCTGCCGGCTTCGCGACGATGAATCGGACTATGAAAGCGGAAAGGACGGCTCCACCTGGGTCCTGCTTGCCAGGAAGCGAGAAGCGACCTCGGCGCCCTTTCCGAAAGCGACGACTGGAAGAAAATCGAGCCGCGAAAAACGTCGACGTCTGGACGGACGATTTTTCAAACATCCTTTCCGTGTTCAAGTGGTAACGGCCGGAAGATGCAGGATAAGTCGGCAAATCGCCTAGGCAGGCTTCGTTTTCCCTTGAGTCATCGATTTACAGGCGCTGGCTTGAAGCCCCTCGTTGTATTTGATTTTCCCCGATCGATGTAGTATGGGGCTTTCGCGGATACTCTATCTCAGGAGGCATATATGAAGAAGCGGACGATCCTTGGGATTCAGGCGACAAACAGGCTGGAAAGGTGGAGGATGTGCAGCAGGTTCTCACGGAATACGGCTGCAACATCAAGACCCGTCTCGGACTGCATGAAGTGTCCGGATCGGAATGCTCCACGGTGGGCCTTTTGATTATAGAAACCTACGGCGACAAGGCCGAGATTCAGAAGATGGAAGCCAAACTGAAGAAGATCAAAGGACTGGTGGTCAAGAAAATGGTGTTTCAGGAGTAATCCGTATTTAAAGAATATGGTTTCACCGGCCATTTTTATCGAGACGCCGGATCTCTTCGGGAATC
>CAWJHT010000029.1:0-13861 GCA_963842685.1 uncultured delta proteobacterium | reverse complement strand
AGGTCAACGCCGTTGGCGGTGTTGATGACAAGCTTGCCCTTGGCCTCCCCTTTTACACCCTTGACCTGAACCAGAGCCACCTCCTTCAGGTCGCCCGATTTGGGCTGATCCGCGGCGAAGGACGCGCCAACCCAAACCATTATCAGTGCTGCGATAATCATGAATAAAGTCTTTTTCATAAAAACACCTCCTTCTTTAATAGAGTTCATCTCCTGCCGTCGTTTTTTGGATCCATCTTCTCGGACAGAATCACCCCCTTCCCTGGGGATTCCGCTCCGCTCTCTATGGCAGACCTATACATCAAGCCTTCCCTCCCTGAAGGCGCCGATATACCTGGCGCAGAAAGGGTCTTTGCCCATGAGCGCTTCCCCAGACCTGATCATCGCCATGAGGGCCTTATCGGTGGGGTCGAGGATCGCCGCGTCCATCCCGCATCCCAGCGCCAATAGGAGAAAGGCCTGATTGAGGAGTTTCCGCTTGGGGAGGCCGAACGAAATATTGCTCAACCCGGAAACGGTCTTTGCCTCTCCGAGGTTTTTCTTGATCCCACGGAGGGTTTCCAAGAACACGGTTCCGTTTCCGTGCTGGGTTGAGAGGGCCATGACAAGAGGATCGAAATAGATATCCTCCAGGGGAACCCCATATTTCTGCGCCTCCGTCGCTATGGCTTCGGCTATCTTCAGGCGCTCATCGCTGGTCGCGGGAATTCCACCTTCGGTGCTCGACGTGAGAGCGATCACCTTGCACCCATACGTTTTGACCAATGGAAAAATCTCCTCCATTTTGGCCGGTTCCCCGTTCACCGAATTGATCATGGCCTTACCCTTGTGAAGTTTGAGGGCTGCCTCGATGATCTCGGGAGCGGCCGGAGTCAATGCAGAGCGGAAGGTCGACAACCTTCTGAATCAGGGGCACCAGCCAGGCAAAATCCTCGGCCTCTTCCTCGGGGTAGAGGGCAAGCCCCGAATTCACATCCAGAAAAGTGGCGCCCCCCTCAGCCTGCTTTCGGGCCAGCTCTTGTATAAAGACGGCATCCCGTTCGCGAACCGCCTTTCCCACGTCTTTTCTCGTCGTATTGATCTTTTCGCCGATGACCTCCATCCGATCTCCACTTCTCCTCTCCGGGTCGGCGGCATGGACCCGACTTGAGTGCGAGGCGCCGACCCGCTTGAGAGGGCCCTTAATAGACCCCGTATTCGTGATAGGCCTCGAAGAGGGCCGCCACGTTCTCAATGGCAGTGTCCGCCTGGATATTGTGGGAAGTTCCGAAAATATAGCCTCCTCCGGCCTTGGCATTGTCCGCGGCGTATTTCACCATCTTTTTCACATCCTCCCGGGTCCCCAGGGGGAGCACCTGCTGGATGTCCATGCCGCCCTGGAAGGAAAGATGCTTGCCGAACTCTTTTTTCAATCGTTTGATGTCCATATTGGTGGCCGTAGGTTGAAGCGACTGCAGGCAATCCAGTCCGTTTTCAATCATCAGGGGTATGAGGGCGTAGACATCCCCGCAGGTGTGGAACATCACCTTCAGGCCGTATTTGTGGGCAATATCGCAGTATTTCCTGAACCCGTCGGCAAAATACCGCTTCCACATCTCAGGGCCGACGAGAGGGCCTTGCTGGCCGCCCATATCGTCGCCCATCATGAACATGTCCATTTCCGCAGCGCCTGCCTCGAAGACTTTCGGGTTGTAGTTTACGAAATAGTTGATGATGTGGTCGCGAATGCACTCAACGATTTTGGGGTTCGCGGCGAGGTCAATGAAGGTTTGCTGAATGCCCCGCATATACATCATCGGTTTGAGTTGAGCCGTTCTGTCCAGCCGGTCGCCCTTGTTGAGTACGAAATACTGCGGGTGCCATTTGGCGCAATCCTGCTTCACCTTGGAATAATCCCACCAGTCGGGTGAGGGCCAACGGGTATAGGTATTGATTTCCTCCACGGTCTTCATATGTTCCAGCGGAGACCAGGACACTTCCTTGAATGTCCCCTCGTGAGAAGTTCCCTTCCCATAGGTAACGACCTTTCTCCTTACCCCCCAAAGGTCATCCACCGTCCCGTCGTCATATTTCTTGAATTCCTGACCCACGTAGCTGGCCCCGTAGTTATCCCTGACATCCACACCCAGGAACGCCAGCAGTTCCTCCTCGTTCTCACATCCCCAGTACTCCATGCACCGCTGCTTGATCTCAGAAACCATCCAGTTGTCGATGGGAATACGATCCGGTTCCTCGAAGTTTATCGCCTTGCGGGTCCTTTGGCGGGACGTCATTTTTTCATTCTTTGCCCGGAGTTCATTAATCCTATATCTCCGATCCTTGTAGGTTTTGTCCTCTTTCATCTCTTGCCTCCTTCTTCAGTGAGCCTCATGTTTGAATGGTATCGCCAACTCCCGCATCATTATTTTTTGGCTTGAATCAAGCTTTTTGCCACTTTGACCGCTTGGGGCGCGTCCGGTGCATATCCGTCCGCGCCAATCAAGTCACAGAAGGCCTGATCGATGGGGGCTCCCCCGACCATGACCTTAATTTTATCTCTGATGCCCTGGTCTTTCAGTGCCTGTATGATCTCTTTCATGGCCAGTCGTGTGGGTGTGTAGAGAGAAGAGAGGGCCAAGATCTCAGCTTCCTGGTACTTTACTTCTTTTAAGAAACTTGCGGTAGGGACGTTTACTCCGAGGTCGATCACCTTGAAACCTGATCCTTCCAGCACCATGGCGACAATGTTCTTGCCGACGTCATGAACATCGCCCGCCACGGTGCCGATCACAATGGTTCCCATGGGCTTATGCAATGTTCCCTCCGACATTTTGGGACGAAGAACCTTAAGGGCCTCCTGGGCTGCCATGGCGGCAACCATGAGCTCTGGTACAAAAGCACTCAAATTTCGAATATTTCTCTCCGATGGCATCCAATCCCGGGACAAGCCCCTCGCTGACAATCCTGTCGGCGCTGATGTTATCGCCAAGGAGCTTTTGAACCAAGGAACTGATTTCCTCGATTTTTCCTTTCTCCACGTAATCGGCCAGCTGTTTTAATGTAGACATCTCAACACCTCCTCGTGTTTTTCGACCCCTGAATCCGAATATTCTTCAGGCACCTTTTGAGAATTTAAAATCCACCTCGGCTCTGCCGTATTTCTGTTTACGACCGCCTCTGCAATCCTTTTTCAAATATCCATGTTGCGTCCCTTGAGTATCTCCTTTCAATGGATTTAAAGTTATCAAGCTCCCACGATCATCAGGGAATTGCTTGCATGAAATCGACCCATTTCTGGATCCTCTTGAGCTCCTCCGCGCTGATGTTGGCATGGGGTTTACCCGCCATTATTTTAAGGACCTTATCCCATTCCTCCTTTGACGCCTTTTTCGCAAGGATGCGTTGGAGACTGTGGCACCCGGAGCATTTCTCCATAAACGTGGTCATCTCTTTTGCATTCTGTTTCATGAATTGCTTTTCCTCCTTCGTCTGGGCCTGGGAAGAAGGAACCATCAGGAAGAAAAGGGAAACCAATGCCAACACACACACCATTAAAAATGCACATTTCTTCATCTGTCTTTACCTCCTTATTATGGTTTTGGTCCTTCTGAGTCACTTAAAAAGTTACTCATGATAATGCATCCCCTAGGGGCGTGTGTCTCTTAAGTCATCACCTCCTTGAGACTTGGTTTGAAAATCTAACCTTTATGTCATTCCCACGAAAGCGGGACTCTATGAAGCGTTTGAAAGGACTGGATTCCCGCTTCCGACAGGAATGATACATTTACCAGAGTTTCAGGAGAAATTCAAAGCTCTCTCCTTATGAGGACTTTACAGTTTATCTTATGAGAGGAAAAAAGTTTATTGTCTATGGAAATTTTGTGAAGATTAAGGCTTTCTTGCGAAAATATTACACGGCTTAACAAACCGTGCTTGAATAATACACTGCTCTTTGATAAAAAGGGCGTACATTTCAAGAAAGGATGACTTTATGCTGATCGTTGCCGAAAGGATCAATGCATCGCGAAAACAGATTGCCCAGGCCATCAGCGCCGGGGATCGCGCCTTCATCCAGGAAGAGGCGAAGGCGCAGGCCCAGGCGGGGGCGCATTACATCGACGTCAATGCCGGCACCTTCGTCGGCGAGGAGGCCGACAAGCTGAAATGGATCGTGGAGGCCGTCCAGGAGGTTACGGAACTGCCGCTCTCGATCGACAGCCCGGATGCCGAGGTGATCAAAGCGGTGATGCCGCTGCTGAAGAAGACCCCGCTCATCAATTCCATCACCCTGGAGCCCTCGCGGATCGAGGGGATTCTGCCGCTCATCGTTGCGCACAAGACCAAGGTGATCGCTCTCTGCCAGTCGGCGCACGGGTCGGCCGAGACAACCGAGCGTAAGGTGGCGCTGGCGGGACAACTGGTGGAAAAGCTCACGGGGGCAGGCGTCCCCCTCGATGACATCTACATCGATCCCCTGGTATTTCCCCTGTCGACCAATCCGCAGTCGGCCAATGCGACGTTGGATGCGATCGGTGAGATCATGAAGAAATTTCCCGGCGCCCACACCATTTGCGGTCTGACGAATGTCTCCTACGGTCTTCCCGCGAGAAAGCTGGTCAACCGGGCTTTTCTTGCCGCCGCGATCACCAAGGGGCTGGATTCGGCCATCATCGATCCGACGGACAAGCTCCTCTATGCGATGCTGAAGGCCGTCACGCTCGTCGTCGGCAAGGACGACTTCTGCATGGATTACATTCGCGCCTTTCGCGAGGGTCGTCTCGAATAGCAGGGAGGAGGAATTCCGTGTCGGTGGGTGAAGCGGAGCGGAATGGACGAAGTATCATCATCGCCTGCCGCGTCATGGAGCCGGAGCTGGCTCATCTCCTTTCGGAGAAGAACGGAGCGGATGATGGGACGGATATCCTCTACCTCGAACAGGCCCTCCACCGAACGCCCGGCCAAACTGCTCAGTCAAGGTCCAGGAGAAGATCGATCAGGTCGCGCGGACGGCCTCGCGGATCGTCCTCGGTTACGGCCTCTGCGCCAAAGGGGTTGTGGGGGTCACGGCACGGGCAGTCGGAGCTGATCATCCCCCGCTGCCACGACTGCATCGCCCTGTTTCTCGGTTCACCGAACCGTCATCTGGAGATCTTCCGGGAAAAACCGGGGACCTACTACCTGACGCCGGGCTGGGTTGCGGAAAAGAAGGATCCCCTGGGGATCATAGAGGAGCAAGTCCCCCGGTACGGCCGGGAGACGGCGCAGTGGGTCATCGAAGAGGAACTGAAGCACTACACCCATATCGCCCTGATCGATACGGGGGTGGAGGAGATGGCGCCCTTGCGGGCGCGGGCGATGGAGAACGCCGCCGTTCTGAAAAAGCAGTATGAGGAGATCCCGGGCAGTCTCGATTACTTCCGCGAACTCCTCCGCGGTCCCTACGCGGAGGAAAAATTCCTGCGCCTCCGGCCTGGAGAGAAGTTCACCCAGGAAATGGTCTTTTAGTTTTCATCCCTCAAGGCGGGGTGACATTCTTCGGAGGCAGGTCAAGATGAAGGGGTGATAAGATAATATGCCAACACCAATCTATGTGATTTCAGGATTTCTGGGAGCAGGGAAAACAACTTTGATAAACAATCTTCTTGAATCTTCCCCTTATAGCGCCAGGATAATGGTGCTGGTCAATGAGTTTGGCAGAATATCAATCGATAAGAAAATGATAAAGGCTGACCCCTCTAATATTGTTGATTTATCTGGGGGCTGTATATGTTGCGGCATGTTTACAGAACTCATTGCCTCTCTCAGGTTCGCCCTGGACGAACTCAGAGCCGATGTAATATTGATAGAATCAACAGGGCTTGCTGTTCCTCAGGAGATTGCCCGGCAGGCTCTATCCCCTTTTTTCGAGGGGAGAGTGGAATGTGGAGGGATTATAACCGTCGTCGATGCTGGAGGTGTGCTTAAAGTGGATTACCCGATCATAGAGGCACAGCTTAAAGAGGCGAATGTTGTTGTTCTTAACAAGATAGATCTCATCGACTCGAAAACGCTTGTGGAGGTTCGTAACAGGATCAAATTGATTACAAATCCGAAGTGCAGTCTGTTTGAAACCAGTTTCAGCAGAATCTCTTACAATGACATCTTTACTCGGCGATATGATAGTCCGCACATCACATATACAAAAACGCGACCAGGAGAATTTGACTCCACAGAGGGGTTCGCCACCATTTGCCTTGTGCGAAACTCACCTATTAACGCAGATGAACTTATTGAGTTTTACCAAAAGCAGCGTCATAAGATTATCAGGTCAAAAGGTTTCGTTATGACGGAGAAGGGTGGAGTGGAGGTGCAGTTATCAAGAAGTGGTATCGAGGTTAAGGAAATTCAGAAGCCAATACAAATAACGGAACTCGTATTGATTGTAAAAGAAGAGGACAAAGAGTTTATCGAGAGTAAGATTAGAAAGGTTCTTGACTAAAGTGGTGGAATTTTTTGGCTACTTGCATGGCAAAATAACGCCTGCTTATTGTTAAAGAACAGATAGATAGACTATCTTAAACGTGTGCGAAAGTCTGAGTTATTATCCCTCAAGGGCGGGAGATGGGGGAAGGCGTCCGACATGTGGGGGATGAACATGGCGGCCATGAACTCCTGCTGGAACTCTTTTTCAAGGGTCAGTTCGAGGTATTCGACCTGCCTGGCAATCGCCTCGGCCTCCAATCGCTTGTCGCGGTTCAGGAGGGCGATCCTTGCCCCGTCGCCCGCCGCATTCCCGACGGACGAGACGTGGTCGAGGTCGCAGTCGGGAAACATCCCGAGGATCATCGCCTCCGTCTTGTCGATATAGCTCCCGAAGGCGCCCGCAAGGATCACCCGGTCCAGCTTCGCGATCCCCAGTCTTTTCATCATCAGTTTTGCGCCGGTATAGAGGGCGCCTTTGGCGAGCTGGACGCTCCGGACATCCTGCTGGCTGATCGTGATCGCCCTCTCCAGAGAGGTTTCTTCCGGCCAGGCGATGACGAACTCCGGTTTCCCGTCGGTCAAGCGGAGCCGCGGCGTTGCGAGATCGGTCCGGAAGCGGCCGCTGTGATCGATGATCCCCGCCCGGTAGAGTTCGGCCACCCCGTCGATGATCCCGGAGCCGCAGATCCCCTTGGCGCCGGTGATCCGGAACTCCGGCCGCCAGCGCTCCTCGCCGATGATCTTGAAAGAGACCTCCAGCGTTTCGGGATCGATTCGAATCCGCTCGATTGCCCCGGGGGCCGCCCTCATGCCGAAGCGGATATGCGCCCCCTCCAGGGCGGGTCCGGTGGCGCAGGAGGCGGAGAGGAGCCTCTCCCGGTTTCCCATGATCATCTCCCCGTTCGTGCCCACATCGATGATGAGGACCATCTCATCCCGGCGATAGGGCTCCTCCGCGATCAGGACCCCCACATTGTCCGCACCGACGAAACCCGCTTCGACGGGGAGGATGTGGACATTGGCGGCGGGGTGGGCCTCAAGACCGAGATCGCGCGCCTTGATGTCCAGGCTGCGGTGAACGGCGGGGGTGAAAGGGGAGAAGCCGAGCGCGCGCGGATCGATGCCGAGAAACAGGTGGTGCATCACCGTGTTTCCGACCAGCGTGATTTCGAGGATGTCGGCCGGGGAGAGGCCGTGATCCCCGGTGACGGTCCGGATGAGATGGTTCAGACCATCGATGATCGCCCCCCGCATCTTTTTCATGCCGTCCGGATGGTCCATCACATAGGTGATCCGCGCAATCACATCATCGCCGTAAGTGACCTGGGGGTTCATGAGCGACTCGGTGCCGATGATCCGGCCGGTCCGGAGACTGCAGAGATATCCGGCCACGGTGGTCGAGCCCACGTCGATGGCGAGGCCGTAGGCCTCCTCCACCTCTCCCGGAAAGACGGCGAGGATCTCCCGTTCCATCCGGATGGCTGCGGTGACCGTCCAGTTCCCCTGCCGGAGGGCGCCGGGAAGTCCGAGGAGGGCGGGATAGTCGATCTCCGGGCGTTGCAGGCCGAACCGCTCCGCAAGGGCCGCAACCAGGCGCTCATAGTCTCCCAGGGGATCGTTCAGCGTGGGGGGGGCAAGGGTTACGGGAAAGAGGCGGACGGCGGGATTCAGCGAGATTGATTTTTCCGACGCCTCTTTTCTCACCACCTGCTTGCCCGTTCGGCTCTCCTCCGGCACAAAGATCAGGACATCTCCCCGGATGGCTGCCGCGCAGGCCAGACGGAAACCCTCCGCCCGCTCTTTTTCTCCGATGAGTTTGCCCTCCTCTTCGGTGAACGGCGAGAGATGGTCGGGAAGCGAGGTGATTCCATGCCGATCAAAGGTTCCCGACTCGATTCGGATCCGGCACTTTCCGCAGCTCTTCTTCCCGCCGCAGACGGATTCGATGCCCACGCCCAGAGAGCGGGATGCCTCCAGGACGGTCTTTCCTTCCGGGATCTCCCCCCGCCTGCCGGAGGGCTGAAAAATCACCTGATGCACCTTCATTGCTCGCCACCCATTCCTCGTATGATTATTCCGCCTGGTACCTTTTTTCCCACGAAACCTCTATCGAAATAATCGCGACATCGTCAGTCCAAAGGTTTAGCCTTCCGTGAGGACGACCATCTCTTTCATGCGCCCCTATCACATTCGCATCGTAATGTCTAATGGATTGCAGGATCTTGCCGCCATCTGCCGACCCGATTGTGACCGCTCATTCAGATCTATTGATCTCCTCTGGAAACAAATGATCCGGTGTGTTTCCAAGGCATCCCTCCTTGGTATTCCTCTTTTGCCTGAAAGTGTTCATTGACGGATTTTAAAGACTGTGCAAGATGACGACCCATCAGGGTTGAAATAGGATAGCACCACCATGATACCCGACGGTAAACTGAGAAAATCTCCTCAGATCGTGTAGTGTCGTGAGAAATCGGTCTACGCGACTCGAAAAAAGGCTTAAAAAATGTTTGACCGTTTATTATTTACATCACTGCCCGCCCTGTTTTCTCTGACGCTTTTTTTCAGTGCCGGTCTGCTTTTTCTTGTCGAGCTGATGATTGCGAAGTTGATCCTCCCCCTGTTCGGAGGAACACCCGCGGTCTGGAACACCTGCATGATGTTCTTCCAGGTCATGCTTCTGGCAGGCTACGGTTATGCCCACCTCTCCGGCACGAAAGCAGGGTTAAACCGCCAGATCATCCTTCATCTGGCCATCCTCGTTGCCGCCTGCATTGTCCTTCCGATATCGATTCCGCGCCAGTGGGGACCTTCTGTCGAGGGGAGCCCGATCGGGGTGATACTCCTACTGCTCCTAGTTTCCGTAGGACTCCCTTTTTTGGTCCTTTCATCTACCGCGCCTTTGCTCCAGCAGTGGTTTGCCCGAACCGGCCATCCGTCGGCCGGTGATCCCTATTTCCTTTACAGCGCCAGCAACCTCGGCAGCATGCTGGCCCTGATCGGTTATCCGATCTGGATTGAACCTCATTTCAGACTTGCAGCTCAAAGCCGCTCCTGGGCCGTCGGATATCTTATCGTCCTGACATTAACCGTCCTCTGTGCGGGTGTTACGAGGAAATTCAGGTCGATCTGCTTGCCTCACGGGAAAGAAAAGGAAGAAACACCGGAAGGGTCGTGTGCTGACCGATGATTCACGCCTTACGTACAGGGAGCGGGGCCGTTGGGTTCTCCTGGCTTTTGTGCCGTCGAGCCTGATGCTCGGGGTGACGACCTTCCTGAGCACGGACGTCGCCGCCATTCCGCTCTTCTGGATCATCCCGCTGTCACTCTACCTGCTTTCATTCATCATCGTCTTTGCCAGGATTCCGACCATGGTCCACAGCGCGATGGTGCTGTTGATGCCGATCTCGATCGCGGCCCTGATATTTGTGAATTACTCGGATATCGGCATCCCGAAATGGACCGTTTTTATCTTTCATCTCGTGAATTTCTTTCTCTACTGCATGGTCTGCCACGGGGAGATTGCCAGGACGAGACCGGCGACAAAACAGCTGACTGAATTTTATCTCTGGCTTTCTGTCGGCGGTATGCTCGGCGGCATTTTCAATTCTCTCATCGCGCCCGTCATCTTCAACACCGTTCTTGAATATCCCCTGATCCTGATTCTCGGCGCCTTGCTCCTGCCGGTCGGATATCGGAAAAGAGCGACACGGACTGAGAAACTGGAAGAGCCTCCTTCTTTACCTCGGAGTTCCTCTCTTGCTTGTTCCGCTCACCTACTGGTCGACGACAAACGGGTACCTGCGAGTGCATGAACCTTTCCCGGCTTCCAGACCTCCTGCATGTCACTTCGAAAACCTTCGAGACGTTCATTACCTATGGATTCCCCGCTCTACTCTGCTATGGACTGGTATTCCTGAAAAGGCCTTTTCTCTTCGGCATCGGGATTGCCGCTCTGCTGCTCACCGTCGTCGTGTCAAAAGACTTGAAGCGGGATATTGTGCACCGGGAGAGAAGCTTCTTCGGGGTACTGACGGTCACAAGGGATTATAACGGCGCTTTTATGAATCTTTCCCACGGCACGACGCTGCACGGCAAGCAATGGCTTAATCCGTTCAACCGGAACGAACCCGTTTCCTACTACCATCGAAAAGGGCCGGTCGGGCAGGTTTTTTCGGCATTCAAGGGGAAGAAGAAAAAAACCCGCATTGCCGTCACCGGCCTCGGCACCGGAAGCATTGCCGCTTATGCCGGACGCGGTCCAAGCAATCGACTTCTATGAGATCGACCCGGCGGTAAAAAAGATATCGACCAATCCCGCCTATTTTTCCTTTTTGAGTGATTGCAAGGCCGACTGGAAGGTCATCCTCGGGGACGCCCGCCTGACCATGGAGAAGGCGCCTCCCCATTATTACGGCATCATCATCCTGGACGCGTTCAGTTCGGATTCCATCCCGGTGCATCTCCTTACAAAAGAGGCGGTCAACCTCTATTTTTCGAAGCTGACCAAGGACGGGGTCCTCCTCATTCATATCACGAACCGATATGTGAACCTCGCGCCGGTCATGGCGAAGCTGGCTGAAGAAAACGGTTTTGCCGCCAGACTCTGCGACGATGAGGAAGATGATGAAATCGGAAAGGATGGCTCCACCTGGGTGCTGCTCGCCAAGAAGGAGAAGGACTTCGGCGACCTTTCCAGGAAAAGGAACTGGACGAAAATGGAATCTCGAAAAAAGGTCAATGTCTGGACGGACGATTTTTCAAATATTCTTTCCGTATTCAAGTGGTAACGGCCGAACAGAAGATGCTGGATAAGTCGGCAAATCGCCTAGGGAGGCTTCGTTTTCCCTTGAGTCATCGATTTACAGGCACTGGCTTGAGGCCCCTCGTTGTATTTGATTTTCCCTGGTCGATGTAGTATGGGACTTTCGCGGATACTCTATCTCAGGAGGCATATATGAAGAAGCGGACGATCCTTGGAATTCAGGTGACAAACAGGCTGGAAAAGGCGCAGGATGTGCAGCAGGTTCTCACGGAATACGGCTGCAACATCAAGACCCGTCTCGGGCTGCATGAAGTGTCCGGATCGGAATGCTCCACGGTGGGCCTTTTGATTATAGAAACCTACGGAGACAAGGCCGAGATTCAGAAGATGGAAGCCAAACTGAAGAAGATCAAGGGACTGGTGGTCAAGAAAATGGTGTTTCAGGAGTAATCAGTATTGCCAGATATCCTTGGCCATTCCCATCGAGACGCCGGATCTCCTCGGGAATCTGGCCGCAGCTTTCCAATATCCGCCAGGCGCCGGTAAAAGGGTTTCCTCTGGTCAACTCGTTGGGCACCACAAGACAGCGGATGCCGGCGGCGAGCGCCGAAGCGAGACCGCGCGGCGAATCTTCGACGACCAGGCATTCTTCCGGACCGAAGCCGCATTTTTTCATGGCCGTCAGGTAGGGCTCCGGGTCCGGCTTCGAAAGGGTATAGTCTTCCCGCGCGAGGACAAAATCAAAGTAAGGAATCAGCCCTGTTCGGGTATGCATCGCATCGAAGTGCACCCTTCGGGAGCTGGTCACAATGGCCATGGCCACCTTACCCTGCAGCTCACCGAGAGCGTCCGTGACACCGTCGAGGATGCGGACGTCCCCCCCCAGCAGCTCCGTATAGCGCCTGTTCCGCTGCTCCTGAAGAAGGGCGATCTCCTCCCGGGAGCTCCCTTTCTCCGCCAGATCGAAGGCGCTCCGTCCCTCGACAAGGGAGATCTTGTTGAAGAGCTTTTTCGTCAGCGTCACACCGGCCCGAAGAAGAAGCTCGCGGGTCGCCTGGAAATAGAGTTTTTCCGTATCCACGAGGACGCCGTCGTTGTCCCAGAATACCGCACGGATCATGGTGTTTCCATCCTAAAAAAATCTCCCGATGCACGCTGCACAAAAATCAGATTTCCCCGTTGCGCAAAGCTCCCATACAAAGACGGCCGCCCTATTACCGGCGGCCGTCTTTCACTACCCCATCACTCACAGTTTCGCAAGCAGGAAGATCAATCCCTGCCGTACTTTTTCAGGTAAGCACCGAAGAGCTCATCATCCGACGGCTGGTAATTCGGAACGGGTACGGACACCCGCGTATACATGAGGAACTGTTTCCAGTTGATGTTCTCACAGCTGATGTTCCCTGCCCAGGTTCCGCAGCCCAGCGTGTCCGTAAAGCCCAGGCAGCTCGTCCAGCCGCCGCTGTTCGCCTCGGTATGGCCCATGTTGCAGACGACCCGGCTGACGTTCGCCCGGAGGCCGATCTTTTGCATCCGCTCATCGAGTTCCGTCTGGATGTTCACCGAGTGTCCCTCGCCGGAGAACTTCAGGATCTTCTCCATGCGGTCCAGCATCTCGTCGAAATCGGTCCATTTCCAGACCGTCAGGACAGGGGAGAGTTTTTCGCCGGAAAACCGGTCTTCAGGACCGATCTTCTCGCCCATGACCATCAGAATCTTCGTATCCTTAGGGACCTTCAACCCGGCCAGGTCCGCGATGAACATCGCCGATTTCGCCACAACCTCCCGGTTCAGGGTATGACCGTCCGGCCACATCGTCTTGCGGAGGGTCTCGCGTTCCTCCGTGCTGCACAGGTAGCCCCCCTCGGTCTTGAGCGCCGCGATCATCTTGTCGAAGATGCACTCCTCGACGGCGATCGCGTTCTCCGAGGAACAGGAGGCCGCGTTGTTGGCCGTCTTGGATTTCCGGAGCCGGAAGGCGACCCCCGGAATGTCCTCGACCGTCGAATCGACGATGGAGATGACGTTTCCCGCGCCCACTGTCTGCGCGGGAACACCCGCACCGTAGACGACCTTCACCAGCGCCGCGCCGCCCGTGGCCACCGCATAGTCGCAGTTAGCCATGAGTTCCGGGGTCTTTTCATTACTCGTATGGCGGATGCACTGGACCAGATCCGCCGGTGCGCCGACTTTCACGAGCGCCTTGCGAATGTGCTCTCCGTCGCATAGGTGGCCAGCTCCGTGCGGGGGTGGGGCGAACAGATGATCGCATTGCGCGTCTTCAAGGTGGAAAGCGCGATGCAGCAAACCGTCGACTCGGGGTTCGTGCAGGGTACGACATTCGCGATGACGCCGATCGGTTTGGCGTACGTCCGGATGCCCTTCGCCTTGTCCTCCTCCACCAGACCGCAGGTCTTCACGCCGATCTGATCGTAGAGCGTCCCGCGCACCTTCGTCCCGATCTTGTGAACCTTGTCTTCGTAGACGCCGATGCCCGACTTCTCGACGGCCAGACGCGCCAATTCATCCGCCGTCTCCGCCTTCTGCAGTTCCCAACCCACGGCCAGGACCATCTCATCGACCTTCTCGTGCGGCCAGTACTCGACGGTCCTGAACGCCGCCCGCGCCTTCTCGTACATTTCCTTGATATTGTCTTCCA
>CAWJHT010000028.1:0-23531 GCA_963842685.1 uncultured delta proteobacterium | reverse complement strand
ACCAAAGAGGAAAAACGCCTCGAGGCGGAAGAGCGAAACCGGATCTCGCGGGCGACATCGGCCCTGAAACGCGACCTGGCAAAAACCGAGGAGCGGATCGCCCTTCTGGAGGCCCAGCAGAAGGAAGGCGAGGCGGTCCTCTGCGAACCGGACATCTACCGTGATCCGGAGCGGATCAAGCACCTCAACCAGGAGCTGAAAGCCATTTCCGCGGAGCTGGAAGATCTCTACTATGCCTGGAACGACCTGACGCCTGAGGCTGGAGGCGATGGAAGACTCCCTGCGGAGCGGAACTGCTTGAACCGCTCTTCAGGTCAAAACAAAAGCGGGCCGCATCCCGCCGGCCCGCTCTCTTTTATCTCTCATACCCTCTGAGGCGGTTACGCCCCGTCGAGGCCCGAGCTCTCGGCCTTCTGAAACCAGGCGCCCGGATCGACGAAGAACTCCTCCGTATCCTTGAGCGAGGCAAAGTGTTCATGCTCGATATCGGCCAGGAGGCCGAAGAACGCCTTCTCCTTCGGATCGGCCGACTGGTCCCGAAGCTCCGCATAGAACGCCGCCCCCTTCGCCTCGAATTCGATCGCCGTGCGGACGGCCTTCAGATCGTCGGCATCCCCTGCGGCGACCGCTTTCCCGCTCGCCTGGGCGGCCCTGCCGAAAATGGACCGGACCGCCGTATCCTTCACCTTGAGAGGAACGGTCTCCGGCCATTTTTTGTCCTTCTTCCAGCTGTCGGCGAGCTGCTTGAGCCGCTCGTAATGCTCCAGCTCCTCTCCGGCGATCTGCTCGAACATCGCCTTGCCGACGGGATTCGTCGTCCTCTCCGCGTTCTTCTTATAGAAATGGTGTTCATTCATCTCGTTCTTCAGAGCAATTTCCAATGCATTCAACCGTGGTTCCATGATTTTCTCCTTTTCTGTGAAGCAGACGCTTCCGCTCGTCGCGGAATCCGCCCGTCCCTTCACGATCATTGTCGATGGTCAAACCGTCTTTTCCGGGAAATTTCCTGGGGGCGGCAGGCCACTCACCGCGGGCATTCCCGCCCTACTCCACCTTCTTGAACATCTTTCCCTTGGCGCCGCAGACCGGGCAGACCTCGGGAGCCGCCTTCTCCGCCGTATAACCGCAGACGGGGCAAACATAATAGGCGTAGGTCTCGCCGGCTTTCCCAAGTCCCGCAAGCAACTCCTGATAGAGCCGGGCATGGACCTTTTCCACGTCGTTTGCGTAATTGAAGGACCGTTCCGCCTCCTTGTTCCCCTCCGCCTTGGCCGCATCGATCATCGCAGGATACATCGACTTGAACTCATGGCTCTCTCCCGCAACCGCTTCTTGAAGATTCTCACGGGTGCTGTGGATCGCCTTGAGGGCCCTTAAGTGGTTATGGGCATGGATGGTTTCCGCCTCCGCCGCGGCCCTGAACAGACGAGCCGCCTGAGGATACCCCTCCTGATCCGCCTTCGCCGCAAAGGCCAGGTATTTCCGATTGGCCTGTGACTCACCCGCAAACGCTTCCTTCAATGCATCTTCCGTTTTTGACATACTCATTCTCCTTTCGTACTTCATTTTCCATTGCCCCGGCCCTTTACCGACCGCACCCGGCGGGCAGAAGAAACGGGGCTGGACATGTTCTCAAAAACCGATTCTACCTTAGCAAATTTCGCTCTTCACCTCAAGTGGATTGTGGCCTGTGGTCAGGCCGGTCTTATTATCTTTCCCCATACTGCTCCCGAATCCAGGACTGATACTCGCCGCTCCGGATCCGCTCGCTCCAGGCCCGGTTATCGAGATACCAGCGGACGGTCTTCCGGAGGCCCGAGGCGAAGGATTCCGCGGGAGACCAGCCCAGTTCTCCGTGCAGTTTCGAGAAATCGATGGCATAACGCCGATCGTGGCCGGGCCGGTCCTTCACGAAGGTGATCAGACGCCGCCGGGACCCCCTTCCGCAGACGGCGCGAGTTCATCCACCAGATCGCAGATCATCTCCACGATGGCGATGTTTTCCATCTCCGCATGGCCGCCGATGTTGTAGGTCTCCCCGCGCCGTCCCTTCTCCATGATCGTCCGGATCGCCTCGCAGTGATCCGTGACGTAGAGCCAGTCCCGGACATTCTTTCCGTCCCCGTAAACGGGGAGGGGCTTTCCCTCCAGGGCATTGAGGACGACCAGCGGAATCAGCTTTTCCGGAAACTGGTAGGGGCCGTAGTTGTTGGAGCAGTTGGAAAGCGTCGTCGGCAGGCCGTAGGTTTCATGGTAGGCCCGGACGAGATGGTCGGAGGAGGCCTTGGAGGCGGAGTAGGGGCTGTTCGGACGGTAGGGCGTCTCCTCGGTGAATGCCCCCTCCGGGCCGAGACTGCCGTAAACCTCATCGGTGCTGATGTGGTGGAAGAGCCGGAAGCCGCTGCCCGCTGGCCCTTGCCGCTTCGAGGAGGTTGAACGTCCCGATGATATTGGTCTGGATGAAGCTGTCCGGCCTGCAGGATGGAACGGTCCACATGGGACTCGGCGGCAAAATGACAGACGGTGTCGATCCCGTACTGGGCGAAGATGCTCCTGGAGCGACGGCCGCATCGCAGATGTCCGCCTTCCTGAAGAGATACCGCCCCGGATAGGCCTCCGCGACGCCGCTCAGGTTTTCCGGATTCCCCGCATAGGTCAGATTGTCCGCATTGATGATCCTCCCCCGGAAATCCGCTTTGGCAAGCAGATGGCGGATGAAGTTGCTCCCGATGAAACCGCAGCCCCCGGTCACCAGTAAATTTTCGCTATCCATGGATCTCCTTTCTTTCGGTCGCACGGCGCTACGGCCGGATCATTGTTTCAGTATCTTCCCGTCAGGATGAAGGCCGCCCAGACATAGGGGGGATACCCTTCCCGAAGCAGACGGAGCTGCGCCGCCCGCAGCGCATCGGCAAGGGATTTCTTTCTTTCCAACTGTCGATAAAAAAGCTCCAGAAGATGGGCCGCCGCCCGGTCGTCGACAAGCCAGAGCGTCGAAACGACGGACGGGCTTCCCGCATGAAGAAACGCCCGCTGCAGAGCGGAAAAGCTCTTTCCCTCCGGATCCTTCTCCGGCAGGGTGTCGCAGCCGCTCAGGACGACGGCCCTTCCCGGAAAGCGAAGCCGGAAGATCTCGAGGACGCTCAGCATGCCGTCCTGGTCTGCGCCCGGCGTCAGCAGAAGGCCCGAATGCAGCGGCTCATCGGGATAGAACTGTCCCCGGACGGCAAAATGGAGGATGTCGTAACTCGCCATCATCTCCTCCGCCTTCGTCTCCGATGCCTGTTCATTGAGCAGAACGTCGTGTCGCCGATCCGCTTCCGGATCCGCTTCAGTTCCTCCACGGCATGGTGGAGATCCAGCGTCTCGTCTTCCAGATCGGGATTCCCGAAGGCAAGGATCCGCAGACCCGAATGGCGCCTTTTCCGTAACGACCTGCTCGAGCAGAGCCGGCCGCGGGGAGATAAAAGATGGAAAAACCCTCGGCAAGGAACTTTCCCCGGTAATTCATCGCCGCAAAGGGAAAATAGCTGAGGCAGTCATCGGGGATAAATCCGATCCGGTCCCCGGAAACGAAGGGAATGACCGGCTTCAGCAGCAGATCGTAGACCCTGCGGGAGAGGCTCTCCGTTTTTTTTCTGTCCCTGGAGTGAATGGCTTCGAGATAGGAAAAGACGAGGCCTCTGAGCTCCTCCCGGGTGAGATCGATTTTCACCAGATGGACCATATTTTGGTGGATGGCCCATACATAGAGGCCCGTATCGGTCGCGAAGTATGAAAAGAGCGTGGTATCCGCATCCAAAAGACGCTGCAGGGCGATGGGATCGATTCCGCGAACGGAAACAAGGGAAAGGAGCTTTTCGCCTTCTGCCCCGAACTGACCGAGCAGTTCATCATATATCGTCTTGATCCCCTTGAGCCGCTCTAAAAGCTCCCCGGTGTGCGCCTCTCCGGACACATTCAGGATGCGTCGCCGGAGGATTCGGACGATTTCACCGAGTTCCGTCTCCCTCCGGAGCAGCTCCCGCTCGGCGGGGGTCGCGCCGATATCCTGGCCGGCCAGAAGATTCGTCATCATGAGCGCCTTGGCCTTCTCCGCCGCCGTCAGGGCCTCGCCGGCGCGCCCCTCCGCGGCCAGCAGCTCAACGAGGGATTCATAGACCGCCCGGCGCTGAAGGCGGCAGACCTCGGCAAACATCTCCGCTTCCGGTCCGGACCGCTGGACTCGAAAGGATCGCGTCCGCCTCCTGGAGGGCCGCTATCGCCTCACCTCTCCGTCCCTGCTCACCGGCATAACGGGCCAACAGGAGTCTCGCCCAGATCCGATAAGACGCCGCCCGGTAGCGATCGGCCCTCTCCCGGAGCGTTTCGGCCGCCAGAAGGCCTTCGTTTCTGTTTTCCCCGCCGAGACCGAGTTCGCCCAGAAACAGAAGACTCCTGATCTCGCCTTCACGGAATCCCGCCGCCCGCGACAATTCCGCCGCATGGACAAGGTGAGAGAGCGACTCCGTCACCATTGCCTCTCATCCCCTCGCCAGCCCCATAAAGGCGTATGCCTCGGCCTCGGTCCTCTCAAAATCGCCTCGAGGGAGGAACGGTCCGATCTTCGTCTTGCGCAATTCCTCGTTCATGGCAAGGGCATTCCGGAGGTGGGTGCTGCTTTCACCGGCCGGACGCGGTTCGGACAGACGTCGCTTCCTGATAGCGGTAGACCGTCAGCAGACGGGGAAGGTGTTCGGACAGAACCGCCGCCATCCCGGCGGCAAGTTCGGCATCGCGCTTCAAGCTGGAGGAAGTGAACATCCGTCTGAAAAACCGTGTTGTCCTGAAGAGACAGGCTGAGGAGTTCCCGGGCGCGAGCTGAATTCGCCCTGCAGCAGGGCGAGACGGCCTTCGAGATATTCCGGAAAAGCGCGGAGAGGCGGCTCTGTCCATTTTTCGCCTCCCTCCCGCAGCAGTGCGACGAGCCTCGCGCTCGCGACCGGTCTGCATCAGGAAGAGGACCTTTTTGGAGAAGACCAGCGCCTCGCCGGAGGAATCCTTGCTTTACGGACAAAGGCCTTTGCCGCCCTGTCCAGAAAGTGAAGCACCCTCCCCTCTTCCCCCTCCGCCTCATATCGGCCGGCAACGGCCAGAAATATCTGGGGGATTCTCCAGTCGTCCGCTTGGGCGCCCCGCAGGAGATCCCGGTATTCTTTCGGAATATCAGGATCGTAGGGGCCTGTCTGGCTCGACCGATTATTTTTTTCTCCGGGACCGGTACGGTGACTTTTTTTTCGACCGCTTTCATGCAGCCGGAGAGGCAAAGGATGATGCAGATCAGGATCGCAAACCAGGGTTGAAAAGGCATTACACCTCTGTATCACAGTAATTTTGTCTTGAGACATCTCGTCACCTTACTAAAAAACCAGGCTTTCATCAACCCCTCTGCTAAAGAAAAAATGGAGCCTCACAGATACGACCTCGCCCCGATATACGTCCGGCTGAAATAGTCGTTCGAGAGAGAATCCATCCTGATCCGCTTCCCCCTTTCCGGGGCATGGATGAATTGGCCGTTTCCCGTATAGATGCCGACATGGGAGATCTTGTCTCCCCCCGGGGCGAAAAAAACGAGATCTCCCTTCTCCAGGGAGGAAAGTTCGACGGGATTGCCCGCCATGTACTGCTCGCGGGACGTACGGGGAAGATCGAGACCGCTGAGCTGATAGACGGTCATCGTCAGACCGCTGCAATCGAAACCGGTTTCGATGGAGGCGCCTCCCCAGAGGTAGGGAACGCCGAGAAAGCTCCGTGCGGACCGGACCAGTTCCTCCCGGAGATAGGCCTCGCCCTTCTCCGCCCGTTTCGCAACCGCATACTCCTCGGGGCTGACGATGTAGAATTCCTCGATGATTCCCGCCTGCGCGGATCTCCTCCGCCCTGGCGCGGGCCAGCTCTTTGGTGGGGAAGTTTCCGAACCGGACCTTGTAGAGCCCTCCGGCCAAAAAATAGGTCGCAGCGAGTCCCTTCTCCTGAAGGGAGCGGGTCAGACGGGCGCTGTTTTCCGCGTTGGCAAAGGCCCCGGCCTGGATCGTATAGCCCATGCGGGGAACCGCCTTTTTCTCCATGATCTTTGCCGCCGGTGCAGTGATGACGTACCGCCGGCCTTCCGCACCCCCCGGCGAAAAGAATCAGAATGACCGCCCCGGCAAGAAGCGCCGTTCGTCTGTGAAAAAATGGCTGTATCCCCATGGTGTGGGTCCGTCTCCTTAAGAGCGATTGGCTGCGACAGCCCCATTCTCATGAAAACAGCGGGAAATTGCAAGAAGTACTGTGACTGAATGTTGCTGTGAAAGTCGGAACAGGTGTGTTGCAGCGTGACACGGATCGCCCCATCGCTTCCGGACCAGCGACCGGGCCTCCCCTGCGTCCGCTATCTCGCCGCCCAGTTGGGCGTCCTCGACGGCGCAGAGGATCTCCCTGAAAATCGGCCCCGGGGCATAGCCCATCCCGATCAGGTCCTCCCCGGTCAGAAGAGGAGGCGGCCGGAGCTCCTCCTCGGAATACTCCTTCAGCTTCTGCAGGGAAAATTCATAATTGTCGAGGAGGCCGTGGCTCCCCAGACAGTCGAGGCGGTGGAGTTCCAGGTGGAGGGGAAAATCCGGCTGCCGGAGGAAGCGTTTCAGCCGGTTCGGCCGCATCTCGCGGACATTCATGAAGAGCATGTGTCCCCGGATGAGGGCCAGGATCGTCTCCGTCTCCTCCCGGGAGAAGCGGAGCCTCTGGAGGATCGCGGCCGCGATCTCCTCCCCCCGCCGGACATGGCCGTAGAAATGGACTCCGGTTTCATCCTCGAAACGGGTGACCGGCTTGCCGACGTCGTGGAGGAGGACCGCCCAGGCGAGACGCAGGTCGGACCTCCATCCTCTCCGGGGAGAAGGGCGAGCATCCGCAGCGTATGTTCCCAGACATCCCCCTCGGGATGGAAGACCGGGGGCTGGTCGACTCCCCGGAGGGCCAGAACCTCGGGAAGGATCTCGGCAAGAAGGCCGCTTTCGGCCAGGAGTTCCATCCCCGTCCCTCGCCCCGCCGCTCGTCAGTATCCGGGTGAGCTCCTCCCGGATCCGCTCGGCGCTGATCCGCCGGATGGCGGACGCCTGCCTCCGGATGGCGGCCAGTGTCGCCGGGTCGATTGTAAAGCCGAGCGTGGCCGTAAAGCGGACCGCCCGGAGCATCCGCAGATGATCCTCGGCAGAAACGCTCCTCCGGATCGCCGATCGTCCGGATGAGACGCCGTTCGATGTCGCGACGGCCGTCGACATAATCGATGATCCGGCCCGTCTCCGGATCCATGAGAAGACCGTTGACCGTAAAATCCCGGCGACGGACATCCTCCTCGGCGGTGGCGAAGACGACCCGGAGGGGTGGCGTCCGTCGTCATAATCGGTTTCCATCCGGAAGGTGGCCACCTCGTAAGGGCGTCCCCCCTCGATGACGAGAACGACGCCGAAACGGGCGCCGACGGGAACCGTCCGGGCAAAAAGAGGCCTGGACCTCTTCCGGACGGGCCGAGGTGACGATGTCGAAATCCTTCGGCGTCACGCCGCGGATGAGATCGCGGACGCAGCCGCCCACCAGAAAGGCCTCATGGCCGGCCTCCCGCAGGCGGCGGACGATGGCGGCGGCATCATCCAGCGGCACGCTCACCTCCCGGAACTTTTCCCCGCTGCCACCCTCTGCGGAGGAGAGTAGTGCAGCGCCGACGTAAAGACGATGGTCGTGAGCGTCGATCCGATCGGGATATCGACGGATTTGATGAGATAGTAAAAGGCGATCCCCGCAGCGAGCGAAACGGTGGCCGGAAGGTCCGCCCGGCGGCTGCGATTGTCGCACTTCAGAACGAAGTAGTCCGTCAGGAGAATGGCGATCAGCGGCGAGAAGACGGAACCCAGAATATAGAGAAATTCGGTATACCGGTCGATCGGAAAGACCAGGGCCACGGCGGTGCCGATCGCGGTGAAGCCGACCGCCGCCATCCGGTCGTTCACCCGCGGGAAGATGTTGATCAGCGAGATCCCCGCCGAATAGACGTCGAGAAAGGTGGTCGTCACGGTGGAGAGGCCGAGGATGGCCAGCGCCGTCAGGCCGAGGTTGGCCGCAAGCATGATCTTCGTCGGATCGGGCGAACCGGAGAGAAGCCCGCCCGCCATTCCTATCGCGTACATCCAGCAGCTCCCGATGAAATAACCGCAGAACGGGGCGATCAGGGCGCCCTTTTTCGTCCTGGCGAGGGAGGTGTAATCGGAGATCAGGGGAAACCAGCTGAGCGGCATGATGATCGAGAGTTCAAAGCCCATCCCGAAAGCCCCTTTCTGCTTTGCCATATCCGCCGCCGCGGACGGGTGCGTGAAGACGACCCAGCTCATCACGACCGTGAGGATCAGGAGCAGCGAGGCGGCCAGGGTGTTGATCCGCTTGAATCCCTTCACCCCCCAGAAGACCCAGAGTCCGACGAGACACCCGATCAGGCAGGACATCAGGGTCGGATGATCGAAGTTCCACAGGGAGCGGCCGATCACGTTCATCGCCATCCCCCCCTCGATGATCATGATCGCCGTCCAGCCGACGAGCTGGAGGATGTTGATCACCGAAATGAGGTAGGAACCCTGCTTTCCGAAGGAGATCCGCGTGGACATGATGGCGGGGAGCCTCTCCCGGAATCCGATCAGTCCGGCGAGGACGAGGAGCAGCGTCCCCGCCAGGTGACCCAGGATGATCGCCCAGAGCCCCTTTACCGCCCCGAGTTCCGCGAGGTAGCCGCCCGTCAGGATCTCGGCGACGGAAACCGCCGCGCCGAACCAGAGAAAAAAGAGATTGACGCCGCTCAACTGAGTTTTTTCTTCCATGATTCACCCCTTATCCGACCGTTTTCCAGCCTTCCGGCCTCATGGCCGCCCTGCCCTCTTCCGAAGCAAAGAGCGGCGCCAGGTGGTTCGTCGGTCCGTGCCCCCCGCCCACCCGCCAGGCATGCCGGACCGCCTCGGTGATATAGCGTTTGGCCTCCGTCACGGCCCCGGCGACGTCCTTCCCGAAGGCGAGTCCGGTGGCGATCGCCGCCGAATAGGTGCAGCCGGTCCCGTGGGTATCCTCCGTCGCGATCCGCGGCGAGCTGAACTCCCGGAAATCCTCTCCGTCATACAGGAGATCCACCGCATCCCCGGAAAGATGCCCTCCCTTGACGACCACATGCCTTGCCCCCATCTGCCGGATGATCCGCGCCGCCTCCTTCATGTCGGCAAGCGTCGCGATCCGGATCCCGGAGAGGACCTCGGCCTCGGGGATGTTCGGCGTGAGGACAAAGGCCAGCGGAATCAGCTCCGCGATGAGGGTCTTTTTGGCCTCCTCGCGGATCAGCGACATCCCCCCCTTGGCCACCATCACCGGATCGACGACGAGTTTCTCGATCCCGTACTGGCGGATCTTCCCGGCCACGACCCGGATGACCTCCGAGGTGGCCAGCATCCCCGTCTTGGCCGCATCGATCCCGATGTCGGTCGCCACCGCATCGAACTGCAGGGCCACGAACGCCGGCGGCACGTCGTGGATGCCGTGGACCCCGAGGGTGTTCTGGGCGGTCAGCGCCGTGATGACGCTCATCCCGAACCCGCCGAGAACCGTGATCGTCTTCAGATCCGCCTGGATCCCCGCCCCGCCGCCGGAATCCGATCCGGCAATCGTCAATACCCTGAACGGTTTCATCCTCTCTCCTCCCCCGGGAAAACCCCCGGCCGGAAATACCGCACCGCCAGGAGAACTCCCGCATCCATTTCAATGATCCCCTGCCGCTCCGTCAGGCGGTTGCTGATCCCGTAGGGGCGGCCGATCTCCATGACCGCTTTCGTCAGAGGATATTCGAATCCCGTGAGTGTGACCCCGGTGACTTCTCCTCCAAAAGGGAGAAGGGAAACGGTCTGGCCCGCTTCCCCGTCGAGAACCGTGCGTCGGTGATAAGAAAGACCTCGCACCACGTATCGATCAGTTTGACCTCGATCCCCTGCTCTGTTTCCCTGGACGAGAAGAGAGATATTGGCCAGGGTATGGTCGATGCGGTGGCCCAGAGCCCCCCAGATCCAGACCTCCGAGGGCGCCATCGCGAAGGCCTCCTGGAGTGCCAGTTCGGTATCCGTTTCGTTCTTCTCCCGTGGATGGCGGATGATCCGGCAGCCCATGCGATTCGTAACGGTCTTGCTGACCTGATCCAGGGAATCCATGTCCCCGACGATGAGGGTGGGGACGATCCCCGTGGCCAGCAGATGGCGGGCGCCGCCGTCGGCGCAGATCACCGCCGCGGGCGCCGCCTTCGCCGCCTGTTCCCGGAAAAACGACGGATCGCCGAGTTCCCCGCCGGATACGATAAAAACCACCTTCTTCATGACCACCGCCCCTCCGGCTCTCTCCTGACGGAGACAAGCCGGAGTAAAAAAAAAGGACCATACCCTGTTAAGGGATATGGCCCCTGATGAGATTGATGAAAAATACGACTGCCTGCCATTCCCTACGCTGGCATTACCCAGGTCAGGTTCAAAGGGTATCTTCTCAGCCTGAATCGGCACCCCTTGCTTCTTATGTGTATTTCTACTCCAAACGCCCGTCGAAATCAAGACTATTTCGTCACAAGGCGAAGAGCCGGTTGCTTTGGGTTCTGCAGGATGAAGCCTGACGTAGACAAAAATCGCCGAAGCAGCGCGAAGGGTTCAGTCCGTCAGGTCTCCGTCGATACCGAAAAGACGACGGGCGTTGGCCGCGGTCTGCCGTTCCAGTTCATCGACCGGTATGCCCCGGATCTCCGCCAGGTAGCGGGCCGTCTCCACGACATAGGCCGGTTCGTTGCGCTTCCCCCGGTAGGGCTGCGGGGCGAGGTAGGGGGCGTCGGTCTCGATGAGCAGCCTCTCCAGCGGGATCTCCCGGGCCACCGCCCGGAGCTGATCCGCTTTCCGGTAGGTCACGGGACCCGCCACGGAGAGATGGAATCCCAGATCGAGACACTCGCGGGCCATCGCCCAATCCCCGGAAAAACAGTGGAGCACCCCCCGAAGACGGCCCTTCCGCGGCCGGAGGATCTCGAGGATCTCCGCATGGGCCTCCCGGTCGTGGATGATCACCGGCAGATCCAGTTCTTCCGCGAGGTCGAGCTGTTCCTGAAAGCGCCGGAGCTGAACCTCCCGCGGGGAGAGGTCGTAGAAGAAATCGAGCCCGATCTCTCCGATGGCGACCACCTTCTCCTGCCGCGCAAGGACCCGGAGGGCATCATAGGTCGCGGCGTCGATCTCCTTCACCTCGTGGGGATGGATGCCGACGGCCGCATAGACCGGTTCGTAGAGACGGGTCAGGGCCACGGCCTTTTCGCAGTCGGGAAGCGTCGTTCCGACCGTGACGATCGCCGTCAGGCCGGCCTCCGCCGCCCGCGCGAGAACCGCTTCCCGGTCGCCGTCAAATGCCTCCATCTCCAGATGTGCATGGGTATCAATCGTCATTATCGTTCACTCAATAAACTAAAAACCTGTGAGTCCTTAACACACTCATCTTCCCCCCGCAATACGATCATTGCCGGCGGTTCATAAATTATCTGTCATTATTCAGCTGAATCTGCTAGCATATGTACGGATATTATATGAGAGCAGCAGGGAGATACGCTTCATGAATCTCAAGAAAAAGATGTTTGACCTTTCCACTGGAAAGCAAGGGGCTCTACTATTCGTCTGTCCATCATCTTCTCCCTTTTTTTCTTCGTGCCGCTGCTCGGACTCCTCTACTTCGGCCTGAAATATGACCTCCTGGAAGACCAGTTTATTCCCGTTTTCATCCTCGCCCTTCTGGCCTCCTCGCTTGCCGGATATGTCCTGATCCGCAAGACCTTCGACTCTATCCGCAACACCTCGAAAACAGATTTCCGACTCCCTGGCCCAGGATCTCACCGGGTTCAACCGCCCGTCGGTCTCCGACGAACTGCAGGGAATCGTCCAGTCCTTTCATGCCGTCGAGAATGAGCTTCGGACAAGCTTCAACAACCTGGAAAGACGGACCTCGCAGCTCTCCACACTGAAGGAACTCTCCGATCTCTGCTACGTCACCTTCGACAGCGACGACCTGTTTGCGATCACCCTGGAGCGCGCCCTGAAACTGACCAACGCCGATATCGGCTCCGTCCTGATCCTGGAGGGACAGAAACGGGATACCTTCGTGGTCCATGCCACCTACGGACTCGGCGAGCTTGTCAAGATGGGAGACAGGGTGGATTTTGCGACGAGCATCGCCAAGTTCGCCGTGATCAACAAATCCCCTCTCCTCATCGACGATATCGAAAAGGACAACCGCTTCGGACGGGGGAACCGCCCCCATTACGCGACCAAAGCCTTTCTCTGCATGCCGCTCAAGGGAATCCAGTGATGTCTTCGGGGTCCTCACCCTCTCCCGCGGGACTTCGGACATCCCGTTTACCCAGGAAGATGTCGATGTCCTGGCGCCGTTTCTCAGCAACGCCGCCTTTACCTACGACAACCTGAATCTGATGAAGCTGAACCGGGAGAACCGTCAGCAGCTGGCGACCATCACCGGCATCTGCAAGACCCTCGGTTCCAGTCTGCGGAACAGCGAACTTCTCCATGCCGTCCTGTACTCAATTCCGGGAAGATGTCCCCTTTGATGTCGCCGTGATCATGGGAATTCAGGAGCAGACCCCGGATCACGTCGTCGTCCTGGACATCCTCTCCTCCATCCCGCTCGGCCTCAGCCGGAGCGGCAGCTACGATTACGCCGGATCCCTCCTGGAAGGGGTCATCAGGCAGGGGAACATCCTGGTCATCGACAATCCGGAGAACTTGCAGCACCCGCTCGAACAGGAACTTTTTGTCAAACCGGGCATCCTCTCCACCCTGCTCGTACCGCTGAAGATGGGGGGGGTGGTCACGGGACTCCTCGTCCTCGGCGCCTTCCGGCCGGGCGCCCTGAACGGTCTGGAGGAAAAGGTGGACAGATATCGCCTCCCTCCTGCCGCTGGCCATGGAAAAGAACCGTCTCTCCTCTTCGGTCACGAAGCGGGATCAGGAGATGGAGTCGATCAAACAGATCGGCAGCATCCTCGCCGCCTCGACCTTCGACCGGCAAGAGGTCCTCAAACACACGATGGACATGATCCGGACGATCGTGAATGTCGAAGCGGGTTCACTGCTCCTGCTCGAAGAGGATGAACTGGCCTTCAAGGTCGCCTTCAACAGTCAATCCCGCAGATCGACATCGACGTCCTCAAGTCCCTCCGCGTCCAGCTCGGTCAGGGGATCGCCGGCTATTCCGCCGCCCGCGGCGAGCCGCGTCATCGTCCGCGATACGCAGTGATTCCCGGCATTTCACCCGATTTCGACCGGCAGACCGGCTTTCGGACCCGTTCGGTCCTCTGCGTGCCGCTCATCTCCCGGGGAAGGGTCCTCGGCGTGATCGAAGTCCTCAACAAGATCAACGGCGATTTCAACGACGACGACCTCCACCTCCTCCAGTCCATCGCGACCTCGGTCAGCATCGCCCTGGAGAACTCGCAGCTCTACCAGGAGACCCTCTCCATGGCCGAACACGAACGGGGCATCCGGAACATGTTCCAGAAATTCGTTCCGCGGGAGATCGTCGACAAGATCATCCACAACGCCGGAGACGGAAAAGCCGCTGATCGAGGAGCTGAAGATCCTGACGCTCCTGAACATCGACATCCGCGGATTTTCCACCCTCTCCAAGAAGATCGGCCCCCAGCGGACCGTCGCGATGCTGAACCACTTCTTCACCAGCATGGGCGATATCGTCTTCAAACACGGGGGGATCGTCGACAAATACCTGGGCGACGGATTTCTGGCCCTCTTCGGCGCCCCCGTCTCCAGCACGACCGATGCGGACAACGCCATCGCCGCCGCCCTGGAGATGAAGGCGACCCTCGCAGCCGTCAACGACCACTTCGCGGAGGAACTCGAAGAACCCGCTCGCCATGGGGATCAGCATCCACACGGGAGAAGCGGTCGTCGGCAACATCGGCTTCGAAAAAAAGATGGACTACACCGTCATCGGCGATTCGGTCAACGCCGTCTTCCGCCTGCAGGATCTGACGAAATCCCGGCCGAACAGCATCCTGATCAGCGAAAAGACCCGTCTTGCGGTCATGAATTCGATCCTCGACGTCCGGGAGATCGGCATGTGCGATGCGGGCAGCACCCTCGGCGAGCTCAAGATCTACGAACTTCTCGGTTCGCATCCGCGCGGCGGAAACGGCGCCTGAAAAGACGCAGCGCACCCACACGCCTTCCGCCGATCTGAAAAAAGTGACGCTTGACCCATCGAAGGGTCGGGATTTGTGGACGTCGCCGATCACTCTCACCCCTGCTTTATAGCAGGCAATCCTCCTGCTTCACCGGATGTCAGGGCGGCGACGACCTCGATATGGGCGGTCTGGGGAAACATGTCGAGCGGCTGGAGAAGGCGGAGGGTATAGCCGTATGCCGACAGAAGCCGGATGTCCCGCGCCTGCGTCGCGGGATTGCAGGAGACGTAGACGATCCGCTCCGGACGGAGGGCCGCCACCGCGTCGATGACCCCTTCGCCGCAACCGTCGCGGGGCGGATCGAGGACGACCACGTCGGCCCTCATCCCGCGCGGCACAAACTCACCTCATGAGCACATCGGCCACATCCCCGTGGAAGAATTCCGCCTGCGCAAGCCCCTCCCGGCGCAGATTGATCCCCGCGCAGCGGACGGCCTCCCGGTCTCCCTCGATGCCGAAGATCCGTCCGGCCCGTGCTCCGAGAAAGAGGGAAAAGAGCCCCGCGCCGCCATAGGCGTCGATCACCGTCTCCCGGCCCGAAAGCTCGCTCATTTCGATGACCTGATCGACCAGTTCCCTCACGAGCAGCGATATTTGCCTGAAAAAATCCCCGATAGGGAACCGTCATCCGCTTTCCACCGACGATCCGTGTGATCATCCGGCGACTTCCCGGATTCGATTTGCACTTCCGTCGGGGGCTCGCCCGGCTCGTCGGACCAGATGATCTGTCGATCGCCCTGAATGTGAAGGCTCCCCGCACGGAGGGCCTCCCGGAAGTTCCCGTATTTCCGGTTTATCGATTCATCAACGATTTCGCACCGTTCAACCTCGACGAGATCGTGGCTCGCCAGGGCCATCAGACCTGCCCGCCGCGGCCCTCCCCGCCCGCCGGCGAGATGGAACTCCGCCTTTCCACGATAGCCATAGGGTCGCGGGGAGGCGATCACCGGCGCCAACGGGTGGACAGGAGAGCTTTGCAATCCGGCGAAAGGTCTCCGCCACCTGCCGTCGCTTGAGTTCCAACTGATGGGCGTAGGCGATGTGCTGCATCCGGCAGCCGCCGCAGCGGGTGTAATAAGGACAGAGAGGCGTCACACGGTGATGCGACGGGGCGATGATCCGGACAAGCCTCCCCCGGGCATAGCGCTTCCTGACCTCGGTGATCTCGACCTCCACCTCGTCCCCGTCGACGGTGAAGGGGACAAAGATGACCAGATCCGCATCCTCGCCGACGCCGTCGCCGCCGAAGGCCACATCCCCGATCTCCGTTCTGATGTGATCGCCGATCTTCAACATCTGCACCCATTTCTACCGCTGCACCCATCCTTTCGACCGCCGCTACCGCCAGGGGAAACGGACTCAGCTTCGCATGACCCGTTATTGGAGTCTTCTTAGCATCATCCGGACATCCGTAAACCATTTCCCTTTACATCCGCGGCAAATATTGGTAATGACCTCCCCAAATAACCGCTGAAGGGAAAACTATTTGGAAAACGAGAACGTCCACCGCATCAACCTGGAAGGCCGGGAGATCATCCTGATCGGAACGGCCCACGTCTCCCGGGAGAGCGCCGATCTGGTGGAGCGGGTCATCGCCGAAGAGAAGCCGGATACGGTCTGCGTCGAGCTCTGCCGGCCCCGCTACGAGGCGATCCGCCAGCGGGACAAGTGGCAGCAGACCGACATCGTCAAGGTGATCCGCGAGAAGCGGACCTCCATCCTCCTCTCCCAGCTCATCATGGCCTCCCTCCAGCGGAAGATCGCCCAGAAATTCAACATCACCCCGGGCGAAGAGATGCTCCGGGCCATCGCCCGGGCGGAGGAGATCGGCGCGGAGATTGTCCTCGCAGACCGGGAGATCCGGGTGACGCTCCTGCGGACCTGGCGGAAGATGGGTTTCTGGAGCAAGGTGAAGTTCCTCCCCGACGTCCTCCTGTCGCTCTTCGCCACCGACGAGATCACCGAGGAGGAGATCGAAAAGCTCAAGCAGCACGACGTCCTGGAACTGGCCCTCCAGACCGTCGGCGAGAAGCTGCCGGGGCTGAAGACCACCCTGATCGACGAGCGGGATCTCTACCTCGCCCACACCATCGGCCATGCGCCGGGCGCCCGGATCGTGGCGGTCGTGGGCGCCGGTCACGTGCCCGGCATCCTGAAGCACATGGGGGAGGAGATCGACATCGAGGCCCTCAACCGGATTCCCGAGAAGGGCATCTGGGGGCGATTTGCCGGCTGGTTCTTTTCGCTGGCCATCGTGGGCCTCTTCATCGCCGGCTTCTTCTACTCCGGCTCCCAGGCCAGCCTGAAGATGATCACCTGGTGGGCGGTCGATCACCGCCTCCTTCTCGGGCTTCGGGGCGCTGATCCTCCTGGCCCACCCGCTGACGATCGCGGCCTCGGCCATCGCCGCCCCCATCACGACGCTGCACCCCCTGATCGCCGCGGGCTGGGTCGCCGGCCTCGTCGGAGGCGACGCTCCGCAAACCGCAGGTCAAGGATTTCCTGGCGCTGCAGGACGACATCGTCTCGATCCGGGGATTTTTCCGGAACAAGATCACGCGCCTGCTTCTGCTGGTCGCCGTCGTCAACCTGACCACCTCCATCGGGACCTTCGTCGCCATTCCGGTGATCATGAGGTTCATATAAACGGAATTCGCGCCATGATCGAAAAGAAATCGATGCTCTGCCCGAACTGCCGCGAGCTGATCAGCAACGACGAGCCGGCCTGTCCCTACTGCGGGATGGCCCGTCCGGGCGCCCTCTGGAAACGGGGACTCCGCGGCGGTGTTTCCCTGCTCCGGCTTCGATCCGGTCATGGCGATCATCACCGTCAACGTCGCCTTCTACCTCTTTTCGCTCCTGCTCGAACCCGGCGGCGCTCGGCCTTTCGGCCAACCCCATGACGTTTCTCTCCCCCTCGGACGGGAGCCTCTTCCTCCTCGGCGCGACCGGAACCCTGCCCATCATCGCCTACGGCCGCTGGTGGACCCTCATTTCGGCCTCCTTTCTCCACGGGGGGATCCTGCACATCTTCTTCAACATGATGGCCCTGCGAGCAGCTCGCCCCTTTCGTCCTCGACGAATTCGGCCTCCATCGCTTCGCGATCCTCTACGTCTGGACCGGCGTCGCCGGCTTCTTCCTCTCCTATCTGGCCGGCGTCCCCTTCACCATCGGCGCCTCCGCCTCCATCTGCGGCCTGATCGGCGCCATCCTCTACTACGGCAAGAGCCGGGGCGGCTTCTACGGGGAGCAGATCTACCGCCAGGCGATGGGATGGGTCGTGGGCCTCGTCCTCTTCGGCCTCTTCTTTCCCGGGATCAACAACTGGGCGCACGGGGGAGGCATCGTCTCCGGCATTCTCATCGCCTTCCTGACCGGATACCGCGAACGGACGACGGGGAGACTTCTCCACCGCCTCCTGGGAACGGCAAGCATCCTGCTTACCGCGGCGACCCTTCTCTGGGCGGTGATCCAGGCCGTCATATCATCCTGACCTGACTCCCGCAAGCATCTGTCGATATGGTAAAAGCTTTCCTGGCTCTTGAAGTGAGCGTCCTCGGATTCAAGGGTCCTGTAGCCGCGGCGCTTCCATTCTCAACGGGATTGACAAGACGCCGCGCGATGGACTATGATCCCATCCACAATAAAAGGTTGCTCCCGGCTTATTTTTTGACCTGAGGCGACATACTGGCGATTCATCACCTCGTTTCGCGAACCGTAGAGAAAGGAAAGATCATGAAAAGAATGCTTCCTCGGGCTCATGTTCCTCATTCCGGCACTCCTGCTGATCACGGGCTGCGACACCGCCCTGACCGTCGGCAGCAAAGACGATCGGCATCCGTTCCGGGGAATTCATCTATACGGACGGTTACCTGCGGGCCACCTACACTCTTCCCTTTTGAAAAGGTCTGGGCGGCCTGCGAAAAGACCCTGGCCGACATGAAGGCCACCGATGTCGAGACGGATCCGAGAAGATCGCCCAGGAAGCCTTGACGGCGATGATCCAGGACGAAAAGGTCCGGATCTCGGTCGATTACGTGGAAAAGGAGATGACGGCGGTCTCCATCATGGTCGGCCCGTCGGGGAACAACCTCGCCTCGCAGCTCATCCATGACCGGATCGCAACCATCCTGAAGACTCCCTGAAGACGTCGTTCGCTCAGTCGGAGGCCTTAGTTGATACTGACGCAGATTGTTATGCAGCCGTTTCATGCCGGAATGGAGGCAGAGGAGGAGGCCCTTGAGGTAGCGGCCCTCCGGATGGGCGAGGTTCACGGGATGATCCGGCCCTGCGCCGAGGAGGCGGAGGAGCTGCGCGGTCTTTCCCGCATCCCGGACGGCGCCGAGGACGATCTTCTCGAAGAGTTCCGGATCGATCGGGTTCGAGCAGGAGAAGGTGGCCAGAATCCCTCCTTCGCGCAGGCGGCTGCGCCGCCTGGAGATTGATCTCCTTGTACCCCCTGGCCGACCGGTCCACATCCTTCCGGGACTTGGCGAAGGCGGGGGGATCGAGGATGATCAGATCGAAGATCTCCTCCGTTTCCCGTAAATATTCGAAGACATTGGCGGTAAGGACCGGGTGCTGCTCCGGGGAAAAACCGTTCCGGACGAGATTCCTGCAGGCGATCTCATTAGCCGCAGCCGAGGCCTCCACGGAAACGACCCGGTTTGCCCCCCCGCGGGCGGCGTAGACGGAAAAGGCGCCGGTGTAGGAGAAGCAGTTCAGGACCGCCGCCTCCCGGCTGAAGAGCGCCGACAATCTCCCGGTTTCGACGCTGATCGAGGAAGAATCCCGTCTTCTGACCGGTAATCAGATCGACCTCGAAGCGCAGGCCGTTTTCCGTGATCTCCACCGTCTCCGGAACCTCCCCGGCCGCGGGACCGATCCGGTCCGGAAAGCCCCTCCAGTTGCCGGGAGCGTCCCTCGCTCCGTTCATATATCCCGACCGGTGTCAGGATCTCCCGCAGAAGCCCGATGACAGTCTCCCGCCATTTCTCCATCCCCGCCGTCCCGATGCTGCATGACAAGCCAGCCTGCCATAGGAATCGCAGACGAGGCCGGGCATGCCATCCCCCTCTGCATTGATCAGACGGAAAGCGTCCGTGTCCGGCGGGACGACCTGACGGCGCAGGGCAAGGGCCCTTTCTATCCGCCGTCGCCAGAAACCGGTGTCGATCCGGACGGCGGGATCGTCGGAAAGGAGGCGGAAAGCGATATCGCCGGTGCTGTAAAATCCGAGGCCGAGGGGCCTGCCTGTCGCATCCGCGGCCAGAACGATATCTCCTGGTGCGGGATTCCCCTCCACCGTTGCGATGGCCCCGGAGAAGAGCCAGGGGTGACCATGGCGGAGCGCAACGTCACGCCCTTTTTTAAGTATGATCCGCGGGTAATTCATGCCAATCGCCTTACTCGAACAGGTTCAATTTTCGTTCTTTTCACAGACGCCAATCCGCCTATCGGCTCGATCCGCCACTTGTAATGCGCCCCGCTCACCGAGCGTGACTTTCCGATATGAACCTCTTCAAGAGTCAAAAATCCGTCGCCGTATGATTATTCCCGACATTACAGCGATGGAAAGGATCCTGACAGAATGACCCGGAATTTGTCAATGACTTTGAGATGCTCCCGCAAAAACTGATGTAGGCCAACTTTTTCTTCTGTTCTTAATTTCCATTTATATAAAGTGTGTTACATATAAACTATAAAGTAACTATTGAAGTGATCATCAGAGACACAATATCGCTTCCGGCTAATGGAATGGATAGGGGCTCGATACCTGGCATGGAACCTGCTTAATACTATTATTGTCACAAACAATGGGAAAAGGAGAAACCATGAATACAGCGATCCCCCTCGATGAAGAATCAGGACTGTGCGGCCGGACGCAAAACCACGTCAGACGAGCCTTTCGCACTGAACGACCTCCGATCTCACTTCCAAAAAAAGATGAATTGTTGATGCTTTTGCATCTCAACCGGCTTCACAAAGACCGGCAAAAATTACCGGAGCGACATGTGGAGCACATCCTTACTTTTCCCCTAATAAGGGTCAAGTGATTATGAATAACGATGATTACCAGCCTATTCGAGGATGTCATCCCCCGTCCGAAAAGGCGGAAATGCACTCTATTCTTGAAGCGGATATGCATGAGCCACTGAAAGATGACAGACGAAAGCGTCGTGGCCGCCCATCAGGCAACCACCCGTTTTTCCATGCCGACCCAGCGCCTGACTCTGACAAACATGGAGAGTCCATACTCGAAAGCGCAACCCACACCCATCCATTGGGCTGTAGGTTGGGCTGACCTGATGATGACCATGTTTGTCCTTTTCCTTGTCATGTATCTCTATCAATCCGCCCCAAAGAGTCAAATGGCCGGACAGGGACTGCCCTCCCCGTTGGTAAAGACGGCTCAAAAAGATCAACCCAACCCGGGAGATCGAACGATACAGCAAGAGGTAAAGTCCGTGAACGGCAGCCAAGGCGAGAGTGAACAGCAGACCGCCGAGGGACAAAAACCGGAGACTAGCTAAGAACGATGACCGTCCGGATTACAACAAAATGGAAATGGCAAGGTTGTATGATTTGGCTGTACTTACCCTAAAGGACACGGACTTGGCAAAATTTGCCGATATAGAGCTGAGTCCCGATCGAACCGTCCGCATCATTTTGGCCGCCGACCTGCTCTTTCCCTCGGGTAACGCCGATCTTGGGTCAGTCGCCAGGGAAAATATTCAGAAAATAACTTCCCTGTTGAAGAAAACGCCTTACATGATCAATGTGGTTGGTCATACGGATAACATGCCGATCAAGTCGGGCCCATTCGCAACCAACTGGGAGCTCTCGGTCATGCGGGCGACCACGGTGGCCCGCTTTCTGATCGAGGAGATGGGAATCCCAGCTTCCCAGTTCAGTGTCACAGGTCACAGTTATTATCAACCCCAGGTGAACAACGATACCTCGGCAAATCGTGCAAAAAACCGACGCGTCGAAATTATCGTCAGCCGGGAACAACAGCCAACCCTGCCGATAACAACGAATCCGAGTTTACTCTAAAAGGAGAATAGCCGTGCTGTTTAACAAAAATATGATCGGTCTTCTGTTCACCATTCTCATCACCCTGGTCGGATTTATCATCGCGGGCAATCTCGGCATGTATTTCAACCTCTCCGGTTTCCTGATCGTCATTGGCGGCAGTCTTGGCTGCGCCTTGATCAGCTATCGTCTTGAGCGCCTGTCGGTGGTCTACCAAGTGATCCTGTCATCGTATAAGCACCGGCCCAAGCAACCTCGTGAGATTGTCGAAATCCTGATAGACCTCGCCGTCAAAACGCGTTTCAGCGGCATTCTCTCCTTGCAAGAGGATGAACGTGAAACCTCCATCCTTTTTCTGCGCGGCGCCCTCGGTCTTCTGGTGGATGGCCGTCAGCCGAGTGAGGTTCAGGATATTCTCAACTCGGAGATGTATTTCTTTAAGCTGAGGCGGGACGACGCCGAACGGATCATTCGGACCATTGCCAACTATTTCCCCCCTTTTGGCCTGATCGGCAGTATTGTCGGGCTGGTCTCCATGATGGCGAACGTCGGCGACTCTTCGGTCGTTCTGGCAGCCGTCCCCATCGCCCTGACTTCAACACTCTATGGCCTCGTTTTTTCCAATTTCTTCTTCTTACCTTTTGCCGCCAACTTAAGTGAACGAACCAGCCAGGAGCTGCTGCTGCAGCGCATGATCCTGGAAGGGGTATTGGCCATTCAGAGCGAGATGAACCCCCGATTGCTGGAGACCAAGCTGAAGTCATTTCTCACTCCCTCGATGCGCGACGGCAAGATGGTCTCCATCGAAAGAATCAAGCAGAAATTTAAAATTTATGATGAAAAAAAGCCGCTTGAGAATTATGCACGGTAATTGCGATGGATATCAACTGCCTTGATCGATCGGAAGTGAAGCTCTCAAAGTAAGGTTTAATTCACAAAGGGGAGAGACATGCACCCGTTTACCGAAGAGGAAAGGCAGAAGGCGGATGTCATTTTCGATGAAACCATGGGGAAGGTCAGCTTGGGTTTTGACCCGGAGGTCCTGAAGATTCTGGACGATCCGGAATCTTCGGAAAAAGAAAGGGAGGAAATTAAAAAAAAGATCAGCGAGGAAATTGCCGCACATCTCCTGCAACTGGGGAACTCGGCTTATTTAGGGAAAATCAGCGCCGGAAAGATCGCATCATTTGCCACCGTTATTTTACGGCTCGGAACGCTCTATGTAAAAATATTCATCATCGCCTTTGCCCTTTTGGCCTTAGCCAAGGATGAAAGATCGAAAACACTGCTGGCAAAAAGTTTTTCAGCCGCCGCTGTCGGCAAACTTCTCGCCGAACAGCTGAATTGGCAGAAAGAATATGTGCAGCAAGTGGAGATCTGTTGCCTTTTCTCGGAGATTGGCAAAGTACTGCTTTTCTTGTATGAAAAAATGCAGGATGAACCTTTGTCTGCGGATTTTATTGAACGGTATCATTTGCTGATGGCGTTGAAAATCGCTGAAAAATTTGAGCTTCCAGAATACATAGGACAGTCTCTTTCATACGTGTTTGAAGAGACTTCTTTGACATACTCGCACAATTCCTTGTCGACTGAGGGAGCGGTCATGATGGCCTATGCCACTGTAAATTATATCTTCTCGCGAGAACACTGTCTGATTATCCGATCTCCCATGCCCAACTCAACAGATGTCTTTTCTTTGACACCCGGTAGAGCCATTTATAATTATCTCTCTTCCCTGGCGCTGAGCAACGGTTATCTGAGAATCATCAGAGAAAAATAATGATTTGATAGGGTCTGACAGCAGGACACCGGGGCGGATCGGGATTTACCTCTCCCGCATCCGCCCCGGTCCTCCTTAAGAAAATACTCTCTTATCGAGACAGGTATTCGTGAATCGCCCGGGCCGCCTGTCTCCCGGCGCCCATGGCCAGGATCACCGTGGCCGCCCCGGTGACGATATCTCCGCCGCATAGACCCCCTCGCGGCTCGTCAGGCCGGAGTCGTCTTTCGATGACGATATACCCCCAGCGGTTTGTCTCCAGTCCGGCGTCGTGGCGGGAACGATCGGATTGGCCATCGTCCCGACAGCCACCACCACCGTGTCGGCGGGAATGTCGAACTCTGAACCCTTGACCGGTACCGGCCTCCTTCTGCCCGAGT
>CAWJHT010000027.1:0-33028 GCA_963842685.1 uncultured delta proteobacterium | reverse complement strand
GCATGGACGGTATCCTAAAGCGGGTCGATACCCTGGCCGGGAAGGGAGATGAGGCGATTTATGGCCGGGAAGGCCTATTTCCTCATGCGCGGGATGTCCTGCTTGACCTGCGGGGGACGCTGGCAAAGATGGATGTCACCCTGAATAATCTCAACAAAGTCACCGGCGATGCGGCCGATGCCACGACGGATCTGAAGCTGCTGCGGAAAAATCTGGATGAAGCGGTTTCTGCGATCCGTAAAACGGTGGATGATCTGGATCGGATCATCCCCTTTCAGGACAAGCCGGAGATCAAACTGCCATGAAGAGGACTCTCTGCCTGATTTTTCTCTTTCTTTTGTTAGGGGGATGCACTTCGAAACCGGCACCGGAGTGGCTCGCGGCGGGAAGCGAGCAGCTTGAATCATACAAGAGAGATTTCCTGACCGGCGGACAACCGGTGATCACGGAACGCCACTTCCAGAAGGCCGTCGAGGAGATTAAAAAAAGCGGGGATCTCGACCTCCTGGGGAGGGCCTGGCTGACGAGGATGGCACTGCAGGTGGCGGTTCTGGGAGAAATAGAGGAAGGGGAATACGGAAAAATTGCGGCGGCACAGCCGGTTCCCGCGAACAGAAATTTTTATCTCTTCCTGACGGGCGATCCGGCGGCGGTGGACGGTGCGCTCCTGCCGGAGCAATACCGGTCGTTTCTCAAGGCATTGCGTGACGGCGATGTGATTAAGACTGGAAAGGAGATTGCCGCCATGGAAGAAGATCCCCTGTCGCAATTGATTGCGGCGGGGCTGTCCGTACGCCGCCATCTGGAAAGCGAGGCGATCCTCCAGACGGCGGTGAGCGCCGCTTCCCGGAACGGCTGGAAGAGGGCGCTTCTGGCCTGGCTGGAGCGTCTGCGAACATTTTATGAGGCATCAGGGGAGGTCGCCAAAGCCGCCGCCGTTCGCCAGCGCATCGACCTGATAGGAAAATGAAACGTCTCAATATTGCACGCATCCCTTGACTTGTTGCAGTCGTTTTCCTATACTCGCGCCGTTTCAAAACTCCCGAAAGTCCGGATCGACGCCCATGCCCATTCCTCTATTGACCCTGTCTCCGTCGGGGCAGGTCGTTTTCCTGCCCGACGGCGGGGACGGTCCCGCGCTTCCCGATGCGGTCGCCGCAAGGATCGGGGATGCCTTTCACGAGGGGGCTGCCGCCGGACTTCTCCACCTCGCCGCCGCGGAGCTGACCACACCCCTCCCGCCTGACTTCGCCTTCTGGCGCGACTTTTCCCGCCGCTGCCTCACGCAGCTCTGCCGGATCGCGGCCGTGGAATCGGAAGGGCCCGACATCGCCGCCCCGCCCCCCTCCCCGGAGGAGTTCCTCAAAATCGTCGAAGCCGCTCCTCCCCTGCGGGGGCTGGAGTATCTGAGTCCGGCGGTCCTGGAGAATCTCTGGACGGCGCTGGAGGACCGCACCCGGAGCGAGGCCGGACGGGCGGGAGGAAACGTCCAGGACTATCTGAAAAACCGCAACCCCCTCTGGAACATGGTGGGCCGCGTCGTCTTCCATCTGGCGGAAAACCGGAAGAACGAGGCGCGCCCCTTCGGCTTTCTCGTCACCTTTACGACCCGCCTCTCCGGCCTGGCGAAACCCCAGTTCCTCCCGTTGGGCAAGGCCTTCCGGGAGTTCGCCGACGCCGCGGACCATCGGGGGCTGCTCGCCCTGCTGACGCCGCTCCAGCGGGCGGCCGAGGCGAGCGCGCTGATCCGGGAGCTGGTCGATTCGGGCGAAATCTTCCACCCCCTGGCCTGGACGATCCGGCAGACCTGCCGTTTCCTCGACGACGTCCCGCGCTTCGAATCCTCGGGCGTCATGGTCCGCATCCCCGAGGCGTGGCAGGGCCGCGGCCGGCCTCCGCGGCCGCAGGTGTCCGTGAAGGTGGGCGCCAACAGGCCCGGCGGCCTCGGCCTCGACGCCCTCCTCGATTTCTCCGTCGGCTTGACGCTGGACGGCGAGGAACTGACGGCGGAGGAGCGTCGGCGGATCCTGAGCGAAACCTCCGGTCTCGTCCTTCTCCGGGGGAAATGGGTGGAGATCGACCGGGAGAAGATCGCCGCGCTCTTGTCCTACTGGGAGAAGCGGAAAGGAGAGGAGAGAGGCGAGGGGATCTCCTTCTCCGAGGGGATGCGCCTCCTCGCCGGAGCCGGCATGGAGGGCAGAGACGCCCTGCCCGCCGCGGACGCCGCACGGGAGTGGCTGAACGCCGACGCCGGGGAATGGCTCCGGTCGGTGCTCGCCGGGATGCGCTCTCCCGAGGGGATCGTCCCGGCCGATCCCGGAGACGACCTGAAAACGCAGCTCCGCCCCTACCAGCGCACGGGGGTCGCCTGGCTCCGGTTCATGCACGATCTGGGGCTGGGGTCCTGTCTGGCCGACGACATGGGTCTGGGGAAAACCATCCAGGTCCTGGCCCTTCTGCTCATCCTCCGTCAACGGAAGACCTCCGGGACGTCGCCCCCTTCCGGGCCGGCCCTCCTGGTCGTCCCCGCCTCCCTCGTGGCGAACTGGAAGGCCGAGATCGGCCGTTTCGCCCCGTCGCTGGCAACGTTCTATGTCCATCCCTCCGAAACGCCCGCCGCTTCCCTCGCCATGATGACAGATGCAAAGAGGCGCGACGCGATGCTCTCGGGAACGGACCTGGTCGTCACCACCTACGCGATGGCCCACCGCATGGCGTGGCTCCGGGAGGTTGCCTGGGGGCTCCTCATCCTGGACGAGGCGCAGGCGGTCAAGAACCCGGGGGCGAGACAGACGCGGGCCGTCAAGACGCTCAAGGGGAAATGGCGGATCATCCTCACCGGGACCCCGCTGGAAAACCGCCTCGGCGATCTCTGGTCCCTCTTCGATTTCCTCTCTCCCGGCCTCCTGGGGACGGAAAAGGTCTTCAGCCGCTACGCGAAAGGGACGCAAGACGGCCGGGACAGCGCCTACGCCGTCCTGCGCGCCCTCGTTCGCCCCTACATCCTCCGGCGTCTGAAGACGGACCGGCGGATCATCGCCGATCTGCCGGACAAGACGGAGGTCCGGGTCTTCTGCCCGCTGACGAAAACCCAGGCAGCCCTCTATGAAGAGTCCGTCCGGGAGATGGCGAAGAAACTGAAGGAAACCGACGGCATCCAGCGGCGGGGGCTGGTCCTGGCCTATCTGATGCGCTTCAAGCAGATCTGCAACCATCCCTCCCAGTGGCTGGGGGATCAGGCCTACGGAAACGGGGCGAGCGGAAAGTTCCAGCGCCTCCGCACCCTCTGCGAAGAGATCGCCGCCCGGCAGGAGAAGCTCCTCGTCTTCACGCAGTTCCGCGAGATGACGGAGCCGCTCGCGGCGCTGCTGGCGGAGGTGTTCCTGCGGCCGGGTCTCGTCCTGCACGGGGGAACGGGGGTCGGCAAACGGCGGGAGATCGTCGACGCCTTCCAGCGGGAGGAAGGGCCGCCCTTTTTCGTCCTCTCCCTGAAGGCCGGCGGGGTCGGGCTGAACCTGACGGCGGCCTCCCACGTGATCCATTTCGATCGGTGGTGGAACCCCGCGGTGGAAAACCAGGCGACGGACCGGGCGTACCGGATCGGCCAGAAAAAGAACGTCCTCGTCCACAAGTTCGTCTGCCGCGGGACCGTCGAGGAAAAGATCGACGCCCTGATCGAGGACAAGAAGGATCTGGCCGAGAGCATCCTCGGAGGCGACAGGGAAAAGCTCCTCACCGAGATGCCCGATGAGGAACTGCTGCGGTTTGTCTCTCTTGACCTGGCGCGCGCGCTGGACGAGGAGAACGGCGTGAAGGAAGAGAAAGGAAGGAGGACCGGCGGATGAGCTGGGGGAGGAGAAGGAATGATTATTGGGGAGGATGGCCGCGCTATGTGCCGGTGGCGGAGCGGAAGGAGAAGGCGCGCAAACAGGCCGAGAAGCTGCGGAAGAAGGGTGACTCGCTCGCGCCGGTGGTCATCGCCGGGCGGACCATCGCCTCCACTTTCTGGGGGAAGGCCTGGTGCCAAAACCTGGAGCAGTACGGCGACTACGAGAACCGCATCCCGAGGGGCCGCGCCTACGTGCGCAACGGCTCGGTCATCGACCTGAAAATCGGGACCGCCCGGGTGGACGCCCTGGTCAGCGGCTCCCACCTCTATTCAGTGGCCATCGAGATCCGTCCTCTGAAAGCGCAGGTCTGGACGGGGGCCAAAAAAGCGTGTACCGGGAGAATCGGCTCCCTTTTGGAACTTCTCCAGGGAAAACTCTCCCGGGAGGTCATGGAGATCGTCACCAAGCCCCAGACAGGACTCTTCCCGGAGCCCGCCGAGATCTCTTTTCGCTGCTCCTGTCCGGACTGGGCCTCCATGTGCAAGCACGTCGCCGCCGTCCTCTACGGCGTCGGCGCCCGTCTCGACCGGGAACCGGAGCTGCTCTTCCGCCTGCGCGACGTGGACCATCGGGAGCTGATCGCCGCGCCCGCTGCGGCGGATCTCGCGGCCTCACCCGGGATGGGAGACAAGATGATCGCGGAGGAGGATCTCGCCGGGATCTTCGGCATCGAGATCGACGAGAAACCGACGGCCTTGTCACCCGTACCGGAAACGGCAAAACGGGGGGGCAGAGGCGCAAAAATTCGAACCGCCGCGATGGAGCCTGCGGCGCCTATGCGGGCCCGCGCTCCCCAATCGGCGGCTTCTGGGACGACGCTCGAACCAGCCAAAACCCGGCGGACTCTCAGACCGAAACCGCGGGAGGCAGCGGCTCCCCCCGAGCCGCTGAAGCGGAAACGGGGTCGGCCCCGGCTTACGCCGGAAAGCAATGTCCCGCCCACACCCCGCCGGGGAAGGCGACCTCTGGTCCGCAAAGAGATTTCGCTGCCGCAAGAGAGGCAGAATCCCTTCGCTGCCGTGGAGAAGCTGTTACCCGGCCTTAGACGCAATCATAGCCCTGTACCGGAGTTCCGGTCGGAAACGCTCGAACCGGCAAGATCCCGACGAGGTCGCGCAGTGAAAGCGGCCGCCCCCGTGGCGATGCCCGAACCGCCGAAACGGAAACCGGGTCGGCCCCGAATGACCCCGCAGACCGGCGCTGAGGAGCAGGCGGCTCAATCCCCGGCCAAGCCGAAACGGGAAAGGCCCAAATTGCGTCCTGCCTTTCTCAAGGCATTGCGGGAAGAAGCGACGCGGAAACGCCGTGAGACCAAGGAAGCAATCACCCCTCGGGGGAAAACCGTTTCCGGGAGGGGTAGGGCGGGGAATGACGCCGCTCCTGCCCCGGCGCCTGTCTCCCTCCAGACCCGAAGACGGGGTCGGCCGCCGGGAAAACGCAAAGCGTGAAGAGGAAAATCCCTGATTATGAAAGGCAGGCGGCCTATGAAGAAGAACAAGAAGGAGATCGTGAAGCGACAAGCGAAGGCCAGAGAAAAGGCGAGAAAAAAACGACAGGTCCGTCCAGTGATGCCGCCACCGAGGTTCATGGAACGGCCGCCGATTTCGCAAATGGATGCACCCAAAGGGTTCATGACCGTTTCCTCGTCGCAGGCCATGATGGAATATGCCAAACCGCTGATGGAAATAAACGCGGAAAATCTCGATGAGTTGAACCGCAGGATGGAAGCCGAGCTCTCCATCTACGGCCAAGAGAAGGTGGCCGAAACCGTCCGGCTGGGTAAGATGAACCTCGCCGTCCACGGCCTGGCCGGCGACATCCGCCAGGGCAACGCCTACTATGGCGCCGGACGCAGCATTTATGCGGCAGCGTGAGTTTGATTATATAATCATCCTTGGGCAAAACGAAAAAACATCTGGAAACTATTAAGAGATGGGCAAGAAAAGAGACAAGGATCACGTCCTTGAAGATTGCGAGAAATCGAGATCCGAGATCATTTGCGACAAGGTGAATGAAATTTTCCGCAATCACCCCCATGATCACGTTGCCGAAATGGAGAAGCTCGGCTTTGCATACTTTGAAGACGAGAACGATGATGAAGAAGCGGAAGAAAGAAATGCCCAGCCGGAAAACCAGCGGCAACGGGATCTCGTCGCCTATTTTGAAGGCCGAAAGCCCTTGTCCGAGAAGCTATTTGAGAGTTACTCGCAGGAAAAGGTTTCGGAGCAGCCAAACTATCCGCTGATCAGGAGATACTACAAAGCGGCCAACAAGTATCTCAAATCGCTCCTGCTATACGGCTTGGATAATCATCCCGGCAGAATCGATCTCCTTTCCGACCTGGCTTTCTTCCACGAGTTCGAAAACTGCCTCACGCTGCTTATCGCTCATTACACCCAGGCCTGTATCGAGCAGGAGAACCTTGAGACCTTTTCAGAGTTGGCCAAAGATTTTTATTATTCCACAAATCCTGATGGCTACGAGGCATATTATGCCCTCCGGGAGCTGTTGGAACCAGAGACGGAAAAAAGAAAAATTATTGATTTCCTGATAGCGGAAGATGAAGAAGCAGCGGTTCAGGGGGGAAATTTCAGCAGTTTCCTTTGAGGAAGGGCGATCTTCCGTTTCAGCGGATCGGCCTGCTGCCGGTAAAAAATGACCGTGTGACCGACCATTCCGATCCGGTCGCTCTCGGTCTTCACCTCGATCTCGCGGCTCAATTCCGCTTTCTGCTCCTTGTCCTTGAAGTCGTTGAATTTGATCTTGATGAGCTCATGTCGAAAGAGGCCTTCGTCGACGGCCCGGATGACCCCCTCCGTGATCCCTTCCTTGCCGATCTGAACGACCGGCTTCAGGCCGTGGGCGAGGCCCTTCAAGTGTTTCTTCTGAAATCCCTTCAATGTGGTCATGATGTTCTCCTGATCTTCAGATTCCGTGCGAGTTCAGGATCACACGATCCGTGCGCGCCGCGTCCAGCTCGTCATGTTCCAGGAAGGATCGAAGATCGGCTTCTTCCGCGCGGGGCTGAAGGCCGCATTTGGGTGCAAAATAACGGTGGAAGGCAAGGCAGGCCGTCAGTTCGGGATGAAAAACGGTCACCAGAACGTCCGGCGATTCGGCGGCCGCGATGAAATCGTCGATCCGCAGGAGGACCTCCACCCCCTCGCCGGCATGAAGAATTTTGGGGGCGCGGATGAAGGTGAGCGGCATCGGTTCGGGTGAGATCTTCGGAATCAGGGCCTCGCAGGCGAAGCTGTCGAGCTGGCTCCCGAAACCGTTCCGCTGAACCTCGATATCGATCAGGCCGAGGTGCGGCGCCTCTCCGGTGAGCGAGCCGGCGAGGAGGATCGCCCCCGCGCAGGTGCCCCAGAGTTTCATCCCCTCGTGAAATTTCCGGACGATGACCGGCTCGATGCCGAAGATCTTCAGCAGCCGGGCGAGACAGGTGCTCTCGCCGCCGGGCAGGATCAGGCCGGCCAGCCCATCAAAATCTTTTGTCTGTTTGACCGGTCGGGCATCGATGCCGAGGCGCTGCAGATGATCGAGGTGTTCGAAGACATCCCCCTGAAGATCCAGGACGCCGATGGCGTTTCCGGCGACGATCGGGTGAGAATGCTTTGCCTCTGCGCGACTCATGGAATCCGTCCCGAGGCCCTCGTTACCAGCCGCGTCCGGCCAGGAGCTGTTCCTTGGGAATCGCCGCGATCTCCAGACCCGGCATCGCCTCGCCGAGACCCATGGAGGCCTCGAGGACCTTGGCCGGATCGTTGAAATAGGCCGTGGCCTTGACGATCGCCCGGGCGCGCACGGCCGGTGTCGCCGATTTGAAGATCCCGGAACCGACAAAGATCCCGTCGCAGCCCAGTTGCATCATCAGCGCCGCATCGGCCGGCGTCGCGATCCCGCCGGCGGCGAAATTGACGACCGGCAGGCGGCCGAGCTCCTTTACCTTCAGGGCCAGTTCGTAAGGGATGCCGTTGGCCTTGGCAAAGCCGGTCACCTCTTCCACCGGCATGTTCACAAGCTGGCGGATCTCGCGATTCATCGTCCGCATGTGGCGGACGGCCTCGACGACGTTTCCCGTCCCGGCCTCGCCCTTGGTGCGGATCATCGCCGCACCTTCGGCGATCCGGCGCAGCGCCTCGCCCAGGTTCCGGGCGCCGCAGACGAAGGGAATGGAAAAGCGGGTCTTGTCGATATGGCACTCCTCATCGGCGGGGGTGAGGACCTCGCTTTCGTCGATGTAGTCGATCTTCAGGGCCTCGAGGATCTGGGCCTCCACGAAGTGGCCGATCCGGGCCTTTGCCATGACCGGGATGGAGACGGCCTTTTTGATCTCGGCGATCATCGCCGGGTCCGACATCCGGGCCACACCGCCGTCCCGCCGGATATCCGCCGGCACCCGCTCCAGCGCCATGACGGCCACGGCGCCCGCCTCCTCGGCGATCTTCGCCTGTTCCACATTGGTCACGTCCATGATGACGCCGCCTTTGAGCATCTGCGCCAGCTGGACATTCAGTTCGTATCTTTTTGCATCCACGATATCTTGCCTCCCTGAGGGTAAATTTTCATTCTCGCTTCATCTCTATGATAATAGTATATTATCGTCAAGGACAATTATCAAGGCCCGACCGGCCTTCTGTTTTTCTTCCGGAACCGTCCTGTGTTCGAGTCCTCCAGTTTACCAGTGCATCCGGGTTTTCACGCCCCGATCCTGCAGAAATGTCTTGATCTCCGCGATGGTATAGGTGCGGTAGTGGACCATCGAGGCGATCAGGGCGGCGTCGGCCTGCCCCCGGGTGAGGACATCGAGGAGATGCTCCGGCTGTTCCCGCGCCGCCGGAGGCGATGACGGGAATGCTCACATGGCTCGAAATCAGGCGGGTCAGGTCGATTTCATAACCGTCCTGCGTCCCGTCGGCGTCGATGGAGTTCAGGCAGATCTCGCCCGCGCCGAGACGCTCCGCCTCCTTCGCCCACCAAAGGGCGTCGATGCCGGTCGCGGTCCGCCCGCCGTGGATGACCATTTCGTAACCGGAAGGAATCTTTGCATTGCTGGCCGACTTTTTTTACGTCCATCCCGAGGACGATGCACTGGCTGCCGAAGGCCTTCGCCCCTTCGGCGATGATGGCCGGATTCTGCACCGCCTCCGTGTTGACGCTGACCTTCTCGGCGCCGGCCAGGATCACCCGCCGCATGTCCTCCACCGTCCGGATGCCGCCCCCCACCGAAAAGGGGATGAAGATCGTTTCGGCTACCCTGCGGACCACATCGATCATGATCGCGCGGCCCTCGGCGGAGGCGGTGATGTCGTAAAAGACGATCTCGTCGGCCCCCTGTTCGTAGTAGGCGCGCGCCGCCTCGACCGGGTCGCCGATATCGATGTTTCCCTGAAATTTTATCCCCTTTGTCAGCTTGCCCGCCCGGACGTCGAGACAGGGGATGATCCGTTTACTGAGCATCTTTTCCTCCCCAGCGGCAGAAATTGGCCAGCAGGGCGAGGCCCGGTCGGCCGCTCTTCTCCGGGTGGAACTGGACGGCGACGAGGTTTTTCCGGGCCACGGCGGCACAGAAGCGGATGCCGTAGTCGGTCCAGCCGGCGGCCCAGTCCTCGTCCGCCGGCGCCGGGTAGTAGGAATGGACAAAGTAGAACTCCGCCGATTCGGGGATTCCGGCGAACACGGGGTGGTCCTGCCGAAACGCGACGCGGTTCCAGCCCATGTGGGGGATCTTCAGCCTCCGGCCGTCGGCTTCCAGATCCGCCGGAAAGCGCCGGACGGAGCCGGGGACGATGCCGAGGCAGGGGGTGTCGTCCTCCTCGCTGTGATCGAAGATCACCTGGGTGCCGAGGCAGATTCCGAGGACCGGTTTTCCTTCCCGTACCCATTTCCGCAGATGAACGTCCAGGCCGCTTTCCCGGAGATTCGCCATCGCCGCGCCGGCGGCGCCGACGCCGGGGAAGATGATGTGGCTTGCGTCATCCAGTACGCGGGGATCGTTGGTGATGATGCAAGGCTCGTGCAGAAATTCCAGCGCCCGGGCCACGCTCGTCAGGTTTCCCGCCCGGTAGTCGACGATGCCGATCATTTGTTTACTCCATCCATTGAAATGTCCTTCTATTCTCCTGCTCAACAAAAACCTGTCCGTTCATTGCGATGGTGCTCGAGGAACAACCCGCAAACCCGCCTCAGCCCTTCCCGATACCATACCGCTTCCCCTGCCAGGAGTCGCGCGCCTCCAGTTCACGGTCGATCGCATTGAGAACGGTGAGCTTGTTCGCCGCCCATTCCGGTCCGAGGAAGATCTCGCGGTAGCCGTCGGCGGTCAGCCGCTGGATGACCATCTCCGGAGGCAGGATCTCCAGGATATCGCAGACCGTCGCGACGTATTCCTCCCGGGTCATCATGGCCGGTTTCCCCTGTTCGTAACGGTTGCCGAGGGCCGTTCCCCGAAGGGCGAGGAGGGTGTGGATCTTGATCCCCTGTATCGGCAATTCGGCGAGCGCACGGGCCGTTTCCATCATCTCCTCACGCGATTCGCCCGGCAGACCCACGATGATATGGGCGCAGATCCGGATCGGACTGTTCCCCGTTCGCTTCACCGCGTCGAGAAATGTCGCCCTGTCATGTCCCCGGTTGATCGTCCGGAGCGTCCGGTCGTGGATCGACTGGAGGCCGAACTCCAGCCAGACATGATACCGCTCCGCATAAGACCGGATCAGGGCGATCGTCTCGTCGGGGACGCAATCCGGGCGCGTTCCGATGGAAAGACCGATGACGTCCTCCTCTGCGAGCGCCTCGTCGTAGAGCGCCTTGAGTCGATCCACCGGGGCGTACGTATTCGTGAAAGTCTGGAAATAGGCAATAAATTTCTCCGCCTTTCCGCGCCGGCGGTAATATTCTTTTCCCCGGCGGATCTGCTCGCCGACGGAGGGGAGCGCTCCCGCCTGCCGGAGCGCCGATCCCCGGCCGTCGCAGTAGATGCAACCCCCTGTGGCGACCCGACCGTCACGGTTCGGGCAGGTGAACCCGGCGTCGATCGGGAGCTTGTGCACCCGGCAGCCGAAGCGGTTCTGCCAGTAGCTCTTCAGGTCGTAGTACCGTTTCGTGTTGTTCCAGAAGGCCGGTTTGGCCACAGCCGCCTCTTTTTTTCGTTGTGTTTTACGGCCTGATCATATTAAATTACCTAAGGAACTGCAAGGATGTACAGAGAAATCTGGAGGGTGTGATTGAGTCAGAGGAATATGACGTCATCGTCGTCGGAGGCGGTCATGCGGGCTGCGAGGCGGCCCTCGCGGCGGCCAGGATGGGCTGCGAGACCCTTCTGTTCAACATCAACCTCGATTCCCTTGCGCTCATGTCCTGCAATCCCGCGATCGGCGGCCTCGCCAAGAGCCAGCTCGTCAAGGAGGTCGACGCCCTGGGCGGTCAGATGGGCCGGATCGCCGACAGGACCGCCGTCCACTTTCGCCTCCTCAACGCCTCGAAAGGGCCGGCCGTCCAGTCCACCCGCTTCCAGTGCGACAAGCAGCTCTACCGCCTTGCCATGAAGTCCGTCCTGGAGAAGGAGAAACATCTCCACCTGCGTCAGGGCCTGGTGGAGAAGCTGATCGTCGATGGCGGGCGGATCCGCGGCGTCGTCGATCAGACCGGCGTCTTTTACGCCGGTCGGGCCGTGGTCATCACGACCGGGACCTTTCTCGGCGGTCTGATCCACATCGGAGAGACGCGATATCCGGCGGGCCGCGCCGGCGAGATCGCCTCCCTTGAACTTGCCCTCTCCCTGAAGGCGCTCGGTTTCGAGATGGGGAGGATGAAGACGGGGACGCCCCCCCGACTGCGCGCCTCGACGATCGACTTCTCCCGGCTGGTCCGGCAGGACAGCGATCCCGATCCGGAGCCCTTTTCGTTCACCACGGAGAGGCTGCGGGAGGACCGCCTCCCCTCCTTCTTCTCGGCGACGACGGGGGAAACCCACCGTCTCATCCGCGAAAACATCCGCTTCTCTCCCCTCTACGCCGGGGTGATCAAGGGGATCGGCGCCCGCTACTGCCCCTCCCTCGAAGACAAGGTGATGCGCTTTGCCGACAGGGAAAGCCACCCCGTCGTCCTCGAACAGGAAGGGCTGGAGACGGAGGAGATCTACGCCAAAGGGCTGGGAAACTCCCTCCCGCCGGACCTCCAGGAGAGGATCGTCCACAGCGTTCCGGGTCTCGAGCAGGCGGAGATCATGCGCCTCGCCTATGCGATCGAATACGACTACGTTCAGCCGACCGAGCTCCGCCGGACCCTGGAGACGAAAAGGGTGGCAGGGCTCTATCTCGCCGGTCAGATCAACGGGACCTCCGGCTACGAGGAGGCGGCGGCGCAGGGATTCTGGGCGGGAGTCAATGCCGCCCTCTCGGTCCAGGGGCGGCCTCCTTTTCTCCTGGACCGGTCGGAGGCCTACATGGGCGTGATGGTGGACGACCTCGTGACACGGGGTGTCGACGAGCCCTACCGGATGTTCACCTCCCGCGCCGAGTACCGGCTGATCCTGCGGGAGGACAACGCCACGATCCGCCTGATGGGAAAAGGCCGGGAGCTCGGCCTGATCACGGAGGATCAGTACGCGCGCTTGCAGGAAAAGGTCCGGCAGATCGAAGCGGGCATCCGCACGTCTCTCTTCCGTCCGAATCTTCCCGGTTGCGGAGATCAACGATACCCTCGCGGAGCTGAACTCGCCGCCGATCCGAAATCCGGTCACCCTCTTTCAGCTCCTCAAGCGCACCGAAATCGGCTACGACGACCTCTCCCGGTTCGCAGGGTGCGAGGCCATCGCCGACCGGGCGGTCAAAAGGCAGATCGAAATCGAGGCGAAGTACGAAGGGTACATCCGGCGGCAGCGCGAACTCGTTCAGAAAATGAGGGAACTCGAAGAGAAGAAGATCCCGGCGGGTTTCGATTACTCCGCCATACCGGGCCTCTCCAACGAGCTCAAGGTGAAGCTCGCTCGCGTGGAGCCGGCCACGGTCGGCCAGGCCGAGCGGATCCCCGGCATGACCCAGGCCGCTCTCACGGCGATCCTCATCGTCATCAAAAAGCGCGAGCTGGAAGCCGCCGCTTTTACATCCGGCCTGCCGATATAAATATGAGAGACAGCGCGTCTGTCAAACTTCCGGTGACCGGCAGCCATCATCACTTTCCTATTTCCCGGCGCAGTAGCCGCCGAGGTTGGCCAGGGCGACGCTCCCGGGGCTGATCACGGTCGGATCCACCATCACGTTGATGCAGGCCGTCTTCCCGGAGGCGAAGGCCGCCTCCAGGGCCGGCCGGATCTCCTCCGGCCGCTCGACGAGGGCGCCGAAACCCCCGAGGGCCTCGACGAGACGGTGATAGTCGACGCGGCCGAGCCATGTCCCGTCGGGGATGCAGTGCCCCATCCGCAGCGTCTGGCTGTGGGCGATCATCCCCCAGCTCTGGTCGTTGGCGATGACGACCACGATGGGAAGCCCCCTGCGGATCGCCGTGTGGAACTCCATGAAGTTGAAGCCGACCGATCCGTCGCCTATGATGAGCAGGACGCGGCTCTCGGGATGGCGGAGTTTCGCCGCATTGGCGAAGGGGAGTCCCACGCCGAGGCATCCGTAGAGCCCCGAATCCATATAGTGACCGCCCTTTCTCACCGTGCGGGTCATCCCCATCCAGACCTGGGTGTCGCCCCCGTCGGCCACGACGATGTCCTCCTCTCCGGTCCATAAACGTGTCCACCTCGCGGGCGAGACGGAGCGGATGGATGGGAACGGCCTCGCTTTCCCAGAGCGGCTGCGTCGGGGCCTTTCCGTCGGTATCGGCCTTCCGGACGGTCTCCACCCAGCCCTGGAAACGGCTGCGGAGGGTTCCGCCGATCCCCCGCGCCTCGATCACGCGGTTGAGTTCTTCCAGCAGGGCCACGGACGTCGCCGGCGACGCCCAGGTCCACGGAACGGTTCCGGCCGATCTCCTCCGCCTCGATGTCCGCCTGGATGAACTTGGCGTCTTTCCGGAAGATGTCGCCGAAGAGGTAGAAGAGGCTGAGACGGCTCCCCAGAAAGAGGATCAGGTCGGCGCTCGCGAGGGTGAAGAAAGCCGCGCCGGGGCGGATGGCGAGGGAGGACTGGAAGCAGAGGGGGTGGGTGTCGGAGATGATTCCCCGGCCGGAATTGCCCGTGAAGACGGGAATGCCGGTCTGCTCGACGAATATCCGGAGAGCCTCCCCCGCATCGGCATACCAGACGCCGCTTCCGGCGATGACGACCGGGGAGTTCGCCGTCTGGAGCATCGCGATGATCTCCCGGGCGCCTTCGGGATCCAGAGGCCGGGACTCCACCCGGCTTCGGGGCCGCTTCACTTTCGCCGGATCGACCTTCGCATTGAGGACGTCGCAGGGAAGTTCCAGGTAGACCGGTCCCGGCCGGCCGGACAGGGCGGTCCGGAAGGCAAGGTCGATGAACTCGGGAATCCTTTCGGCCATGGTACAGACCCAGGCCTTCTTCACCATCGGCGCGATGACGGGAAGCTGGCTCATGTCCTGGAGGTCGAGCTTCTCCACGCTTTCCAGGCCGACGCATCCCGCGATCAGGATCACCGGGGCGTTGGAGAGGCGGGCGTTGGCGATCCCGGAGAGGGCGTTCGTGAAGCCCGGACCGGCGGTCACCATGGCGACCGCGGGTTTCCGGGTCATCCGCGCCCAGGCCTCGGCCATGAAGACGGCGGCCTGCTCATGCCGGGTATCGAAAAGGGCGACCGGCGATCCTTCCAGAATACTGATAGATCGGTGTGATGTGCCCCCCGCTCAAAGTAAACACATATTCGACGCCCCGTTCGATGAGCGCTTCCGCCGCCAGCCTGCCGCCGATCACCTGTTCCATTTTGCCTCTCCGCTCCGTTCGACTTTCAAATCATTGGAGATCGCACCCGGAAGAGCGCATTGGAGATTTTTCGAGGCCCTGCCTTCCGCAGCGCAGCGAGGACGCGCAGGGTCGAAAAATGTCCAGCGGCGGAGAGGCCTTCAATAATCACAATTCCATGCACTGGCCGCCGTCGAGGTTGATCGCCTGCCCCGTGATGTAACGGGAGGCCTCCGAGGCGAGAAAGGCGACAAGCCTCCCCGCATCCTCCGGGAGCGCCGATCCGGCCGAGGGGGATCGTTTTGCACATCTCCTGCTTCCCTGTCCTCGACCGTGCTCCCGAAGAACGAGGCCTCGAGGCCGAAGCGCCACTGCTCCAGGTCGGTCCGGATCTGCCCCGGGCAGATCGCGTTGACCCGGATGCCGTGGGGGGCGAGCTCCCTGGCCATCGTCTTGGTCAGCATGATCACCCCGGCCTTCGCCGCGGCGTAGGCGCTGTTGAACAGGGGCGGCACCTTCCCCGCCCGGGAGGCCGTGTTGACGATCGCGCCGGGCTCCCCCAGCATGAGCGGCAGGATGGCCCTGCTGACGCGGAAAACGGAAAAGAGGCACACATCCACCGTCCGGATCCAGGCCGCCTCGTCGTAAGAGAGGATATCGGCGGGGACTCCGAAAGAGGCGCCGGCGTTGTTGACCAGGATGTGGATATGGCCGCACCGTTCCCGCAGGCTCTCCGCCATCCGGGTGACGGAGGCGGGATCGGTCACGTCCAGCTCCACGGCAATGGCCTTCACGCCGTAGCGTCCGGCAATCTCGGAAGCGATCGCCTCCATCTCCTCCTGCGTCCCCGTCCGGACGGGGCTTGCAGTCTCCGGCGGCCGGCCGAGATCGGCGATAACGACGTGACAGCCCAGGGAGGCCAGGCGCTCGGCAATGGCATACCCAATCCCGGTCTTCTTCCCCGCGCCGGTGATCAGCGCCGTCTTTCCCTTCAGATCCTCATGCATGTTTCACACCCCTATTTACCCGCCAGGCAGGCCGCGCCGATGGCGCCGGTGACCTGGGCGTGGGGCGAGACGACGACCGGCATCCCGATCGCCTTCTCCAGCGCCCGGACGACGCCGATATTCCGGGCCACCCCTCCCGTCATCATGACCGGCGCCGTAAGGCCGATCCGGTTCGCCATCGCCGAGACCCGGGAGGCGATCGCCTCATGGATCCCCGCGATGATGTTCTCCCGCGTCTCTCCCTTGGCGATCAGCGAGATCACCTCCGACTCGGCGAAGACCGTGCAGAGGCTGCTGATCTTCGCCGGCCGCTCCGCCCTGAGCGAGAGAGCGCCGAATTCGTCGAGATCCGCCTCCAGGGCGCGCGCCATCACCTCGAGGAAGCGGCCGGTTCCCGCGGCGCATTTGTCGTTCATCGTGAAGTTCGTGACCCGGCCGTTTTCGTCCATGACGACGGCCTTGCTGTCCTGCCCGCCGATGTCGATGAGCGACCGGACGGAAGGGTCGAGGTAAGCGCGCCCCGGCGGCGTGGCACATGATCTCGGTCACGGCCTTGTCGGCGATCGTCACGCTCTTCCGGCCGTAGCCCGTGGCGACGATCCGGACGATCGCCGCGGCCGCAAGTCCCAGCTCCCCGAGGAGTTCCTCGAAGACGCGGCGTCCCGCCGCCTCGGAGTTGTAGCCGGTGAAGATCACCCGCGTTCCCAGAAGGTCGCCGTCCCGCAGGACGGCGGCCTTGGCGGTGATGGAGCCGATATCGATGCCGGCCGTATGGCTCATATCGACGGAGGCCCCCCCGTCGACCATGATCGTCTGCCCGGTGATGTAATCCGAATGACCGGAGGCCAGCAGCAGGACGATGGGAACCAGATCGGCGGTCTCGGCGATGCGGCCCGCCGGGATCGCCTTGACGATCTGGTCGTGGATGGCCGGCGTCGACCAGAAGGGTTTGCTGAAATCGGTCCGCACCACCCCCGGGGCGACGGCGTTGACCTGGATGTTGAAGGGGGCGAGCTCGGAGGCCAGGACCTTCGTGAGCATCTCGACACCGGCCTTGGCGATCCCGTAGATCCCCATCCCCGGCGAGGCCTTTGTCCCGGCAAGCGACGAGATGCTGACGATCTTCCCCCGCTTCTTCTCCCGCATGATCCGGGCCGCCTTCCGCGAGCAGAGGAAGGCGCCGGTCAGGTTTCCCTCGATGATCTTGTTCCAGACGGCGAGATCCGTATCGGTCACGGAGGCCGTCAGCAGGTTCATCCCGACGTTGTTGATGAGGATATCGAGGCCGCCGAATCGACGGACGGCCGTATCGAAGAGGTTCTCCACATCCCCCTCCCGGGCGACATGGGCCGGAACGGCCAGGAGCCGCTCGCCGCCGCCCAGCGTTTCCACGGCGGCCGCGAGATTCTCCTCCTTCCGGCCGCAGATGACGACCCGGGCGCCCTGCGGCGAGAAAATGACGGGCCAGCTCCAGACCGATCCCCCGGCTCCCCCCCGTCACGACGACCACCTTCTCTTCCAGATCATAGGATATCCCGCTCATCATTTCCTCCTGCAAAGAATGATTTCGAGTGTCCCACTATAGTGCCAATCACACACCGGTGTCAATCAAGATGACGGTTGCAGGAGCCCATTTTCCCCTTGACGGATGGAGGTCTTATCCATTAACCTCTTCGAACATGAAAGAGGATTCTCGGCAGGTCTGAAAGAGACACCTTCAACGGCATCATGGCTGCTTCCCAGGCGAGAGAAAGGGTTTTGATGGTCAAAAAATATCGGTATGCCATCTCCGGGCAAATCCAGACCTTTCTGTGCTGGTTTATCCGGCTTTACTCCTGGACGTTCCGTCTGACCGTCGAGAATGAAGAGCCCTGGATGAGCCATCTGCGGGGGGGCGGCAGGGTCCTTCTCTGCGTCTGGCATCAGCAGTTTTTTGCCGCCATCCGGTATTTCAAATCCTATGAATCTTTTCAGCCCTCCCTCATGATCAGCCAGAGCCAGGACGGGGATATCATCGCCCGGATCGCCCGGCAGCAGGGCTGGCACCCCGTGCGCGGCTCTTCCTCGCGGGACGGAGGGAAGGCCTTGAAGGAGGTCATCGAAAGGTTAAGTCAGACGAGGCTGGCGGCCCACATCGTGGATGGGCCCAGAGGGCCGGCGGGCATCGTCAAGGCCGGCGCCATCAGCATCGCGCGCGCCACGGAGGCCGCCGTCGTCCCCTTTTACACCGCCGCCGACAGGGCCTGGTATTTCAATAGCTGGGACCGGTTCCTGCTGCCGAAGCCCTTTGCCCGGGTGACCCTCCGTTTCGGAGAGATGATACGCTTCCCGGCGGACAAGGAGGCGCGTCTTTTTGAGAGCCAGCGCGCAGAGCTGGAGAGAATCATGCGTCCCGGCCTTATCGGCCCTTCGGCTGGAGCGGCGTCGGCTGGACCCAGCGGTTCTTGTCCCCCTCGTAGAACCACTTGTCCGGAAAACCGCGATGCCGGATGAAGTTTGGATTTTCCGACCAGCGGATCAGGTCTTCATAGGCCTGGTGGATCTTCCGGAACATCTCCGCGTCGCCTCCGAGGTCGGGGTGATGGATCTTGACCTGCCGTCGGTAGGCGTTCCTGATGATCTTCCGGAGTTCCGGGGAATCGAGGTTGGACTTCTCCAGATTCAGGTAGACCAGTGAGGCCGGCGTGACGTTCGGGGTGTGGACAATCGGCGGTTTGACGGACTGCGGCGGCACGTGGTTCAGGACGGCCAGGTTCAGGACGTGAAGCGAGGCGAAATACCGCTTCTTCGTCCGCCGCTGCTCGGCCCACCAGGTCTCCCCCAGGATATCCGCCATCCGGCTGAAGTCGTCGCCCGGCGATTTGCCCGGCGTCCGGGGGTAGAAGAAGCTGCGGATTTCCTTCTGGCCGCAGGGCAGGACGTCCATGATGATCAGCAGATCGGAAAAGTAGAAGGTGGCGTACCGCGTGTTCAGCGCCTGGAGGAGGCCGCAGCGCATATCCAGCCTCTGCCGGAGCTTCTGCCGGCAGTCGATGGAGCAGTACCGCCGCCGGCCGATATTCTCCGTCGTCCCGCAGGAAAGGCACCTGTTTGGTTCCTTCCCGTTCGAGACCGGGACGATCATTGTGCTCGTCTCTTCCTTCATCCTCTCATCCGCGCCACGACTGCATCTTTTCTTCTCTTCCCGCTCAGGCGGAACTGCCATCCTATCACAACTGACGGGAGAAACAAGAGAGAGGATGAGCGGGTATAAGGGGCGAAATGAGGGATCATCCGGTTTTTTACTTGCCTGAAAAAAGTCTTTATTTTGAAAGCGTCGGTCCCGTCATTATGTAGGAATGTTTTCATTCAAGTGGTATGCAACGCTGACAGAAATCCTTTTTTTGACACGGCTCATCGAAAAGTATATATTTTTCTGAGCAATGATTTTTTTACCGGACTGTCAGGCGGAGTCATCACCGTCCGCCATTGAGACCTCACGCTCACAGATCGATGGAGAAACTGCTGTGGATTGCGCAGCGTTGGGTAATCGACATCCGATACCCTAAAAAAGACGGAGAATGCAATGGCCCTTTATGCAATATTCGGCGCGGGCGGGTTTGGACGAGAAGTCATGCCGGCGGCACACGAAATGATTACTGCCGCTTATGGAACCAAGGGCAACGAATTCGTCTTTGTTGAAGTCAATCTCAAAAAGCAAACTGTCATTAACGGATATAAAGTCATTAGCGAAGAAGACTTCCTCTCTTGGCCGGTCGATGAAAAATATTTCAACGTTGCCATTTCGGACTGCAAAACTCGCGAACAAATCGCCGACAAGCTGCTTGCGGCCAACATCAAGCCATTTACCATCCAGGCCGGTAATACGATCATTTATGATGAGAACCATATCGGTGAAGGAGCGATTCTCTGCGCCTTTACTACCATCACATCCAATGTAAAAATCGGCAGATTCTTCCATGCCAATCTATATTCTTATGTGGCTCATGACAGCATCATCGGAGATTTTGTCACATTTGCGCCAAGTGTTCATTGCAACGGGAGAGTTGTTGTGGAAGATTATGCATACATCGGAACCGGGGTCGTGATCAAAGAAGGCAGGAATGGCCGACCGATTGTGATAGGAAAAGGCTCGATTGTTGGAATGGGTGCAGTAGTGACCAAAAATGTGCCGCCGTTTACTACCGTGATTGGTAATCCTGCTGTCGAAATGAGAAAGAAATCGTGATCGATAATCAATATCAGTGTTTTACCATCATTATGGACGGTGGAGCCTAACCCGCTGCTTGGCTTTCCGTTGAACCCTATCCGTCGATATCTTTCCATCACTCCAACGATTTAAGATTATCTGGTGTAGCCCATGGTCCCGGGCCGAGAGGCCCGCGAAACCGAGGAGGGCTCCACATGCCGGGAATTCAAAAGGGGGGCTTTTCCCCCCCTGAAGTTTCAACTGGTCAAGCCGCGGATCAAAAACTGAAGATGTACGGCCATAGGAGAAATCCGATCGAGATCAGGATCATATAAAAGAGGAAATAGATCATGCAGTATCCCATGATGTCCCTGAACCCGAGCTTGGCTACGCCCAGAAGCGGGATCGCCCAGAAAGGCTGGATCACGTCGGTGACCATGTCGCCCCAGGCGTAGGCGATGACCGTCGCCGGTCCGCTAACGCCGAGGTTTTTCGCCGCCTGCATGATGTAAGGGGCCTCGATCGCCCATTTCGACCCCCCCGAGGGGACGATGTAGTTCAGTATCCCCGAATACCACATGACCACGAAGGGGTAGAGTTCCTTGGTGGCGATGGCCGTGAACCAACCCGCCATCACTTCGGCCAGACCGGAGAACTTGATGATCCCGAAGATGCCGGCGTAGAAAGGGAACTGGACGACGACACCCCAGATGAAGTTCCCGCCCTCATAGGCGGCCTTGAGGAAAGAGGCCGGCGTTCGGTGCAGGATGATTCCGATGATTAGAAAGGTGAAATTGACCACATCCAGGTTGATCCCGGCGAAACCATTCTTCCCGAAATACCAGAAGAGCCAGATCACCCCGCAGAGCCCCACGATCATATTGATAAGCGGCGAATGCTCCAGCCTAACGGCCGGGGTCAGGGCCTCACCGGTCGGTCTGGGCGGCGGTTCGAAACCGGCTTCCTTCATCACTTCGAGGGACGCCTCTTTCTCTTCCCCTTTCTTCGGGTGCATCAGGGGACCGACGATCACCATAAGAATCAGGACTGCAAGTGCGAGAAGCAGGTTGAAGGGATGAAAGATCGTTTCGGTGATCGGAATGATGCCGATATCCTTTTCGAGAAAGTGTTTGGGGGTCGCTACGAGCAGCGGCGCCGAGGCGGAAAGTCCCGAATGCCAGAACGTTCCGAGCCCCAGGTAGGCCGTGGCCACCAGGAGCCGGTAGTCCACGCCGCGCTGCTTCTTGACCATGAAGCGGACGAAGACCGCCGAGCCGACGATGCTGAGGCCCCAGTTGATCCAGGCCAGCCCCATGGAGACCAGCGCCATCAGGGCGATGCACCCCTTCGGACTCTTCGGCAGGCCTGCGAGACCGTTCAGTATTTTGCTGAAAATGGGCGTGGTCGCAAGGATGTATCCTGTCATGATGATCAGGCACATCTGCATGCCGAAGGAAAGGAGAACCCAGAACCCGTTCCCCCAGTGTTGGATCAGTTGATAAGCCGATGATTTCGTGAAGAACAATCCCAGAAAATAAGCGACAATCGTCAGTATGACCGCGATCACCCAGGCATCCGGCACCCAACGGGTGCTCCATCGGGTGCTGGTCGAAGCAAGTTTCTGTAACATATCCACCTCCTAACATGGTTAACGCCATTGATGAATGAATCTGTTACGATATTGCTGTCCATGGATCTGTACGACCGGTTCAAAAAACTACTGGCCGGTCGAATCGGTTGACCGAATCACCTCCTTTCCTGTAATGAAAAACTCGACTGTACCTGTGATGCAACCCCCATCGTCTCTACACAGAATAAGGCGCGCTTTCTTGGGGACAAGGCTCATTCGGTTCGCCGCGTGGAAGACATCAAGTCAATGTGAGCCCGAGGGGTAGTGGAAAAGGATCCTGTTGATGACGAGTGCTCGACCAATACTATAAAAGGAAAAACACGTCAAGTCGATTATTTGTCGCAACGTTCCGGATCGCCTTTAGAAAATCGCGGCAGGGGAAGTAATATCGCCACGTGGCCTGTTCCAGGCCCGCGTATCATTGCCCTCAACCATCGGGCTTGAAGCAAGGCCGCCCTCTGCCGCCCAGAAACCCTCCGATCTTGGTTCTGCTCCCTGAACGGCAGCTAATGGGCGGTCCAGCCGCCGTCAATGTGCAGGATGTGACCCGTGACCATGTCCGAAGCGTCGGAAGCCAGGTAGATGAGCCCCCCGGTCAGGTCCTCGGGTTTGCAGAGTCTGCCCAGGAGAATGTTGCCCATCACGTAGTCCCGGAAGGATTTTTCCTCCAGCATGGGACGGGTCATGGGCGTCTCCACGAATGTGGGCGCGAGGGCGTTCACGCAGATATGATGCTTACCCCATTCCAGGGCGAGCACACGGGTGAGCTGATTGATGGCGCCCTTGCTGGAGCCGTAGGCCGACCGCTTGATCAGGCCGACGCTGCCGGCCTGGGAGGAGATGTTGATGATCTTTCCCTTCTTTTGGCGGATCATCACCTTGCCTACCGTCTGGGCGCAGAAGAAAACCCCCTTCACGTTGATGTTCATGATCCGGTCCCAGGCCTCTTCGGTGACCTCCTCGGCCCACTGGGGCACGTTCATCCCGGCGTTGTTGACCAGGATGTCGATGCGGCCGAAGCGCTCCACGGCCATCGCGGTCATCCGCTCGATCTCCGCGATTCGCCCGACATCCGTCGGAACCACCAGCGCCTTTCTTCCCAAGGCCTCCACCTCGCCGCCCACCTGTTCCAGTTCCGAGAGGGTCCGGCTGCAGAGCACCACGTCCGCCCCGTAGCGGGCGAGATCCAGGGCCATATACCGGCCCATCCCCCGTCCGGCGCCCGTGACGACGGCCACCTTGCCGGACAGGTCAAACTCTGGGAAGGGAATCCTGTCGTTCATAAGCCCTCCTCACAGGGAATCGTTAAAGCCCCAATTGCCGGAGCTTATCGGGTGTCGGCAGGCCCTCTTCGCTCCACCCCCGGACTTCGTAATAGTCGGCAAGCAGCCTTCCCATGGGCGGCAACTGGGTGGTGATCCCCTCGCCCTTGCGGTTGTGCGTCAAGAAACGGGGGGAAGGAAATCGTCCTTCCGGCTGACGCCCAGGCGGGTGTTGAACAGCCGTTTGAGGTTGAAGATCCGCTCTCCGATCGTCATCAGCTCTCCGATATCCACCTGCCGGCCGGTGATCAGGTTGTACCAGTCGACGATATTCGTCGCCGTCACGGCCTTTCCCACCTGGGTAAATCGACAGATGATCAGGGTATCGTTCATGGTCTGATAGGTCTGCAGCTTGGCGGTCATCTCGGCCGTGCCTTCCACCTGATAGGAAGGATGGGGCTTGTCGATGCCGAGTTCGGACATGAACAGCGCCATCTCATAGGGATGGCTCCAGCTGGCATTGTGGCAGGCGCCTCGGGCCGCGGTGCCGTAAGACAGGGCCTGGCTCCAGAACCGCCGCGGATCGTGGGCCGAGGGTTCGAGTCCCTTGACATGGATGGCGAATTCCATGGCGTTGCGTCCCAAGGCGCGGGCCATGCGCAGAACCCCTTCGCCCATGAGTTCCCCGATCCCCTGACGAAGACCGATTTTTCTTCGTCATTTCCACCAGGGCCTCGCCGCTGCCCCAGCGAAGCTCGATCCCATCCGTATCCGCGGTCGTGATCAACCCCTGTTCGAAGGCCTCCATGGCAAAGGCGATCACCGACCCGGTGGACATGGTATCGAGCCCGTAGCGGTTGCACAGATCGTTGGCCTTGCAGATGGCGCCCAGGTCGTGGACCAGGCATTCGCCGCCCATCGTACCGATCGTTTCGTATTCGGGGCCCTCGCCGTCCACAGGCCCGTAAGGCCCCTCTTCGATCCGGATGTGGCGGCCGCAGGCGATGGGGCACTGCAGGCACGCTGTTCTTCCCTTCAGGATGGTGTCGTGCATCGTGACCCCGGAAATCTTGACCGCATCGGCCCAGCGGCTGGCCCGCCAGTTCTGGAGGGGAAAATTTCCCAATCTCTCGTAATTTTCCACGCCGCCGGAAGTCCCGTATTTGCCGAAGGTCTCAGTCACTTTCCGGATATGGGGCAGGACGGTCTTCATCTGTTCCCTGAGGCCATCCTCATGGGCCTGGATGACGTTCTGGGTTCCGAAGGTCGACCATGGCCTTGAGGTTCTTCGAACCCATGACCGCACCCAGCCCGCACCGCGCCGCCTGCCGGACGATCGTTCCCACATGGGGAATGCCGGCGATCCGGGCCAGACGCTCGCCGGCAGGACCGATCACCGCGACGCTGGCCTTGTCCGTCGTCTGCCCCTTGAGCCACTGGGCCGACTCGACGGAATCCTTGCCCATGACGGGACGCGCGTCCCGGATCTCCACTCCGCCGTCATGAATCCATAGATACACCGGCCCGTCGGCCTTTCCCGTCACGACGATCCCGTCGTATCCGGTTTTTTTGAAATGGACCGCCCAGGAGCCGCCGACGTTTGACTCGCCTAAGATGCCCGTGAGCGGCGAACGTCCCATGACATGATGCCGGCTCGATGAGGGAACCCGGCTGTCGGTGAAGGGGCCGGTCATCGCCGCCAGGATATTCTCCGGTCCAAGGGGATCGGTATCGGGGGTTGTCTCGTCATAGAGCATCCTCACCCCCAAACCGACGCCGCCTACATATTTTTCCAGCAGGGAGTCATCCAGGTCCCGGACCTCGATCTTACGCCCGGTCAAATCAACCCTTAAAATCTTCTTGTGGTAGCCGAACATGGTCTCTTCCTCTTTCCGGTCAGCCGCCCGTTGCCGGCAGCAGAACCTTGATTGTTTCGTTATTATCGATCATGTCATCGAGGCTCAGGAGCCGCGCCTTGTTGAAAAACATGACATGGGCCCAGAGTTCGACATCGGAAACCGATGGGTCGTGGTGGATCATCTTGATGAGGTCGGGGGGAAATCGGCCGATCAGCGCCCGCAAAGAGACAGGACTGGAAATCGAAAATTCGAGTTCCTTTCCTGCCACTTTGATAAAAGGATCGGAAAAGAGAAACCGCATCGGCGCCGTCACCCCCACCCTAACCCTCCCCCGTCAGAGGGGGAGGGAAATATCAGAATGCTTTTTCGTACACCTTCTCGGAATCTTTTGCCGTCATCCGTCTTGGGTTGTTGGCCATGAGGCGCGTGACGTTGATGGATGCGGCTGCCATCTCGGGAATGGCTGATCGCGGGATATTCAGTTCGGTCAACGTGGTCGGCATATCGATGTCCCTAAGGAGGTTCTTGACCGCCTCCACGGAGCGGTACGCCGCCTCCACGGGCGACAGGCACTCCACCTGCTCGCCCAAAAGAGCGGCGACCTCGGCGAATTTGGCGACGTCGCCGGGGACATTGAACTCCATGACGTGGGGCAGGAGAATGCCGTTGGCGATTCCGTGCGGAACATTGAACTGTCCTCCGAGCGGATAGGCCAGGGCATGAACGGCTCCCACTCCGGCATTGGCCAGGGAGATCCCCGCATAGAGGCTGCCGATGGACATGTCGTACCGGGCGTCCCGACGGTCCCCCCGGGCCACGGCCGTCCGGAGACTCCTGCCGATGAGCCGTATGGCCTCCCGGGCGTACAGGTCGGTCAGCGGCGTGGCATTCATGGACGTGTAGGATTCGATGGCATGGGTAAGGGCGTCCATGCCGGTGAATGAGGTCACCCGCGGGGGCATGGAAAGGGTCAGCTCCGGATCGACCACGGCCGCGCGGGGCAGGATATAGGGGCTGACAATGCCCTTCTTGAGCTTGGCTGCCGTGTCGGTCAAAATGGCGTTGGGAGTGACCTCGGCCCCGGTCCCGGCGGTCGTCGCCACCAGAAAGGTGGGGATTCCCTGTCTTTTCAAAAGATTGACACCGAAATACTCATTCACGCTGCCGGGATTCGTGCACAGGGTCGAGGTGACGGAGGCGATATCCATGGCGCTGCCGCCGCCGACGCCGACGATCAGATCGTACTGACCGGCCTTGGCTCTGTCGATGCATTTTTCGCAGCAGGCGATATCGGGATCGGGGATGACCTGATCGAAAACCTCCACGGCGATCTTCTGATCCGTCAGTACCTTTTCGACCTTCGCGCTGACTCCCGAAGCGATAATGCCCTTATCGGTGACCAGAAGCGCCTTCTTGGCCTCGAGGTTCCTGGCCTCCTCACCCATCTTATCGAGCGCGCCAAAACCGGCAAGAATGAGGTTCGGTGATTTGAGCATGATCAGTTTGCGATCCATATGCGACTCCTCCTTCCATTAGGGAAATCAATCCGTAACTCTACAAGAATGTAAACACTATTTCACGATCGGTGGATCTTGTCAATGAAAATGAGGTCGCAAATCACCACCCGGGAGGAAAATTGCGTCTCCTTCGAACAGGTCCATCGAAACCCATTTTGCACAACGGTATGGAGCGTCCTTCTATTCTTCGAGCATGGCTACCGGCCGGAGAGGCGACCCCGTCCCCTTTCGTATCTTTAGACCGTTTTCAAATGACCCGGGTAGACGGGCATATCCTGGTATATCTCCTGACTGAGGTCGATGATCTTTCCTTTGAACGGCATATCTATTCCCTCTCTGATCTATTGATGAGGGTGATGCTTGGTTTTTGCGTGTATCAGCTGCTAGAATTGCTCTCTTTGTGAAAGCATTTGTAAGTAAAAAGTATACAAAGAAAAATCAAGAACTATTTTGAAATGCAACCCTTTATTGCGGGGCAAATGGATTTCGGATACCATGCGCGGCCTGAAACAGGGTAACGGGGGTGTAGGTTCCTCCCTCTGCCACCCAGACTCACGGAGTTAAGGATAACCCATGTCCCGTGTGCTTGTCAGACAGGCGACCTATGAGAACCATGTGCTCCGGCCGCTGATCTTCGAGATGATGGAGGCGATGGGGGGAGCGGATATCCATAAAAACAGCCGCGTCCTGATCAAACCGAACCTCCTCTCACCGGCTACGCCGCAGCAGGCCATCCTGACCCATCCTGCCATCGTCCGGTTCGTAGCGGAGTATGTTCTGGAGAAGGGGGCGCGACCGCTCATCGCCGATAGCCCCGCGATCGGCTCCTTCGAGATGATCCTCAGGCGAAACGGCATCCGTGACGCCCTTGAGGGGTTTGACTGCGAATGCCGGCCCTTTCAGAATTCGGTTACGGTCGATGTCGGCGAGCCTTTCGGCGCGATCGACATTGCCGAGGAGGCCGTCCGGGCGGATGTGATCGTGAACCTTGCCAAGCTCAAGACCCACAGCCAGATGCTCCTCACCCTCGCGGTCAAAAACCTCTTCGGCTGCATCGTCGGCTACCGGAAACCGGAGTGGCACATGCGGGCCGGCGTCGACAGGCAAATGTTCGCCCGGCTCCTCGTCCGGATCGGCCGGACCCTGAGGCCGACATTCAATATCCTCGACGGTATCTTGGCCCTGGAGGGGGATGGCCCGGGACGGGGAGGAGTCCCGAAGCAGATCGGTCTCCTCATGGCCGGGCGCGATCCCTTTGCCGTCGATCTCGCCGTCTGCCGGATGCTCGGCCTCGATCAGGGACAGGTCCCGCTCCTGAAGGCCGCCGCAGAGGAGAATGGCCTCCTGCCCGAACCGGAGATCGACGGGACGCTCCCTGCGATCCGGGATTTCCGTCTCCCCTGTCTCACATCGCTCATCTTCGGACCGCGATTCCTCCACGCTTTCATCCGGCGACAGCTCCTCCGGCGGCCGGTCTGCGACGGGACTCTCTGTCGGATGTGCGGAGAATGCGGGAAGATTTGCCCAGCCGGGGCGATCACACCGGAAGACAGGCCGCTCCGTTTCGACTACAACCGTTGCATCCGCTGCTACTGTTGTATCGAGATCTGCCCCTTCGGCGCCCTCCGGACCGCCGAAACTCTTACCGGAAAGATCTTCCGCCGGGCGGCGGCGGTCATCCTCCCGTCGGTCCGGCGGGATAAAAGGATTTTACCTTTGCCGAAGCTTATGCTAGTGAACAGCCACGATCGAGAAATGGGAGGGCGAAGAAAGAGGAGGGACATGGTTGAACATTTTGTAAACGGCCTGTCGGGTTATCTGCAGGGGTCCTATCTCCTCGCCTATCTGGCCGTCTACCTCGGGGGTGTCCTGGTCAGCTTTACCCCCTGCGTCTATCCGGTACTCCCTATCACCGTCGCCTTCATCGGCGCGCGGGGCAGCGGCTCCCGGAGCCGGGGATTTGTCCTTCGGTGATCTACGTCCTGGGCATGGCCGTCACCTACACGATTCTCGGCGCCGTCGCCGTCGCTCTCCGGAAAGCTGTTCGGCCAGATCCAGACCAACCCCTGGACCTATTTTCTCATCGGCAACCTCTGCATCCTCATGGGTTTATCCATGATGGGCGTGTTTTCCCTCCAGCATCCGGACACCCGGCTTCGTAACCAGGATGCAGCGACAAAGAAAAATTCATGGAATAACGGGCAGTTTCCTCGTCGGGGCGGCCTCGGGACTCGTCATGGGTCCCTGTACGGCGCCGGCCCTGGCCGTGATTCTCGGCTATGCGGCGACGCGGCAGAACGTGGTCTTCGCCTCCAGTTTGATGTTTGTCTTTGCCGTCGGGATGGGGACCGTCCTCATCCTCCTCGGCACTTTCGCCGGTCTTCTGGCCGGCATCCCCAGATCCGGCCCATGGATGGTCCGGGTCAGCCATGTCTTCGGCTGGATACTTCTCGGTACAGGCGAGTATTTCCTGATCAACGCCGGAATCCTCTGGGTTTAAGGAGATGAAATGTTGTACGCACACAGATCGAAAAAAGAAGTTACTTGAATGTCTGTTTCCCTGCGGATTCAAGCGAATCGCCGTGGCCGTACTGATCGCCTCTGCTTTTGCCCTTCCCGCCGGCGCCCCTGCGGCCAATCCCCAGCCGTTCGACATCACGAAGCTCACCATCGAAAACAAGGCCCCGGACTTCGTCCTTACGGACCTGAACGGCCAGAAATTCCGTCTGAGCGACCACAAGGGGAAAAGACCGGTCCTGCTCATTTTCAGCACGACCTGGTGCACCTTCTGCAGGGCCGAGATCCCCCACTTCAAATCCCTCTATGCCTCTTATGCCAAGCAAGGGCTGGAGATCGTCAACATCGACATCCAGGAATCGAAAGAGAAGGTTGCCAAATTCGTTGCCAAGAACGAGCTGCCCTACCGCACCCTGCTGGACGAAGACGGCACGGTAAGCGGCGTTTACGAGGTCCGGGGGGTTCCTACGATGGTCCTCGTCGACAAAAACGGTATGATCGTCTGCCACCAGTGCCGCACGGTGGATACCCTGCTCAAGACGATGATGAAAAAGTGAGAGGTTAGATACTATGAGCGTACTTATCCATTTTTCGATTTTTCCCACCGACAAGGGAACGAGCGTCAGCCCCTATGTGGCCAAAGCCGTGCGAATCATCCGGGAGAGCGGTCTTCCCTATAAGATCGGTCCGATGAGCACGGCCGTCGAGGGAGAATGGAGCGAGGTCATGGCCGTGGTGGAGAGCTGCTTTAAAGAACTCCGGAAGGAGTGCAGCCGGATCTACATGACACTGCAGATGGACTACCGCCAGGGGGCGGTAAACCGCATTGAGGGTAAAATCAAGTCGATCGAGGAGAAGCTGTAATCCTCCTTCATCGGTTCTCGGGTGTGTGGGATCCTCCCGCCGAATGCCCCGCTTCGGGGCGTGACGATTCCATTTGGTACCAGGCGATGGTTTTTGTCAGGCCGGTCGCGGAAATCGGTTCGCGCCCGGAAACCGAATTCCTGAAAGGCGCGGGTCGTGTCGAGCATCCGCCGCGGCTGGCCGTCGGGTTTGGTCGCGTCCCAGACGATGCGGCCCTTGAAGCCCGTCAGCTCCACGATGAGGGTCGACCAGGTCCCGGATGGAGATCTCGAAACCGGCGCCGATGTTGACCGGATCGGGCTTGTCGTATTTTTCCGTCGCGAGGCAGATCGCCTCCGCGGCGTCCTCCACGTAGAAGAATTCCCGCGTGGCGGTGCCCGTCCCCCAGACGACGATCTCCTCATCGCCCTGCCGTCACGGCGTCCACGCACTTCTTGATCAGGGCGGGGATGACGTGGGAGGAGCGGGGATCGAAGTTGTCGCCGGGGCCGTAGAGGTTGACCGGCAGGAGGAAGATGGAGTTGAAGCCGTACTGCTGCCGGTAGGCCTGGGACTGGACGAGCATCATCTTCTTGGCGAGGCCGTAGGGGGCGTTGGTCTCCTCGGGGTAGCCGTTCCAGAGGTCGTCCTCCTTGAAGGGCACCGGGGTGAACTTGGGGTAGGCGCAGATCGTGCCGAGGGCGACGAACTTCTCGATCTTCCGCAGGTACGCCTCGTGGAGGAGCTGGACGCCCATCATGATGTTCTCGTAGAAGAGGGAGCCGGGGTTCTCCTGGTTGAAGCCGATGCCGCCGACCTTGGCGGCGAGGTGGATGACGATGTCGGGCCGCTGTTCGTCGTAGAGCCGGCGGATGTCCTCCGGGCGGATCAGGTTGTAATCGGGCAGATCGGCGACGAGGATGTGGTGATAGCCCCGCGCCTCGAAAGGCCTTGATGAGGTGTTTCCCCAGAAAACCCTTTGCCGCCGGTGATCGTGATCCGTTTGTCCTTCATGCATCTTCCTTCAGTCACCATCCGGCGGTTGCCGCAGGCGTAGCCGGCGTCGACGAGGGTCTTCTCCTTCTCGGCGATCTCCAGATCCGCGGCGACCATCATGTCGATGAGCTCCTCGAAGCTCGACCTTCGGCTGCCAGCCGAGGGCCTTGCGGGCCTTTGTTGCATCGCCCAGCAGGACGTCCACCTCCGTGGGGCGGAAGTAGCGGGGGTCGATCGCCACGTGCTTCTGGTAGTCGAGGCCGAGCTTCGCGAAGACCTTCTCGGCGAACTCGCGGACCGAATGGGTCTCGCCGGTGGCGATCACGTAGTCGTCGGGCCTGTCCTGCTGGAGCATGAGCCACATCGCCTCGACGTAATCCCCGGCAAAGCCCCAGTCGCGCTTCGCCTCGAGATTCCCGAGGTAGAGCTTCTCCTGCAGGCCGAGCTTGATCCGGGCGGCGGCGCGGGTGATCTTCCGGGTGACGAAGGTCTCGCCGCGGCGGGGGGATTCGTGGTTGAAGAGGATGCCGTTGCGGCGAAGAGCCCGTAGGCGTCCCGGTAGTTGCGGGCGACGTAGTAGGCGTAGACCTTGGCGGCGGCGTAGGGGCTCTGCGGCTGGAAGGGGGTCGCCTCGCTCTGGGGGGGCGGCGCCGCGCCGAACATCTCGCTGGAGGAGGCCTGGTAGAAGCGGGCCTTGATCCCCGTCTTCCGGATCGCCTCCAGGAGGCGGAGCGTGCCGAGGCCGGTCACGTCGCCGGTGTACTCGGGCATGTCGAAGCTCACCCGGACATGGCTCTGGGCGCCGAGGTGGTAGATCTCGTCCGGCTGGATCTCGTGGAGGAGGTCGGTGAGCTGGCCGGAGACGGAGAGGTCGCCGTAGTGGAGATAGACCCGCGCCTGCGGGATCGTGGAAATCCTTGTAGAGGTGGTCGATCCGGTCGGTGTTGAAGGTGCTGGCCCGGCGGATGAGGCCGTGGATCTCATAGCCCTTCGCAGAGCAGGAACTCGGCCAGGTACGAGCCGTCCTGGCCGGTGATGCCGGTGATGAGTGCTTTTTTCATTTATACCCCTTTGATTTTTTATGTATGTATCTATCATAACGCGACGATGATGACAATCGCAACGTAGCCTTTTGTCTTTCCGGATTTAAACACCTGCTTGAAGTCGCGCCCTTCCAGGGCCTGTCCCGAGCGTCCTTATGAAAGTCGGCTTGAGTCCTGCTCATTTCCGCCTGTCACTTCTGGCATATCGGACAAAACCAGGTCCCCCGGCCGCCGATCTTCGTGCGCTCGATCATCCCGCCACAGCGGCGGCACGGTTTACCCTCCCGCGAGTAGACTTCCAGGTGGTTCTGATTCTCACCGCTCATGCCGAAGAGGTCCCGCCAATCGGAGACGGTAGTCCCCCGGCATTCCACCGCCCGGGGGAGAACGGCAGCGGATGCCTTCTGCACCTTACGCCATTCGGCGGCCGACAGGCTGCCCGCCTGCCGCCGCGGATCGATACCCGCGTTATAAAGGATTTCACAGGCATAGATGTTTCCGATCCCGGCGATGAACCGCTGATCCATGAGAAAGGATTTCACCGGGAGCCGCCTCTTTTCGGCGGTCTTCTTGAGACGGTGCGGCGGTAGTCCCTTCCAGCGGATTCTCCACCAGCGCCGGGGCGGTCTCTGACGGCCGTGCGCAGAAAGTGGCGAACCTCCGCGGATCGATCAGGATCAGCCGTCCGGCGGCAAAAGAGATGACCAGACGCGTATACGGAGGGGCGGGCGCTCCGTCGGTCTGCCAGAGGAGACGGCCGGTCATCCGGAGATGCAGGGCCGCCGTGAGGCGGTCGTCCGGAGGTTTTTGCTTGATTTTTCCCCGGCCCTTTTCGGGCTCAGAAATCCCGGGATGCCGGCCCCTCTTACCCATTTCGATCCGGATGTATTTCCCCTGACGGTATACACTCTCGATCTTCCGGCCGGCCAGCCCCTCACCCTCACTCATCCCCAGGCGGGGATCGAGGATCTCGACGGCAAGAATTTTCTCGCCCGGAAGGATCTCGTTCAACTGGCGGCAGAGGGTTTCGACTTCAGGGAGTTCCGGCATTATCCATCCTTTAGAAGGTAGACCTCGCATTTTACATGAGGGGAGGGCCATGTCAATGGGAAATGCAACAGGATATACACCCTTGTGAATAAATCGGCTAAAGGATCGTTCCTGTTAAAATGCTTGTGTAGAAACAGGAACCAGAAGTTCTTATCACAAACATATAGGAACAATTGGTTCCGATATGTATTATATCAGTTATATCAACATGTTTATTGTTATAAGTTTCTTGAATATGGTGAATATTGTACATATTACTTCGATAATCGGAATTAATAGTTCCTGATCATTCCCGGCGATAAAGACCATTCTTCAAATGTAACGATAGGTTATCATCCTGGCACGGATCTTCCTTTA
>CAWJHT010000026.1:0-67115 GCA_963842685.1 uncultured delta proteobacterium | reverse complement strand
GCCGCCGGAGCTCCCGGGTCGACCGCGGCGAGCGTCCCCTCCGGCAGGCCCAGCGCCGCGTCGAGGCGGTCGAGCTTCACGGAGCGCTCCACGCGGACGGTGGCGACGCCCGCGAGTGGGGCCTCGGGCCCGGGGAGCGTCATCCTGTACCTCGAGGGGTTCTCGAGGATCTGGAGGGCGGCGAGGAGGCGGGGCACGTACCGACGCGTCTCCCCCGGCAGGCCCTCGTAGAGGTCCCAGAAGTCCACGTACTCCAAGGACGCGGAGCGGGAGAGCCGCAGCACGCGGGCCTCACCGCAGTTGTAGGCGGCCAGCGCCTTGGGCCAGTCGCCGAAGAGGCCGTGCAGGTCGGTGAGGTACGCGATCGCGGCGTCGGTGGACCTCTCCGGGTCGAGGCGCTCGTCGACCCAGGCGTCGCGGCTGAGCCCGTAGCGCACGCCGGTGGAAGCGATGAACTGCCACATGCCGAGGGCGCCGCCCGCGAGAGCGCCCTCACCTTGAACCAGCTCTCGACGAGGGGCAGCCAGGAGAGCTGGCTCGGCAGCCCCGCCTTCTCCAGCCGCTCGAGGATCATCGGCCGGTAGGCAAAGGAGCGGCGGTAGCCCTCGAGGAACGCCTCGCGCTCGACGGTGGTGAAGCTCTGGATCTCCCGATGCATGTGCCGGTTGTCCGTGACGGGCAGCGCGAGGTCCCAGGACGAGGCCAGTGCCGCCGGCGCACGGCGCGCGGCGCGGTAAGCCCGGTCGATGAGATCGGCCGCGAGGACGCGGATGTCCTCCTTCGCCTGGAGGAAGGAGTCGTCCCCGTTCGCCGGCAGCTCCAGCATCAGGGCGTAGGCCCGGTCCACGGCCGCGATCGCCGCCTCGACCTCCCCCCGGCCGAGGAGCTCCTCGGCGGACTGGCACGCCTCCAGGGCCTCCTTCTGGACACGCTCGGGCTCGGTCGCCGGCTCCTCCTCCGACGCGGGCTCCTCCGACGCGGGCTCCTCCGCCGCGGGGGGCTCGAGCGGCGGCAGGGCGGTCACGCCGGGCGCGGCTTCCGGGACCGGCTCGGCCGCCGGCGGCTCCGCGGGCCCGGGAGCCGGGGCCGGGGGGACCGGCGGAGCGAGGTCGGGCGAGGACGAGCGGCAGCCCCCGAGGGCGAGAATGGCCGCGAGGAGAAGGGGCGAGAGGCTCGCGCGAGGACGCATCTTCTCATCATGCCGGCTTCGCCCGGCGAAGGAAAGCCGGTGTGTCTACGCCGAGGCCACGCGCCCCCGCTCGAGCGCGATCACGCGCTTGCCCATCCGGTGGATCATGTCGCGGTCGTGGGTGGCCACCAGCACGGTGGTGCCGCGGAGTTGACCTCCTTGAAGAGCCTCATGATCTCGGCCAGCCAGGTCGGGGTCGAGGTTGCCGGTGGGCTCGTCGGCCAGGAGCAGCATCGGCTCGTTCACCAGCGCCCGCGCGATGGCGACCCGCTGCTGCTCGCCGCCGGAGAGCTGCAGCGGGTAGGCGTGCACCTTGTGGTGCAGCCCGAGCATCTTGAGGACGGCGAAGGCGCGCCGCTTCTGCTCCGGCCGGCACCCCGAGGATGCCAGGACGAAGGCCACGTTCTCGAAGATGGTCTTGCGCTTGAGGAGCTTGAAGTCCTGGAAGACGACCCCGATCGAGCGGCGCAGCTCGGGGATCTGGCCGTCGGGGATGGCGGTGACGTTCCTCCCTCCACCAGGATCTGGCCCTGCGAGGGGCAGCTCCTCGCGGAAGACGAGCTTGAGGAACGTCGTCTTGCCGGCGCCGGAGGGCCCGGTCAGGAAGCAGAACTCGCCCTTCTCGACGCTCAGCGTCACGTCGGCGAGCGCCATCGACTCCCGGTCGTACTGCTTGTAGACATGGAAGGCCTGTATCATCGACGAGAGCCCCGCGGCCCCGAGATTATGCACCCACCGGCGCCCTTCGACGGATTCCAGCCGCCCTCCTGGCTCGCCGGCGGCCACCGCCAGACCTTCCTCGGCTACTGGCTCCGCCGGCTCCTGCGGTGGCGGGCGCCCTCCGAGGACGTCGTCGTGGAGGCGGGCCACGAGGTGAGCCTGCTGCTGCGGGCGAGCTGGCAGGACGGGCCGCGCGAGGAGCGGCCGGCGCTCCTGGTCGTCCACGGCCTCGGCGGCTCCGACGCCTCCCCCTACGTCGTCTCCACCGGCCGGCTCGCCTGGGCCCGGGGCTGGCACGTCGTGCGAATGAACATGCGGGGCTCCGGCGACGGAGAGGCGCTGTGCCCGCTGCCTTACAACGCGGGGCTCGACACCGACCTCCTCGCCGCCGTCTCCGCCCTCTCGAGCCTGGTCCCGCGGCTGGCCGTGGTCGGCTTCTCGCTCGGGGCGAACCTCGCGCTGCTGACGCTCGGCCGACGGCGCGAGCACCTTCCCGCGACGCTGCGGGGCGTCGTGGCGATCTGCCCGCCGCTCGACCTCGCGGCCTGCGCCGACGCCCTCGAGGCCCCCGGCAACGGGATGTACCAGCACTACTTCATGCAGATGCTGGCGGAGGGCTATCGTCGGCGGCACCGGATGCGGCCGGACCTCTTCGCCGAGGGCCGCGAGCGCGGCCTGCGCACGGTGCGCGAGTACGACGAGCGCATCACCGCCCCCTTCGGGGGCTACGAGAGCGCCGCTCAGTACTACGAGCGGTCGAGCGCGGGGCCGTGGCTCGCGTCGATCGACCGCCCGGCGCTCGTTCTCGCCGCGGGCGACGACCCCATGGTCCCCGCCGCGTCCGTCGCCCGCTGGCCGCTCGCGCCGTCCGTCCACCGGGAGCTCACGCCATCCGGGGGCCACGTGGGCTTCGTGTCCCGCTCGCAGGCCCCCGGCTGGTTCTGGGCCCCGGAGCGTGCGCTGGCCTTCCTGGAGACGCTCGTCTAGAGCAGCGGACGCAGGGCCTTCCAGACGTTGTCGGCCACGAGCCGCTGGCCCTCGGCCGTGGGGTGGATGCCGTCGGCCTGGTTGAGGCTCGCCTCCGCCGCGACCCCCTCGAGCAGGAACGGGACGAGCGTCGACGCCGTTCTCCCGGGCGAGCTCGGGGTAGATGGCGCGGAACCGGCGGCGAGTACTCCTCGCCGTAGTTCGGCAGCGCCTCCATCCCGGCGAGGACGACCGCGGCGGCGGCGGCTGCCGGCGCGCCTCGGTCGAGGATCGCCTGGATGTTCGCGCGCGTGGAGTCGGGGTCCTGGCCCCGCAGGCCGTCGTTCGCCCCGGTCTCGACGAGCAGCACCGCCACCGGCTGTCGCAGCAGCCACTCCATGCGCCGCAGCGCGCCGGCCGAGGTCTCGCCGCTCACCCCGGCGTTCACCACCCGGTAGCGCAGGCCGGCCGTGTCGAGCTTCTGCTGGAGGAGGGCCGGGTACGCCTCCGACGGGTCGAGGCCGAGGCCGGCGGTGAGGCTCGTGCCGACGACAGAGGACGACCGGCGGTCGCGGGGCCGCGGCGGCCGGGGCCGCCGTCGGGCTGGCGCCGGCGGCGAGCCGGGGCGCCCTCCGGCGCGCCGCCGCGGCACGCGCCGAGCGCGAGCCGACGAGCAGGGCGAGCCACGCGAGGGCGGCGCCGTTTGCCGATAAGGTGCCACTCCCGACGGGCGGAACCGCTCCATGTCCATGCTGCGCTGCGAGTCGCTGACCCGGACCTACGTCTCGGGCGGGCGTCGAGCTCACCGTGCTCAGAGATATCACGTTCGACCTCGAGCCGGGCGGCTTCCTCGCCGATCGTCGGCCCGTCGGGCAGCGGGAAGACCACGCTCCTCGGCCTGCTCGCCGGGCTCGACCGGCCGACCCGGGGCACGCGTGCGTCTCGACGGCCCCGACCTCGCCGCGCTCGACGAGGACGCGCGCGCCCGCTGCCGCGGCCGAGGCGATCGGCTTCGTCTTCCAGTCGTTCCAGCTCATCCCCACCCTCACCGCGCTCGAGAACGTCCAGGTGCCGCTCGAGCTGCGGCGGCGAGCCCCGACGGCCGGGCCCGCGCGCCGACGAGCTGCTCGAGCGCGTGGGGCTCGGCGACCGCAGCCACCACTACCCGGCGCAGCTCTCGGGCGGCGAGCAGCAGCGCGTGGCGGCTCGCGCGCGCCTTCGCCAACCGGCCGACGCATCCTCTTCGCCGACGAGCCCACGGGCAACCTCGACGCCGGCCACGGGCGGAGCGTGGTCGACCTCCTCGGCGAGCTCAACCGCGAGGCGCGGGACCACGCTCGTCCTGGTGACGCACGAGCCGGACCTCGCCGCCCGCGCCCGCCGCGTCATCCGGCTGGGCGACGGCGCGCTCGTCGAGGACACCGCGGCGGTCGCCGCCGGCGCCCGCGCGTGAGGCTCCGCTTCGTCCTCGCCCTCGCCTGGCGCGAGTCGCGTGCAGCCGCGCCGGCGCGGCGCGCTGGTCGTCCTCCCGGTGGCGATCGGGGTCGGGGCCCTCGTGGCCATCAACTCGTTCACCGGCAACCTGCGCGACTCGGTGCGGCAGGAGGCCCGGGCTCTCCTCGGCGCCGACCTCGCTCTCTCCGCGGCGGCACCCTTCTCGCGGCCGCCGAGGCCCTCCTCGACGAGGCGCGGCGGGCCACGAGCCCGCCCGCCGAGGTGGCGCGGTCGTCAACTTCGGGGCGATGGCCCTCGTGCCGGGCGGCCAGACGACGCGGCTCGTCCAGGTGCTCGCCGTCGACCCCGGCTACCCCTTCTACGGGGCTATCGAGACGGCGCCCGCCGGCGAGTGGGCGCGCCTCGCCGAGACGGGCGGCGCCGTCGTGGACGGCTCGCTGCTCATCGCACTCGGGGCGCGGCTCGGCGACGAGATCGCGCTCGGCGAGGCGCGCTTCGTCGTGCGGGCCACCGTCCAGAACATGCCGGGCGACGTGGGCGTGCGCAGCGCCTTCGGGCCGCGGGTCTTCGTCCCCCGCTCGCGGGTCGGGGAGACCGGCCTCCTCACCCGGGGCTCACGGGCGCGCTACGAGGCCTACCTGCGCCTGCCGGCCGGGACCGACGCCCAGGGGATCGCCGACCGTCTCCGCCCGCGGCTCTCCTCCGAGCGCCTCAGCATCCGCACCGTGTCGGAGGACCAGCGGCGCCTGAGCGCGACGCTCTCGCAGTTCGGGCACTTCCTCGGTCTCGTCGCCCTGGTGGCCCTCCTCCTAGGCGGCCTCGGCGTCGCGAGCGCCGTCCACGTCTTCATCAAGCGTCGGCTGGCGACGGTGGCCGTCCTGCGCTGCCTGGGCGCGAGCGGACGAACGGTCCTCGCGGCCTACCTCGTGCAGGCGGTCGTGCTCGGCCTCCTCGGCAGCCTCGCGGGGGCGGCGCTCGGCGCCGCCGTCCAGGTGGTGCTCCCCCGCCTCCTCAAGGGGTTGCTCCCGGTGGACGTGTCCTGGTCGCTCTCCGGCCGGCCGTGCTGGGTGGCGTCGGGATCGGGGTGTGGGTGGCGGTCGTCTTCTCGCTCCTGCCCCTGCTCGCCGTCCGCCGCGTCTCCCCGCTCGCGGTCCTGCGGCGCGACTTCGAGGAGGAGAGACCGCGGTGCGACCTCGCCCGCGTCCGCCGCCGTGCTGGCCCTCGCGGCGAGCCTCGTGGCCATGGCCGTGATCCAGGCCGGCCCACCCGTCTTCGGCCTCGGCTTCGCCGTCGGCATCGGCGTCGCCCTCGCTGCCCTCTGGCTCGTCGCGCTTCTCCTCATACGCGGGCTGCGCCGCTTCTTCCCGCGGCGGCTGCCCTACCTCTACCGCCAGGGCCTCGCCAACCTCTACCGCCCGGCGAACCAGACGCTGATGGTCGTCCTCGCCCTCGGCTTCGGCGCGTTCCTCCTCAGCACGCTCGTCCTCGTCCAGCACAACCTGCTCCGCGAGCTGCGCGTCGACCGCGGGGCGGACCGTCCGAACGTGGTCTTCTTCGACGTCCAGCCCGACCAGCGGGACGACGTCGAGGCGCGCGTGTGGCCGCCGGGCCGCTCACCGCGCCGGTCGTCCCCATCGTCCCCATGCGCATCCAGTCGCTGAAGGGGCGCCCGGCCGGCGAGCTGCTCGCGATCGAGGACGACGCGCAGAGGCCGGAGCGCTGGGCGCTGCGGCGTGAGTACCGCAGCAGCGACCCGCGACGTGCCGCGCCCGTCGGAGCGGCTCGTCGAGGGCGCGTGGTGGCGAACCCGGGGAGTGGAAGGGCCTGGGTGACGCTCGAGACCGTCCCGGTCGCGCTCGAGGTGGGTCTCGCGCGCGAGCTGCGGGTGGGCCTCGGCGACGAATCGCAGGCTGATGATCGTCCCCGCCGGTGGGATAGACTTCACCGATCAAGGGAATACCGAGTGCACGCTTCTGTGCGACACAATCGGAAAAGACTTTCACATTTTGGGCGTCCTCCGCTTCATCGGGATTCTTCAGGCTGAGACTGCCGATGACCAGGTCAGCGCCCTGGGCCACTGCATCCGCCACGGAAACCATGGGGACGCTATGGGAATGCTTGTAGTTCCACATGGCCGCATAGTTGGAGCCCCAGTTCAGCCGAACGATGCAGGCAGGCGCGCCGCGCTTCGAAAAGATTTGCTGGCAATGCGCGGGCATCCCGGGAGCCATCAAGACGGCATCCGCACCGGCGACCTTATGGATGACCGAAGGCAGGTCGATCATTCCCGGCAATGGACCAAAATAAAGACCATGATCGACGGCCACGACGACGGCATTCTTGCCTTCGGAAAATAACCTTGACAAACGTATCGATTCACCTGTTACCGGCATAACCTACTCCTCTATATGAATTGAAAACAGTACGGCTCAATACAACAAAACAAAACGTCTCAGAATTCCATAGGCCGGTCAAGCTGCCGGGATGGAGCCGGGTGACCGGCTCCATCCCGGAAACCACCTTTCGACAAGGTCATTTTGCAATCAACGTCCAACCGTCTGCAATCGCACTCCCGGCTTTATCGAGCGCCACATAGTCCTTGGGGAAGTGAACGGACTTATAGGCCGCTGCCGGGGGGAATTTCGCCAGCAAATCCGCGGGCAGTTTCACGCTGGTGCGAATCGGGTGCACGAAACCCTGGGCGTACGCCAACTGGCCTTTATCGGAGTATTCATATTCCATCAGGAGTTTGGCGGCATTCGCGTGCGGAGCGCCGGCCGTGACGAACTGAATATACAGCCCGGCCACGGTGCCATCCGAGGGGATGACCACTTGCAGGTTCATGTTTGGGTTTTGATCCTTGTTGCGCAGCGCCTCGAAGTCCCACTGAATCGTAATCGGGCACTCCCCTTTCTGGATGTTGGCGGAAGAGGGCGATACGCCGTTGGGAATACCACGATCGATCATCTTCTTGAAGTAATCCAGACCGGGTTGAACATTGGTCTCGCTGCCGCCATGGGCAAAGGCGGCGCCCAGAACGGACATCTGGGCCGTAGCGGATGAACGCGGATTCTTCATGCACATCGTGCCTTTGTACTCCGGCTTCAGAAGATCATCCCAGGTTTTCGGCACGTTTTTGACCTTGTCGGCGTTGACCAGGAAGCCCATCACGCCGTAGAATGCCGCGGACCAGCGGCCCTTCGGGTCCTTGGCATAGCCGGGGATCTCGGCCCAATAGGAATTCATGTAAGGTTTTGAAAGGTTCTTGTCTTCCACCAGCTTTGCGAACGCCAGCCCCAGGTCGGTTGTATCCGCCACCGGAGACGAGGCTTCGGCGATCAGCGTGTTGATGATCGTGCCGCTGTCCATATCGGTATCCTTGTGGGTGATGCCGTATTCCTTGGTGAACCCCTGGAGAAGTCCGCCATAGTTCACCCAGCTGTTCGGCAAACCGTAGGAAACAATCGTCCCTTCGCTCTTCGCCGCTTGAATCAACTGGGCCGTGGCGCCTTTCGGGGCATCGGCAGGGGGTGCAGCAGCGACGGGAGTAAGCGGCAACACCGCCAGAACGAAGGCCATCAATAATCCGAATGAAACATTTTTTATAGACATCTTAATTCTCCTCCTCTTTAAAATTTTAGATCCGGGATTGAACCGTTTAACTGCACCCATAGGGTCCATAAAACCATTTTGCATTGATTGGGCGGCCCACCTCCTTTCTCAATCGATCACGCAAAAAAAGATCCATTTGGATACGGTTATGATCGTTCGTCTACAGCCATCACCTGACAGGCCTCCGGGGGAAACACGAGCCAGATTTTCTGGTTCAGAGAGATCGGTTTTGTGTTGGCAACCGTGATATCCGCCACCACCCGTTGCCCATGTAAATTGACCCCCAGCCGGGTAACCGCGCCATGGAACGTAATCGTTTCCACCTCGCCGGGAATGATGTTCCAGCCATCGTGTTGCGGCGGATCCGGTTCCACATGGATGGTTTCGGGGCGGACCAGGACAACCACGCGCTGCCCATCGGTGAAACCTTTCACGTCATCCGCAAGCAGGGTGAAATGATCACAAATGACCGTATCTCTGCCGGAAACTTTCCCGAAAAACTGATTGGCCGTGCCGATGAACGTGGCAACGAAATGCGTCTGCGGCATGCGGTAGATCTCTTCCGGAGCGCCGATCTGCTCGATGACACCCTTGTTCATCACCACGACTTTGTCCGAGATGGAGAGGGCCTCTTCCTGATCGTGGGTGACATAAACGGTGGTGATCGCCAATTCCGATTGGATGCGGCGTATTTCTCCCCGCAGCACGACACGCACCTCGGCATCCAACGCGGACAAAGGCTCATCGAGCAGCAGAACCCGCGGTTGGACGGCCAGCGCGCGCGCCAGGGCGATGCGCTGCTGCTGCCCTCCGGAAAGCTGGTGGGGAAAGCGCTCGGCCGCATCCTGCAGGCGCACCATTTCGAGCACATTATCCACCCTTTTTTCGATCTCCTTTTTCGGCATCTTCTTCATCAGAAGACCGAAGGCGATATTCCTCCGCACCGTCATATTGGGAAACAGCGCATAGGCCTGGAAAACCATTCCGATATCGCGGCGGTTCGGCGAAACGGTCGTGATGTCTTCCCCATCCAGCTGGATCGTACCTTCATCCAGCTTTGTGAACCCGGCAATCATCCGGAGCGTGGTGGTTTTGCCGCAGCCGGAAGGACCCAGGAACGAGACGAGCGATCCCTTGTCGATCTCCAGATTGAAATCATGGACCACATCAACGCCGGAGTAAGATTTGTACACGTTCTTTAAATCCAGATAGGCCATGCCGTTATCCTTCGTTTATCGAGCTTGTATTGTTTCCGCCGCTCCGTCCTGCCCCTTGGTTCCCACCCAGAGGATCAGGATGGACACCAGCCAGGCGATGGTAAAGGAAACCACCGAAAAGGCCGCTGCAATATTTCCATTGATGCGGGTATATTCCACGAGCAGCAGCGGGAACGTTTTAAATTTGGCGCCGACAATCAGGGAGGTCAGCGTATATTCCGCAAACACCGTCGAAAAAACCAGCAGGCTGCCGCTCAGGATTCCCGGCAGAATGTTGGGAATGATAATCTTGGAGAGGACCTGAAAAACATTGGCTCCCAGGCTCTGCCCCGCCTCCGTGAGGGTAAGGGCATCGATCGCCTGCATGGCATTGGAAACGGGCCGGTACATGAACGGCATGGAATAGACGACGACGGCGCCGATCAGCAGAATCGGCGACCGTGCAAGAGGCGGAACATTGTACACCTGGACCAGGGCCAGCGCCAGCACGACGGTGGGAATTCCGAACGGAAGAATCATCAACACATCGAGCAACGGTTTGAAGCCGGTTAATCGGGTATGAACCCAGTAAACCGTGGGTACGATGACAATCAGGCTGACCAGGATGGTCGCGACAGACAGGATGAGCGAGTTCCGCAACGTAGTGACAAAGTACGAGGTTTGAAATGCCCTGATGTAAAATTCGAGGGTATATCCTTCCGGCAGGATCGTACGATCCCAGCGGGTGGCCACTGAAAAAACATAGGTGGAGACAATGGGCAGGAGCATGTAGAAAAGGAAGAGGGCGACGGCGATGATTTGCCAGCCGGCCGGCCGGATCCTCGTATTCATTTCCTCGTGACGGTTTTTGCCGATTCTTCATGAGCGTCCGGTTGCCCCATTCCCTAAAAACGAGTTTAAGATTTCGACCAGCGGCGTGCGCGGATCGTCGCTGCCTGATAAATCCCGATGCTCAAACCCATGATGATTAAAGAGACAACGGCCATCGCCATGCCGATTGCCGGGTCTTTGCGAACCTCACCGGCGATCATATACCCGATTTGAAGCGTTACGAGAGATAGCTTGGCCTCGACCAAGGTGTAAGCGGTGGCATAAGCGCCGAAGGCATTCGCGAAAAGGAGGGTTACTCCGGCGATGAGGGACGGCATCAGCACCGGCACACCGATATACCGCCAAAACTGGAAGGTATTGGCGCCCAGGCTTTGGGCGGATTCCCGCCACTCTTTCTTGATCCCCGCAAAAGCGGGGAGGATGAGCAGAACCATGAGAGGCAATTGAAAATAAATATAAGCCAATGTCAATCCGGAGAAAGAGTAAATGCTGAATGTCGGGATACAGTTCGTACTGAAAATATTGCAGAAAGAATTGAGTGATGACGCCATTCATCCCCAGAATCACGACAAAGGCAAAGGCCAGAGGAGCTCCCGCAAAGTTCGTGGTCACATCCGAAAGGGTGATCAAAATCTCCTGGATACGCCTGGAGGGCCAGCGATAAATGGCATAACCGATGAATGTACCGAATAGGACGCCGACAATGGCCGTCAGACCCGAAATCTTGATGCTGTTCAAAAATGAATTCAGATATAAGGGATGATTCAAAGTAAGATAATGCTGGATCGTGAGTTGGCTGGTGGTTTTATCAATGACACTTCCGCGGATCAGAAACAGGATCGGCACAATCTCAAATGCCAGGCAAAAGAGCAGGAACGGGAGTAAACGCACCCAATCAGAATTATAACCGGTTTTTCTTTTTGAAGGCGGCATGACAGGGATTCTCGCTTTTTTTGTATTGTACACCGCGTATTTCGTATGTCAACATTTTTTATTTCGTTTTATTTCGTTTGACGTTTTGTTTTATGGATGTTAGAATGCAGTATCTTATCCATTTTGTACTGATTTTGAACGCTATTCGGTACATTTCGTCGAAAAATCAGGAGGTTTCAAACATGAATGAAGCATTCAAACGTCTGGCGGGGCAATATCCCGATCTGGTAAAATTTGAGCAGGGCGTTCAAAAACGGGTGGGGGAGGGATATTTCCAGAAAGGCGCCGACATCCTGATCAACCGAACACCCGGGCAGATTGGATCTGATGGGCGGCAACGACGACTACACCGGCGGTCTGGTATTCGAAACCACCATCCGCGAAGCCACGCTGGTTGCCGTCCAGCCTCGCCCGGATCAGACGGTCCGTTTTTACAATCCGGCGGTCAAGTCTCTGGGCTGGAGCGAAAGAATTGATATTCTCCCTTGCCGACCTGATGGATCATGGCGTTGTCAAACCGCTCGAACAGGTTCGCGCCTGGATCAATGAGGACCCGGCACGCGCCTGGTGCGCCTATATCCTTGGCAATCTGTATTTTCTGATCAAGCAATACCCGGGGAAGATCAAACACGGCTTTTCTCTCTACCTTGAATCGGATGTGCCGCTCGGCAAGGGGGTCAGCTCTTCCGCCGCTCTTGAAGTCGCCCCGATGAAGGCCATAGCGGAGATGTACGGTATTCACGTGGAAGGCGTAGAATTGGCTTCCTGGACACAATGGGTGGAGATCGCCCTGACCCAATCCGCCTGCGGCATCATGGACCAACTGACCGTCGTGATGGGAGACGAGGGCTATTTTGTCCCCATGCTCTGTCAGCCCTGTCAACCCCAACCCCTGGTCAAGCTGCCCGAGACTCTGCGCCTTTGGGGTCTGGACTCCGGTGTACGCCATTCGGTGGCTGGGATCGAGTATGAATCTGCTCGTGCAGCCACATTCATGGGATATCAGTTCCTTTGTGATTGGGAAAAACTGGAACCCAGGCTGGATGAGAGCGGCGCCCTCCCCCGCTGGGTGGAACCCAAATGGAACGGTTATCTGGCAAACATTTCGCCTTCCCAGTTCCGCATGGGCTATGAAAACCGTCTTCCGGAAACGATCTCGGGCGAGGAATTCACCAGGATTTATCCGATTCACCTCGATCCTTTCACCCCCGTCCGCCCCGAAGTGATCTATCCGGTGCGCGCAGCAACCCGCTATGCCGTCGAAGAAAACTGGCGCGTCCATAATTTTTTCAGCCTGCTCTCCAAACCCGCACCGATGATCGACGGCAACACGGGCTCTCTTCTCGGTGAACTCATGTATCTTTCGCATCTCGGCTACAGCGAGTGCGGGTTAGGGTCCGAAGCCACGGATAAAATCGTTGAACTGGTGCGGGAGGAGAAGGCCAACGATCTGCTGGGCGCCAAGATCACCGGCGGCGGCGCCGGCGGCACGGTCGCCATCCTGGGGTGGAATGCACCCGCTGCGGAAAAAGCGTTTAAGCGTGTACTGGATAAATACGCATCCTGGAGCAAAAAAGACCCTTACGTTTTCAGCGGCTCTTCCGCAGGCAGCGATAAATTTGGCGTCCTCAGAGTCTCCTATACCTGAATCTGTTCCACGGACCACTCACCGTAGACATGAAAAAGGCCGAATGACCGGCCCTTCAGGTGGATCGATTTTCGGAAAATCTGCAGATGGACCAGATATTCAAACTTGCCGCTTTTGTGAGGCCCTATTGGAAGCGCGCCGCCCTGGCCCTGGCCCTGCTGACCGCGCTGGTCTTCATGGATCTTGCCATCCCCAGGCTGATCCAGAGGATCATCGATCAGGGGATCGGCCGGCATGACCAGCAAGTGGTCATACAGGACCGCGCTTTTGATGCTCGGTATTTCACTGGTCAGCACGCTTTTTGCCATCGGCAACAACATCCTTTCCGTTCACGTCGGGGAAAGCGTGGCCCGCGACCTGCGTGAAGCGCTTTTCACCCGGATCCAGACCTTTTCTTTCGCCAATCTCGATGAGCAAAAAACCGGTCAACTGATGGTGCGACTGACCAGCGACGTGAACGCCGTCCAGCGCGTCGTGCTGATCTCTCTGCGGATCGGCACGCGCGCCCCGCTTCTGATGGTCGGGAGTCTCGATCCTGATGATCAGCACCAACCGCACCCTTGCCTTGGCCATGCTGCCTCTGCTGATCGTCACTTCGGCGATCATCGTCTTTTTTGTGATCCGGATGGAGCCGCTCTATAGGTCCGTGCAGCAGAAGCTCGACGGGCTCAACACCGTCCTGCAGGAGAACATCGCCGGGGCGCGGCTCGTCAAGTCCTTTGTGCGGGCCGACTTCGAAGGCGAACGCTTCGAAGCGGCAAGCGAAGCCTTCACCGAGCGCTCGGTACGGGTGATGCAGATCATGTCGAGCATGTCGCCCGTCCTGACGATGTGCGTGAATATCGGCATCGTCATCGTCATCTGGATCGGCGGCATCCATTCCATCGAAGGGGAGATGTCCATCGGACAGATCGTCGCCTTCACGAACTATCTGCTCACCACCATGACGCCGCTCATCATGATGACGATCCTCTCCAATCTGTGGGCAAGCGGACTCGTTTCAGCCAGGCGTATCAACGAAGTTCTGGACACGGTGTCGGATGTCCGGGACGCGCCGGATGCGATCTCCCTGCCCGAGACGGGACAGAGGAGACTGGTCTTCGAAAATGTCTCCTTCCATTACAGCGGTGCGCATGCCGAATCCGTCCTGGAAGGGATCAACCTGGTCATTGAGCCCGGGCAGACCGTGGCCTTCCTGGGGTCGACCGGTGCGGGAAAATCCACGCTCGTTAACCTCGTGCCGCGCTTTTACGATGTCTCCGCCGGGCGGATCCTGCTCGACGGGATCGATATCCGAAAGCTCCGGCAGGATTCACTGCTTTCCCAGATAGGGATCGTGCCGCAGGAAACGGTCCTTTTCTCGGGAACGGTAAGGGACAACATCCGCTACGGCGTCCCCGAAGCGAGCGACGAGGAGGTTGTCGCAGCAGCCGAAGCAGCTCAGGCCCACTCCTTCATCACGGCACTTTCCAAAGGATATGACACCCACGTCGAAGAGCGGGGGACGAACCTCTCCGGCGGCCAGAAGCAGCGGATCGCCATCGCCCGGGCGCTCCTGACCCGTCCGAAGATCCTGATCCTCGACGACAGCACCAGCTCCGTGGATGTGGAAACCGAAACCAGGATCCAGGATGCGGTGGAAACGCAAATGCACAAGCACACGACCCTTGTCGTGGCACAGCGGATCAGCACTGTCCTGAAAGCGGACAAGATCGTCGTCCTCGACAAGGGTCGCATCGCGGCGGAGGGAACGCACGGGGAGCTGATGGAATCAAGTCCGATCTACAGGGAGATTTTCGAATCCCAGCTGGGGAATGATCTTCCCCCGGATGAACCGGCGGTCGGCGCAAGGAGCGGCGAACCATGAGAATTCCGACACGCCGCTATACAGCCAATCTTCGCTCCGGCCCTCAACCGATCGGACAGGGGATGAGGGAAAAAATCGAAAAGGCACGCGACCCCCGCCACGCGCTGAAGCGCCTCTTGCCCTACCTGATTCCCTTCAACGTGCTGTTGATCATCGTCTGCGGATTGGTGGTGGTCACCACCGTTCTGGGACTTATCGGCCCGTACCTGATGGGGCTGGCCATCGACCGGTTCATCGCCGTGAAGGAACTGACGGGCCTGGCGAAGATCTCCATCTGGATGCTCCTCATCTACCTGTTGAGCAACCTATCCCAGGCCGTCTCGTCGTGGCTGATGGCCGACGTTTCCCAGCGCGCCCTGAAACGGCTGCGCGGGGACCTTTTCTCTCATCTGCAGACCCTGCCCATCCGCTTTTTCGACAGCAATCAGGCGGGTGAACTGATGAGCCGCCTGACCAACGACATCGAGGCCGTAAACCAGGCGGTTTCGCAGAACGTCACCTCGCTCTTGGCGAGCGTCCTTTCCCTGATCGGGATACTGATCGCCATGTTCCTTCTGGATGTATGGCTGGCGCTGGCCTCCCTCCTGGTCGTTCCCATCATGTTCGTCTTCACCGAGTTTGTCGCCCGGTATACGCGCCGGGGTTTCCGGGAGCTGCAGAAAAGCCTGGGCGAACTCAACGGCGTGATGGAGGAGGCGATCAGCGGCCAGAAGGTGGTCAAGGCCTTCCGCCGCAACGAATCGGCGCTTGCGGCCTTCCGCCGGAGCAATCAGGACGTTTTTCGCGCAGCCGTATGGGCCAACAGCTATGCCTTCCTGCTCATGCCGCTGACGAACGTACTGGGCAACCTCTTCGTCATCGTCCTGGCCGGGCTGGGGGGCTGGCTGGCCCTCAAGGGCCTGGTCAGCGTCGGGATCATCGCGACCTTCATCAATTACGCCCAAAACTTCATCAGCCCCCTGCGCCAGCTCGCGAACATGTATAACTCGATCCAGGCGGCGCTGGCCGGGGCCGAGCGGGTATTCGAGCTGATCGACACCCAGGCCGAACCGGACGATGCCATCGATGCCAAACCGCTGGAGTCGATCCAGGGAAACGTCCGGTTCGAGCATGTCAGCTTCAGCTACCAGCCGGGGATTCCCATCATCAAAGACATGACCATCGACGCCAAGGCGGGGGAAAGCTTTGCCCTGGTCGGACCGACCGGTGCGGGTAAGACCACCATCATCAACCTTTTGACCCGGTTCTACGAAATTGACGGCGGTCGCATCACGATCGACGGCAGGAATATCCGCGACATCCGGAAATCCGACCTGCGCCGCCGGCTGGGGCTCGTGCTGCAGGACACCTTCCTTTTCTCCGGCACGGTCATGGAAAATATCCGCTATGGCCGGCTGGATGCCACCGACGAAGAGTGTATCAGGGCGGCAAAAACAGCCGGCGCCGATCCCTTCATCCGGCAGTTGACGAACGGCTATCACACCCCTCTGTCGGAGAGGGCCGGGAACCTGAGTCAGGGGCAGAGGCAACTTCTTTCCATCGCCCGTGCGATTATCGCCGACCCGGCGATCCTGATCCTCGACGAGGCGACAAGCAGTGTCGACACACGCACTGAAGCCCGCATCCACAAGGCGTTGCTTGGTCTGATGGCGGGGAGGACCAGCTTCGTGATCGCCCACCGCCTGAGCACCATCCGAGATGCCGGCCAGGTCCTGGTGATCGACAACGGCCGGATCGTCGAGACGGGGACGCACCGGGAACTGATCGAAAGACGCGGATTTTACTACCGCCTCTATCTCAGTCAATTTAAAGGGCAGGCAATATAGAATCATGACCCAAAAATCCGCTCCCGTCATACCGCTCAAGGACACCTCCTGTTGCGATAAAATCTCCTTGACAATAAGTACCGTCCTTCTTATGTTCTTTCTCATGAAGATTACGGAATCCATACATGCCATCCGCCATTCATTCAGGCTGGCGCTGGGAAACGACCGTTACGTCGACCGGTTTGTGTACTCTTATCTGATCGTCGGGAAAAAGATCTGCCTCATCGATGCCGGTGTTTGTGCCACAGCTCCCCTGATTTTCGATCACGTGCGGGGCCTGGGACGGACGCCGGAGGAGATCTCCATGATCCTCCTGACCCATGCCCACCCCGACCATATCGGGGGCTGCGCTCCGATCAAAAAGAGGACTCGGGCCCAGGTCGCCGTTCACCGGGCCGAGAAGCACTGGGTCGAGGATGTCGAGAGACAGTATCGTGAAAGACCCATTCCCAACCTGTTCGATCTGGTGGGGGAGAGTGTGCCGGTGGATCGGGAGCTGATCGATGGGGAAACCATTCCCTGGGAGGAAGGGAAAACGATCCGAATCATCGAGACACCGGGTCATTCTCCCGGATCCGTGTCGTTTTTATTCGAGGAGGAAGGAGCGCTTTTCTCAGGAGACTCCGTACCCTCGGCCGGAACGATCCCGATTTATGTCGATCCCGCGGCATCCCTTGCGTCGATTCAAAGACTCAAGAAGCTCTCCAACGTCCAATACCTGATGTCGTCGTGGCATGAACCGATCGTGGGAAGCCGGATAGCGGAAGTGATGGATGAAGGGTACGGGTACATCATGAAGATCGACGCCATAGTCGAGGACATCCATCGGAAAGAGCCGCTCCTGTCCTTGCAGGCATTAAGTTCGCTGGCTCTTGAACGGCTTGGGATCAAAGTGCCCAAAGTGCTGTTCATGGTCGAAGCGACGTTCAAAGGCCATTTGGATAGACTGAAAGAGGAGAAGGGCCCTCCCTTGGGGCACATTAAGAAGGACGAGAAATCCCTTTGTCATTGTCTATAACAGTTACGCTGGGAAACCATGCGGCAAACAGAGAATTCAAATCCCTTTTTCAAGGAGGACAAGATGAAACTTGAACTGGAAGGAACACTTGTGAGAATGACGCCCGAAACCGACAGCGAAAAGAAGGAACTGAACCACTTGTGGAGAACTCTCATTGATTGTGTAAACAAAACCAGAAAGCTCGTGCCGGTCGGGGAGTACATACCGCGCATCAAAGAGGTTGCGGTATTCAACATAGAGGAATAGATCAGACAAAGCTTCGCTTATCCTCGACCGCGGTGAAGGAGGATCCTTCACTGTCCGATCATACTTGAAGAAGGGACATTGGAAATGATAAAAAAATACTATGAAGTGGTTTTAGAAGGGTCCTTCGATCTTATGAAAGGTTTTGTTCTGGGCTACCTTGAGGGGAGCGGGATAAAGGGTGAAGCGATATTCGAGGCGGAGCACCATATCGAAAATGAAAGCAAGTTCGGACAACTCCTGCGCTTCATCGGGGCAAAAGGGGATCGGACCAAACTGATCGTCGGTTCCGGGTTACATGACTTGCTCCGCGAAGCCATAGAAAAGAGAAACCTCAAGAACGATCTTAAAATTGTTTCGGTGAGGGAGATTACCGAAGCCACCTTCGAGTTCAGCTATCACGCCTATTCCCGGAAATTGGGAGAGGAATTGAAAACCCTTTTCGGATCACTTCCCCCGGGGCTTCGTATAGAAAAAGGGCATGGTCCCAAGGAAACCGTGAATCCCGAAGGAAAAGGGATTGAGGCCTATGCGCCGCTCCACGAATATGAAATCGAGGCAAAGGGCGAAATCCATGGTCCCGTGAAGGAAGTCATTAACCTCTATGGCGAGGCTGAACACAAGGATATGGTGGAGTTGGGAAGTATAAAACTTGTGTAATGACCTGTTTCCGAAAATCGACCCAAGGTTCGTGAGAGAGTTATTGCATAAGAAGAAACCGGCCTGTTCCTTGACGACAGGTCCGCTTCTTGCGATGTCCCCCCCGCATCAAAGTAAATTCTTATCAATTCAATCCAATCTCAGGCACGATCATACACAGGAGAATAGGAGATGAGAGTTTTATTTAGGAAGATCATCATACCCCTCTTTATTTGCCACTTCATTGTTACACCGGCCTACGCCCAGGGATATGGCATCGGTACTCCCGTGGAAGCGAAAAAAATGGTGGAGCAGGCCGTCGCCTATGTAAAAGCGAATGGCGAGGAGAAGGCGCTGAAGGAATTCAATGCCCCGAACGGCAAGTTCCAGTGGCGTGACCTGTATGTTTTTGCCTATGACCTAAACGGCGTCGTCATGGGCCATCCGAATCCCAAACTGATCGGCCAGAATCTCTATCTCGCGCCGGACAGCGAGGGCAAGCTTTTCAGGAAAGAAATCGTCGATCTCGCCAACACAAGGGGTTCAGGATGGGTCGATTATACCTATATGGATCCGATGACCGGACAGGAAGAGTTTAAGATCACCCATTTTCAAAAAGTGGGAAACTTGATCGTCTGTTGCGGGGCCTACCTGCCGTAAAAGCCGGCACGCACCGATTCCATTCGATCACGACGGCGTGGATGCGTGAGCCATCGTTCCTGTCGTCGCCAAACACATACGTAAGGGGTACTTTTTCATGGAGTTGTTCGCGGAAATATCATTGGCCGCCTGGATATCGCTGCTGGCGCTGGCCATCGTCGTAGTCATCAGTTGCATCAATGAGGATCTCAATGTCGGATTCCTCAGCGTCGCTTTCGCGATCGTCGTGGGAGGGATTTGGGTGGGCATGAACGCCGCCAAGGTGATGAACGCATTCCCCTTGGGGCTCTTCATGATTCTGGTGGGCGTGACTTTTCTCTTCGCCCTCGCCTCCACCAACGGAACCATGGAAAAACTGGCCGCTTATTCGCTTCGCGCCTGCGGCGGCCAGACGGCATGGCTTCCTCTCATCATTTACCTCCTCGTCACCATCCTCACGACGATCGGCCCCGGGAATATCGCCGCCACGGCCCTCATCACTCCAATCGCCATGGCCATAGCGGCGCGCGTCGGCCTATCGGCCTTTCTGATGACCCTGCTCGTCGTCGGGGCGTCCAACGGCGCCGCCTTTTCACCCTTCGCCCCCACGGGGATCATCTCCAACGGCCTCATCGCCAAGATGGCCCCCCAGCTCCCCAGCATTCAGGAATCGTGGTCCCTCAATCAACTGGCCTGGAAGATCGCCTTCAATTCCGAGTACTGCCAGGGCATCATCAACATCGGCGGTTTCATGGTCATGGGCGGCTGGAGCTGGATACGAACGAAGCGCTCCCTGACCATCGACATCGATGAACTCGCCCCCAGACCTGAACCTTTTACGTTGAAACAGTGGTATACCCTCATCTCCATTATCCTGTTGATCGTCTTTGTCATCGTCCCGGCCCTCCCCTTCATGAAAGGCGTCTTCCCCAAAGAGGTCCTGAACATGATCACGAACGTCGGCTCTGTCGCCTTTATCCTGGCCGGCATCCTCATGCTTCTGAACGCGGGAGACAGCAAGGCTGCCGTGAAGGTCATGCCCTGGTCCGTGATCATGCTGGTCTGCGGGGTGACCGTCCTGATCGAGGTCATGGACAGGGCGGGCGGTCTCAACGCCATGGTCAAGATGATCGGCGCCACCTCCGGCCCCGTCACGATCAACTTCTGGCTCGGCCTATGGACCGGCGTGATCTCCGCTTACTCCAGCTCCTCGGGCGTCGTCATGCCCATGTTCCTGCCCCTGGTCCCCGGTCTTGCCAAGGAAGTGGCGGGCGCGGATGTGGTCGCCATGATTTCCTCCATCAATATCGGCTCCCACCTGGTCGACACGTCGCCTCTTTCCACGCTGGGGGCGCTCTGCATCGCCTGCGCCGGCGAGCACGAGAACAAACAGAAGCTATTCAGAAACCTACTGATCTGGGGCCTATCCATGTCCGTCGTCGGGGCACTCGCCTGCCTGCTTTTCTTCGGTATTCTTGGTTGGTAATTCTGATGACAGGAGGGACAAAATAATAGCGAAAACTGATAACTTGGATCAGTACACCCCCATCAATCCACAGAGAAGCAACTTCTTATCCATATAAATATTTTAATACCCGTTGCATCACCGTAATGGAGATGGTATGCAAGAGCGCATTTGATACCGTATTGGCAGCTCATCGATGACATCACGGATACAACGCCGAAAAGGGTGGGAATACTGCAGAGGTAAGATGACATGGCAACTCCCAAGACCATCGCCATCATCCATAACCCGGTACAGGAAAATGGCACCGTCGACGAACGTGATGTCCTTGATCAGGCGAGCGAGATTGCCGAAACCCTACCCCTCTTGGACTTTGAACCAGTAATTCAGCCATTCAGTCCCGATCTTGCGGGGGTGAAGCAGACACTCTTGAGCCTTAAGCCCCACTGTATTTTCAACCTGGTCGAGGCCGTGGAAGGTGACAGCCAGCTGCTGCATTTTGCCCCAGCCTTGTACGATCACCTTCATATGCCCTATACGGGTGCTTCCACAGACGCGATGTTCGTCACCACCCATAAAGTCCTGGCCAAAAAGTGGATGTCCCTGACCAATGTACCGACGGCTGAATGGCTTGCCCTGGAGAACCATCCTCTGAGCTCGCCCACGTTTCCGGGGCGCTATATCATCAAGCCGGTCAGCGAAGAGGCTTCTGTTGGTCTGGATGCCACGGCCATAGTAGACGTGCGTGACCGGGAAGAACTGACGCAAAGGATCCGAGACAGGCAACGCTTGATCGGCAAGGCTTGTTTTGCCGAACGCTATATCGAGGGGCGGGAATTTAATCTTTCGCTCCTCGGCTGTCCAGGTGGCGTCGATGTCATGCCTCCGGCCGAGATGAACTTTGACTATCCGGACGGTATACCCAAAATCATGGATTACAACGCCAAATGGGTGGATGGCACCCCGGAATACGAGAATACCCAGCGGACCTTCGATCTGCCGCTCGCCGACCAGGACTTGGTGGAAAGACTGCAGCAGATTGCAATACAATGTTGGAACCTGTTCCATCTGCGCGGGTATGCACGGGTCGATTTCCGGGTAGATGCGAACGGGCAGGCTTTTGTCCTGGAAATCAACGCCAATCCATGCCTCACCATGGGGAGCGGCTTTCCTGCCGCCTGCGAGAAAGCCGGTTTGTCCTATGCGGATATGGTGCAAAGAATCATAGAAGAGGCTCTGCAGCACAACTCCTTGGCATAAATCACTGGGTTTAATCGTCCGATTGATAAGTACTTACTTTTATATGGGATGAAGACAGGAGATAGAGGTCTTCTGTCAAGAGAATTTCGGTGTGATCGGCTTGGCAGGCATCAAAACCGTGGCCAGCGAGGTCACCACCAGGACAAGCGCCAGCGTAGTCCTGCCAATGGGGTGTCTCACCCAACAACAGCATCCCGCTGAACACGCCGACTACCGGGGTCATCATAACCGAGAGGCTGGAGACGCCGACCGGCGCAATGAGCACGATCTTCATCCACGCCCATTGGCAGAAAATAAATGCCACGAACACATTGTAGAATACCCCGAGCATCGGCCACAGAGACAGAGCGAATGGATTGAAAGTCCCGCTCTCGAAGATAATCGCAAAAAGGATGATGGGTGGGACGCTGATCAGCAACTGCCATGCGGTGAAGGCCGAAACGGGCAGGGAGACGGGCCAGCGTTTCATCATGATGGTGCCTATGGCCCAGCTTACTGCTGCGCCGATCATGAGCATCGCACCGAGCGGCGAACGCCCCACGGCCTGAATCTCCTCCCCGAGAAGAAGCAGCAAACCGGCGCCCCCCAGTACACAACCGAGTGCCCGGCGCTTCGTAAAGGGTTCCTTCAGAAGCCAGGTTGCGATGATCACACTCCACACCGGCATGGTATAACCGAGGATGGCTGCCCGACCCGATGCCATCAGCTGGACGCCATAGACGGCGAATATGTTCCAGCCCATCGTGTTGACAAGCGCAATGACGATCGTCTGCGGCCACTGCCCCTTCGGAATCCGTATCGGCAGGCCGCTCATATGGGCAATGGTGAAAAGCCCGGCTGCTCCGAAGAACAGGCACAGGGTCCGGAAGTGCATCGGGGCCATCTCGACCAGCACTGCCTTCATGATCGGCCAATTTATCCCCCAACCCAGTGTGAGGCCAACAAGCAGCCAAACGAGGTGCAGTGGGAATGTCTGCAGTTGTGTATCTTTATTCATGCGCTCCGCTATCACACAGAACGGAGGCTTCTGCAAGTACATATGAAGCTACCCGGCCACAGGGAAGAGCTTTGAGTCATGGAGGCCGGTTTCTCCCGATACTGTAAGTTGAGGACGTGAGGACGGAAGGAGATAAACTCTTCGGCTATCAGATCATGCCATTCCCTTCACTTCGGCATACCTGAAACAGTCAACAACGTGATCATTGACCATCCCAACTGACTGCATGAGGGCATAGCAAATGGTCGAGCCGACGAATTTGAATCCGAGTTTCTTCAGGTCCTTGCTCATCATATCCGACTGTTCAGTTCGTGCTGGCAGTTCGTTCATTGAGGTCCAAGTGTTCTGTCGGGGGGTGTTGTCCACATAGCGCCAGAGAAATGAACTGAGCGATCTATGCTCCTGTATGATTTCCAATGCCCTTCTGGCGTTATGAATGGCCGATTCTATTTTAACGCGGTTCCGCACAATGCCTTCGTCCTGCAGTAGGCGCTGAATGTCGGCTTGTGAATAGGCGGCAATGATCTTTGGATCGAAGCCATGAAACGCCCGTCGGTAATTCTCTCGCTTTCTGAGTATCGTCAACCAGCTCAGGCCTGCCTGTGCGCCTTCAAGTACCAGCTTTTCGAATAGGTGGCAATCATCGTGAACCGGAACACCCCATTCATCATCATGATAAGCGACATATAGCGGATCGCTACCGCACCATTCACATCTGCACTTCATCTGATTCTCCAGCTCGACATAATCACTCCAGGACGATAGATGTAGCCACCCCGATCCGGTCGGTCGATTTGAACCAATCCAATACAGAAGAGGTAGGGTAATCTCTCGTTCTACCGACCTTTTACCCTTGACTTCAATTCCTTGCCCACTTTGAAGAACGGCAACTTCTTTGTCCCTACGTTTACGTTGCTTCCCCGTCTTGGGATTCCTCCCGGTATAGGAGCGGTAATGCCGGACTGTAAAGCTGCCGAAACCTCTGATTTCAATCCTACTGCTGTTTTTCAACGCATTCGTGAATCCATCAAAAATCAGGTTCACGATGTCGGCAGCATCTTTATCTTTGAGTCCTCCCTTTTCAGCCAATGCTTCGATCAGATCCGATTTGTTCATTGTAGTCTGCTCCTATGGTGATTGTAATGTGGATGAAAAAGGCAGGACCATTTCTGACCCTGCTGCCAACTACTTCCGGTCCAGCTCGTTCCTTACTGTCATGCCGAGCCGTTCTATCAGATAAGGTTTCATGATGAATTCTCCGGCGCCAAGCTCCTGGGCCATCTTCACCCGCTCCGTCTTGGAGAAACCGCTGAAAATGATGGCCTTCTGTCTCTTCTTGATCTCCAAAATCCTTCGATAGGTATCATATCCGTCCATTCCGGGTTCCATGCGCATGTCCAGCAAAATCAGGTCTGCATCTTTATTTGCGAGATACTCCAGCGCTTCTTCTCCGCTCTCCACGGTTTTGACTCTGTAGTTCAACCTTGTCAGCATCAAGGCCGCCAGGCGGCATTGGCTCTCCTCATCATCCACGACCAGGATGGTTTCTCCATTACCCATGTACTCACTGATGGGGTGCATCTCCCACAAGACGGACTCACCACGGGTCACGGAAAAGTAGAAGGTAAAGGTCGTCCCCTTACCCGGATTACTGGTCACATCAGCATATCCATCATGATCTTTCAGCGCACCCCAGATCACGGAAAGACCCAGTCCTGTTCCTCCCTGTTTCAGCGCTTTCCGCATGTAAAAAGGCTCGAAGAGATGCTTCATGTGTTCCGGCAGGATGCCGATGCCGGTATCCGACACGGACAAAACAGCATATTCCCCCTTCGGTACTTCCTCGTAGGCCTTCAAGGGGCGATCCAGATAGCGGTTCTCCGTTCTGATAGTGATCTTGCCCTTCTCCGGTAAGGCTCGTAGGGCATTTCTGATAAGGTTTGTCAGTGCCCTTTCGATATGGATGGCAGATGCGTTTATGTTCAGAAGATCTCGGTCGTATTGAGTCTCGATGGTGACATGGGGGTGAGCGGAAAACATCTTCCTGATCTCAGGGGTCTTTAGCAGATCCGCCACGATCCTGTTCAGGTTGGCCGGTTCTCTCCATACCACCCCCAGACGGGCCATGGTCAGAAGATCCTGGACCTCCGCCGCCGCTCTCTCACCCGAGGACATGATTTCTTCAGCCAGCTTCTTTAGGGGATCAGTCTTGTCCAGATCCTCAATAAGTATCTCCGCATTTCCTATCAATACTCCCAGCATGTTGTTGAGATCATGCGCCACACCGCCAGCCAACGTGCCTATGGCCTCCATTTTCTCCGCTCGTTGCAGACGCTCCTCAAGGCTTCGCTTCTCTTCTTCCGCCATTTTGCGCTCAGTGATGTCCTCAACCACGATCATATTGCGTCCGGGTTTTTCCCCCGGCTTCCAAAGAGGCGATACTTTGATGTTTACCCAGACGATCTCCCCATCTTTGCCGGAGGTAACGCTTCTCCATGCTGTAGTGCCCTATCTTCCCAGTGAACAGCTGTGCCGTTTTCTCTTCATGCAGATGGAGATCTTCCGGATGTGTGATCGCATGGAAGGTGGTGGCCAGCAACTCCTCCGTTGACCTGCCGACCATTTCGCAAAGACGATGGTTCACCGTATAGAAACGACCCGTACTTATATCGATCTCGGCCACTCCCACCGCTGCCTGCTCGACCAGGGCACGGAAACGCCCCTCGCTTTCCCGCAGCGCCTCCTCCGCCTGCTTACGTTCGGTGATGTCATTTACAAGAGAAAGATAATACCGCAATGCGCCGTGCTCATCGTGGATGCTTGAAACGATCAGGTCACCCCATAGTACTTTGCCGCTCTTGTTGATATATCGCTTCTCGGTTTGGTAGAAGGGCAACTCTCCCCGTCCTACTTTCTTTACATTCTCCATATCCTGCTTGAGATGATCCGGGTGTGTTATATCGGTGAATGTCATGGAACGAAGTTCATCCGCCGAGTATCCCATCATACGGCAAAATGCGGGGTTGGCTTTCTCAAATGTAAATGATGACGAGGTGATGACGATACCCAGATGAGCCTCTTCAAAGATTTTCCTGAACCACTCTTCGCTCTCCCGCAGTACTTCAGATGCTCTCTTACGTTCCGATTCCGATTTTTCCAGTTCCTCGATTCTCTGCTTTAGGAAGGATATTTCTTCGATCAGTTCTTGCGTTGTTGTGGATGGATTTGGCATCTGGTGTCCCCTGTATAGATAAAAAGTATTGGCTGGAACAAAAACAGGCTAGATTTATTACGTAAATAAAGCCTTCTGGAAGCTACCGGATACATATTGAGATGTCAACTGGAATATCGAGGGCGGGTGTCGAAAGGAAGCATCCTTTTTCACATGGGCAGAGCGAAAAATAGCCAACCCTTATCCCGGGAGACATAACTCCTCCAGGATGGTAGATGATAGCCATGTATGCCATTCCATTTTCGTTTTGCTCTTACATCCCTCCTACGATGGCGCAGCACCGCTCATTTAGTGGCCAACACTGCTTGACATACAAGTCCATTGCTGCATACACTCCATCCGTCGAAAGCAACACGTTATCATATCTAATCAAGTATACAATGGCTCTTAAAAAGTCACTTGGGCGGAATTCAAGATATGGCAGTATCATACCCCGATAAGAAGGGCAAAATCTTCTATGGTTGGTGGATAGTTTTAGTCATCTCTATTCTTTCAACCTATGGAAACGGTGTTTTTTATTACGGCTTCAGTACGTTTGTGAAACCTGTCGTCCAAGAACTGGCCTGGAGCATGACGGTAGTTTCCGGCGCTTTCTCTTTTTATCGCCTTGAGGCGGGAATAGCCGCTCCCATTGTGGGTTATCTTTTGGATCGAATCGGTCCTCGAAAACTGGTCTTTGCCGGTGGCCTGGTCATGGGAGGCGGTTTCATCTATCTCAGTTATGTTAATACCGTCTTTCATTTCTACGCCGCCATTATCATTATCTCTTTTGGTTGGAGTGCTTTTTCCGGGATAGCCATTGGTGGTCCTTTGATTGGCAAATGGTTTGTGAAAAAAAGAGGTAGTGTCATCGGTATTTATGGTGCAGCGGCCAGTCTTGCCGGGCTTCTGGTCCCGTTAGTGGCTTATCTGGTTGCCCATTATGGATGGCGTTCAGCACTTTTAATCATGGGACCACTCACCTGGTTTATCGTCCTACCGTTATCTTTCACATTAAGGCACTCACCGGAGCAGTATGGGCTCTTACCCGATGGAGAAACATCCGATCCCATCGTTCACGATGCAAAACGAGTAGGAAAGGCAGCAGAAATCGTAGAGGTTGATTTCTCTCTGCGAAGGTCCATGGCCACTTCCTCTTTCTGGATACTTACGGTATCCTTTTTTTTGCATCAGATAACCCAATCGGCCGTGTTCGTACATCTCATTCCGTACCTCATCGACTTGGGCATCAATCCTACATCTGCTGCGACGGTGGTGAGTTTTGTTGCGGTTACCAGCATGGTCGGCAGATACGGATTCGGATGGCTCTGCGATCGGTTTAATAAAAAATGGCTGCTGATTATACTTCTCGGTATGCAACCCATCAGCCTCTTTTTGCTCATGCGGGTGCGCTTTTTTACAGATATCATCCCTTTTGTGATCTTGTATTCCATCGCTTATGGCGGCATTATGGTTGGTAAGGCAATCATAACCGGGGACTACTTTGGCCGGAAGAACTATGGAACGATTTTCGGGGCCATTCAGGGGCTCAGTACATTTGGCAGCATCGCCGGTCCCCTCATAGCCGGGTGGGTATACGACGTCAACGGGAGTTATGATCTGGCTTTCATTTCTTTTGCCATCATGATGGTTTTCACAGCGTTCTTGACATCATTCTTAAAACACCCCATCCTTGGGCAGTGACCCCTTATCGGCCGTTCGCCCTTGCCTTCAATCCCTTGCCCACCTTGTAGAATGGCAGCTTATTATCGCCTACCAGGATTCGTTTTCCTGTCTTGGGATTCCGGCCTGTATATAAGTCATGATGTCGGAGTGAGAGGCGGCTCGAAGAAGATTTTGTCCAGTACCAATCCCGGCCAAGCAATGGCACTCCAAAGATTATTGTTTGATTTAATCGTTATTGCGTCGCCTGATACTGTTTCGCCTGATAGGTCAATGACCGCTCAGAACGTAAAAAGAGAAATATGAAGCCGCTGCCACCCCCGAGAGGATCATAAGTTGTAAAGATGTTCGACAGTATATTGATGTTATGGTTATCGGGTTATAACTTAATAAATTGTAATTACTACATATTATACTTTTATTGATATTGTAAAGGTATCCGACACTTTTCCGTTTCCCTACCTATATTCAGTATCATGCGATGTTCCGTATGAAAAGAATCCACAGACAGTATTTTCCTTTTGTAATCTAGCAGTGTTATGGGGTGTGAGGATAGCGGATAACAGGGAGTCCCTATCACCTTAAATAGCAGTTTTAAGTGATAAAATTCCGGAACACTTTTTGCTTTATTTTATGATTAACCGGACCTTAGCCACCAAGTGCCTGGACCCTTTAATTTGAAGATGCATACTTTCGGAAAATGGAGAAACATAAGATGGATGGCAGTTGTGAAATGAACGATACCGATCGATGTATCCTGCGTGAACGTCGAAAACGGCCCACCCCAGGGTTAAGTTGGTACACTTTTTTCGGTCGGCGGAAAGGATTTTCCAAAGGGAGTGATCACGAAAAAGGGGGGTACATAGATCGCTATAGCCCCAAATTATTCATCGTCATGGTCATCATTCTTAGCTTAAATATCCTGGATGTCGTTCTAACGATGGTTATTTTGGAGCATGAAGGATATGAACTTAACCCTGTGGTCCGCTCTGCCATTGACGTTTATGGAGATAGATTTTGGGTATGGAAATATGGAATCGTCTCAGCTTGTCTGCTTCTCCTTTGCCTTCACATTAAATTCAAAAGGGTAAAGACGATTATCATGGCGACATGTTCCATCTATGCGGTGGTGGTTTTGTATCAAATTATCCTTATCACGTTTCGAGTGCCTATCACATTCTGAGGCGAGTATTCTTGTTTTCTCAGATGTTATATAATTTCCGACAACTATTTTTCTATCCATGCAGATCGTGCACGGAACGACCGGGGAAGATCTGACAGGGTTCTCTTTTTCGCCATTTGTCAAGTCTTTTTGCCCAGATCCACAATGGCATGGACGACCCTCATTTCAGGGATTCGCGTCCCTCCCTACCTCTTGCCAATCCATCAACGAGGAGGCGGTATCGTCGTCAAGGTATCGGCTGGAATAAAGATAGAAACTGCCTGTCATAGGATGGACCAGCGTTTTTATATCGCTGAATTCCGGTCTTTGCTGCAACGCGCAGATCGACGCCTTCAGATCGGCCTCTTTCATGCCGAACAGCTTTTCCATGAAGAACAGAACATTGGTCGGCCGCGGGTATCTTTTGGATTCATCCCGAACCGTTTCGGCAATCGTCGCGCAGGGGTCATGCGCAGCCACCCGGGCAAGCAGCAGGGCATAGTAATCGCTCATGTGTCGGGTTGAATAGAAAAACGCTTCGCCCGTGGCTGTGGTTACCGTCTTGATGTCTTCATACCGCGGATCATTTCGGATCTCGTCGGGGCCGTAGTCTTCCCTGTTCCAGCCGATCTCCGCATAGAGACCATCGACGGGCGTCAGAAGCTGAGTGTCCCGCGAGTCCGCACGGACCCTCTCACCGATACGGAATTTTACCTCTTCGAGCAGGCTTTTTGCGGCGGCTTCGGCGACCTTCATATGCCGTTCCGAGTAGAAAAAGACCAATCCGGAAGCGGTCGTTACGGCTTTGACATCGGCATAGCCCGGATCTCTAGCCATCTCGGCCAGGGCGGCGCTGATCGCCCCATGCGGCTGCCCCCCCGAAACGAGCCCGATGAGCGTATCCTCGGAGGTCAGAGTTCCCTGCTCCCGACAATCCATTCTGATCCTTGCCGCGATCGTTTCTTTGAGGTCCATGACGGGCGCCGCCTCTTCAGCCGCCTTGCTTGGCGGCGGCTCGCTTAAGAATACAACATTCACCTTAGGCATGACGGGAGCCGGTTCTTCTGTCGGCCCAATCAGGTCCTTTTCAGGCGCCCGTGTCGGCGTCGTTTCCTCTTCCTGCATCACATTCCCTCACAAGTGAAGAAACCCCGTTTTGTCGGGGTTTCTCGCTTCATCATGCTTCACTCATTTCCTACGGCAGCAGCCCCTTTGCCGCCAATTCGTCGGCAATCGCCTTCATGCCCAATCTCTCAAAGGTGGCCCGGGTCGGCATTCCTGTTGTTTTGTCCCAGCCGAACTCGGCATACAGCATGTCTTTTGCAAGTTCAAAATCAGAACGAACCAAAGTTGTCGTGTTTTTGTAATCACGGAACGCCCACTCCGGAATGATATCGTGCAGCTTCCGCTGGTCCTTCGTATTCATGTAACGGGCGTTGAGCGCCCTGGCGAGGCAGAGAATCCGGATTCCCATATCCTCCAACTGCTTCCGGGTGACGGTTTCGCCCGTGACCGCCGAATAGTACTTCGCATCCATATCCGCATCCCCGCGATAGTTGCGGCTCTTGAGCGGTGAGGCCCAGCCCGGAAGCGTATAGTTGCAGATCGTCAGCGAGTTGTGCAGCTCCAGGTAGATAAGCGACAACTTGGCAAAGACCGCCTTGGACTTGTTCATCGGATCGATTTTAGCGGCGGTTCGGTAGCCGATATAGAAGGGATCACCGCTCACTCCGTCGGCGGCGAAGAGCTCTTTGAATATCTCGTTTGAGAGTGCCTTCGGTAGACCATTCCCTTGAAAGTTGACGTGGGTGTGGCACTGCGGGTCGCGGTTGAACATCATGTTGATAAGAGCCGAAACCTGGCTCATACCCTCGCTCTCCGTGAAGTGATGCTTGATGAAGCCCTTGTTGAGATGATTGAACGCATGATTCAGGTTTTCCGTGACCGCGTAATTCAACTCGGGGAACAGCGCCATCATTCGTCCGACACCCTGCGCCACGATCGCGCCGATGGTTGCCTTCGCCACTCCGCCCGGTGCACTGATTTTCTCCCAGGTCGCCAGCGATCCGTCGAGCATCTTGTTGGCGGCGATCATGGGGACAAAATCCTGAACGAATGACGGATCGCTGACCGCGGGGCCGACAGCCGCGGGATGATTCGGGTTCAGTTTTTTCCAGAGGTTGGCGATCCCTCCCCTGCCGATAAACGTTGATAACCTCTCGTAATCCTTTGGGCAATACTTTTCCCAAAGCCTTTTTCCGAGGTTGGGGTTGGGGATATCCGCTCCGCCCGCCGGATTCGGCACGGTTGCCGGGTTCCAGGTGTCACCGCCGGCAGGAATCACATAAGTATACATGTATCTGAAGACCGGCTGGAACATCCCATAGTCACTCCACAAGCCGTAATCATCACTGACGGCAACGCTCAGCTGGGACGCCAGGATGTTGGCCGAAGTTCCCCTCGGGATGTTGAACAGCATCCCGTTGGCAACGGTATTGCCGTTGCAGGTGTTCACCTGATAGCGCGAGACGCCATAGGCTTCCAGGGCGGGTACGTCTGTGTAGATATGGCAGCGGATCGGACATCCATGACAACCGCCGATTTTCACCGTGTGCTTGTCGCCGACCCCGGGGCCGAAGTCGGCAAAGCCCTTGTGGGTGCGCAGTCCGATGCTGTTCATGTCCGCGGCCGTACAGTCACCGACATTGACCGGCGGATCCGCGGCGCCCCACATGAGCCCATCCCTCGCCGTCCAGCGCGTGGTGGCGTAATAGCCGTCGGGCTGCCAGCTCTGGAGTGTGCTGGGAACAACCCCGCCGGCATTGGCGCCGAGGATGGTGTGCTGGTATTTGACCAGCGCCTTCCAGGTCACCTTATCGGCGGCGATTTTAACGGCGCCGGTTCCTATCACGCCGATCGCCTTGAGGTTCTTCGAACCCATCACCCCACCCAGGCCGCCTGCCGAATGGGAACGGCCGGTCATGATGTTGGCCAACCGGCCCATCGTCTCTCCGCACTGGCCGATGGCGGCCACGTGGCAACTGGTGCCCATGATGTCTTGAATGTCGCTCGTGGTGCGGAAAATTCCGTTCCCCCACATGTTGCCGGCGTCCCTGATTTCGACGACGTCGTCGTTGATGTACAGCCAGGAAGGTTTGGCTGCTTTGCCCTGGATGATGATGGCATCATAGCCGGCATATTTCAGCTCGGGACCCCAGTGCCCCCCCATGTGCGCGGAAGCGGGAAGCTCCTCCGGATGGGTCGGCCAGAGAGAGGTAATCGTCACGCGGCCGGATAGAGGCGTCCCGGTTCCGGTGAGCGGACCCACGGCAAAGACGATGCGATTGGCCGGGTCGAATGCCTTCACTCCCACGGGGACCTCGTCCCACAACACCTTTAAACCGAGACCCAAACCACCGATGTAGTCCTTATATTTCATGGTATCTTCTTTGGTAATTGACCTCTTTGACAAGTCCACCCGCAAGGTCGTTCCCGTCCATCCGCCATACCTCGCCATATAATACCTCCTAGACAAAATGGTTAATATTATTTTGTATTTAAAGAAAACTGTCAGTGACACTTCTTGCAGCTATTGGCAACCGCCGCTTGATTGTATGCCGGCACAACGATGCGGGGCGGGACGCTCTTGGTCTTGTCCGACCAGGGAACATATTTCAGGGCGCCCGTCGGACAGGCTGCCACGCATTCCGGATTGCCGCCGCAGAGAGTACACTTGGTCGCTTTTGTCGTCTTGCCATTGACCGGTCCGCTCAAGGAAGTCATTGCCCACGGGCAAGCCTGCACACAGATGCCGCACCCTACACATTTGGAAACGTTGACGACCCGGGCGTTGACCGGGGCGATGACCTCAATGGCATCGTGAGGGCAGGCCAGTTGACATGGCACCGGGTGCGGGCATTGGCGGCATGTATCCTGGACGGTACGGAAGTTGCCCCAGATCCCGCTTCCCCGCATGAATCCCTGACTCTCCGCCAGGGGGCCCGAATTATAGTTTCTGCCGACTTTGATACGGGCCATCGAGGGCTGTGAAACGCCGTCATTGAAATCGGTACACGCCAGTTCACAGCGCCGGCAGGACCCACAGCGGCTTGGTTCGGAGACGATCATACCCATCGCATTGGCCACAAAAATCTGCCGCGGCGCCTTGGCAGCCTCGCTCGTTCCGTACCCCAGAATGCTGAACGTGGCTGCACTCAAGCCGAGGGCGCCCGAACCCACCAGGAACTGTCTTCGGGTCACGTGTTTCCGGATAAGCGCGGTAATCTCGTCCGTTGAAGCGTCCTTTTTCAGTTCTCGGGCAACCGCACTGAATATGTCCTTCATATGCTTCCTCCTTCATGCGTCCGTTGGATTTTACTATTTCCGCCGGCCGTCCGTTTCAAATCGGCTCTTCACCCTGCCGCTTGTGCAGGAACAACATCATCGAAACATCCGACCTGTCTTCATATTGTACCATTCTGAACACACCACCACATCTGGATGGCATTCCCGACGTGATGAAATCATTTCGCTTCACGAACGCCGTCACAATTCAGGGCAACCAAGGGCATATTAATCCGCCTGCTCAAGCAACTGATGGCTCGGGCGAGTATTTCCATCCCCGTCCCGTTTTACCCTTGAATTAGAACCGTGGCCGCATCGGTGATCGCCATATTCCCACTTTTTTTCTTTCACATGTGATAACCAAGGTCAAGCAAGAAACTCGCTATCGGATGCGCAGTACGGGTGGAATGGTGCTAGACAAGCGTATCAATCTCGTTTGTTGACTTTCAAAATAGAAGTGCAATTGCGGAGGATTCCGATTCTAGTTGTCGTATCGGGCAGCCAGGTCGAATCGCCCTGATGGGTACGTCACGGCCTGTGGAGTGGACTCCGACGATCCATGTCTATACCAGGAGCATGATGGAATGAAAGATCGTGATAGCCTAAATTCAACGATCTCTTGAAGGCATGGTGAGAGGAGAGGAGAGCAGTGGGCCGGGTAGATCGCCTCGCCTGGGCGATCCTGAGAAGCCGTATGAGGAGCAGATCGATGGCATCAGGGTCCAGAGAACTACTGTGGAGACAGCGGGACAAAACGCGGAGATGCACCGAAGAGGATTCAAACCTCCGAGATTCAGAATCGTAGTATGCGGCTTGATTAAAAGGAGGGGAAGACTTATACTAATTTTGTAACCGTGCGAGGTATTGGTATGAAGAGACCGAAATGCTTTCAAGCAGCCGTGATCTGGGTACTGGTCCTGCTGATCGTGGCGCCGGCAACAGTATTTGCCCAGGATGCCCAGACTGGCACCAAGAAATTCTCCCAAGAGCAGTTGGACCAGATGATTGCACCGATTGCACTCTATCCGGATTCACTCCTCGCTCAAATTCTGATGGCGGCAACCTATCCTCTCGAAGTCGTGATGGCCGAACGATGGATCAAGCAGAACAAGAATCTTCAAGGTGACCAGCTCAATGATGCCCTTGACAAACAGACCTGGGATACCAGTGTCAAGGCCCTGATGCCTTTTCCAGAAGTTCTGGCCATGATGAGTGACAAGCTGGACTGGACCCAGCTGGTGGGAGATGCCTTTCTGGCCCAAAAGAGCGATGTAATGGACACCGTCCAGCAACTCCGCCAAAGGGCCTATACCGCAAACAACCTAAAGAGCTCGGAGAAGCAACAGGTCACCGTGGAAGAAAGTGTGATCCGGATCGAACCAACCAACCCCCAGGTTGTCTACGTCCCCGTCTATGACCCTTCGTGGGCATACGGCTCGTGGTGGTGGCCAGGCTATCCTCCTTATGCTGTCTATCCTTACTGGCCCGGTGTGTATATCGCTCCAGGTTACATTGCGTTTGGGGTTGGCTGCTTCGTCGGTGCTTACTGGGGACATGCCTGGGGTCACTGGGACTGGGGACATCATCGTGTTTATGTCAATGACAGGCATAACAGCAATATCAATCGTAGGAACTACGATGTGTCCAACATGAGGACTACGCCGTGGAAGCATGACCCTGGCCACCGATCGTTCAGGGGATTGGACCGGAGTTCGAGCGGCGGCCCAGGCGGCCCAGGGAGAAGATCAGGTAGATCGATTGGCACTCCCGGTGGAGGTCGCGGACCTAATCAAAGCAGGACTGTCAATCCTGGTGCGGTATCAGTTCCCAGGGCAGTGACCGGAAGAAGCGGTGTCCCAGGTGCTAGTACCTCTCCCTCCCAGTACCGGGGAACAATAAATCGCGTCTCCACCCCATCAGTGAGCAGGACTGGCGGCGTTGCAAGTAGAAATATGGATGCCTTCCGCGGTATCGCGCAGGGCAGCGAAGTTAGCCATCAGAGTTCCTGGGGGACTACGACCAGACCCTCAGTCCCCTCTGCGGAACGGATGGGTGGGGCATGGGGCACAGGGGGTGGCGTACGCAGCGGCGGATCATTTGGTAATACACGCGGCGGTTCATTTGGTGGTACTCGCGGCGGTTCAGGCGGGCACGGTTTCCAGGGCGGTCATCGATGATATTGATTTCTCTATGGCTGCACCCTGTCCTGGGAACTATATCGAGATTATCATCCCGGAACGAGCAAGACAACTCCCCGGGAAGAAAGTGGCATGGAATTTCCCATAGTGGGGACAGATTGGGGATAGAATGACCATCAGAAAAAGGGGCTAAGCATATATTGCCTAACCCCTTGTTTTAATTGGTGAGCCCTGTCGGGATCGAACCGACAACCTACTGATTAAGAGTCAGTTGCTCTACCAGCTGAGCTAAGGGCCCACATTGGGTCGTTATATCTGCAACTCAAATATGGCGCGCCCGGTAGGATTCGAACCTACGACCAACAGATTCGAAGTCTGCGACTCTATCCAGCTGAGCTACGGGCGCTTCATTCCGTTTCCTGTCGCGGCCGGATGCAATAACTGGGGTGAGTGAAGGGACTTGAACCCTCGGCCTCCGGGGCCACAACCCGGCACTCTAACCAACTGAGCTACACCCACCATCCATGCCTGGTGCGCCTGGAGGGATTCGAACTCTCGACCCACGGATTAGAAGTCCGTTGCTCTATCCAGCTGAGCTACAGGCGCTTATCCTCGCGACGCACTGTGTTCAGTCTCTTTTAAAAGAAGGCGGTTTATATACCCTTTGTCTTCTTTTGTCAAGATCTGAATGCAAAGTTTTTTTATTGCCGTGAATCAACGGACAAATCCGGCAATCCCGTCGAAGCGATATCCCTTTTTGGCAAGCCCTTCCCCGCCCTGATCCGTCGTGTAGAAATGGACGTCCCTTCGCCGGATTGAACCAGCGGTAGAGCTCTCGTGTACCCGTCAGACGGGAGGTGGCGATATTTCCGATGGACCCCTCGAAGAGATAACCCGGCAGCGGTTTCCCGCCTCCTGAAGGATCCGTAGGAATAGAAATGATCTCCTTTGACCGGGTTGAACCAGCGGAAGAAATCGGTCGTCCCCGGCGTTCCCGGGGCTGAAGAGCCGAAAGGCGATCCCGAGGTGCCGGTACCCCTGCAGGCGAGACGCCTCGGCCTGGGGATTCGTCGTAAAGAGGTAGTCGGAGCCGGCAAGATAGCGATGGACGTCGAGGAACGCGGGTCTGAGTCACCGCCGCCACCTCCAGAAATACCTCCACGTCGGCCTCACCGCCGTTGGAGGTAAAAAAGATCTGCTCACCATAAACACCCGGTGTAAGCTGGTTTGTATTGAGCACGATATTGACGTAATCGGTCTCCCGGGTGGTCATGCCGCTGTCCGGAAAGACGTTGATCCAGCCGCGAGGCCCTTTCAGGACCGGTTTTCCGAAGATCCGCACCCCCTCCACAATCACCCGCCCGCCTCCGTTGACGATCGCGAAGGAATGGGGAACCTCCGGCTGGTCGTCGGTGATGAGGATTTCCACTCTTTCCCTTCGGTCCGAAAAACCATCGAAGAGGTTGACAAACTGTTCATCGATGAAAACGCTGAAGGGCCCCCCGTCCGGTGTTTTCTTGATAAAGAGGCTGATTCCCGTCCCCGTGAATCGATAACGGAGGATGCTCTGGTCACTCTGACTGACGGGATAGCCTCCCTCTTCCGCCCAGGGTCCGGAAAGTTCCAACCCCTCCCGGAGCTGCCCGGATGCAGGATAACTGCCGGTGCCGACAGCGGCCTCATTGAGAAAAGAGACATACCGACCCTTGGTGACCAGTTCCGTCTCCGGTATTCCCTTCTTCCCGGGCAGACCCGCCTTCCACTTCAGGGGCTCCTTTCCCCGGTTCGTTACCTGGACCCGACGCGTGATCTGCTCCCCGGGACGGACCGTCCCGAAATCGATCCGCAGCGGTTCTACATCGAGCAAAGAGGTGGAGGCCAGCTCGGACAGGCGGACATTGAAGAAGACCGTCCTTGTCCCGCCCCGTGAGTTGAAACGGATCGTCTCCCGCAGAACGCCGACGGGCGCCTCCCGACGGAAGGAGGCCGTCTGACCGCCTCCCTCGAGACGGAGGAGCAATGAACAGTTCAAGATCTTACCCGGACCTTTTTCATTCAGAAAAATGAGATGAATTTTTATCGGTTCGGGTGATTCACCGACCACGCCGGACAGGCTCTGTGATTCTATCCTGGTCCACCCCTCCGGTCCCTCCGTAGACCAGTCCAGGCTCCCCGAGCCTACATTTCTCAGATAAAAAACACCCTTTGCCTCCTCACCCGGCCCAAGGGCGCCGAGATCGATCTCCCGGGGATTGACGGTCAGTACCGGTTGGAGGCCGCCATTGTTTATTCTCGACGATACACCCTCTCCACGCGGCGGCTGCGCGTCCGCCGGGGGGACCGCCACGCCAAAAAGACACGGATACAGGATCATCAAAGATAGAGCCGTTATCAAAAAAACCGTTTCACCATAGAGACTCCAACGCTTCACTTGGCGATATCTAACCCAAAGCAGCAAAGAACGCAACGGTTTTCCGCCGTGAAAAAACTTGACACCCCTCGGATATCCGATATATCGTTCACCGGTTTTTTAATGACTTAATCCCAAATCGGTCATGGTTTCGATAGAGTAAGACGGATCAGAATGAAATGAAAAAGGCAAGCCTGAAATACTGGATCGCCCTCAGGGCGGTGGAAGAGGTAGGCTGTGTGGGTTTCCGGACCCTGCTTCCGGCCTTTGGATCGCCGCGGGCGGTCTTTTCCGCCTCCGCCTCGACCCTCCAGGTGATCCCGGGAATCGGCCCGAAGACGGCGGATCACATCCGCTCCTTTTCAGACTGGGGGAAGGCCGAGCGGGAGGTTGCCCGGGCCGGGACACTCGGCGTCGCCATCGTGACCTGTGAAGATCCCCTCTATCCCCGGAACCTCCTGAACATCTACGACTATCCTCCCTTTCTCTATGTGAAGGGATCCCTCTGTCCGGAAGAGATCTGCGTGGCGATCGTCGGATCGCGCCTCGCCTCCGTCTACGGCCGATACGTCACGGAGAAAATCAGCCGCGAACTGGCCCTCAAGGGGATCACCGTCGTCAGCGGCCTTGCCCGGGGCATCGACGCCGCGGCCCACCGGGGGGCGCTTGCCGGCAAGGGAAGGACCATCGCCGTCCTCGGGTGCGGTCTCGACATCGTCTATCCGCCGGAAAACGAGGCGCTGGCCGCCGACATCGCCGCCCACGGCGCCCTGGTCACGGAATTTCCCTTCGGCACTCCGCCCAACGCCCCCAACTTTCCCGCGCGGAACCGGATCATCAGCGGGATCTCGCTCGGGGTCGTCGTCGTCGAGGCGGGAGAGAAGAGCGGCTCGCTCATCACGGCGCGGATCGCCGCCGAACAGGGGCGTTCGGTCTTCGCCGTTCCCGGCGCGATCGAGGCCGCCGGTTCGCGGGGGACCAACCGCCTGATCAAACAGGGGGCCAAGCTGATCGAAAACGTGGAGGACATCCTCGAGGAGATCCTTCCCCAGGCCGGTCTGCCGCCGGTCGTCCCGGAACGCCCATCCCTTTTTTCAGCGCCCGAGGCCGTGCCTGAAGATCCGGAAACAACAGCCAGCACCTCATTCCAGTGACGTCGGGGGACTCGGCGAAAAGGAAAGCAAATTGCTCGTCCTATATCACTCAAGAGCCGGTCGATATCGACACACTGATCACCCGTCCGGCCTGACCGCCCAGGAAGTCCAAAGCGGCCTGCTCGTCCTTGAACTGGGCGGCCTCATCCGGCAGATGCCGGGTAAAATGTTTCTGCGTAAGGAGTAGAATAATTTGAATTCATTGATTATTGTGGAATCACCCACCAAGGTGAAAACCATCCGCAAATACCTCGGCCCGGAGTATGATGTCCGGGCCTCCGTCGGTCACGTCAAGGACCTCCCGAAAAACAACCTCGGGATCGATCCCGAAAAGGGATTCGAACCCACCTATCTGGTCATGGACAGCAAGAAGAAGGTGATCGCCGAACTCAAGAAGGCGGCGGCCCGAGCGGAGCAGATCCTCCTCGCCCCGGACCCGGACCGCGAAGGCGAGGCCATCGCCTGGCACATCGCCGAGGAGATCGGCAAGAAAAAAATGGTCCGGCGCGTCCTCTTCAACGACCTCACCCGCGAGACCATCCTCGACGCGATCGCCCACCCCCACGATCTCGACTTCAACCGGTACGAGGCGCAGCAGACCCGGCGGATCCTCGACCGTCTCGTCGGCTACCAGATCAGCCCCCTCCTCTGGGACAAGGTGAAGCGGGGCCTTTCCGCCGGTCGGGTCCAGTCCGTCGCCGTCCGGATCATCTGCGACCGGGAGGCGGAGATCAGGGCATTCGTCCCCGAGGAATACTGGAACCTCACCGCCCTGCTCGAAGGGTCGAATCCGCCCCCCTTCGAGGCGAAACTCATCAAGATCGACGGGAAGAAGGCGAAGATCGGCAATGCCGAACGCTCCGCCGAGGTCGTGGCCTCCCTGCAAGGCGCCCCCTTCATCGTCTCCGCCGTGGAGAAGAAGGAGGTCAAACGCCAGCCGCCCGCCCCCTTCACGACGAGCAAGCTCCAGCAGGAGGCCTCCCGCTGGCTCCACTTTTCGGCGAAAAAGACCATGATCGACCGCCCAGAAGCTCTACGAGGGAATCGAGCTGGGCGCGGAGGGTCCCGTCGGCCTGATCACCTACATGAGGACCGACTCCGTCCGCATCGCCGCCGAGGCGCTCAACGAGGCGCGGGAGTATATCCAGCGCAATTACGATCCGGCCTATCTGCCCCCCAAGGCGCGGATCTTCAAGGTCGCCGGGGCCGCCCAGGACGCCCACGAGGCGATCCGGCCGTCGTCGCTGGCCCATCCGCCCCAGGCGATCAAACCGTTCCTGACACCCGACCAGTTCCGCCTCTACCAGCTCATCTGGAACCGCTTCCTCGCCTGCCAGATGAACCCGGCCGTTCTCGACCAGACCACGGTGGACATCGCCGCCGCGAACTGCCTCTTCCGGGCGCAGGGATCGGTGATGAAGTTTCCCGGATTCACCATCGTCTATACGGAGGGGAAGGAGGACAACGGCGAGGAGAACGGCTTCGGCAAGCTTCTGCCCGCCGTCCGCGAGGGGGAGATCCTGAAACTTCTCGCTCAAGCCGGAACAGAAATTCACCCAGCCGCCGCCGCGTTTCTCCGAGGCCTCCCTCGTCCGGGAACTGGAGGAAAACGGCATCGGCCGCCCCAGCACCTATGCGACGATCCTGAGCACGATCCAGGAGCGGGAATACGTCCTTCTGGAAAAAGGGAAGTTCATCCCCACCGACCTCGGCATCCTCGTGACCGATCTCCTCGTGAAGAACTTTCCCCGGATCCTCGACGTGGCCTTCACCGCGGAGATGGAGACGGAGCTCGACCGGATCGAAGAGGGAAAGACAAAGCGTCTCGACACCCTGAACAATTTCTATCTCCCCTTCACGGAGGAGCTGAGAAAGGCAAAGGCGAACATGACGAACGTCAAACGCGAGGAGACCCCGACGGATCTCGTCTGCGAGAAGTGCGGCAAACCGATGGTCATCAAGTGGGGGAAGAACGGCCGCTTTCTCGCCTGCACGAACTACCCGGCCTGCAAAAACACCAAGAATTTCACGCAGGACGAAAAAGGCGAGATACAGCCGGAGGAAAAGACAACGGATATCCCCTGCCCCCTCTGCGGAAAGCCGATGCTCGCCCGGCAGGGACGGTTCGGAAAATTCCTCGGCTGTTCCGGCTATCCCGAGTGCAAGCATACGATCAACCTCGCCCCGGACGGAACGCCGGTCGCCGCCCCGGCGGAAGGCGCACGCCCCTGCGGCGGTCTGCGAGAAGTGCGGCAAGCCGATGGTCCTGAAAAGGGGCCGTTTCGGCGCCTTTCTGGGCTGCTCCGGCTATCCGGAGTGCAAGAACATCGTCAAGACCCCCCATCGGGGAGTCCGGTCGCGCAGGCCGCGCCGCAGGAGATCTCGCGATGTCCTCTGCGACAAGTGCGGCAAGCCGACGGCCGTCAAGATGGGGCGTTACGGAAAGTTCCTCGGCTGCACCGGCTACCCCGAGTGCAGGAACATCATGAAGTACAAGGCGCCGGCGAAGTAGGTGACTCAGACCGCACTCCACGGTCAAGGAGTAGTGAACATGACGACGCAGGATGCGCCCATCACCGTCATCGGCGGCGGGCTGGCCGGCTGCGAGGCGGCCTGGCAGCTCCTCCGGCGCGGACACCGGGTCCGGCTCTGCGAGATGAAGCCCGAACGCTTCTCGCCCGCCCACAAATCGCCGCTTCTCGCCGAGCTCGTCTGCAGCAATTCGCTCCGCTCCAACACCCTGGACAATGCCGTCGGCCTCCTCAAGGAGGAGATGCGGCGGATGGATTCGCTGATCATGGCGGCGGCCGACGCCACGGCGGTTCCCGCCGGGAAGGCGCTCGCCGTCGACCGGAACGCCTTTTCCCGCTTCATCGAAGAGCGCCTCGCCGCCCAACCGGGTCTGGAGCTGATCCGCGGGGAGGTCACGGAAATTCCCGCGAACCGGGGTGACGATCGTCGCGACCGGTCCCCTCACCTCCGACGCCCTTGCCCGGCGCATCGCCGCACTGACCGGCAGCGAATATCTCTATTTCTACGATGCGATCTCCCCGATCGTCGAGGGGGAATCCATCGATAGGAACCGCGTTTTCGCCGCCTCCCGCTACGGCCACGGCGAGGCGGACTACCTGAACTGTCCGATGGATCGGGAAACCTACGAACGGTTCTGGAAGGCCCTGAAGCGAGGCCGAGGAGGTCCCCCTCCACACCTTCGAGGAGGTCAAATGCTTCGAAGGGTGCCTCCCCGTCGAGGTGATCGCCCGGCGGGGGATCGAGACCCTCGCCCACGGACCGATGAAGCCGGTCGGTCTGATCGATCCGCGGACGGGCCGCCAGCCCCATGCCGTCGTCCAGCTTCGGCGCGAGGACAAGGAAGGCATCCTCTACAATATCGTGGGATTTCAGACGAAGCTGACCTGGCCGGAGCAGCGGCGGATCTTCCGGATGATCCCCGGCCTGGAAAACGCCGAGTTCGCCCGCTACGGAAGCGTCCACCGGAACACCTTCCTCAACGCCCCGGCCCTGCTCACCCCGTTCCTCCAGCTCCGCACCCGGCCGGAGCTCTTTTTCGCGGGGCAGATCACCGGCGTGGAGGGTTACGTCGAATCCACGGCGATGGGCCTTCTCGCCGGCATCAACGCGGCCCGCCTGCTTGGGGGACGGGAGATGATCCCGCCGCCGCCGGAGACCGCCCTGGGCGCCCTGATCGGCCACATCCAGAGAGCCGACCGGAAGACCTTCCAGCCGATGAACGTCGCCTTCGGCCTCTTCCCGCCCCTTTCCGGACGGATCCGGAAGAAGGACCGGGGTCTTCTCTACGCCCGCCGCTCCCTCGCCGCCCTCGCGTCCTGGCAGCAGCAGCTGAAGCCGCGTGACGGCTCATGAGATGTCCATGACCGGAAGCGCAATCCGCAAGCCCCGCCTTGACAGAACTCTTCCTTGCCGGGAAGCCCCGCCCTGTGGCGGGGAGCTTCATCATCATCGGGACGATTCGGCCGGCCTTGGATCCCTTCCGGCCCGGCTGACGGGGCCGGAATGCCGATTGGATTTCAAACACCTTCGGCCACAATTTTCCCGTAACGAAGAGGCGATCGCCCCGGGCATCATAGGCGATGCCGTTGAGGACATCAACGCCCTGCGAATCCGCTCTTGCCGAGCAATCCCTTAAGATCCATCCAGGCCTCGACCCGACCCGTCCGGGGATGGATGACCGCAATGCGATCCGTAGGCCAGACGTTGGCATAAATGACGCCCTGAACGTATTCCAGTTCGTTCAGCCCGGTGACCGGCCCTCTCTCATCATGGACGCCAACGGTTGCGACTTCCCGGAAATCCTTCGGGTCGAGAAAATGCAAAACGGACGTCCCGTCACTCATGATGAGGCGCTCGCCGTCATGGGTGATGCCCCAGCCTTCCTGGGGATAGGCAAATGTTTTCAGAAGACGAAAAGAGGTCTTGTCATAGACGAATCCCAGGTGGGACAACCATGTCAACTGCACAATCCGGTCGCCGAAGACCGTGATCCCCTCTCCAAAATGGGACGGCTCCAGCCTGATCTCTTTCAGGATGCGTCCCGAAACCGGGTCCACTTTACGCAGCGAGGATCGGCCGTGGAGTCCCGTTCCTTCATAAAAGAAACCTCCCTCATAGACCAACCCCTGGGTAAACGCCTGCCGGTCATGGGGATAGGAACGGATGACCCGATAAGGGGATACGGGTGTCCTGCCGGGCTTCAACCTTTCGCCGTCTGCGCTTTGCGCCCATGGAACAACGGGCAGCACGGCAAGACAAACGAGGATCGCCCAGACCGGATTCTTGAGTGTGAATGCCTTCCTGATCTTAGCCGCTGCGTCTCTGCCTCTCACGCGTATGAAGAAAAGGGATCCAATGCCCCTGAAGTTTATGGATGCCGGATGTGCGGATTTGAACGTCTGGGTTTCAGGCCATGAGACGGATAATCAAAAGAACGACATTGTGAACACCATTTGAGAATATCTCCATACGGACGAGATCGAAGTGACTCTCTTCAAGGCTGTTTAACACAAAATAACATGCTTATGAAGAGATTCCCCGGAAAATCGTTTTATAAGCGAAACCGGTTGACATACCAGGCTGTCCTTCGTATCCTCGTTCCAATGGAGCCCCCACCGAAACAGGACAGGTTGTCTCCGTCAGGTGCGGGATAAACCGAGTCAAGGAGTCAATATGAATCAAGGAGCGAAGAACGTCGGAACCTTGCACCGTTCGGTGTTTCTCCTGATCGGACTGCTGGCGCTTCTCGTAGCGGGACTACCCAACCCGGCACCGGCGGTGTCTCCGGAGCCCATAAGACCGTATGGCATTGCCGTTATCGGCGATCCCCACCTTCCGGGGAATCACCTTCCGGCCAAGGAGGCGCTCATCCGGACGATCGACGGTTGGGACGGCATCGACCGTGTCGTGGTCCTCGGAGATATCTGCAATGAAACGGGGACGGTCGCGGAATATGCCTTCGCGAAGGCATTTTTTGCCCGACTCCATAAGCCGCTCCGGTTCGTGACGGGAAACCACGACTACCTCTATGAGGATGAAGCAAATGCCCTGGGAAAGAAGGCGAAGGCCTCCCCCGAGGTCCGTTCGGGAAAGCTGAAGCGGTTTACCGAGACCTTCGGCATGACGGAGGTCTACTCTCACGAAAGGCTGGGGAACTACCTCCTTATCTACCTCTCCCCGGACGATCTTTTCACCCACCATCTGACGCAGTTTTCAAGTCGTCAGCTCGACTGGCTTCAGACCGTCCTCGAGGCAAACCGGGCCGTTCCCACACTGATCTTCTCCCATGCACCGCTCTCGGGGACACTGCTTCCATTCAACGAGCGAGTGAACACGCCTAACTTCGTTGCCCAGCCTGTCGAACGGATACGGGAACTGATCCTTGCCCACCCACAGATCTTCCTGTACGTCTCCGGCCATATGCACGTTCCGGCTACGAACGAAAGCTTCGCGTCTCCCGTGAATCTCTACGAAGGAAGGGTGACGAACATCCACAACACGGACCTGCAGCGCAAATGGCCATGGACGAACGTCCTATATCTCTACCCGGATAAGGTCGTCGTCCGGACTTACGACCATATGCGGAAAAGCTGGCTCTCCGATCTGGAACGGGCAATACTCCCTCCCCGTTAGCCCGGCAGCCGGCGTGAATGAAATCTGCCAGATCATCGCTTTTATATGGGTATTCAGTCTTGCGATCGAGCAGGGATTCCGTGCATCAGTCTCTGCCGATGTTTTTTAAAATCGAATTTCAGGATTTCATCCCTAACGGCGTCACTCATCCCCAGGAATTTGATTCCCAGGATATGGGTATCGGACATGTCGGGCGCGCTGTCAACGCGCACAATCTCTCCGTATAGGTGCAAAACTTTAGATGGATACGTTTGGAGGACGATCCTGATCTCCAGAACATCCCCGAGAGAAAATTCCTCTTTTGTCGCCAGACTCATCCCGTTTCCGCTGATGTTGAGAGGTTCAACACCGACGGATACGACGACCTCCTTTTTTGAAGGGGCCATTCTGATCAAATAATCCAGCTTGGTGTTGATCATATTCAACCACAGATTGAGACGCTCATTTTCAACAGGGGGTAACGCGTGCGTCATCAATGACAATGAGATCCGTGGATATCCGGCAGGTCCGGTCTTCCCTCTCAGTCGGGAGGAAGACGGCGGACCTCAAGCGGCATGACGGTGCTCATACGCGGGAAAGCCCTTTTATTGATAACCGGCATGTTTGACTCCCCTATGATCTGAGTTTGTTCAGCAGTTCCTGAAGCGATTCACCTTCGTCGATAGTCAGCATGGTTTCCATTTCACCATGACTGTATTGATTCCGAATGACGAGAGGATCAGACGGATGGGCGGATGATCCGTTTTTGCAGGGGTTTGGCATCGAAACGGATTTCTGTCAGCGGTGATGCATAGGACTCATCCTTTGACGTCTCCCGCGAGGGACGGAAGGTTTGCACATAGGGGGTGAATGTCGTCCGGTTGTTGAGATACTCGCTCACATAGCGCTCGGTCGTGAACATACCCTCGTTTTTTCCCATCTGTATAGCGCTGTTGATCTGGTTGAGCTTGTTTTCGCGGATGATGTTCTTGATGGACGAGGCAGCGCGGACAATCGTCAAGGCAGGAACCCGGTAACCGACCTTCTCTATGTAGACGAGCTGTTGCACGATCAGCCAATTCAATGTGGAGGCAAGCTGGTAGCGGATTTCGTTCTGGGCTTCCAGGGGGACGGCATTGCACAGACGGTAGATGGCCTCTTCCGGAGTGGAGGCATGCATCGTGGCGATGACCAAGTGGCCCGATTCGGCGGCATTGAGAGTGAGTTGCATTGTTTCGGCTTCTCTCAGTTCGCCTACAACGATGATGTCGGGATTTTCCCTCAGCACATCCACCAGTCCTTGAGCGAAGGAAGGCATATGAGTCCCGAGTTCCCGTTGCTGGATGAAGGCCATTTTCGATTGAAACCGATATTCAATCGGATTGTCGAGCGTAATGACATGCACACGGCGGGTACTATTGATATGATTGACGATAGAGGCAACGGTTGTCGTCTTGCCCACCCCTGTCGGTCCGCAGGTTAATACCAGGCCCAGATTTGAGATTGGCGATCTCATTCAAGGAGGGATGGAGATTGAGTTCGTCGATCGTCGGGATGTGTCCCGGAAGAATGCGGATGGCCAGGCTCAACCCACGCATCGTTGCAAAGATATTGACCCGGAGGCGGGCGTCGCATACGGACAGCGCATACATCCACAGACTTTCTTATCCGAAGCACTTCAAGATATCTGGGAATCAAGATCGATCGGACCAGGTCATCGACTTCCTGATGGGACCATTTCACGGCGTCGTGAAACTGGATGCTGCCCTGTATACGCGATACCATCGGATGTCCGCCGGTAATATAAAGGTCGGACACGGAATCTTTTATGGCCGTACTGATGATATTCTCGAATTTCGTCATACCCCCCCTCACGGCAGTCGATCAGAATTGCCGATCTTATACACCCTGACCAAGGTAAAAGCAATAATCCCATTGACATAAAGATCTGCATTTTTTATACTTCTTTTCACATTAGCAAGTCCCTAACCCATCAACGCGATAACGACAGCGGAAAAATAGAATCATTATTAACAAACCCAGCCATTTGAGAAAGGAGGAGCCGCAATGTCCATCTACAAAATCGTTGAAATTGTAGGAACAAGCCCAAAATCCTGGGAAGATGCCACCCAGAAGGCTCTGGCGACAGCCGCAAAATCCCTTGAGGAGCTGAGGGTTGCCGAAGTCGTCAGGCAGGATGTCACGATTGAAAATGGTAAAATAACCGCCTTCCGTATAAGGCTTAACCTGTCATTCAAATACCGTGAGGATATGTAATACGATCGATCTGTCCGATGACGCACAAGGGGGGTTAGAAGCCCCCTTTGTGTTTTCAGGAAAAAATTGACCATTTTGCAGTCGTTGTCAATGGCCAGACTTTCTTGACCGGAAATACGTGACTGATTGTATACTTGAGTTTAGCAATAGGTCTCATATGGAAAGAAAAAGGGGTTAACGAAACTCGCTAAACCCCTTGTATATTTTTGGTAGCGGGGAGAGGATTCGAACCTCTGACCTTTGGGTTATGAGCCCAACGAGCTACCGGACTGCTCCACCCCGCGTCATGTATCGAGGATTTCTAAACCAGACGCCGGGAAATGTCAAGGTCTATTTCCTATTTTTTCCCGAGGACGCTGAACACCTCGGGGTGATGGGCAACCCCGTTGATTGTCGACCCCGTAATCTTTTCCAGTTGCACGAAGTTTGCGACGAGGCGCGCCGTCTCGCCGCAGATGAGAATCTGATCGGCCTGGGCGAGATTCTCCAGTCGCGAGGCCAGGTTGACGGGGGCGCCAAAGGCGGTGTACTCCTTCTTCCGGGATGAACCGAAAATCCCCGCCATCACCTCGCCGGTCGCGATCCCGATGCCGACGGCGATCCTTCTATCCGCCTCCGGGATGTTCTCGTTGATCCGGCCGATCTCCTCCCGGATCGCCAGGGCGGCCTGGACGGCCCGCAGGGCATCATCACTCCCGCTGACCGGCGCCCCGAAGATCGCCATGACGCTGTCCCCGATATGCTTGTCCAGCGTCCCGTTGTGGGCAAAGATGATGTTGTCGAGGGGAGTGAAATAGTGGCGGTTGAGGAGATCGGAGAGCTCCGCGGGGTGAGTCGCTCGGAAAGACCGGAGAAACCCCGGATGTCGCTGAACAGAACCGTCACCTGCATTCGCTTCGGGTGAATGGTCCGGGCGTTTTTCTGGAGTTCGGCCATGACCTGTTCGGAAACGAACTGCTTGAGCCGTTTCTTGATACTGCACTCCCGGACCTTCGCCCGGAGCTCCTCATTCTCGAAGGGCTTCGTCAGGAAGCCGTCGATCCCGGCATTCACCGCCTCGATGGCGCTTGCCATCGTGGCGTAACCGGTGAGCATGATCCGCGTGATCTCGGTATTCATCCGGCCGATCTCGATGAGGGTTTCGAGGCCGTCCATCCCCGGCATCCGGTAATCGGAGATGACCGTCTCGATCTCCTGACTGTCGTTCCGAATGATGTCCAGCGCCTCCTCGCCGTTTTCCGCCAGCACGATCCGGTATCCGTCCTTCTCCAGCACCCTCTTCAGGGAGCGCCGGACCCCCTCCTCGTCGTCGACCACCAGCAGACCGTTCATCCTTCCCTCCTTTTGCAGGGGAGCTCGACGGTCACGACCGTCCCCTTCCCCTCTTCGCTCTCGACACGGATCTGACCGCCGTGACGCCGGATGATCTCATGGGAGATGTAAAGGCCGAGCCCCGTACCCCGGCCCACCGACTTTGGTCGTGAAAAAGGGTTTGAAGATATCTTTCAGTGACGCGGCAGGAATCCCCCTCCCCGTATCCCGGCATACAATGACGACCGTGTCGGCCGCCGCCCGATAGCGGGTCCTCAGGAAAATCTCCCCTTTTCCTTCCGGCAGCGCCTGAAGGGCGTTCCGGATGATGTTGATCAGGACCTGACCCAGGTTGGCAAAATTCCCCTCGACAGCAGGGAGTTCTTCATAGTCCTTCTTTATCTCCACAGGCAGGTTCTTGTACTGGTTGTAGAGAACCAGCAGGGCATCATCGACGGCCCGGTTCATATCGACCGGCTCCACATAGGTCTGTGTCTGGCGCGAGAGATCGAGAAGGCTCCGGATGATCGCCCCCGCTCGCCGCAGTTCCCCGAGTGAAAAGCGGAGATCGTCGAGGATCTCTTCACGGTCTTCCGCCTGCGTCTTCCACCCCGCGATGGTCTCCACGCTGCTCTCGACAAGGCTCATCGCCCCGGCAATGGGATTGTTCAGCTCATGGGCGGTCCCCGCGACAAGCTGGCCGATCGCGGCAAGGCTCTCCGACCGGATGAGCTGGTCCTGCGTCCGCTCCTTCTCCGTCAAGGCCTCACGGAGGGCGGCAGTCCTCTCGGCCACCTTCTGTTCGAGATCGCGGTTGAGCGCCTCCAGGGCCTCGTAACTTTGCGCGTTTTCGATCGCCGTGGCCGCCTGATTGGCAATCGTCGTCAGGAGCTCCAGATCCTCATCAACGAAGAGTTCCCCCGATCGCTTCTGACCGAGGGCAATCAGTCCGGCCAGCCCCTCTCGCGCAGGGAGCGGAATGACCAGCACAGCGCCCAGATGGTCAAAGAGCCGGGTTAACGCCTCCCGGTCTTCATGATTCCCGCTCCATCTCTCCGCGGCCGCCCTGGTCATCGGCCGCTTCTCCATATCCAGAACGCGGATCAGCAAAGCGATCTCTCTAGGGGGCGCCTCCCCTACCCTTTCCGATCCTCCATCGTAGAGACGGAAATGCCCCTCTTCGGCAATGACGAGGATCACCCTTTCCACCTGCAAGGCCTCCGTAATCGCATAGATGAGCATTTCCCTGATCTGCGGAAGACTCAGAAGTGAGGCCAGTCGGCCGCTGATCTCCCGGAGGAGCTCCCGGTAATCGTAGCGCCCCCGGAAAAAGAGTCGATCGATGAGGCTCTGCACCCGTTCCCGAAGGGGATTGAACAAGAGGACGATGATGAGCACCAGGATCAGCGAGAGGACGAATGAATCGCCGCTCGGTGGTGAAAAAGAAGGTGTGGAAGAGAAAGATGACGAGGATGTAGAGGGCGGTGAGAATCCCGGTCAGGAGGAAATAGACCGTCCCGCGGCGGATGAGGGCGCCGATGTCCAGAAGGTCATATTTCAGGACGCCGAAGGCGAGAAAAATGGCGGGGATGAAGCTGAAATTTCCCAGCGGATAGACGGGAACGCCGCTGACCGGAAGGATCGTGAAGGCAAGCAGGAGGCCGGAAAATCCCAGCCCGCCGAAGATATACTTGATCCTGTTTCTCCGCGTGATTGTCGGCGGTCCGCTGCATGGCGCGATAGAGAAGCGCCAGACAGTAGAGGACCGTAAAGGCGACCGTCGCCGAAAAAAGGTGAAAGAGCATGCCGGCACGGGCGATCCGGCCGAAGAAATAGTAATGGAATCCGCTGAAGTAGAGATCGGTGGGTACGATGGTCAGAAAAGCGATGCTGAAGAGCCACGCGGTGATCTCCAGCCACCGTCTGTCGCGGATGCCCAAAAAAGCATGCACGAACCCGATATAGATGGGAACGCTGAAGACGAAGAAGAAATGGACGGTCCGGTCGACGCGGAGGGCGAGCCGTCTCATCGGGCAGAATGGAAACAAGGGCCACGTCGGCATTGAGAAGGGCGCCGAGGAAGCAGATACCGGCAAACAGGATGTTCGTCCGTTTCCTTCCGCCCTGCAGGAGCGAGATCAGGGCGAGGCCAAGCAGGACGATAAATCCCAGAAGCGGAGGGATGACATATCCCCAGGATGTCTGCAGACCGTTCGGAACCATCTTTCCCTCTCCAGAGAGTGACGGTTTCTGCAGAATCTGACTTCGTCGCCCCTCTCCCGCATCGGGAGAGGGCGATCATCTTTTTCGGTTGTTCCGCAGTTCAGCGGCAAGATCAGAAGACGAAGACGGCAACGGCGATGACCGTGGTGTAACCGTGCGACTGGACGATGCTGGACTGCGTGATGTTCCGGGTGCTGACGATCTTTCCGCTGATCTTGAAGATCTCCTTTTTCTCATCCCAGCTCTCATCGATATCGAAGTCGATGCCGAGCGTGGAGGCGAGCATGGCTGCGGCCAGATCCTCCGCATAATCCCCCGCCTGACGCTGGGTCTGGCCGAAGGAGTGATGTTCGCTGATGTAACCGTAGGTGCGCTTGTCGGCGGGAATGGCGCAGCCGACGGAGGCCGCCAGCAGACGCCGCGGTTCATTGCTGCAACAGCGGCTCAGAACGCAATAGGTGATGGCGCCGGCCTGCAGTTCCTTGAGGCCCCGGGCCCGCGAGATCACCTGACAGCCGGGAGGCATGATGCTCGATACCTGCACCAGATTGCATTTTTCGATGCCGGCATCCCGGAGTGCCAGTTCGAAGGAATGGAGTTCCTCCTTGTGAATGCCCACCCCTTTGGTAAAAAACATCTTCTTGGGAACATAAACACTCAATGGTCTTTTTCTCCTTCAACCGGCAGTGGACCGGACCGATTGTGAATTTTTCGACGCCCCGGCAGGCGAAACATCTTCCTTTAAAAAATCAGGATCAGGTTGTCAGGTAACCCATGATCCGATAGACCAGCTTGGACGCCAAAAAATCAGGCGCGACCATCCCCGGGATGGGGGCAAGCTCCACGACATCGAAACCCCGGATCCGGCAGCGTTTCGCAACCTCCCGAATCAGACGGATCAGATCCCTCCAGGCAATCCCTCCGGGCTCCGGCGTCCCCGTGGAGGGCATGACGGCCGGATCGAGAACGTCGAGGTCCACCGTGAGATAGACATCCCCCTGCAGATCGCCGCAGATCGTCTCGCACCATGACCCGCCGTCGAGGATGAAATCCGCCGAATAGCTCTTCACCGGACTCGTCGCCAGAAATTCAGCCTCCTCGACGCTCATGCTCCGGATACCCGCCTGGACGAGCGGACAGATCTCCGTGATCCGTCGGGCCACCGCGGCGTGGCTGAAGGGCGTTCCCTGATAGGCATCCCGCAGATCGGCATGGGCGTCGAGCTGGAGGACGGTGATCTCCGGAAACGCCTCTTTCATCGCCTGGACGGCGCCGAAGGAGATGCTGTGCTCGCCGCCGAGCATGACCGGGATCTTCCCGTCGGCGACGATCCCGGCAATGGTCCGGCGGACCGAGTCCATCATCTCCGCCGGTCCCCGTGCATCGGCCTCGAGGGAGCGGCAGGGTATGGATGCCGGCCCGATAGGTCTCCTGCCGAAGCTCCTCATCGTAGAGCTCCATATTGGCGGAGGCCTCGAGAATCGCCCCCGGTCCCCGCCGCGACCCGGACTGGTAGGTCGATGTCAGGTCGTAAGGAACAGGAACGACGACGAATTTTGCCTTTTCATACGCCGTATACGCTGTTTCGATGCCGCCATAATTCATGATCCGATTCCCCGAAAAATGAGTGCGCGCTTCTAACACACCCGGCGTCCGTTGTCCAACTTTTTATGATGATTTTTCTTCAGGCAACGGAGGCATCTTCCCGCCCGCCTCGATATAGGGAGGATTTTCGTTCGCCTTCATCTCGCGGCGGAGATCCCGGATCGTCTTGTTCAGGCGGTTGATCGTCCGGGTCAGACGGAACCGCTCGACGATTCCCATGAATCCCGTGAAGATGACCCCGGCCAGAAAGGCGATGAAGATCAGCATGTAGGTCGGGAGCCATCGATCGAAGAAATCGTAATAGTTCAGCTGGACAGGCAGTGTATTCTCCAGCGAAAAAGTGATGATGAACATCACGAAGAGCGCCACGATAATGGTATAGATGACTTTCATCCGCAGACCTCCCTGCTGAAATTTCTCAAAAAAGGGCCTGAGCTCGTTGGCGGTTCCGGTCACATCCTCGGGAATGACGCGAACCTCGCCGATGACGCTCATGAAATTCGTGTCGCCGCCCCAGCGCGGAACGACGTGGATATGGAGATGATCGTCGATCCCCGCCCCCGCCGCCTTTCCCAGGTTCATGCCGATGTTGAATCCCTCCGGTTTCATCGCCTCGGTCAGGACCCGGACGGAGAGATCCATGAAAGCAAAAAGCTCCAGCCTCTCCTCCTGGAGAAGATCGGCCAGACTGCAGAGGTGGCGGTAAGGAACGATCATGAGGTGGCCGCCCGTATAGGGATAGCGGTTCACCGTGACGAAGCAGTTTTTCCCCTCGTAGACGACCAGTTCCTCCCCCCGGAGGGAATCCCGGCAAAGGACGCAGCCTTCCCGTTTTTCCCCCCGGATATAGGCCATGCGCCATGGTGCAAAGATCGTATCCATATTTTAAATTATAGCGATACGCTGCAAAAAGACAAGGTCTTTTTCGGTTTTTTTCATGGCTGGCCCCGCCGCTTTTTGTTTCGATTTGACTTTCCATTCTCGGTTTGATTAGGATGAGGCGTCTTACGAAGCCCGTCAGGAGTCATGATCATGCTCGAATCCGCACTGGACAAACTGGCCGAAAGAATCCTCAGCCTCGACGAGGCCTCCCTCTCCTCCCTCTGGGAGAAATACAAGAACCGGATGGAGCATTTCGAACCCTCGAAAGAATGGGAAAAAGCGGTCATCATCTTTTTCATCATCAACGCGGTCCGGGCCAAAAACCACATCTTCAACGAACAGATCCTCCGGCAGCGCGAGACCAGCCCGGAGAAAAAACAGCAGAAGAAGAAACCCGATCTCAGGCTGGTAAAATAAAGAGAGTCAATGGTCTCGATGGATCACGAAACAGCAGTTCGAAGGGTGGAAGAACTGAAGGCGGCCATCCTCTACCACAACCGGCGTTACTATCAATTGGACGCCCCGGAGATCACCGACGCCGAGTACGATAGCCTCATGCGGGAACTCCAGACCCTGGAAATGGAATTTCCCTCACTGGCGGCGCCGGACTCCCCCACACAGCGGGTCGGGGCGCCCCCCCTGGATAAATTCGCCACCGTCGCACACCTGACCCCGATGCTCAGTCTGGCCAACGCCTTCTCCGACGAGGAGATCCGGGAATTCGACCGACGCTGCCGGCGGTTCCTGGGGAGCGATGAGACCATCCGCTACATCGTGGAACCCAAACTGGACGGCTTGGCCGTCAACCTCGTCTACGAACGAGGCGCCCTTGTGGTCGGATCGACGCGGGGAGATGGGACCGTGGGTGAAGATGTCACGCTGAACCTCCGGACGATACCCGCGATTCCCCTCGTCATCCCACGCCGGAATGAAGATGCACCCGACGGGACCACCATGCCGATCGTTCCGGAGCGGATCGAGGTCCGGGGGGAGGTGTGCATGGAACGGGAGGCCTTCCGCAACCTGAACCGCCGTCGCGAGGCAGAGGGAGAGGCCCCCTTCGCCAATCCCCGCAACGCAGCGGCGGGATCGCTCCGCCAGCTCGACTCGCGGGTCACGGCAAAACGACCTCTCACCATGTTCTGTTATGCGATCGGCGCGGCGCAAGGGGTTGCCTTCCGGACGCACGGCGAGGTCCTCCGGGCGCTTGCCGCCTGGGGTTTCACGGTCAATGAACTGATCCAGCCCGCAGCGGACATAGAAGAATGCATTCAATATTATCACCACATCGGCGAGATCCGCGACGAACTCCCCTACGAGATCGACGGGATCGTGATCAAGGTGGACGACCTTTCCCTCCAGGAGCGTCTCGGTTTCGTTGCCCGGAGCCCCCGCTGGGCGATCGCCTGCAAATTCGCCGCTATCGGGGAACAAACGGTCATCGAAGAGATCATCGTCCAGGTAGGAAGAACGGGAGTGCTCACGCCGGTCGCCGTCATGAGGCCGGTCCGCGTCGGCGGCGTCATGGTCAGCCGGGCGACCCTCCACAATCAGGACGAGATCGACAGGAAGGATATCCGGATCGGCGATACCGTAGTGGTCCAGCGGGCGGGCGACGTCATTCCCGAGGTGGTTGAGGTCGTCAAAACCGTGAGGACCGGCGCGGAGAGGCCCTTCGTCATGCCGAAGCTCTGCCCCGAATGCGGTTCCCGGATTGTCCGTCTCGAAGGCGAAGCCGCCCACCGGTGCATCGGGATGGCCTGCCCCGCCCAGATCCGGGAACGCATCGCCCATTTCGCCTCCCGGGGCGGACTGGACATCGAAGGGCTGGGAGAAAAAATGGTCACGCAACTCGTGACGAGCGGTCTGATCGCCGATCCGGCCGATCTCTTCTTTCTGACCAAGGAACAACTCCTCGGCCTGGAGCGGATGGCCGACAAATCGGCGTCGAATCTCCTCGCGGCGATCGACCGCTCCAAGACCCCCTCGCTCGACCGCCTGATCTTCGCCCTCGGCATCCGGCATGTCGGCGAGCAGACGGCCAAACGCCTCGCCTCCACCTATGGCACCCTCGCCGCCTTGGTCGCCGCCACACAGGAGGAGCTGGAGAAAATCCGGGACATCGGTCCCGAGGTCGCCGCGAGCATCGCCGGTTTCTTCCGGGAACCCGCAAACCTCCGGGTGATCGAAAAGCTCAGCCGGGCCGGTCTTGTCCCCAGGGAGGTCAGTCGGCCGCAGGCCGCGCCGCTTGACGGGAAAATCCTTTGTCTTTACGGGGACGCTCAGCCGGATGAGCCGGAGCGAGGCCAAGGCGCTTGTCGAATCCCTGGGCGGTTCGGTCACCGGCACGATCACCAAGACGACCGATTACGTCGTCGCGGGAGATGCGGCCGGCTCCAAGCTGGATAAGGCGAGGCGGACGGTATTGCATCCTTGATGAGGAGGCGTTTTCGCCTGACAAAGGCTGATGACCTCGTAAAAAGTCTAACGTCTGAAAATGGGACGGCTTCGTAAAAGGCCGCAGGCAAGGCGGCGAATCCTGAGGAATGAGGCGTACTGTTCCGTACGCCGCAATGACGAAGGATGAAGCGCAACGCAGCATCCGGACTTTTTACGAAGCCGTCAAGGCTGGTTGCAATGATCAACGCTATCATGTCCGGATTTCGGGCCGTGTCCAGGGGGTCTTCTTCCGTGCGAACACCTGGAAGAAGGCGCGTTCGCTGGGGCTGACCGGCTGGGTCCGGAACCTCCCGGACGGCCGCGTGGAGGCGGTATTCGAGGGGGAAAATATCGCCGCCGAGGCGATGCGGGACTGGTGCCGGACGGGGACGCCTCCCGCCCGTGTGGACCATCTGGAGGCTGAAGAAGAGAGTCCGACCGGAGAATTCACCGACTTCAAGATCGTCTATTGAATCCCCCGCAATCCTCGCCCTCCGTTGCGGTACCTCCTCTCTTTTACGTGAATTCCTTCAGGACCTCGCCGAATCCTTCGATGGCGCCGAGAATCGTGGCATCGTCCACGCAGTAGGCGATCCGGATATGGCCGGGACCGTAAAAGCCGCTCCCCGGGACGGTGAGTATCCGCCGCTTCCTGGAGGGCGTTTGCAAAGCGGACATCGTCGGCAATGGGCGTCGGGAGAAAGAGATAGAAGGCGCCTTCCGGCTTTCTCACCCGGTAGCCCACGGAGGCAAGTCCGTCGCAGAGGAGGTCCCGTTTTCTCCGGTAGAGTCTCCACATCCACTTTCACCCCCTTCAGGTCGGCGATCACCCGCTGCATGAGGGAGGGGGCGTTCACGAAACCGAGGATCCGGTTGCAGAGGGTGAGGCCTTCCATCACTGCGCCGAGAGCGCCGATCTCCGGGTTCACCGCGATATAGCCGATCCTCTCCCCGGGAAGGGAGAGGCTTTTGGAATAGGAAGTGGCGATGAGGCTGTGGGGGTAGGCTTTAAGGACACTCGGCACCTTCACTCCGTCATAGACGATCTCGGTGTACGGTTCGTCGGAGATCAGGTAGATCACCCGCTTGAGCGCCCTCCCCCGCTCCGTCAGGAGAGCCGCCAGGGCGGTGATGCTGTCCTGGTCATACACCTTTCCGGTGGGATTGTTCGGGGAGTTGATCAGGACGGCCTTCGTCTTGTCCGTGATGGCCTCGCGGATCGCATCGAGATCGAGGGAAAAATCCTCCCTGGTCGGGACGATCCGGGCCACACCGCCGGCATTGTCCACATAGAAGCGGTACTCGACGAAAAAGGGCGCCGGGATGATCACCTCTTCGCCGGGATCGAGGAGCGTCTTGAAAATCACGTTGAGCGCCCCCCCTGCGCCGCAGGTCATCACGATCTGGTCGGCCGTGAGCGTGATCCCCTGTGCAGAACTCACCGCCGACGCAACGGCCGCCCGCGTTTCCGGATAACCGGCATTCGGCATGTACATGTGCTTGCCGGGTATCTCCGCGGTGACAATCTGCTGGAGCCGTTCACAGAAATCCTCCGGAGGGTCGAGATTGGGATTTCCCAGACTGAAATCGAAGACATTTTCCGCTCCGTAACGCTTTTTGAGACGGACCCCCTCCTCGAACATCTTCCGGATGAATGAGGATTGAGAGATGAAACCGTCGATCTTCTTTGCAATTGTCATATCAGCACCTTTCATAAAATTCCCATCCGCCCTGGTACGTGGGAACAGATCCTTCTGACAAATGTTTTTTACTCTCATGGCCCGCCCCCCGCGTCAAGTAAAAATACGATCCACCTTGACATTTTCGGGGCGTTCCACTAATCTCACAACCCATAAATATCGAATGATGAGGAGACCCAGGCTTCAAAAAAACGGGGCCTGGTACATCCTTACTAAAAGGAGTTGAGCCATGCCGATTTATGAATTCAAATGCCGGAAGTGCGGAAAGACGTTCGACGTCCTCTTCCGGAGCCGAGATGAAAAGGTCGCCGTTGCCTGCCCGGAATGCAAATCCACCCGGACGCAGCGGATGATGTCCGCCTTCGCCGGAAAAGTCGGGAACACCAGCGCCGGCGGGGCATCCTGCGGGAGCTGCGCCGCGACAAGCTGCGGCCCTACCTGAGGCCACTGACCACTCACGGCCGTGGGCCGTGTAAATTTCTAAGGAGCGCGCGAACATGAACATTCTGATCTTCGGACCGAACGGCAGCGGCAAGGGGACCCAGGGAGCGGTGGTGCAGAAGAAGTACGGCATACCGCACATCGAGACGGGCGTGATCTTCAGGGACAACATCAAGAATAAGACGGAACTCGGAAACAGGGCGAAGGGTTTTATCGATCGCGGCGATCTCGTTCCCGATGCGATCACCGTCCCCATGATCCTGAAGCGCCTCCAGGAGGCGGACTGCAAAAACGGCTGGCTCCTGGACGGCTTCCCCCGGAATCTCGCCCAGGCGGAGGCGCTCTGGAAGGCCCTTGAAGAGGCCGGGATGAAACTGGATTACGTCATCGAGATCCTCCTCGATCGGGAAATCGCAAAGAAAAGGATCATGGGGCGGCGGCTCTGCGCCAAGGACAACAACCACCCGAACAACATCTATATCGAGGCCATCAAACCGGCCGAAAAGGACGGGAAGCTGGTCTGCCGGGTCTGCGGCTGTGACAAACTGACCGCCCGGGCCGACGACCAGGACGAGGCGGCGATCGACAAGCGCCACGGAATCTATTACGACACGAAGACGGGAACCCTCGCCGCCGTCCACTACTTCAAAGAGCGCGTCCGGGTCCTGGAAGTCGACGGGACGCCCGGCGTGAAGGAAGTCTCTCGGCCCTTCTCGCGAAACTCTCATAGGTCCTGTCACATCGGACCGCAATTCTTCGTGAAAAGCCCTTCCCGCAGCGGGAGGGTTTTTCACGCTTTTCCGGGTTTACTAACCTTTCGATCATGTTAGAATTCTGGAAAATGATTAAGGAATATGGATAATATAAGGAACTTCAGCATCATCGCCCATATCGACCACGGGAAGTCCACCCTTGCCGACCGGCTGATCCAGTACACCGGCGTCGTGAACGACCGGGATTTCCAGGACCAGATCCTCGACAACATGGACATCGAGCGGGAGCGGGGGATCACGATCAAGAGCCAGGCCATCTCGCTCCCCTACCAGGCAAAGGACGGCCGGACCTACGCCCTGAACCTCATCGATACGCCGGGCCACGTCGACTTCACCTACGAGGTGTCGCGATCGCTCGCCTCCTGCGAAGGGGTCCTGCTTTTGATCGACGCCGCCCAGGGCGTCCAGGCCCAGACGCTTGCCAACCTCTACCTGGCGATGGAGCATGACCTCACGATCATTCCCGTCATCAACAAGATCGACCTCCCCTCGGCCGACGTGGAGCGGGTCATCGAACAGATCGACTCGGAGCTGGGTCTGGATCCCGACACCCACTTGAAATGCTCGGCCAAGGAGGGAACCGGGATCGAAGAGATCCTGGAGGCGATCGTGGCGCGGATCCCGCCCCCAAAGGGGATGCGGAAGCGCCGCTCGCCGCGCTGATCTTCGATGCCAAGTACGACGCGTTCCGGGGGACGGTGATCTACTGCCGGATCTTCAACGGGCAGGTCAAGGCGGGAGACATCATCCGCCTCATGTACAACAACGCCACGTACCGGGTGGAAGAGGTCGGCCGCTTCATCCTCCGGCGGGAGAAGCGGGAGAGCCTCGCCGCGGGCGAAGTCGGTTACATCATCGCCGGCGTGAAGACCGTCTCCGACGTCCGGACAGGCGACACGATCACCCTGGAAAACCGCCCTTGCGCAAGCCCCCTGCCGGGATTCAAGGAGGTGAAGCCGGTCGTCTTCGCCTCGATCTATCCCATCGCCTCGGACGACTACGAGGACCTGGCCGTCTCCCTGGAGAAATACAAGCTCAACGACGCCTCCTTCGTCTATGAAAAAGACTCCTCCGCGGCCCTGGGACAGGGCTTCCGCTGCGGTTTTCTGGGGCTCCTCCACCTCGACATCGTCCAGGAGCGTCTGGAGCGGGAGTATGATCTCTCGATCATCCTCTCCGTCCCCAGCGTCCGCTATCGCTTCACGCTGAAGGACGGGACGGTGATCCACGTGGACAATCCGGCCCACTACCCCGACACGATGTCGATCATCAAGTCCGAGGAGCCCTATATCCGGGCGACGATGATGCTCCCCGAGCGCTACCTCGGCGCCGTCATGAAACTCTGCATGGAGAAGCGGGGCGTCAACTCGACGCTCAATTATCCGAACCCCGGCAGAGCGGAGCTGACCTACGAGATGCCGCTGGCCGAGGTGATCTTCGACTTCTACGACCGCTTCAAATCCGTGACGCAGGGCTATGGCTCTTTCGACTACGACCTGATCGACTATCGGGAAAGCCCTCTGGTGCTTCTGGACATCCTCGTCAACGGCGAGAAGGTCGACGCCCTGTCCCAGATCGTCCATCGGGAACGTGCGCGCAGCCGGGGTCTCCAGGCCTGCGAACGGCTGAAGGAGGAGATCCCCCGGCAGATGTTCAAGATTGCCATCCAGGGGGCGATCGGCGGCGAGATCATCTCCCGGACGACCATCTCCGCCTTCCGCAAGGACGTCATCGCCAAGTGTTACGGCGGCGACATCTCCAGAAAGCGAAAGCTCCTGGAAAAACAGAAGAAGGGGAAAAAGCGGATGAAGATGATCGGCAACGTCTCCATCCCGCAGAGCGCCTTTCTCGCCGTCCTGAAGTCCGATACGGAGTGAAATGACCGCCCTGCCGGGTCTCTACATCCATATCCCTTTCTGCATCAGGAAATGCGCGTACTGCGGCTTCTACTCCGTCACCGACCTGACACTGATCCCTGATTTCCTTGCGGCCCTCCGCCGTGAAATGAGCCTGAACAAGGATGTCCATAGAGAGTTTGATACGGTGTATATCGGCGGCGGAACGCCTTCCGTTCTCGCCGCAGCCGATCTCGAACGGCTGATCGACGATATACGGACCGCCTTCACGATCACGCCCGATGCCGAGATCACCCTTGAGGCCAACCCCGGCGACATCACCGCAGGACTCCTCGCAACGCTTCGCCGCGCCGGCGTGAACCGTCTGAACATCGGCTGCCAGTCCTTCGACGACGAGACGCTCGCCTTCCTGGGCCGCCGCCATCAGGCCCGGCAGGCGCTGGAAGCGATCCGAATGGCCCGTGACGCGGGCTTCGACAATCTCGGTATCGACCTTATCTACGGCCTTCCCGGCCCTTCCGGAGATGCCTTTGCCATCTGGCTCGCCACCCTGCGGACGACTCTCTCCTTCCATCCGGAGCACCTTTCCTGTTACCAGCTCACCGTCGAGGCGGATACCCCCCTCGCGGCGCTCCGCCAGGAGGGAGAAAATTGCCTTCCCCGACCATGACCTTCAGGCCCGATATTTCTTCCGGACCGCCGAGATCCTGGAAGAGGCCGGCTACCGACATTATGAGGTCTCCAATTTCGCGCTGGAGGACCGCTTCCATTCCCGCCACAACAGCAAGTACTGGAACCACACCCCCTATCTCGGCCTCGGCCCCGCCGCCCATTCCTTCGACGGCCGGCAGCGGCGGTGGAATCACCGGTCCGTCGCCGCTTATCTGAAGGATCTCGCCGCCGGGAAACCGCCGGTGGCGGATTCCGAGGTCCTGAGCGACGAACAACTGCGCCTGGAGGCCCTCTTCCTCGGTTTTCGGACGCGGCGGGGCATTCATCTGGAGGACTTCAAAAGGCGGTATGGTCAGGATCTGCTGGCGGAAAAGGGGGAAATCCTGAGAAAGCTGACGGAAGACAGTTTGGTGGAGATCCGGGACGGTTTTCTGATGCCGACGCGCGCGGGGATGGCCGTCGCCGACAGCCTGGCCCTGATCTGAATCGATCTAGAGGAAAGAAACCGTAAAGTCCTCCCGCTCTTTCTCTATGTCCCGGAGCAGAGCGGATACCCGGTCGAAATCTTTTCCCATGGATTTTTTCGAAGTCGCCGAGTCCTCCCAGATCAGTTCCACCGGTCCTTTAATATCCGTGGTGAGGAGGTCCCACAGGGCATCCAGGTTCCTGCCGAAGTAATCCGGGAAGTGAAACAGGCGGGCAATTTCATCGTAGAATCGATCCAGAGTCCGGATCGACTTTCCCGGGAGCTTGTACTTTCTCGTGGATCGTCTTACCGGCATGGGGGCACCTCCTTGAAGGTCATGTAGTGATCCACCGTGATCCTTCTCAACCCATCGTTGGAATAAACGATTCGTTTCGGGCCCCGTCGCCCTCCCGCGTAGTCCAGGTCGGCCTCGTGCCAGACCCTCTTCCCGTTGGGAAGCCGGCCTTCCCGATTGCCGAAGACATCCCCGCCGATGCTCTTTCCCTTTGAGCTTCTCGGAAGCCCAGAGATCCTTGCCCGGCTTCCAGCCCAGTTTCTTCGCCTGGCTCTTGGTGACAAATTGGGGCGGGAGTTTTTTGTTGTCGGATTCATTTAGCGTCCTGAGGATAAGGATCAGTTCCTTTTCGTCGACCCCGGCGTTGAAAGATCCACTCAGTTTCCGTACCGTCTCTTCACACTTCTCCGCACAGAAAAGCTGAGCGGGATGACCAAAGAGCAGGCCGGTGACGACAAGAATGGAAAGACAGTAGAAGAACCTTGGCCTCATGAACCCTTATTCCTCTGATTTACAATGGGATCCCTGCAAAGATAAAACCAATCCGGCAATAACTCTTTTGTGCGGATCGAAGATATGAAAAGCGATCTTGCGTGTCAAGGAGATTTTATCGCAAAAAACTCCCGTTGACACCGGTTAGTGTCTATGATCTTATTCGCTAATCGCCTCGCGGCGAAATAGAAATTTTGAGGTTTCGAATGGATGCCCACATTGAAAAAACGTTGTCCTCCCTTCAGGCAAGACATATCAACGGGATCTTTGCAGAGGATGCTTCGGAAGCGAACCGGAAGGTTTTGTCCTTGATCCCCTCGGATGCCACCGTTGGAATCGGGGACTCCACTTCCATGCGGCAACTGGGGACTCTAAACGTTCTGAGAGAAAGAGGAGTAAGAATTTTAAATCCCTTCGACCCCAGAAGGGACGATATGGGCATAGAGGAATACAGGCAGGAAAGAGAAAGGATCAGGAAAGAAACCAGCCTGAGTGATGTTTTTCTGACGGGAACAAATGCCCTGACTCGAGGACGGCAGACTGGTCAATGTGGATGCCGTCGGCAATCGGGTCGCGGGGATGTTCTGGGGGCATCGCTCTATCCATCATCATCGTCGGACGGAACAAAATCGTCAGAGACCTGGATGAAGCCTTCCACCGGATTCGCAATATCATTGCCCCGAACCATTTTAAGATCAGAGCGTCATTGGGGGGCAGAAAAAGGGAGACCCCCTGCGTCGTGACCGGGGAATGCAATGACTGCCGGGCAAAAGACCGGGGCTGTAACATCTTTACCGTCATAGAGAGCAAACCTTCACAAACGGACTTGAATGTCATCCTGGTAAACCAGGATCTGGGATTGGGCTGGGATCCGTCCTGGCCTAAGGAGCGTATTGCCGCAATTGCTGAAGGTTACAAGAAGCTGGTTTCCATCCCGCTGTAACCTCATTATCTTTTCACCAAGGAAGAGGCTTTCGGCTACGACCGGAGAAACGCCATGCGCGCCTGGCTGACCTTGTTACTCCTCGTTGGATTCACGCTCATCTGCCTGCCGATCGGATGGATCCTGACCTCCCCCTCCGTCGGTGAACTCCGGCAAGAGAGGGCATACATCGCCACATGGCCTTCCGTGACAGGCCGGCTGGACCGGGTGACCTTTCAGCAGGAGCTGCACACGGCAAGAGGGGTGATCTGGTACACCGTCGAGGTCGGATACCGCTACACCGTTGATGGGCGGCAGTACGACGGCGACCGATTGGGAATCGACACGCAGCACTATCGACATACGTCTCCCGAAGCCCTCGAAGCGCAGATGTACAGCTCCTTTATGTCACCCGCTCACGTCGTCAGGCGGGAAGAGACGAATGACGGGCCCCTCTTCCGATCCAGGCGGATTTCCCTCCATCTCGCCAACCAACCGGTCCGGGTGTACTACGACCCGAAGAACCCGCAGGACTCCCTGCTGGACAAGTTTGACTACGACCCGCCGCAGTTATGGAAGGAGGCACTGCCTGTCTTGGCGTTCATCGCCCTGGGCCTTCTCATCATGACCGTTTCCGCAGCACGCTGGCGGGGACTGGCATCCGAAGCGAGAACAACAGTCAGCCGTCCGGTGAAAGGGGCCTCCCGCATCCCAGCGCGACGCGTCCCATCGCGACCGGCACCCGTCTCCAAAGGCAGCGAATGCGGGCCGTACCCGGAAGGCGCCGATTGGCTCGATTGCCATGGCATAGGACAATCATTCATGCGGTCCGGGGAATACGAAAAGGCGCTCGCCGTTTTCGATCACGCCCTGGCGATCGCACCGGGAGAGTTCGGCACCCGACACTCGGAAATCAAGATTCTCCTGGACAAGGCCAGGTGCCTGACGGCTCTGGGCCGGACCGGCGAGGCCGTGCGATGCCTCGATGAAGCCTCCGGATCGGCGAGGGGGATTGACGCGCTGCTCAAGGAATCCGCAGACCTGAAGGAAAAACTGCTGTCCGGCCGGTCGCAACAGCCCGTCCCTATCTCTTCAACGGCTTGATCGTCTCGTTGACATTAGTGCACATACACCGGGACACGCCGGAGATGCGAAAATCGTGCATTACCATCATTCACCGAGGCATAAACACGGCTACGAGTAGACATCCCATCGATGCATTCCGTTGTATATCTAAAAGAGACATTCACTCGGAATGTCGTTGAGAAATGCGGCCACGACCTGACTTTGTATTCTCTGGGCACGATGTGGCGCGCCAACGGTTGGGTAATTCGAACGGAGAAAGCCCTCGCCGAGCTTCTATGAAAAATGGTCTTTGACCTTGGCCTTCAGACCGTCGAGGAGGTCGTAGCGGGTGAGGTCGTAACAGATCGGCGTGACGGTGATCATCCCCCGCTTCAGGGCGCAGGCGTCCGTATCCTCATCCTCGCAGGCGGGCAGTTCGGTCTCCCCGGCCAGCCAGTAGTAGGTGTTCTCCCGCGGGTCGATCCGCCTGTCGAAGCTCTCCATCAGGCGCGCGCGCCCCTGCTTCACCACGACGACGCCCCGGATCTCCGACTCCGGAATGGCCGGAACATTTACGTTGAGCGCCACATGCGGCAGAGGGTGTTCGAGAATGAAGGCGGCCATCCGCCGGGCAAAGCGGGCCGCCGCCGTAAAGTCGGCTTCTTTATGGGTGTCGAGAGAGACCGCAAGCGCGGGAACTCCCTGGATCGCCGCCTCCGTAGCCGCCGATACGGTCCCCGAGTACAGGACGTTGATCCCCACGTTGGCCCCGCGGTTGATCCCGGAGACGACCAGATCGACCGGTCCGCAGGCCAGCTCGCAGACGCCGATCTTGACGCAGTCCGCCGGGGTCCCGGCGACGGCATGACCCAAGAAATTCCCGTTTTTTCATGGCCTTCCGGACCATCAGCGGCCGGGCGATCGTGATCGCGTGGCCGACGGCGCTCTGCTCGATCTCCGGCGCCACGACAATGCACTCCGCGTCCTTTGAGAGTTCCTCGTAAAGTGCGGAGAGCCCCCGCGCGTAGATCCCGTCATCATTTGTCAGAATAAATCGCATATACTTCTTCCGAGTAACTTCGTTACTCCTTGATAAAGCGTCCCCTGAGGGGGGCGTGGATTGCTATTTTACATGGACGATCTTGCCGTCCTTGACCATCAGGATGAAAAGATCCTTTTCCGCATCCCGGGTCGGCGGAAAGGACGTTCTACCCGTCACTCCCGGATAACGATTCAATTTCAGGAGACCTTTGCGGAAGTCATCCCTGGTACCGCCCTGATTCCCGACCAGCATCCTTACCGTCATATCCGCCGCGTCGTAGACGAGGGCCTCCATCGCAACCGGTTCCCGTCCGTACGCCGTATAGAAGTTTTCAATGAAATCATTCACTTCGGGACGGAAACTGTCCGAAAAGAAGCCGTCCACGAACACAGCCCCCTCCAATTGCTTAGGATCCGTCTTGAGGAGGTCCGGCGAATCCCAACCGCTCGTTCCGAGGAGCCTGATCCTTGTGAGGTCGTAATAGGCCGAGCTGCGGAGCGATCATGGCGATCCGATCATGGGCATCGGGGATGAAAAGGGCCTCGAACTCCGGATTCTGCTTCGGCGAGGGCACCCATGTGACGCCTGTGCCGGGGCTGACGGGCGCGACACCGCCGAGCGCCAGGATCTCCTCTGCGAAATCGGTCTGGTCGGTCTTGTAGGACCTTTCTTTACGGATCTCACCCCCCCTTTCGTCGGACCTCCTCTCGAAAGAGACGCGCCATCTCATTTCCATAGGGGTCGTCCGGGTAGAGGACGGCAAACCTGCGGAGCCCAAGCTCCGTCAGGGTGTATTGAACCACCGTTCGGACCTGCATGGCCGCAGTAAGGAAATTCCGGAAGACGTACTCCCCGATTTCTGTGATTCCCTCACGCTGTGTCAAGGTGAGGATGGGGATTTTCAGGCGCTGGGCCTCTTCAGCCGCCTCCAGGGCCTCCTGGCTTCCCAGCGGTCCGAGGATACAGGTCACTCCGGCGTCGGCCAATTTTCCGACCGCCGCCCCGGCGACGGCACGGTTCACTTTGCGAATCTTCGATCAGTATCCGGATCGGCGTCTCCTTCGAGGAGTTGAAAACGCCGGCCGCCAGGAGAACCGCGTCAAGGGCCTGGTTGCCATACGCGGCGTTGCGTCCCGACAAGGGGAGGATGCAGCCGAAGGCATAGCGTTCAGCCGCCGGCGTCTCCGCCGCAGGACAATCTCCTGCCAGGCCCGACAGGAAAGAAAAGACAATCAAAAGAGAAAACGCAAGGCCTCGCCACCGCTCGATTGACTCAGACCTTCTGTCACACATCAACCGAACCTCGTTTCGACAACATACCTTTCATGGGCAACCTATGCCCGAGGAGCTCCTGACGGCATGATCTTTCACAATCCCATACACATCGAGCCCTCGGCAAACTCGGACCAGGCGAAGTCTCATTACAACTTCTCTTATACCAAACGCAGCCTGCCGTCGATAAAAAAAAGCCCGGGGTTCGGTAGAAACGACCCCGGGCAGGTTTCACAAAAAAGGATCTACTTCTTCACATCTTCAAAATCAGCATCGACCACATCGTCATCCTTCTTGCCGCCTCCGGCCTGAGCGCCCGCACCGGCGTCCCCCGCTCCGGGATGAGGACCTGCCTCGGCGCCGCCCTGCGGCCCCGCTGTCTTGGCATACATCGCTTCAGCCAGCTTGTGTGAGGCGTTGGTCAGCTCTTCCTGGGCCGCCTTGATCGCCGCCAGGTCGTCGCCTTCGATGGCTTTCTTCACCTTGGCGATGGCTTCCTCGATCCTTGCCTTTTCGGCGGCGTCGATCTTATCGCCGAACTCCTTGATATTCTTCTCAACGCTGTAGGACAGTGTATCCGCCTGGTTTCTCGCCTCGATCAATTCCTTCTT
>CAWJHT010000025.1:0-31422 GCA_963842685.1 uncultured delta proteobacterium | reverse complement strand
TACAATTGGAGTGTTGGTGGTCGTACCAGACATGTTGATGTACGACAGTGTTTCCTGCGGGAACTTAAGGAGTCCAAGATATTGGACATCCGTTGGATCAAGGGGTCTCCGACGGGACCCTCGATGTCATCGCCAGCGATCATGCGCCTCACGCCCGAACCGACAAGGAGGTTGAATTCGACTATGCGGCAAGCGGCCTGACGGGACTCGAAACCTCGCTTGCCCTCTCGCTCCGGCTTGTCGACGACGGTGTCCTCACCCTTCCGGACCTGATCGAAAAGATGACCGTCAATCCGGCGCGCATCCTCCATATTCCAAAGGGCACCCTTGCCATCGGCGCCGACGCCGATATCACCGTGATCGACCCGGAGAAGAAATGGACTGTCGATCGCACTCTTTTTCGTTCCCGGGGCAAAAATACTCCCTTTCAAGACTGGACCCTGAAAGGCAAAGCGGTCCTGACGATCGTCGGAGGCGTCATCCGCTATCGCGATTTCTAACCGATGAACTCCAGGAATCAGTATCGGACGGAAGCGATTGTCCTGCGGATTTTAGACTACGGCGAATCCGACCGGATCGTCACCTTCTGCACCTCGGAATTCGGAAAGATCCGGGGAATCGCCAAAGGGGCGCGACGAAGCCGGAAACGGTTTGTCAACGCCCTTGAGCCCTTTTCCTGTTCGCAGATCCTTTTTTCGCGGCGGGGGCCGGACAGCCTGGCCCTGATCGAGGACTGCGACGTGATCTGTCATTTTCCCGCGATCCGCGCCGATCTGGAAAAGACGCTGACCGCCTCCTATCTGATCGATCTGACGGACCAGTTCACATTGGAAGACAAGAAGAACGAAGCCTTGTTCTGACTCCTTCATGGATTTCTTCATCTACTCGAAACCGTCCTCCCAGGGAGGCTCTCCTCCGTTTCTTCGAAATCCGCCTCCTGAAGCTCTCCGGATATGACCCTTTCCTGGATCACTGCCTCATCTGTAAAACGCCTCTTGGCAAAGAGACGGCCTACCGGTTCGACTCCGCCAACGGCGGACTGACCTGCCTTGTCTGCCGTCCCGAAGCCCCGGATGCCATCCCCGTCTCCCTCGGGACGATCCGGACGCTGCTCCTGGGGCGCGAGATGGAGATCGACAGGCTGGGCCGTCTGCTCCTCTCGGGACAGTCCGCCGACGAAAGCCGGCGCCTCCTTGCCCATTTCATCCGCCACATCCTCGGACGGGAGCTGAAATCGGTTCACGTCCTGAATGAAATCCGCCGGCTGAGAATAGAGCATTTAAATTCGTATTGACACCCACCGGCCGCCGTGTTAAGAAGCCGCCGAAAAATCATCATAATATCAAGAAATAACGTGATTTGAATCACAGGAGGAGATGTGACCTTTCAGGAATTGATCTTTGCCCTTCGAGCGGTACTGGGCCGACCAGGGATGCGTCATCCAGCAGCCCTACGACATCGAGGTGGGGGCCGGCACCTTCAACCCGGCCACCTTTCTGCGGGCCCTGGGACCGGAACCCTGGAACGTGGCCTATGTGGAACCCTCCCGGAGACCCACGGACGGCCGCTACGGCGAAAACCCGAACCGTCTCCAGCACTACTATCAGTACCAGGTGATCATGAAACCCTCGCCGCTCAACATCCAGGAACTCTACCTCGATTCCCTCAAGAGCTTCGGCATCGATCCGCTGGAGCACGACATCCGTTTCGTGGAGGACGACTGGGAATCGCCCACGGTCGGCGCCTGGGGCCTCGGCTGGGAGGTCTGGCTCGACGGGATGGAGATCTCCCAGTTCACCTACTTCCAGCAGGTCGGCGGTTTCGATTGCCGCCCCGTCAGCGCGGAGCTGACCTACGGCACCGAACGGATCGCCATGTACATCCAGGGGATCGACAACGTCTACGACCTCGAATGGACCAAGGGAATCAAATACGGCGACGTCCACCACCAGAGCGAGGTGGAGTGGTCCGTTTACAATTTCGAGACCGCCGACATCGGCGAGCTCCGCAACGCTTCGACATGTACGAGGCCGAAGGGATCCGGACGGCGGAAAAGGGCCTGGTCCTGCCGACCTACGACCATTGTCTCAAGTGTTCCCACACCTTCAACCTGCTGAACGCCCGGGGGGCGATCAGCGTGGCCGAGCGGACGAGCTACATCGGCCGGGTCCGGAACCTCGCCCGCCTGAGCGCCGAGGGTTACCTCCGGCAGCGGGAGGCGATGGGCTACCCGCTGCTCAACAGACAATAACTCGGGTAGGAAAGCTGCTACTTTCCCGAACAGAGAATATCACGATGGGAGAACATTGATGGGCAAGGAACTGCTCCTGGAAATCGGAACCGAAGAGATCCCGGCCGCCTTTCTGCCGAAGGCGCTCAAGGATATGGAAGAGATCATCCGCAAGGAGCTTGCGGAGAGCCGCATCCGCCACGGGGAGATCCGGACGATGGGGACGCCCCGCCGGCTCTTCCTGGCGGTCGCCGAGGTCGCCGAACGGCAGGAGGATCAGGTGATCGAGAAGCTGGGACCGGCCTGCAGGGTCGCCTTCGACGAGCAGGGAAACCCCTCCCCGGCCGCCCTCGGCTTTGCCAGAGGACAGGGAATCGACGTCTCCGCTCTGGAGACGGCGACCACGGAAAAGGGGGAGTATCTCTGCGCCCGGAAGAAGATCATCGGCGAGGCGACGGAAGGCCTGCTCCCGGCGATCCTGACGAAGCTCATCACCGAGATCCCCTTCCGCAAATCGATGCGCTGGTCCGATCTGGAGTTCCGCTTCGCACGGCCGATCCACTGGATCCTCGCCCTCTACGACGGCAGGATCGTCCCTTTCAGGATCGGCAATATCGAAAGCGGCAACATCAGCCGCGGTCACCGGTTCATGAGTCCCGCATCCTTTCCCGTCGCCAGCCTCGAGGAATTACCTCGCAGAGACGCGGAGCCATTTCGTCATCGTCGATCCCGCGGAAAGGAAGAGGATCATCCGCGAGGAAACCGACAAAGCGGCCGCAGCCGTGGGCGGCAAGGCCCTGCGGAACGAGGAGCTTCTCGAGACGGTCACCTTCCTCACCGAATACCCGACGGTCGTCTGCGGGAGTTTCGATCGGGAATACCTGAAGCTTCCCCGGGAGGTCCTCATCACCACGATGATCTCCCACCAGAAATATTTTCCGGTGGTGGACGAGCAGGGACAACTTCTCCCCCACTTTCTGACGATCAACAACACCCTGGCCCGCGATCCGGCGGTCGTCAGACGGGGAAACGAGAAGGTGATCCGCGCCCGCCTCTCCGACGCGCGGTTCTTCTTCGAGGCGGACAGGAAGATCCCCCTGGAGAGGCGCGTCGAGGATCTCAAGAAGGTCGTCTTCCATACCCTCCTCGGCACCTCCTACGAAAAGGTCATGCGTTTCCGGGAGCTTGCCGGCTGGATCGCCAGCGTATCGAACCTTCCAGGACATCAGGCCGCCTTTGCGGCCCATGTCGAGCGGGCGGCGCTGCTCGCCAAGGCCGACCTGGACACCCAGATGGTCGGCGAATTCGCCGAACTCCAGGGGATCATGGGGCGCGAATACGCCCTTCTGGCCGGCGAGGATCCCATCGTGGCCAAGGCGATCTATGAGCATTACCTCCCCACGGCGGCGGGCGGCGAGCTTCCCGAAACCGACGAAGGGGCCATCGTCAGCATCGCCGACAAGCTGGACACGATCTGCGGATTCTTCGGCGTCGGCCTGATCCCGACGGGAACGGCCGATCCCTATGCCCTGCGCCGTCAGGCCCTCGGCGTCATCAACATCATTCTCAAGAAGCGTTACCCGCTGGCGCTCGATCCACTGATCGACGAGAGCCTCGCCATCCTCGGACCGCCTGCTGAAGCGCCCCCCCGGCGAGACGAAAGCCGCCGTCCTGGAATTTTTCAGGGGCCGGTTCGAAAACCAGCTCATCTCCCAGGGCCATCCCTACGACGTCGTGGACGCCGTTCTGGCTACCGGCATCGCAGGATCTCGTCCGGGCAGGGGAAAAGATCCGGGCCATGGAGGCCTTCAAATCTCATCCCGATTTTCAGCCGCTGGCCATCGCCTTCAAGCGGGTGGTCAACATCATCCGGGATTTCCAGAACGGCGCCGTCGATCCCGTCCTGTTTTCCGTGCACCGAGGAGAGGAATCTCCATGAGGCCTTTCTGAAGATCCGCCAGAACGTCATGCAGCATATCGCCGGCGGCGAATATCCTGTCGCTCTCATCGCGCTGGCGCAAGCTCCGGAAACCGGTGGACGCCTTCTTCGAGGCGGTTCTGGTCATGGCGGAGGAGGAGAAGATCCGCTTCAACCGTCTCTCCCTGCTCGTGGAGATCTCCACCCTCTTCCACGATGTGGCCGATTTTTCCAAGATCGTGACGAGAAGCCGTTAGGACTCCATCGAGGAGGAAAGTCGATGGACGGGATCAAAAACAAAGAGCTTGACGGAACTCGAAGAAAAGCTCCAACTGCGCAAGGCCCTGGTCGATATCACCAACCGGATCCACGCCGCCCAGAACATCAAGCAGATCCTCGTCGATCTGAAGGACGGGATACTGAACCTCTTCAACGCCCATTCCATCACCATCTATGTGGTCGACCGGTCGCGCAACGAAATCTATTCCATGTTCCTGATCGGCACCCAGGTCAAAGAGATCCGGGTTCCGATCAACAACCGGAGCATCGCCGGGTATGTGGCCAATACCGGCAAGGTCGTCAACATCGCCGACGCCTATGATGTCGCCGAACTGAAATCGATCGACAAGGAGCTGACCTTTGACCTCAGCTGGGACAAGAAATCCGGTTTCCGGACGAAGCAGATCCTGGCCGCCCCGATCTTCCACAACAAGACCCTCATGGGGGTTGTTCAGATCCTCAACAAAAAGAGGGGACCGGTAAATTCTCCGAGGATGAAAGGGGTTTTCTCCAGGAAATCTCGGACGTCCTCGGCGGTCGCCTTCTTCAATCAGGAACGGTATGCCCGGAGGCGGAAGACCCGTTTCGATTATCTGATCAGCCACGACCTCCTCAAGGAGGAGGACCTGGACAACGCCTGGGAAGAGTCGCGTGAGGCAAAGGAAACCATTGAAGATTTCCTGATGAAAAAATACAAGATCTCCCGGGAGGATCTCGGCCGCTCCTTCGAAGAGTTCTTCCGCTGCAAATTCATCCCTTTCTCGGACAAATACCGCATCCCGGGCGATCTGCTCATCAACCTCAAGAAGGAATACCTCCGCCGGGAACTCTGGGTCCCGCTGGAGAAGAAGGACGGCGTCATCCACATCATCGTGGATGATCCGAACAACATCCTCAAGCGGGACATGATCGAAAACCTCCTGAAGACGAAGTCCGTCCGCTACGACGTCTCCCTTTCCGGAAGATATCATCAAATTCATCAACCATTTCTATCAGTCTCCCGAAGACGAGTCTTCCATCACCGATATCCTCGGCAAACTCGACGCCGAGGAGGAGACCCAGGAGGAGGAGGAGATGTCGTCACCGAATCGGACAGCGTGATCATGCAGCTCGTCAACAAGATCATCCTCGACGCCCAGGCCAAACGCGCCTCCGATATCCACATCGAACCCAACGTCGGGAAAGAAGAATGTCGAGGTCCGCTACCGGGTCGACGGCGACTGCGCCCTCTATCAGACCCTCCCCTACAGCTACCGTGCGGCGGTCGTCTCCCGCATCAAGATCATGTCGAATCTCGACATCACGGTCCGGCGTCTTCCCCAGGACGGCAAGATCAAGTTCAGGAAACCGGGCGGCGAGGAGATCGAACTCCGCGTGGCCACCATCCCGACCCAGGGAGGGGTGGAGGATGTCGTGATGCGGATCCTGGCCAAGGCGGGGAGACCCTGCCCCTCGACTCCATGGGGATGTCGGTGCGCAATTTCAAGGAACTCAGGGCCATCCTGGACAAACCCTACGGGATGATCCTCGTCGTCGGTCCCACCGGCTCCGGCAAGACGACCACCCTGCACGCCGCCCTCCATGAGATCAACAAGCCGGACCGGAAGATCTGGACGGCCGAGGACCCGGTGGAGATCACCCAGTACGGACTCCGGCAGGTCCAGGTCCAGTCGAAGATCGGCTTCGACTTCGCCGCCGCCATGCGCGCCTTCCTCCGGGCCGATCCGGACGTGATCATGGTGGGTGAGATGCGCGATTTCGAAACGGCCAAGACCGGCGTCGAGGCGTCGCTGACGGGCCATCTCGTCTTCAGCACGCTCCATACGAACAGCGCCCCGGAGACCATCGTCCGCCTCCTCGACATGGGGATCGATCCGCTCAATTTCGCCGACGCTCTCCTGGGCATCCTCGCCCAGCGTCTCGTCCGGACCCTCTGCAAGAAGTGCAAGGAGGCCTATCATCCCGACCGCAAGGAATTCGACGAAATCGTGCAGAGTTACGGAGAAGAGCAGTTCCTGAAGCTGAACATCCCCTACGACGACAAGTTCACGCTCTACCGGCCGAAGGGGTGCGACGTCTGCGACAAGACGGGGTACAAGGGCCGGATGGGCATCCACGAACTCATCGTCGCCACGGACGGCATCAAGCGGCTGATCCAGAAGCACGAGACGGTCGAGGCGATGCGGGATCTGGCGATGGAGGAAGGGATGACGACCCTCCTGCAGGACGGTATCTTCAAATCGATTCAGGGTGTCACCGATTTCAAGCAGGTCCGGCGAGTCTGCATCAAATAGTCCGGTTTACCCTCTGCAGACCGGCAGAATAGGCATTACTTTTTCATCTGCGGCCGCCTGTTTGCAGGGCTTGACCGATATCGGCAATGACGCGCGTCGAGAATTGTGACATCGCCCGGCTCATGGCTTCGGCAAGGCCTGCAGCCCCCTCCTGCGTAAAAGGCGTCTCACAGCGATAGGTCTTCTGAAAGACCACCCGCCGGTCGGCTTCCCGGGAGGAGAGGTCGAGAAGTGTCACCATCGCGACCAGAAGCGCCTTCCGGCTTTCCCCTCAGCCACTTCGAGGAACTCCTCCACCCCTCCCTCGAGAACAAAACGGGTCTCCTCCGTGTCACGCGCGGAGAGAACCGCCCGGAAGAGACCGGCATGACGAATGTCGCGCCTGAGAAAGTCCGTGACCATATCCCCCGGACTGATCCTCCAGCGATGTTCATGGTAGGCCTCTCTCTGAAAAGGCCCTTTGCGGAAAAGCATGGAGGGACCGGCGTAGATCCGGTCCACGGTAAAACGCTCCACCTTGAGCAGCGCCTCCGTCCGGAAAACCTTCTCTACCCGCTGGCGGTGGGTATTCAAGGACGTACTGGAAAACCAGGGGCGGAGGCGCCGTTCCCCCGAGGCAGCCGGCCAGTCCGACGATCAGCAGGATGATTCCCAAACGCTTCAGCATGACATCACTTCTCCTTTCTTTCCCGACCGTCGCGCGCAGGCTCGCTGAAGAGCAGATCCGACGGATTTTCCCGGAGACTTTCAATCAGCATCCTGAGGCTCTCCACCGCCTGCCGGATATCGTCGGTCGTCGACTCGATATCGGAGGCGATCGCCTTCGTCCGGCGGTCCAGCCCCTCGATAAGACTTTTTGACTTACCGGCGATCTCCGCGGCTTTGAGATCCTCGATCTCCTTGCCGATGGCGGCGAGATGCTTCCGGATCTCCGCGATCCCCTCTCGGGTCTCCCCAATCCCCTGCCTGGCTTCGCCGATCCCCTGCCTGGCTTCACCAATCCCCTGTCTGGCTTCACCAAGTCCCTGTTCCACCGTCGAGAGAATGGACTCCACCTTTCCCTCGGCGAGGATCCGGTCGATCCTCCGGAGGCTGCGATCCAGAGCCGGCCGTCGTCGAATCGAGATTCCTGACGATATTCGTCATCTCTTTGCCGGTGAGAAAGGTCTCCATCGCCCGCGAGGTCTGCCTTGATCTGATCGGAAATCCCCTTGAGATCGACCTGGACGATCATTTCCATGATCCGATCGATGCTCGAAAGCATCTGCTTGGTCTGGGAGGGCTGCGAAGGGATCACCGGATAGTCGGTCTTCATCCCGGCCGGGGGAAGAAAGACCGTCTCGTCCGGCTGCCGCCGGTCGAGTTCGACAAAGACGATCCCCGTGATCCCGGCGGCCTTGAGTTGGGTGACGATGCTGTGTTCGACATCTCCTTCCAGATCGATCTTGATGACCACCTCGACCAGCCGTTGATCCGGGGCAACCCCGATCCTCTCGACGTTTCCGACCTCCACACCCCGGTATTTGACCCTCGAATCGACCTGCAACCCCTGGACGGATTCGTCGAAATAGGTCACATAGCGGGTCCCCTTCTGGAAATACTTCGCCGCCCCCAGCCAGACAATGGCCGCCACACCGATCAGGACTCCCGCAATCACAAAAAGACCGACCATGAATCTCGATTGTCTTTTCGCCATTTCACTCACCCTTTCCCCTGTTCCGCATCCGACCGGAAGAGAAAATTCCTGACCCGCGGATCGGTCGCGGAGAGCCGGAGTTCCTCCGGCGTACCCGTCGCAATGATCCCCTTTTCGTCCCGGTCGATCATCATCACCCGGTCGGCCATGCGCAGAACCAGTTCGACCTGGTGGCTGACGATGACCATCGTCGTACCGAGGCCGGTATTGATTCCCCGGATCAGCGTCTCCAGTTCCGCCGTGTTGATCGGATCGAGGCCCGCCGAAGGTTCGTCAAAAAAGAGGATCTGCGGATCGAGGACCATCGCCCTGGCGAGCCCGCCCCGTTTTCTCATTCCTCCCGACAGTTCGGCCGGGTAGTGGTTCTCATACCCGCTCAGATTGACCATGCCGAGTTTCATCCGGACGATGAGCTGCACCGTTTCCGGCGACAGTCCGGCAAATCCGTCGAGCGGCAGGCCGACGTTCTCCCCGAGGGTCATCGACGCCAGGAGGGCGTCGGACTGGAAAAGGACGCCGATCTCCTTCCGGATCAGGTTGAGTTCATCGTCATCGGCGGCGGCGATATCCACCCCCTCCACAAGCACCCGTCCGGCGGCAGGCCGTATGCAGACCGATCATGTGTTTGAGCAGCGTGGACTTCCCGCAGCCGCTCCCCCCGACGATGCAGAGGATCTCGCCCCGGAATACCTCGAAGCTGACGTTTTCCAGAATCGTCTCTTCGCCGAAACGCGCGGTGAGACCCTCCACGGCGATGACCGGTTCACGCCCCGCTTCTTTCCATCCGTTTGTGTTCGCTTCCGTTTTCATACCCTCCTAACCCACATAATGGAGAACGACGGCAAACACCGAATCCACGATCACGATCAGCAGGATCGACGTCACGACCGCCGATGTCGTCGCGGCGCCCACCTCTTCCACTCCGCCCTCTGACCTGGAATCCCCGCTGACAGCCGATCCAGGCGATGACGAAGGCGAAGACCAGGGCCTTCAGCAGACTGGAGAGGAGATAGAAGAGGGTGATGGTCCTCTGGCTCTCCTGGAGGTAGGTGTAGGGCGTCAGATCGAGCCCCGTCACCCCGACAATCAGCCCGCCGGCGATTCCGAAAAGATCGGAGTAGAGGGTGAGGATGGGCAGGACCAGCACCGTGGCGATCAGTTTGGGAACCGCCAGAAACCGGATCGGGTCGAAACCCATCGTGACCAGGGCGTCCACCTCATCGTTGACCCTCATGGTGCCGATCTCCGCGGCGTAGGCCGATGCGGAGCGGCCGGCCACCAGGATCGCCGTCATGATCGGACCGAGTTCGCGGACAATGGCCAACGACACAAGCGAGGCCACATAGACATTGGCCCCGAACTGCTTCAGCTGGAGGGAAGACATGAAGGCGATGATCAGACCGATGAGGAGGCTGATCAGGCCGACAATCGGAAACCCTTCCGCCCCCGTCCGCCGCATGTAGAAGAGGACATCCCCCCAGCGGACGTCGCGGGGGTGGCCGGCAAGATGGACCAGCGCCGCGACGAGATCGCCCAGGAAGGTCATCAGGGCCTTGAAATCCCAGTAGACTTTGAAGCCGGCATCGCCCATCGCCTCGACGATCCCCTCGGGCTTCCTCTCCGACCGAAGCGGCGGCTTTGTCAGATCCTCCCGGTCGATCAGCTCCATGATCCCCCGGATCCGGGAAGGGACATGGGCATAGACCGAAGTCGCGGCCCTTCCGACGAATCTTTTCTTCCAACCGGAAAAGGGTCAGAACGCCTGCACTGTCCATGTAGGATACCCCGGCCAGGTCGACCTTGACCGACCCGGCCGTCCGATCGTCCAGAACGGCCTTCCATCTCGGCAAGCAGGCGATCCGCATCTTCCAGAGAGACCTTCCCGGACAGAGAAAAGACCAGTTCATCCCCATCTTCCGATTGTGTCTGAAAGGTGTAACCCGGCTGTGATGCATTCATCTTCATCGGGTTCATTGATGCCTCCGCAACGAGAGGTGAAGCTCCCCGCCCGGATGACGGGACTTCCCCGTCCAGGAAGATATTTTTATCGTTTACCCGGCGATCAGCCCTGCCCCAGCCTCTCCTTCCAGTCGCCGAGGCGCTGCATCGCTTCGAGGGGCGTCAGATTCAGCAGATCCAGCGCCTTGAGCTCCTCCATGATCGCATCTCTTTCTGATCCGTAAAGAGGTTGAGCTGATTGGCGTTTTTCCGGTCGTCTTTCTGCCCCGGGCGATCTTCGGCATCCCGACCTCGTCGAGTTCCCCCTGTTCCATGTTCCGGAGGATCTCCTTCGCCCGCGCGATCACCTCGTCCGGGAACCCCGGCGATCCGCGCCACCTGGATGCCGTAGCTCCGGTTCGTCCCCCCCTCCATGATCTTCCGGAGAAAGATGATCTGGTCCCCCCACTCCCGGACGGCGATGTTGAAATTCCGGACCCCTTCCTTCGTGACGGCAAGTTCCGTGAGCTCGTGATAATGGGTGGCAAAGAGGGTCCTCGCCCCGAGCGGCGGGGCGTCGTGGATATATTCCGCCACCGCCCAGGCGATGCTGAGGCCGTCGAAGGTGCTCGTTCCCCGTCCGACCTCGTCCAGGATGATCAGGCTCCGCTTCGTGGCGTGGCGGAGGATGTTGGCCACCTCGGTCATCTCCACCATGAAGGTGCTCTGCCCCCGGGCGAGGCTGTCCGCCGCGCCGATGCGGGTGAAGATCCGGTCGACCACGCCGATCCGCGCCCGGGCGGCGGGGACGAAGCTCCCCATCTGGGCCATCAGGACGATCAGGGCGATCTGCCGGATATAGGTCGATTTTCCGGCCATGTTGGGACCGGTGATGATGAGAAACCGGTTCTTCTCCAGATCGAGAAGCACATCATTGGGAACGAATCCCGTTCCACCGGCCATCCGCTCCACAACCGGATGGCGGCCGTCGGTGATCTCGATGGTCATCCTCCGCGTCGACCACGGGACAGCAGTAGTTGTACCGTTCGGCCACCTCGGCAAGCGACGCAAGCGCATCGAGATCGGCGATCCGTGACGCCGTCTCCTGGATCCGCCGGATCTCGCCGGCAATCCGGCCCCGGATCTCGACGAAGAGATCGTATTCCCTTGCCTGCCGCCGCTCCTCCGCATGGAGGACCGTCTCCTCGTACCCCTTCAGCTCCTCGTTGATGTACCGCTCCGCATTGACCAGGGTCTGCTTCCGGATATAGTCCGGGGGAACCAGGCGGGCGTTCGCCTTCGTGACCTCGATGTAATACCCGAAGACGCTGTTGAACCCCACCTTCAGGGAGTTGATCCCCGTCCGCTGGCGTTCCTTCTCCTCCAGGGCGGCGATCCACTTTCGGCCGTCCCGCATGATCGCGATCAGGCGGTCCAGCTCCGGATCATACCCCTCCCGGATGATCCCTCCTTCGCGGATCGTGAGCGGCGGATCCGCGACGATCGCACGTTCGATCAGTTCCCGGAGGTCCGTCATCTCGATCGATCCCGGCATGGATCGCCTTCATGAGAGGCGTTTCGCTCTCCCGAGATAGGGTCGCGGATCTCGGGCAGGACCAGAAGAGACGTCCCGAGCGAGGCGAGGTCGCGGCCATTGGCCAGTCCCACGGCGATCCGGCTGCCCAGGCGCTCCAGGTCGTAAACGGACTTCAGAAGCGCCCGCGGAGGGATTCCCGCAGGAGATGCTTCTCGCGGATCTCGGAAACGGCCGACAGCCTCTCCCGGATCCGGACCGGATCGCGGAGCGGATAGTTGAGCCACCAGCGGAGCCTCCGCCCCCCCATGGAGGTCACCGTCTGATCGAGGACGTGAAAAAGCGACCCGCTCTTTTTCCCCTCGGCGATCGTCGCGAAGAGTTCGAGATTCCGCTTGGCGATCTCGTCCAGGATCAGATGGGCGCCGCTTTCATACCAGGTCAGATCGTTGATGTGCGCAAGAGCGTCCTTCTGCGTCTCGGCCATATAGGCAAGGACGGCGCCGGCCGCTCCCGCCGCTGCCGGATGGCTTTCGATGGCCAGTTCCGCGAGCCTCTCCGCGGGGAATATGGTCCCGGAGGAGGATGACCGGCCGCCTCCGGAGCGAATCTATCCGGCGGGAAACGGCCGATCCGGCAGCGCTCCCCATCGCCGGCAATGGCCCGGATCAGGTCCTCGTCGCTGAAGTCCTCCGCAACCAAAAGTTCGCGGATCTCCATTCCGGCCGTCTCGGCCAGGAAAAATTCCCGGTCCTCGGCCTCGGTGACAAGGAATTCCCCGGTGGAGATATCGACGCAGGCAAGGCCGAAGCGGCCGTCCCGAACGACCAGGGCCGCAAGAAAATTGTTCTCCTTGGCCTGGAGATTTTCCGTGTCGAGGACAAGACCGGGGGTCACCACGCGCACCACCTCGCGCTTGACGACCCCCTTGGCGAGCTTCGGATCCTCGATCTGCTCGCAGATGGCCACCTTGAACCCCTTTTCGATGAGCTTCGCGATGTAGGAGGAGGCGGCATGATAGGGAAAACCGCAGAGGGGAATGGCGTCTTTGCTGTTCTTGTTCCGCGATGTGAGGGTGATCTCCAGAATCTTCGAGGCGGTCACGGCGTCCTCGAAGAACATCTCGTAGAAGTCGCCCATCCGGAAAAAGAGGATGCAGTCGGGGTAGCGCTCCTTCATCTCCGCATACTGGCGCATGGCCGGGGTCAGGTCGTTCACTCCCATCGATCGCCCCTCTTTTGCAGATCGATGTAGGAAGTCCGCTCCACCCTCCCCCGACCGCCGACAAAGCCGTTCAGGAGCCAGCTCACCGTGCCGATGATCAGGGCGCCGAGACACGGCGGTCCAGAAACCGTGGACGTAAAAACCCGGGATGACCTCGGAAACGATCTTCAGCATCAGGGCATTGATCAGAAAGGTGAAAAGGCCGAGGGTCAGGATGTTGATGGGCAGCGTCAGGAGGATCAGGAGGGGACGGAGAAAGGCGTTCAGGATGCCGAGTGTCGCCGCCGCCAGAAAAGCGGGGAACAGGCCGGTCACATGGATGCCGTCCAGGAGCCAGGAGGCGATAAGAACCGCCGCCGTCAGGACGAGCCAGCGCAATAGAACTCCTCTCATGATCGATCACTCCTCTCATCGCGCTCAGGAGAATAGTTTGAACTGCTCTCGTTTGGCGCCGCAAACAGGGCAAATGTCCGGGCAGGATGCCGTCCGCGACGTAACCGCATACCTGACAGACATAGTAGGTCGTCTCCCTTTCCTCCAGCATGTGGTTCATGGCTTCCTTGTACAGTTTCGCATGCGTCTCTTCCACATCCTTGCTCTGGCTGAAGTGGAGGACCGCCGCCCGGTTCCCCTCCGCCTCGGCCTGTTTGACGAACTCGCCGTAGGCGACCTCCGCCACCCGCCGCTCCGACTCGAAACTCTCCGCGAGATTCTCCTCGGTCGTTTTGATCTCCTTGAGGACCTTGAGCGCCCTCGCCCCGTGGATCTCCTCGGAAGAGGCAATCACCCGGAAGAGCTTCGCGATCTGCGGGTATCCCTCCTCCTCCGCCTTTTCCGCATAGACCTTCAGGCGCAGGGCCGCCTTGGCCTCACCTGCATAGGCCTGCTGCAACGCCTCCCTCGTATCCCCCATTATCCTTGACCTCTTTCCGGTTCGTGATGGGCCTACGACGGCGGCAGACGCCCCTTCGAAACGGCGCAAATCGACGGCAGTCGTCTGCCGGGGCCGGTCACTTTTCTTCGCTAAAAGATCTGACCAGAGCGATTCAATCTGATACCGGCTTGCCTTTACTCCGGCGAAAATTCATCCTTGGATGCTCCGCAGACCGGACAGACCCAGTCTTCGGGAAGATTCTCAAAAGCCGTTCCCTTCTTCACCCCTGCATCGGGATCGCCCACCGCCGGGTCATAGACGTAACCGCAGATACTGCAAACATACTTTTCCATGATGTGTCTCCTTTCGCTGGTTCGGTCCGCCCGATCAGGCGGCCTCATTTCCCATTTTCCGCCTACAGGCGGGCCTTTACCTTCTCCGCCATCGTCATCCCGAGGTCATAGCACCGGGTCAGGATTTCTCCATCGGGCACGTTCTTCACGCGGATCCCCTCCCCCGCACTCTCCACCTTCATCTCCGCAAGTATCTCCTCGATCTGCTTCACCGCCTCGCCGCTCCAACCGTAGGACCCGAAGGCGGCGCCGATGAGATTCTTCGGCTTCAGGCCCCTCAGATAGGTCATGACGTCCGCCATGATCGGCAGCATGTTGTTGTTCAGCGTCGATGAACCGACGGCGAGCGCACCCGCATCGAGAAGTTCGTACATCACATCGCTTCGGTGCACCTCGGACATCGACATGAGCTTGACGTGCAGGCCCCCCTTGGACAGCCCCTCGCTGATCGCCCTTGCCATCTTCTCCGTGTTCTGCCACATCGTCCCATAAACGACGACGGCTTTGCCCGTCGGTTTCTGGGCGGCCCATCTCCCGTAGCGCTCGACGATCCCGCCGATGTCCTTTCGCCAGATCGGACCGTGGTCCGGGGCGATGAGCCGGAAAGTCAGGCCTGAGGCCGTCACCTTTTCAATGAGCTTCAGGACCAGAGGCGAATAGAGGAGGATGATGTTGGCATAGTAGGTCGCCGCCTCGTAGGCAGAGTATCGCCGGATCGATCTCGTCGTCGAACCGCTCCAGGGAGGCGTAATGCATCCCGAAGGCGTCCTGGGAAAAGAGGAGCTGCTCCTCGTTGAGATAGGCGAACATGCTGTCCGGCCAGTGGAGCATCCGCGTTTCCATGAACGTGAGGGTACGGTTGCCGAGGCTGAGCGTCTCCCCGTCCTTGACGGCGGTGATCTCCCGGTCGATGGTCAGGAGTTCCTTCAGGGTCTTTGCCCCGACGGCCGATGCGAAGACCTTCTCCGGATTCACCGCCGCGATGACCTCGGCCAGGCATCCCGAATGGTCCATCTCCGAGTGGTTGGAGACGATATAGTCGATCTTTGCGGGATCGACGACGGATGCGATCCGGTCCATCATCTCCTTCCGGAAGGGGGCCTTCACCGTGTCGATCAGGGTGATCTTATCGGCCATGATCAGATAGGCATTGTAGGTGCTCCCCCGTTTGGTCATATACCCGTGGAAATCCCTGATATTCCAGTCGATAGCCCCGACCCACCAGACATCATCCGTCACCTTGACGGCCTTGATCGGACTCTTCATTTTTCACCTCTCCTCTTGTCACTCTTTTAAAAAAGTCAATTTGCCCCTCCCCAGACGTGAGGGGATCAACCCTTTCCCGCCACCGCCGCCGAACCGATGGCGAAGGCGCGAAGATTGGCCTCAACCCGGGCGGCCGGCATCCCCTCGCGGATGACCGTCTCAAAAACCTCCCGATCGATGGGCAGCACTCCCAACCCTTCGACGGCGCCGATCATGACGATGTTCCCCAGGATCGGATTGCCCAAATTGACCGCCTCCGCCGTCGCATCGAGAAAGCAGGCCTCTGCCGAAAGAGCCGTCACCGCTTCCCGGATCTTCTCCGGCGCACGGATAGTCGGCTCTCGCCGGTGATCACCCCCACGGGGTAGATCGGCCGCATGTTCACGAGGACCTTCACGGTCGGGATTCCCGTAATCGACAAGACCCGCATCGCTTCGACCGGTTCGATGGCGACGATCAGATCCGCCCTCCCCTTCGGGATCTGCGGGCTCCAGACCGTCGTCTGCCGAAACGCGGATATGGCTCATGACCGAACCGCCGCGCTGGGACATCCCGAAGGTCTCCCCGATCGTCACCCTGAACCCCCTGCGGACCAGCATATTGGCCAGGACCCGCGAGGCCATGACGTTCCCCTGGCCCCCGACCCCGGTGATGACGATATTGTAAGGATCTTTCGCTAAGCGCGGTTTCGTCATGATTTCGGCGCCTCCTCGCAGCGGATGGCCTCGGCCGGGACAGATCCCGGCGCAGACGCCGCAGCCGGCGCAGATCACCTCATCGATCTGCGCCTTTCCCTTTTCCCGGTCCCAGAGAAGCCCCGGACAGCGAAAGATCCGCGTGCAGAGGCGGTTGCAGCCGCAGGCATCCCCCCGGCAGAGATGCTCGTCCACCCGCATGAGGTACCGCTTCCTCCCTTTCTTCTCCGGGGAAAGGGCGCAGGACTGCTTCAGGATCAGGACCTTCACGCCCGCCTCCCTCCTCCATGAGACTGTTCAGCGTCTCCCGCGTTTCCTCGAGGGCGAAGGGGTCCCCGATGACCACCGGCGCTCCCATCGCCCTGCAGAGGGCGGCGATATCGACCATCGGGGAGGCATCCCCCATGGCGTTCACATCGATCCCCGGATGGGACTGGAATCCCGTCATCGCCGTACCGCTGTTGTCCAGGGCGATAAAGATGATGTTCGCCTTCTGATGGACGGCGTTGATCAGGGCGGGAATGGCCGCATGGTAGAAGGTCGAATCCCCGCAGACGGCAATGACCGGCTGGTCCATGCCGAACGATCCCAGCTTGCCGAATCCCGAGGCCAGGCCTATCCCGGAACCCATCGCATGGAGGGTCTTGGCAGGTATGAAACCCGGCGGCGGGAAAAAGCGAGGCCATCGCATAGCAGCCGATGTCCCCGCAGACGAACCCGCCGCGGCCGTCGCGCTGCAGCGCCTCGCGGATGCTCCAGAAAGAGGCGCGGTGGGGACAGCCGGGGCAGAAGGTCTGTTCGCGCCGGGGTGCGAGACCGGCGAACGTCCCGGAGCTTTTCTCCATAGGCCGCAGGAAGCGTCGGCGGTTCGATTCCCAGAATCCGGCCGATGGCCGCGGCCACCAGGTCGGGATTCAGCTCGCCCGTCATCGGCAGCGTCCCGTCGTTTTTCCCGTAAAAGGTCTTGATCCCGATCTCCCGCGCCTGCTCGGCGGCCAGGATCTTGACCTGCTCCTCGAGAAACGGGAGGACCTCCTCGACGATCAGGATCTGTTCGTCCGCGTCAGGTGCTCTTTTCAGAAGCGCCGGCGGGATGGGCCAGGTCGTCCCGAGCTTGAGAATGCCCACCCGGTCTTCGGCCGCGAGCAGCGAGACGGCCTCCCGGCTGTAGAGGCGGCAGGCGCTGCTCGTGATGATCAGGAGTTCCGGCTTTTCCGGTCCGGTATAGGAGTTGAAGGGGCTCTTCTCGAAGAGCGACGCCGCCTTCCGGATCTTCTCCTGCTGGAGACGGTGCTTCTCGACCGACGGGGGCGCTGATCATCGGCCCCCGTTCGGGATCGGAAATCGGACCGTCGCAGAGGAATTCCGCCTTCTCTCCCTGAGGGCGGAAGCGGACCGAGGACGACGTTTCCGCTGGCATGCGACATGCGGGTCACGCTGCGGACCATGACGATATTCCGGATCTCCTCCGAAAGGGTGAAGGCCCAGCGGGTCATCTCCTTGGCCTCCTGGAAGTCCGCCGGTTCGAGGAGCGGGATCTCCATGAGCCGCGCGAAATGGCGGGATTCCCCTTCGTTGACGCTGGAGAGCGCCCCCGGATCGTCGCAGGTGACGAGGACCATCCCGCCCCGCGTCCCCGACCCGGTCAGGTGGAGGAGAAAATCGGAGGCGACGTTGACGCCGTTCTGCTTCATGACGCACAGCGACCGGAGCCCCGCAAAGGAGGCCGCCGCCGCGACCTCCATGGCCACCTTTTCGTTGGTGGACCACTCCACGTAGAGCCTCCCCGCTTCCGCAAAGCGGGAAAGCGTTTCGATGATCTCCGAAGAAGGGGTGCCGGGATAGCCGGCGGCGACCCGCACCCCGGCCTCCAGGGCGCCGCGGGCGATGGCCTCGTTCCCCATGAGCAGGACCTCGGCCCCTTCTTTCTGCTTCCTTGTCGATCGACATCCGCTCCTCCGCTGTCATTTCTGCAACCGGTCGCCGACGGATGGCCGGCTCGCTGCCGCCCTCTTCTTGTTCAGTGAGGCCGCCTTCAGTTTCTCCAGATTGCCGGCCGGGACTTCCCTGAATTCGAGAACTCCCCGACGGCGGGCCAGCTCCAGGAGATCCATGCCGCGTTCCGTCCGCACAATGACCTGGTTCCAGCGGCGGGCCGTCTCCCATCCCTCCGGGAGACGGGCCGAACCCACCGAGAGATCGCTGAATTCGGCCGTCATATCGCCGCAGGAGTGACAGGATGCCCTGACACAGGGGTTGACCTCGTCGAGTGAAACCCGGATGGTCTCCTCTTCGGTGTACACCTCAAGGGTATGGTAACGGCTGGGCGGGATATCCATCCCGGTCACGGCGGCAAGATCCGTTTTTCCCTTCAGAAGAGCGGTCGAGATCTCGCCAGGAAAGGGCCCAACCGCAGAAGAGCCCGACGACGAAGCTGGAGTTTTTCGATGCCGCTTTCGGTTGTCGTCACAGTCTGGGTGCGCATCTTGGCAAGGGCGAGCGCCTGACAGGGGGTAGCCACGACACCGATCCGCCGACAATCCGTGCGAATCGCCCGGTTGAATTCCGCCACGGTGGGAGAAACGACAAAACGGCTCTTCCCCAGCCTGCCGGCCGCTTCGGGATCGCTGACGGTGACGGCCTGGGGCAGCAGCCCCTCCCCTTCCCCGGCGAGAACGGCGGCATCGATCAACCCTTCGCGGAGGGCCAGGGTGATCAGAGCGGTGACGGTTCCGCCGTGCTGGGATTGATGCCGGACAGCCTCATCCGTCGCCCGGGTGATGAAAAAACCTCTCACCGCCCCCAATTCCGGTGTGATATCGACCCCGTCATAGAGCTTCCTTTGCAGAGCGCCCCGGTCCACCGGTGTCCGCGGACAGAAGTCGTAACACCGCCCCCGGGTCAGATCGCAGGTATGGAGTGTGACTGTTCTGTCCTGATAGGATGCCTGATAAGGGCAGAGATTGACGCAGGCGCCGCAACCCGTGCAAAGACCGGCCTTGAGGACCGTCTCCTCCAGTTCCTTCTGCCCCCCGCGGCCCTCCTCTTTTCCCTCGTGGACTGTACTCCTCTCCTTCACCTGCATGACCTTGTTTAACCTCCAGATTACGAATCCCCGGAAACGGCAGATTCATCTCCTCTTTTGCGGGCGCATTCTAGCACAGATGGACGTTTTCCTGTCAACCCAAAATCATGCGAGAAAAAAGAAACAACAATTTTTTCAGACGTCAAGACTTCTGTTGACAATCCTCGTTTCTTATATTATGAAGGCCCTCCGAAACCGATTTTCCCCAGTAGCTCAGTCGGTAGAGCAGATGGCTGTTAACCATCGGGTCCGTGGTTCGAGTCCGCGCTGGGGAGCCAAATAAAAAAGGGGTTAGCCGAATAAAGGTTAGCCCCTTTTTCTTTGCCAGGCGATTTTTACCCATCCTTTACCCATCTTTCTCTTTGCTGTTACAAGAAAACCAGTCATCATGGCCGAGGGATCATCGCCATGACCGTCGTGACCTTGCCATCCGGGGCGGTTTCAACGGCCTTCTTCCAGGCTATGATCTGCTGATCGACGCCTGTCCAGGCGGGGCAGGGGGCTGGTTAGCGATTCTGGAGGAATCCAAGCAAACGGTTCTTCCACCTTTTAAGAACGAAATGAATCACGATCATCTTTATCGGGACCCCGGATATTCCTGTGATTCCTGCATTTAGGCAGAACTGTTTGAGAATTTATGGCGTAAAGGAATAGGTCTGACTGAATCCGGGAACAATGGTCTTCATCGCGGGTAAATCAACAAATAGTAGCCAATTTGTAAAAAAGACAACTGACGCTTCCGCCATGAAATGAATTTTCTTATCAATCATACCAAAATCGAGAAGTTTTCAAGGTGTTTTTTGGAAGGTATTTTTATTGGCTTCGCACTGCCGTCCATCCATAAGTTCCGGAGATCGACGCTTCCTCATCCGTCGAAAGATGGCTGAAGAAGGGGTCGATTTCAACCTGCAGATTGCCGGAAATGGTATTTCCCTTTACCTTCCCTTTAAAAAACATCCCCGTCTTGTTTTTGCCGAATCCCTTGCCTAAGAAAAAACTGATTGTATCCCCTTTGATTTTGGCATGCGAAATTGAAGCGTTGGTCAACTTCGTCATCAGCTTTACATGGATCTCCTGGAAATTCTGGACCACTTCCACGGTATATTCGTTGTCTTTCCCCAACGCGGGTGCGCTAATCTGCCATCTACCCCTCACATCTGCAGGCATGACCCAGTAATAATAGGTGCTTTCGCCCAATTGTTCGACCACATCCGGGTTCCAGTCCCCCATATCGAAGTCATGGGACAGGATGCGCGTTCCTGGTTTGAGCTGTTTGAACAACCGGGGACGGAGACTGAGATTCAGTTCGGGCAGAAGATACAGAGCAACAATAGTCGCCGAACTGATATCGGTAGCGAAGAGATCCTGTTCATGGAACGTTACTCGATCATCAACGCCTGCTTTTTTTGCATTTACCAGGCTTTTGCGTATTAGATCAGGATCGATGTCGATACCGACGCCGCGGGCGCCGAAATTTTTTGCTGCCGTGATGACGAAACGCCCGTCTCCACAACCGAGATCATAGACCACATCGTTTTGGTTCGTACCGGCCAGCTCCAACATCTCATTGACTACATACTGGGGGGTTGCAATAAAATGAACGTCAGGCGCCCTTGCCGATGAGGTGTGCTCAATGGAGCCAAATAAGACAACACAGATGACTATCCCGCTAAACCAGATTTTCCGCTTACACTGCATAATTTTTTCTCGCTGGGAATATCTATCTATTTTGTTGCATACGAGGAGATATAGCGACAAGCACCCCAATAAAAAGAACACCCACGCCTACCAGAGCCCCTATCCCAGTATAGGAGAGACTTGCTTGAAGCATGTAAAGACAACTCGAACAGAATACCAATGGGATGAGAGGATACAAAGGTGCCTTGAAGGGTCGGGGGGCATCCGGTTCCCTGATACGCAATACAAAAAGGGAAACGCCTGTCAGTAAAAAAAACAACCAAAATACGGGAGCGGTGAATTCAACCATCGTTACGAATCCTTTGCGAGTCAGGGCACCCAGCAGCACCAGGATAGCGGCGATTGTACCCTGAAGCAGAAGAGCATTGGCGGGAGTATTCGTCTTTTCTCGCCAGTGGCCGAGGACGCCGAAAAGGGAAAAGTCCCGTCCTAAGGCATAGTTGGTGCGGGCTCCTGTGAAGATGGTTGCATTTATTCCCCCAAGAGCGGAAACGGCGATAAGGAAACTGACAAACCTGGCCCCTCCCTCACCGAAGACCTTCCGCATCAGGTCTGCTGCGACCACCTCCGAACGGCCCATGGCATCCAGCCCCAACCCGTTAAGGAATGCAAAGCCGGCAAGAAAATAGATCACCGTTATGGCGCCGATTCCCCACAGCAGCACATAAAGCATTGTTTTCTTTCCTGCCCGCAGTTCGGCGGAAATATACGCCGCCTCGTTCCAGCCGCCGAAAGTCAGGAGAACGAAGACCATGGCAAGGCCAAAGGAGCCATTTGTGCTGGAAGCACCCGGTTCCATGACGGATAAAGGCGGAGTAAGGGCCACTCCTGCAATCAGCACTGCTACCAGGCCGAAAACCTTCAAAGCTGTAAGGACATTCTGTGTCCTCGTTCCTTGCCGTGTACCCATTATATTCAGGTAGGTCATGATGACAACTGCCAGAATTGCACAGAAAGGAGGTGTAAAAAACGGCGGCAGGAGTTGAGAAAGGTAGTCGCCAAAAACGAAGGCCAGCATGGCAATGGAGCCGGGTTGAATCACAGTCATCCGTGCCCATCCGAACAGAAAACCCACATCCTGACCGAAAGCGCGCGAAAGGTAATGGTAATCACCACCGCTGTGGGGATATGTTACTGCCAGTTCTGCATAGCACAGGGCACCGATCAGGGAAACTGCTCCCCCCAAGAACCAGGCCATGAAGAAAACGAGAATATCTCCCGTATTGGCAGCAACGAGGGAAGGCGTCTTGAAGACACCCGTTCCAATGACCACCCCAATAATAAGGGCAATGCCATCGATGATGGAAAGGGTTTTTCCGGGCTCTACAGTCTTCTCCTTCATATCATCCACAAATCTCTGCTGTTATTGTCTATCCGGAGTAAACCGTATGGCCTACCTTTACGTGAATCCGGCAACAGAACAGATTATTTAGATGAACCCTGCGCACCACCATTTCGAATTGCATTCCATGGGACGGTGCTTCCACCAAACTTGATAGTGCCCTGCATTGAGTTGCCGCTTACTTGACCTGTGTACAGGGCATCTCCGGCAGTAAAGCTGATGAGATCGCCGCTCAGCCTTCCATTCGTGATCGCCACTACATTGGAACCGGTTTTAAATGTGCCCGATATCATCTGAAAGCTTTGATTTAACCAGAGCTCACCTTGCGGAAGGTTCCATTTGCCCCCTACTTTTGCCGGAACGATCCAGAAATAGGCCTCACAAAAATTATTGTCGCATCCTTCTTGCGGGCTCACAGCGATAGTATTGTCAGGCGTCCACTCACTCATATTAAAAGAGTTTGAGACGATGCGGGTACCGGGCTTTAGATTGAGAATCGTTGGGCGAAGTTTAAGGTTGATTTCCGGCAGTAGAAACATTGTAAGCACCGTTGCCTGCGAAAAATCACTTTCAAACAGGTCTGCCTGAATGAATTGTGTTTTGTCACTGACACCCTCTTTCGCAGCAATGCGCTTCGATAACGCGACCAGATCCGGGTTGTATTCGATGCCAAGTGAGCGGGCACCGAGTTTGGCAGCAGTTATGACAATGCGGCCATCCCCTGAACCAAGGTCGATCACATAATCCTGCGACGTGACGTTTGCCAAAGCTAACATTTTATCCGCCAGTGCTTGTGCGGTCGGTACCCATACCACGTCCTTGCCGTCCTGATGAGGGATCGGTTCGTAATCACTGTACGCTATTTCTATTCGGCCGAATACACCGACGGCAGCAATCAGTAAAAAAAATAATGTCAACAGCCACTGACGCGTATTGCGGAATCTCATCATACTTTCCTCCATTCAATGAAAAGCAACTATTTGTTTGATAAAAACTCGACTTTCCTCGCGGTGGAAATGTAATGGAAGGTTAGGTTGTATGTCAAGAAATAATGAAAATATTTTCGTGCCGCCTAACTGTGACGATCTATATATAACCAACATTCACATTGCCTATATCTTTACACAACGCGATTTTATTGTTAGAATCTGCGCAATGAAGAATCTTGGCAGAATCATCGCACTCTATGCCGGGGCGGTTACGGTCATCGTGATAGCGCTCTATAGCCGTCATTGCCGGAAAATTCAAAATTCAGATATCCCTGCTTTTCGTCATCCTTGCCTTATGTGTCCATGTGGCATTTATCAGTCTGATGTTTGTCCGGGGGCACTGGCTTTCGCTCGTCTATCCCATGTTGTGCGGAGTATCATGCTATGCTGGGGCCTCCTACTTCCGATTTCTGATAATGGACAAGCGCGCCAAAGAAATCCGGCACATGTTCTCGTGCTACGTATCACCCAAGCTGGTGCAACAACTCGTCCATAACCCCGAGCTTGCACGGGTGGGGGGCGAACGTCAGTTGCTCACCATCATGTTCTCCGATGTGCGCAACTACACCGGATACAGTGAAAAACGCACACCGCGCGAAGTCGTGAATATCCTGAACGAATACCTGGCCGCAATGACTGAGATCATCATGGCGCATAACGGAACGTATAGATAAGTTCCTGGGCGACGGCATCATGGCCTACTGGGGGCGCCGCTGCCTGAACCCAATCATGCCGAACTCGCTTTCTAATCTCTGACCCGGGGCCGCCGCCTCTATGCGCCGCAGAAGGAGGATACCGTTTGGGTACTGGACAGTGCCGGAAACCTGATCACAAAACTCGGCAGACCGGCAAAAGAACGAGGAGGGCAAACCTGCGCTCAAGAAACCGCGGGGCGTTTCGTTTTTCGAAGACAAAATAGTGGTGATAGACCAGAGCCTCGACAAGATCGTCATTTTCAAAAAAGACGGCTCCTACATCGAGAACATCGGGCGAGGCGGCAGTAATCCCAAGGAATTCGATTCACCACGCGGGATTTTCGTTCAAGGCGGAATCATTTATGTGGCCGATACGGATAACGACCGGATACAGCTCCTGGGCTCCAATGGGGTGTTCCTGGACAGCATCGGCAAAACGTCAACCGCAGATCCTCTCAAAGAACCGATCGCCCTGGCGCTAGGCAGCGATGGGACTCTCTTCGTTGCCGATGCCAAGGCCGGACGGTCCACCTGTTCAAAAACCGCGAGCAGACCTTTCGCATGCCGCGTATGGAGGAAATCGCCGGCATGGCGATCGATCACGAAGGCGTGTTCGTCGCCGACGCGGCCAATTGTAAAATCCACAAGTTCGACTTCCTGGGCAGGGAAATATTCTCGTTCGGATCGAAGGGAAAAGACCCGGCCCAGTTCCAACAGATCACCGGAGTGACAGTCGGGGCCGATCGGCAAGGTCTACGTGTCGGACATAGACAAGGGCACGATAAGCGTTTTCCTGCCCGAACGGGGAATCAAGAAACAAAGCGCGAGGCGTCCCATCTATCCAAACTCGGTACAGTGGCTGTCTCTGGTCCCGAATGTCATCGGTCACAAGATTATCTGGGGACGCGACGGCAAGGCTTACGTGATCAGCAAAAACGACCACACGATATCCATCATCAAGGACAATGCCGTCGAGAAGAAATTCAAGATTCCCAAGTGCGAACCCGTCTCGATAGCGCAGGATATGGAGGGCGGCCTCTGGGTCCTGGACGGTGACAGCGAGAGCGTGATGCTCGTGGACACGGAAGGCAACATCCTGCGCAAGTTCGGCTCCGGCGGCAGCAAGGAAGGGTATCTCTCCAATCCGACCGACCTCGTGATATCCAGCAAGGGCGTCGTCTTACATCGCCGACCGGGGCAACAAGCGGATTCAGGCGTTCAACTCCTCCGGACTCTTTCTGCAGACCATAGGCAAGGACAAGGGGAAGGAACTGATCCAAAGCCCCATGGCCATTGCTCTGGACCACCTCGATATGCTCTATGTGCTGGACGGCGATGACAAGAAGGTCACCGTCTTCACGCCAAACGGAGCGATGGTCGCCAAGTTCGGGGGCGATACCGTCTTCGACAAACCCGTCGGCATAGCCGTTACGGAAAGCGAGATATTCGTCCTCGACAAGGCCACCCCGGAGATCAAGGTGTTTACGAAAGACGGGAAGTTCTTCGCGCAAATTCATCGCGCGCGGCAGCCGGGAGGGGGATCTGTACGACCCCACCTCGCTCGCCATCCGGGACGAGATCGAGTTGATAGTGACGGACACGGGCAACAAGTGCGCCGCCGACCTTGACGGAATCTGTCCTTGATCCTACTTAACTCCAGTATCGCAGCATGGCTATAGAGTTGTCCGGAGCGTTCTGATGGTGACAATGCATATGATAAAAATCTGTTGATTCATTCCAGAGAAGGGCCGCGGGGCTCACCCTGCGCCTAGGCAGACATGGGGGTGCCGATATGAAAAGAACAGTGATCATCCTGGTGCTTGCCCTGTTTTGTGTAAGCGCTTATGCAGAGGATAAAAAAGACTCCGGTTTCTGGGACGGACTTAAGGGCAAAATTGAACAGCTGGCGCCCAGGAAGAAGACCGCAGAAACCACAGCGGTGGGCGGCGTCAGGGGTACCAGGGACAGCTCTTCCGAGGGTCTGTACTGGAAGGGTGAGGACAAGAAGGAGATCACGGATGACGAGGTGACGGCATTCCGCGCCGCGCTTGATTACGCCTCTACAGGCAAACTCAATGAGGCTGCAGCCAAGTTTGACACCTTCGTGCACCTGTATCCGAACAGCATGCTCAGGTACGACGCCACTGCGGGCGCATAAAGGAGCTCAAGGCCGAGAAATAGATTTCTATGAAGAGATTTTTTATCAAATCCAATATCGATACAGCTGGAGGTAGTAAGCTTGGATATTATTTTCGATCTTGGCGGTGTGGTGCTGACCTGGGACCCACGGGCGATCATCGCCGGGGTGTTTGTTGACGAGGCGTCCCAGGCACTGGTGCTCTCGAGGTGTTCGAGCATCGCGACTGGGTGGAGCTCGATCGGGGGACGATGTCGCTCGAGACCGCAATCGCGGGTGCGGTTTCACGGACGGGCCTGCCGAAAGCCGACTTGACTCGAATGTTTCGGCGAGTCCCTTCGGCCCTGGTCCCGATCCCGCAGATGCTCGACCTGCTCCGCCGGCTCAAAGCGCGAGGCCACTCCCTCTACTGCCTGTCGAACCTGCACGCCGACTCCTTCGCGCATCTGAAAGCCGAGTACTCATTCTGGGAGCTCTTCGACGGCGCCGTTATCTCCTGTCTCGTGCATCTGTGCAAGCCGGAGCCGGCGATCTATGCGCACATACTCGATTCCTTCAGGCTGAGCGGACCCGAAACACTGTTTATCGACGACATGAAAGTGAATCTAGACGCAGCGAAACCCTTCGGTCTGCGCACCATCCGGTTCGTGTCACAACTGCAGTGCGAGCAGGAATTGGCAGCAATCGGTTCTCTCTGACAGGCGGATCCACGCGACTCAATCTCAAGCGGCGCTATTTTCCAGCCCCTGTCTTTTACGGAGATCTCATATCACCTATGCCAAGGATCGTCTATTTCATCACCCATCCCTAATGTTCTGATCTCCCGTGACGTACCGGTCTCACGGTGGCCCTTGTCGGAGCAAGGGCTGCGGCGGATGCGTGATTCACTCAGGCAACCGTGGGTCATGGAGATCACCTCAATCTATTGCAGCTGTGAACAAAAGGCAATTGACGGGAGCACAGATTCTTGCCACGCACCTTTCCCTGGGTACGCATCAGCTGCGCGGGTTGGGAGAGAACGACAGGTCATCAACCGGTTTTCTGCCCGTCGGCAGAGTTTGAGGAGGCAGCGAACCGGTTCTTTGCACGACCAAACGAATCGATGTCGGGTTGGGAGCCTGCTGTCAACGCTCAGAAGCGGATCACCCATGCGATTGACTCGATCCTCCGAACGGACAAAACCGACGGATCGATCGCGATTGTTTCCACGGCGCCGTCGGCACCTTGCTGTTTTGCCGCCTCTCTGACTACGAGATCAGTCGAAAGTGGGACCAACCGGCCAACGGTGGCGGAAATTACTTTGCATTCACTCTCGAAACGCGGAGTGTCCTTCATGGCTGGAGACCGATCGATGTGCTCCAGACTAGGTAATCCGGCCGACGCGGAGAGGTCAGGCACTCCCTCGTTTTACCCCAGGGATATGGGTTCTGCCCGGCTTCACCCGTCTTCATGCGAAAGACGGGGAAGATCTATTTCGGCAGTGAATCATGAACGATCAGAAAGAAGATCGTCAGCGCGGCCTGCTGGAGATGACCGCGATGTCCGGAGGGTTTTCAATCCTCTATTCCCGGATTCCATTTCGCCGGAATCAGGATGTAATCCGTATTCAAAAAGATCGCTGCAACGCCGAGGATGTCATCAGTGTGGTCGATGGCTGGAACGACGTTGAAAGAGTGCCTTCCGATCACCCGGGGAGGGAGGCGGCCTCCTTTGTCGCCAGCCGTTATCCCGAGGTATTTCTTGCATTGAAGAAGCGAACCCTCACCCATGCCGCCCAGGAAGCCGCAACACAGGTGGACCGAGAATTCCTGCGACGATACCCTGCCCATGTGGGTGCGGTGGGCGCCTTTGCATTTTGCTCCCAAATAACAGACGGTGCTCCTGTCGCTCGGAACCATCAATGTATGGATATGGGATGGAACGATGTGGCGCAAACCCGAAGATATCGGAGATTATTTTTTGCCCGAGCCCGAATACGAAAGCGGGTCGCGGACGTTTTGGGGTCGCGGAGAGCTGAAGGGTAATCCCTTCTACGCCCTACGGGCTGATGCGGTCATCCTGTCTCCGCAAACCCCCTTTTTCATTGCCACCGATGGGATGGATGATGTGCTCACCCTCAGCGAGCTCAATGAGATGACACAAGCGCCCCGGTCTTCCTTTCCCGCTTTTTTCAAGGCCCTGGTGGAAAAAGTGTTGAGAAGTAAAAAACAACGAGACGACATCACCCTCCTGATGCGCTGGAAGCCTTGATCCATGCCTTTTTTGGCTTGACAATCCCTTTCGTTTTTTCGTAAGGTCAGATAAAACATATCGAGTTTTTATCGTCTCTTTCTTATCACGACCATTCAACCAAGGAGGGCTTATGAAACGCTGGTGGATCATTGTAATGGCGGGAATACTCTTCGTCCTGGCAAGTACGGCGACGGCCCAGGAAAACATATTGGTTCTTTATGGCAGCCCGGACCGGGATTGGGTCGCGGCCGTTGCTGCGAAGTTTGAGAAGGATACCGGGATCAAGGTCCAGTGGATCCGCGCCAGCAGCAACGAGATGTATGCGCGGATCGAGGCGGAAAAGGTCAATCCCAAGGGGGATGTGTGGTTCGGCGGGACCGGCGATCCGCATTTCGACGCAGCCTTGAAAGGGCTGACGGAGCCGTACTGCACCCCGATGATGTCTGAACTTCGTGAATGGATGCGCGATCCGATCGGCAGCTGCCGGACCATAGGGCTCTATGCAGGGCCGCTCGGGTGGGCCGTGAACGAGGGACTGCTGAAAAAGCTCGGTAAACCGATGCCCAAGACCTGGGATGATTTGGCCAAACCGGACTATAAGGGGCTCATTGCCGTGGCGAATCCCAATACGTCGGGCACAGCCTACACCGAGCTCGTCACGATCCTGCTCATGAAGGGAGAAGACAAAGGCTGGGAATATCTGTCGAAGCTCCACCAGAACACCTCTCAGTACACCAAGTCGGGCTCGGCTCCGGGACAGTTGGCCGGTCGCGGCGAGGTGGCCATTGCGATCGTTTTTCTGCATGACGCGGTCATGTACGCCGATGAGGGCTTTCCCGTGAAGCCGGTGTCGCCGACGGACGGGACAGGTTACGAAATCGGCGGATTAAGCCTGATCAAGGGGGCGCCCCATATGGCCAACGCCAAGAAGTTCATTGACTGGGCCTTGACCCCCGATGTCCAGGCCATTGCAAAAGATTTCCGGTCGTTCCAGCTTCAGTCCAACAAGAAGACCCCGCTTCCATCGGTGATCATCAAGCATGGAGTGGACTTCGAGAATGTGAAGACGATCAAGTACGACTTCCTCTGGGCATCTCAAAACCGCGACCGCATCCTGAAGCGGTGGTCGGAACAGATCTTTTCCCAGTCCCGCTGATCCCTGAGCGATCTGATCGCGATTGCCCGTATCGCGGACCGGGCCGCTGTTTTCCAAATGTCAGTCTGGTAGTTCGCAAAAAATAGGCCAAGTGACCTGGAGAGTACCTGGAGGATTCTTGAGTATTGTCCGCACCCCGGCGTGTCTCGCTGAAGGAGTAGGCCTGCTCGCCACAGTCGCGCTGGTCCCTTTCATATCACGTGGAGGAACTGCCTTCCTGCCGACAAGCGATGGGCTTTCTCACGGCCCTTGCGCTCTCGAACCAGCAGCCGCTCTTCTGGATTCTGGCCGTCATAGGACTGGCCTGGGCCGGCTATGGTTTCCTGGCGGAAGAACGGTCCTACCGCGTCGCCGTCTGGGGTGGAACCGTCGGCTCCCTGCTCGTCTTCTGGCTCACTTGGGTGGTGGCGGTCAAGCCATACGCTTTGGGTCCGGGCGCGTTGCTCTCCCTGGTCATTTGCCTGCTGATACTGGGTCACGGCCTGTCGCGGAGCGGTTACATCCGGGCGGACACCTTCATAGCCGTCAGCATTCTATTTGTCTTCCTCTTCATCATCCTGTTCATCCTGCTTCCGCTTTTTGCCTTACTCCGGCAAAGTGTGATGGACAGCAGCGGGGTTCGGGTGACGCTGCTCGCCGAAACATTGAAACGCTACCCGGCACTCTGGCGCGTTGTGGGAAACAGCCTGGGATTGGCTATCTTCGTGAGCTGTACCTCGACCCTCATCGGATTGGCCTTTGCCCTGGCCGCAACCCGGTCGCGCTCGCGGTTCACGGGGGTGTTGCGGGCCTTTTCCCTCCTCCCCATCATTACGCCTCCTTTCGTCGTCGGCATGGCCATCATCCTTCTTTTCGGCCTCCAGGGATTCGTCACGAGCCAACTCCTCGGGTTAAATACACGGGGAATTTTCGGCTTTCCGGGCCTCGCGCTGGCGCAGACCCTCTCCTTGCACCGGTGGCGTTCCTGGTCATTTCGAGCGTGGTCGAATCCATCAACCCGGCCCTGGAAGAGGCTAGCCTTACCCTGCGGGCGGGACGGTGGCTGACCTTCTGGAAGGTGACGCTTCCCCTGCTGCGACCGGGAGTGGCCAATGCCTTTCTGCTGACCATCATTGAATCGCTGGCGGACTTCGGAAATCCGATCATCATCGGAGGCGAATTCGAGGTCCTGTCCACGGAAATCTATTTCAGCATCGTGGGCCGTTTCGATCAGACCCTGGCGGCCACCCTCGGCCTGATCCTGCTGGCCTTTTGCCTGGCGGCGTTTCTGCTCCAGCGGTACTGGCTGGGGGAACGCTCCTACGTCACGGTGACGGGTAAACCGCCCTCGGGCCGGCCCATGCCTCTCCCCAAGGGCCTCGAGATCGGGCTCCTTGTGTTCTGCGCCTTCTGGTGCGCCTTTACCCTTGTGATCTATCTCTCGGTCGTATCGGGCGGCTTCGTGGAGATCTGGGGAATCAACAATGCCTTCACCCTGCGTCATTACCACCAGTTGCTCCGGGACGGCATGTCCGCACTTTGGACCACCTTGATTCTGGCAGGCGTTTCGGCCCCTCTCACCGCGGCGTTGGGGCTTCTCATTGCGTATCTGGTGGTGCGGCACCGTTTCCCCGGGCCGAAGAACCCTTGAATTCTTGTCGATGCTCTCCTTTGCCGTTCCCGGAACGGTCATCGGTATCGGCTATGTCATGGCCTTCAACCAGTCTCCCTTCCTTCTGACAGGAACGGCCCCATCCTTGTGATCGCCTTTATCTTCCGAAATATGCCCGTGGGGATCCGAAGCGGCG
>CAWJHT010000024.1:0-10823 GCA_963842685.1 uncultured delta proteobacterium | reverse complement strand
ACTCCATTAACATCCGCCGCCGCAGGGTTCATTATCACCGTAATGACAGGGGAAACGGGGGATCAGCAACCGGAAGGTGGATATTTTGTTCATAGGTGGATATTGAAAATGGATACTAATTAACCAGACTCCGCCCGCGAAAACGGTAGCTCATCACAGGAATATCAGAAATAGCCACTTTAAATCCACATGATACATTATGATCTGGAATAACAGGCACAATACTTGCTTTATAAGTGTTCAGCCTCTGCCATCTTCATCACAAGGGTTCCGGTGGGGCTCATAGGCGAAGAATAAGTTACAGCATGCACTAAAAGTGATCCACAACCCATAGTGCACAATTTACATTACATTTTTCAGGAGGCGATAGAGATGACACATATTCACCATACGAGCAGATACCTTGTACTCGGGCTGATGCTGACCCTGTTATCGGGAATCATGCTGTTAGGATTTGCGCAGTCGGCTCAGGCAGCGCGTGAGGAAAGGCGAGACGAAAGGGCCGTTTCCGGCCATCGCGAATTCCGGGACTCGCGTTATCACCATGACCGCGTCTATCCGGCCCGCGGGCAGGTGATCAGAGCATTGCCTCGCGATCACCGGGTGGTCGTTCACGGAGGGGCGCGGTATTATTTCTCCGGAGGCGCCTGGTATCGTCCTCAGGGACCGCGCTTCGCCATCGTTGCGCCTCCGATCGGCCTTTTCGTGCCTTTCCTGCCCCCGTATTACGCAACGGTATGGGTCAGCGGCAGGCCCTACTACTATGCCAACGAAGTCTATTATGCGAACAGGGGAGACGGCTATGTCGTCGTTGAACCGCCGCAAGGCGACGTCAGTCAGGCGCCGCCGCCGGCTGACCAGCTGTTTATCTATCCCCGCCAAAACCAAAGTGAACAGCAACAGGCAACGGATCGTTACGAGTGCCACAGATGGGCCGTGAGCCAGACTGGCTTTGACCCGACTCAACCGGTGCCGGCGGCGTTCCCGAAAATCAGATGGGACAGAAGCGCGCCGACTATCAGCGGGCGATGGGCGCCTGTCTCGACGGCCGCGGCTACACCGTCAAATAGAGCGCCCCTCAGAGGCACTTTATCATAGAGTAACTTTATTGAAGTTACTCAGAAGTCGGCAACGGTCATGTCATGTCGCTGTCGGCTCGGAGTTCCGAAGGAAGAGTCCCCGAGAAACCTCTGAGTACAACTCGGGAAGTGTGCACAGGGGCACTGCAAGGCTACTTCCGGATGGGAAGATGCCCCTCCAGCCACTGCTCGACATCGGAGAGTACACGGTCGTGCTGCGGTTCGTTGAACACCTCGTGATAAAAGCCGTCGTAAACGATGAGCTTCTTGTCGAGGGAGGCGACTTTTTCATAGAGCTTCTGCGCCCCGGAAGGATCGACGAGACGATCGGCGCCTCCCTGGAGGATCAGGAGCGGAAGGTGATCCGGTTCGCTTCAGCGCCGATACGTGCCATCGCGCCGAGTAACTCCGCTCCCAGACGCGCCGTCATCTTCCCCCGGAAGACCATCGGATCGTTCAGATACGCCTTCACCACCACCGGATCGCGGCACACCCCCTCCGCCTCCACTGGTGGTACCAGCCCAATCCTGGGGAAAAGGATGGAGAGCATTCGCCCTACGAAAATGATCGCCGCCGGGATATTGCCGGGCGCCTTGACTGCCGGACCGGACAGGACGGCCCCGGCCAGCTTCTCCTGGTGAGCGATCAAGTGGAAGGCGCCGATCAGCCCTCCCATGCTGTGGCCGACCAGGAATACCGGTCTGTCCGGCTGCCAGCATCGGACCATGTCCGCGTAGGTCGCGAGTGGTTCGGTATAATCGACGAAGCGATCCACAAAGAGCCGCAGGCCCTCAGACCTGCCGTGACCGATGTGATCGATGCCGTACACGGCATAGCCGAGCGGAACGAAGCGGTTGACAAGGTTCATATAACGCCCGCTGTGTTCGGCCAGCCCATGAACGACTAGGAGAACTGCCCTGATCTCCCCCTCCGGCAGCCACCCCTGGTAATAGAGGGCGGCCTTACGGACACCCATGAAGACCCCTTCCTGATGCTTCATTTTCTCTCCCCCTCCTTATGTCTTGCACCGCGGCAGTGAAAATATCGACGCCTATGCCCTATCAATACTTTTCCTCTCCGAGGACCCCCATGACCCACTCAAGATTGACCCGGGCGACCAGGTAGTCGCGGTGGGCACGGCTCAGGCTGATTTTTGCCTGCCGAACATTCAACTGGGCGTCGTCGACATCCAGAAGGGTCTTGACACCCAGTTCGTAACCCTTCTCTGCCATCGTCAGGAGTCTCTCCGTCTGGCCCACCGTTCCCGCAAGGGAAAGGACGATCTCCTCCGCCACGCGGATGGCGTTCACGGCATCGCGGGTCTCGAGGGAAATCGCATCGACCTGCTTTGCCTCGTCGATCCGGATCCGTCGGAGGTCGCTTTCGGCCTGAGCCACCCTCCCCTGCGTCCGAAAACCGTCGAAGAAGGGATAGCTCAGCTGAACCCCGACGGTCCAGGAAGGGCCGTCTCCGGAAACGGAAGGCTGTTCGAGAGTGTTCCATCCATATGTTCCTTTGAGGTCGACGCGCGGCTTATTCTGTGAATCGGCCAGAGTGATCAGTTCCCGGTAGATGCCGGTCCGGTAGCGGATATCGGCAAGGTCCGGCCTTTTTTCACGGGCCAGGGCAAAGGCCGCATCATAAGAGGGGCTGGGCGTAAGGCTGACCTCCAGGCTCCCCGTTACATCCACATCCTCCTTTTCGATGGCCAGCAGGAAACGCAGCCTCTCGCGTGCAGTGAGGATGAGATTCTCCGTCCGGATCGTCTCGGGACGGGCGTTTTCAACCGACACCCCGGCGGCCAGGACATCATAATCGGTGGCGGTCCCTGCCTCGAGTTTCCGTCGCGCCTCCTCCAGGAGCCGCTTTTTCTGTTCGAGATTGCTGAGCATCACCGCGTGAAGCTCGCGCGCGAAGAGCACATCGTAAAAAGCAGAGGAGACATCCCGCTTTGCCGCCTGCTGGTAGACGCGCAACTGCTCTTCGGCGGACTGGAGCCCCACCTTTGCCGCCCGGATCGCCGCGCTTACCTGGCCCCAGGTGAACAGAGGCTGGGTCACGCCGACCCCCGCGGACCGGCGTTCCGTCTGTTCCGTCATAATGGGGCCAAAAATCTTCTGGCTCTTATCCTGATCTCGTCCCAGGAAGGCCAGGGCCGTGAACTGGGGAAAGGCAGCCGCCCTTTCCTCGACGTACTTCCCCTGCGCCCAGGCGATGAATTCCTTGGCCTTTCCGATGTCTCTGTTGTTCTCTGCAGCGATGGCCAGGGCCTCCTCCAGTTTCAGAATCCGAGTCTGGGCGTTGAGTGGGGACGCAGCCAGAAGCAGGATAGCCGTCACAGAGGCAATCCCGATCCACATAAGACGGGTACAACCGATTTTTTCGCGCCGACGCTTCATACCTCTTTCTTCCTCCGATATCCCAACTTTCCCATCATCCACGCGCCCAGATCCTCCATAAACGTGTACATGACCGGTACGACCAGGAGCGTCAGAAGCGTGGACGTGAGGAGCCCGCCGACCACCGCGCGGGCCATCGGCGCCCGCATCTCCGCTCCGGCCCCGATGGCGAGCGCCAGCGGCAACATCCCGAAGATCATCGCGAGCGTCGTCATGACAATGGGACGGAGCCGTGTCCGCCCGGCGGTGATGACCGCCTCCCGCCGCTCCATACCGCGGTATCGGAGGACTTTGGCGTAATCGACGAGCAGGATCGCATTTTTCGTCACGAGCCCCATCAGCATGATGAGCCCGATCAGCGACATGATATTGATCGTGTCTCCGGTGAGCAGGAGCATCGCGGCCATCCCGACGATGGCCAGGGGCAGGGAGAACATGATCGCCAGAGGCTCCAGGAAGGACTCGAACTGGGCGGCCAGGATGAAGTAAACGAAGAGCACCGCCAGGACGAGGGCCTCGCCCATGTACCCGAAGGATTCGGCCATCATCTCCGCGTCTCCGGAAAACACAACCCGGTAACCAGGGGCCAGGGCGAGCTTTTTCGATGCCTCCTGCACTTTCTCCACGGCCGTGCCGAGGGGGAGCTGGTCCAGGTTGGCGCTGACGGTCACCTGGCGGGTCAGCTCCTGCCGGTTGATCTCCGAAGGGGTGGCATAGGCCGAATAAGAGACGAAGTTCGACAGAGGCAGAAGTGTCGTGGACCCCTTGCCGTTCGCCACTGCGAGACGCAGATTCCGAACCTGATCCGGGTCCTCGCGCAACTTCTCGGGAAGACGGACACGGATGTCCACGGCATCGCCGTCCTCGTCCTCATACGTGGAAACCACCTCGCCGCCGACCAGGGCGCCAACAGTCCGGACGATATGGTCGGTCATCACCCCGGCGCTCGCCGCCTTTTCGCGGTCCACGACCAGCCGGTATTCAGGGATGTCATGCTCCAGGCTGATCTCGATGTCCCTGATCCCCTGTATCGCATACATCTTGTCGCGGAGTTCAGCCGCATAGATCTTGAGACGCGCGATATCCGTTCCGCGAAGATTGACCTGGAGAGGTTTCTGGCTCTGACCGGACTCGTTGACCTCCTCGATAGAGGTGATGACGCCAGGAATCTGGATGAAGCCCCGACGAAAATCCTGCTGGACAGCCCGCTGTCCGAGCGCCCGCGCCGACCGCTCCTTGAGCTTGACGAAGATGACGCCGCTCCGGACGGTGCCGCTGTCTCCCGCGCCGATCGTGGCATAGGTATGGGCCACTGCGGGATGGGTGCGGATCGCGCCGAGAAGCGCTTCCAGGCGTCCCCGGCTCTCGGCGATCGAGGCGTCCGGGGCGGTCTTGAAGGTCACGTTGAATTCCCCGCTGTCGATCTCGGGAAAGAAGGCGGATTGAAGCGAACCGAAGGTGACGATCCCTCCGGCAAAGGCGACAAAAGCGATTCCGAGAACCGTCTTGCGATGGTCGAGGGCCCAGCCGATCGTCCGGCGGTAGCCGTCGGCCGCTCTGTCGAACCAGCCGTTGAACCACTCCAGCAGCTTCGCAAGACCTTTTCTTTTTCCCTTGGCCGTGATCGCCGGATCGTGCCAGCGCGAGGAGAGCATCGGGTCCAGGGTGAAGGAGACGAGCAGAGAGACAAGTACGGCGAAGGCAACGGTCATCCCGAACTGGAAGAAGAAGCGGCCGACGATCCCCTTCATGAAAGCGACCGGCACGAAGACCGCCACGATCGACATCGTCGTGGCGAACACGGCGAGCCCGATCTCGCTCGTCCCGTTTCGGGCAGCGACCATGTGGTCTTCGCCCCGCTCGAGGTGGCGGACGATGTTCTCCCGGACGACGATGGCATCGTCGATCAGGAGCCCTATGGCAAGCGAGAGGGCCATCATCGTCATCACGTTGATCGACATCCCCAGGGCCTTCATGATGATGAACGACGACATGACCGAGATCGGCAGCGTCACTCCCGTGATCACCGTGGAGCGCCAGGAGTTGATGAAACAAAAGACGATCAGGATCGTCAGGATTCCGCCCAGGATCAGGGTCTGTTGGACGTCATCGAGAGATTCCCGGATGAACACCGAGCTGTCGCGGATGACCGAGATCGTCGTCCCCGGAGGGAGTTCGGTCCGCATGCTGCCCGCCGTCCGTTTGACCGCATCTGCGACCTCGACGATGTTGGCGCCGGCCTGCTTCAGGATATCCAGGGACACGGCCGGTTCTCCATTGACAAGCGCCAGCGAACGCTGCTCTTCGACCCCGTCTCTCACCTCGGCGACTTCCCCGAGACGGATCGGCCGACCGTTCTTCACGGTGATCACCATCTCCCTGAACTGCTCGACCCGATCGGGTTTTCCCGACACCCGTAGGTTGACCTCCGTCGCACCCCGGTTCAGACGCCCCAGGGGGGTGTTCACGTTTTCCGACCTGAGTCCAGCCACGACGGTGTCGATTCCGAGGCCCAGGGCGTTGAGCCTCTCGGGATCGATGATCACCCTGACCTCCCGCTTTGCGGCGCCCACCAGGTCCACCTTCCCCACGCCGGCGATCCCCTCGAACCGGCGCTTGACGTTCTTCTCAACCAGGATCGTCAGGTCCCGGGGCGAATACGTTTCCGATCGGACGGCGAGCGACACAATGGGCATGGCGTTGAAGTCCAGCTTCTGGATGATCGGCTCCTCGGTCCCCTTGGGGAGGATGCCGCGGATGGCGTTTACCTTGGCGCGCGCCTCGGGGGTCACCTCGTTGATTCGTTCTTCCAGGCGGAATTCTACCACAACCGTGGACACCCCCTCGCGGGAGAAGGAATAGACGTGTCTCACACCGGAGATGCCGTTGACCGCCTCCTCGACCCTTTTGGAGACCTCGCGCTCCACGCTCTCGGGGCTGGCGCCGGGAAATTTCGTCACGATCGAAAGGACGGGGATTTCCACGTTCGGATACATCTCGACGGGAAGCCACCGGTAAGAAAAGACCCCCAGGGTCACAAGTACCAGGACCATCACGGTCGCCAGGACCGGCCGGCGGATGGAGAGATCGGACAGGATCATGCTTGACTACCTCTTAAAAAAGTCATGAGAATGGGACGGCTTCTTAAAAAGTCCGCAGGCAAGGCCCGCAAATCCTGAGGAATGAGGCGTACTGTTGCGTACGCCGCAATGACGAAGGATGAAGCGCAACGCAGCATCCGGACTTTTTACGAAGCCGTCATGGCTCAGCTCCCCTGTTTTCCGGCGACGATGAGCTTGTCGCCCTCTTTGACGTTGAAGGCGCCCCTGACAATGTAGGTCTCAGCGGGCTTGAGGCCGGCGGTGATTTCCACGCCGCCCTCCGTCGCAAGACCTGTCCGGACCTCCCGTGATTTCGCCTGATCTGCCTCAACGATGAAGAGCCTCGCTTTCTTTCCCGCCACGTCCCAACCCGAGAGGGCCTCACGGGGAACAGAAGATGACCCCTTCGCGCTTCCCCGTTACGATCCGTCCTTGAACGAACAGCCCCCCTTTGAGTTCGCCCGCGGCATTATTCACCTCCGCGATGACCCGGACCGAACGGTCCGCCTCGTTGACCGCCGGGTTGATGAACATGACGGTCCCCTTAAAGGTCCTGCCGGGCAGGGCGTCCGTCGTGAATTCCAGCGGTTGACCCCGGCGTAGACCGGCCATCGAGCCGGAGGGCACGGAAACGGTGAGGTTCAGGACGCGGTTGTCCACGATGTGGAACAGAGGCTGGTTGGCGCCGGCCTCGCCGACCAGATCGCCCACGTTCGCCCGCCGTTCGGAGACGATCCCTTCGATCGGGGAAGCGATCCGCCCCTTGGCAAGACGGGTCCGCACCTGGTTGAGATCCTCTTCCGCAGCTCGGACCTGGGAATGCGCCGCTTCGAACCGCGATGCCGTGGCCTCCGCTTCCGACAGGGCGTCGTCGAGCGTCTGCTGGGTTGCAAGGCCGTTTTCCTTGAGTTTTTTCATCCGTTCGAGTTCGCGACGGGCGCGGTTATCCGCGACCCGGGCCTGAAGCTCCGAGGACTTCGCCGATTCCAGAGCGGCCTCGGTCCGCTTGACAAAAGCCTCCTGCTCGCGGATGTCGATCCTGGCCAAGGGCTCTCCCTTCTTTACCCGAACCCACTCCGTGACGTAGACTTCGCTGACGAGACCCGCCACTTCGGATTTGACGTCTACCTCGAACTTGGGAGCGAGAGTCCCCGTCACGTCGATTCCTTCGGTCAGAGCGCCGGCCGTTGCCATGGCTGTCTCCACGGCAACGGGGGGACGAGCGGCTTCCGGGGCGGTCTGCTTTGCGGATTCCCCGCCTCCCGAAGAACAGGCTGCCATGAGAAAGACCACTGCCGGAATGCACGCAAAAAAAAGGATCCGCTTCATACCTTTTTTCCCTCTTCTCCTATTGTTATCGTGCCGCCAGGCCGTCAAAAACCAGATCGAGGAGCCGGTTGAGCGTGTCCCGGTCAATCCTCGAGGCCTGGCAGCAGAGCTGGTCTTCGATCGCGATTTCCACGGTCCCAAGGATGACCCAGGCCATGTCGCCGGCGTTTCCGGGCCGGAACTCGCCCTTTTCGATCCCTTCCTCCATAAATCGGCTGATGAGATCATGATACCTCTGATGGTAGGCGTCGAAGTCGAAATAGGGGGCCCCCCCGGGCGGGCCGTAGTAGACGGCGTGCATCAGGCGGATGAAATCCAGGTCCTGCCGGACATAGGCGAAGCCTTTATCCAGCATTGCCGTGAGCCGCTTCCGGACGCTCCCCTCCCCCTTCCTGTAGAAATCGACCACTGCTTCGAGACGGCCGAAGTGCGTCCGCATCAGCTCCAGGAAAAGGCCCTCCTTGCTTCCGAAGTAGTAATAAAGGACCGGTTTTGTCACACCGGCGGCCTCCACAAGCTCCCGGACCGTTGTCGCGGAATAGCCCCGCTGCGTGAACAGCCGGAGCGCCGCCTCCATGAGTTCCTCCCGAATGCGGCCCTCCGGTTTCAAAGAAGTCCTCTCTCGCTTCCCCCGTCGCTTCCCCGGTCCCGTCTGATCTTTTTAGCCTTACCCGTTGCGCATCTTCAGTCATGAATAATCTTCCTTCCCGATTATACCGACCGGTAGGTATATGATCACGAAACACTTGTCAAGGGAAATATGCTATCTGAACAAAAACGAAGAAAGGACCATCCCGCCCCTTATTGCTCTCATATCGCCATATGATTAATATTATTTATTATTTTACTACAGATGGGTGAACTTTTCCAGCCTTTCATCACCTAAAAAACCTTTACCGATTCTCGATTCGGTAAGCCCGTATGCCGCAGGGTTCCACCTCCATTTCCAGCCGATCGCTCTTCCAGCTCGACCTTCTCGTCCTTGATCATCTCATGGAGCAGACAGTTCCCGTTTTTCTGCCTTATGCCGGACAAGTTCCAGCTTAATTTTATGCGGATGGCCAATGTCGAGGTTTGAAACCAGCAAAAACTTCTCTTCGGGCGTTTTCCGGCCTTCTCGAACGGCGGCCATCAGCGCGCCATGGCCCTGGTCCACGAAACGGATATTGCCGCCTTCATGAAACAGGGCGTGGTTTTGAAGAAGCTGGTTCACCTTCCGGATAATCGTGTTGTAGCGGTTGGGCGTCGGGAAGGATATGGCGCGTTTTCTTCCGATAAAATTGATCTTTTCCAGCGCACCGTGCTCCATACCCTGGACCATGCCCATCTGGCCGGTGGCGAACAGCGCCAGTGTAAAATAGCGGGTGACTGCCGCGTCCGGCGACCCGTAAAGCTGAGCGGGTGAGCTGGTGTCATGGGTGCTGATCGGGGTGAGAAAGCGAAGTTTGGTACTGATGGCATGAAGGTACAGCAGGTATTCACGCAGCGTCTCGGCGAAGGGATGCTCCCAGGGATCGGCCAGCAGCAGGTTCAGCTCGCACTTGGAGGCGGTTTTCAGGAGCGTGTTTGAATCCGAAAAGAATTCCGCCTGGATGATAAGGTCCGGATAAGTCAGACGCAGGGTATGGATCAGATCTGCGATAAATTCCGGATGGCTGGAATGGAGATTGTCCAGGCGTATCATGCCGCCGGTATGGGCCGCATAGTGCGCCCAGAAAAGGGCGTACTGCTTCATGTACGCCCACAGTTCCTGCTTGATAAGCGGCTCGGGGTGATCGTAGTGGATTCTGCACAGGTCCCCCCACTTGATCCACTTGTTCATATGCCAGCAACCGGCCCGCAAAAGGCCGTTCTGCTCGTTCTTATCCGCGACAATCCATTCCGGACAACGACTGGCCATCCGGCTGGAAATACCGATATGGTTCAGCACGAGATCGAGACAGAGCCGGATTCCCTTTTCACGGGCCGCTCGGACGAAATCCTCGAATTGATCAAGCCCGCCGCGTGAATCGGCCGGATTGAGAAACGAAGGGTCGATGCTGAAAAGATCTTCCGCCGCATAGGGGCTTTCGGAAAAATCCATCTTTGTCACGGGAAGCAGGTGCACCATGTTGAAGCCGAGATCACGGATGTGATCCAGTGCGCAGGTCCAGTCTCCGATGTGACCCGACACGTTGGGGATCAGCGTATACATCCGGATGTCCTTGGCGCCTGCGGGGTCCACGATGACTTTTGAAAAAGGGATCCTGTCCCAGTACCATGTTTTTCCACCATCCGATGAATGCTTGATTTTAAACAGAAAGATGCCGCACCTCGGCGGCGCGAGGGAAAGGGAAAAATGGCCGGACAGGTTGCGCCTGAATTCTATTTCGCTCCATTCATCGGCAGTGCTGAGAAGATTCGTATAAAGCCTCACCTGGGGCGAGGGATGCTCCTCCAGAAATTCCACCTCCAGAGAGAAGGGGCTCGTCTTTGAATATCCTGAAGAATTCATCGGGCGCCACAGGCCAGGAGCGTTTCAGTTGGCCCTCCTTGGCGATGCGCATATTGTGAGACTTGAGGGAAGGGATTTCCCTGCGGACGACGGCGGCTGTCTGTTGAGTCATGATCGCAATAACCAGATTCCGGAAGTGCTAAAAATATTTTTCAGATTGAATATTGAATCGTGAAGCCCGGTTCCTGGGCTGTTAAAAATCATTTCCATCACGAATCTATCGGCACCGGCCCTTTCAGGACGGGTTACCTATATCATAATTATCGAGGAAATATAATCATTGAGAATTTATTGGAGTCAGGAAGAGAAGACTGCTATGCTGTATAGCTGTTTTCACTCCGAACTGTTCAGGTAAGATCTATGAAAATCTGAGCTATCCTGGTTATCGTGTCCACCTACCTACTCCGCGGCTGGCTCAATT
>CAWJHT010000023.1:0-11065 GCA_963842685.1 uncultured delta proteobacterium | reverse complement strand
CAGACAAATGAAAAGGCAAGGTTGATTTGACCTTGCCTTTGGGTGAATGAATCAATTTTATTTTCCAACCTTCTCCTGCACAAGCGGTGCAGGGGAGGCTTCATCACTTAAGGTCGGAGGTACAATGAGGACAGCGGGTGCGCTTTAATGGGAATGACGGATAAACAATAAGGGCAGTTCTTCGTCGTGGGGACGGCCGGCGCCGCCACTTCTTTTTTTTCAACGCATTAAGCTGCTTTATGAGCAGAAATACGGAAAATGCAACAATGACAAAACTGATGATGGTATTCAAGAAGATGCCAATATTCACAGTAACGGCACCGGCAGCCTTTGCCGCAGCAAGGGTCTCGTAGGGGCCTAAAGCCTTTCCTGCCTTTATGACCACAAAGAGATTGGAGAAATCCACATTACCCAGTAAAAGTCCGATCGGTGGCATAATCACATCATCTACGAGGGATTTAACGATGGTGCCGAAGGCGGCGCCGATGATGATACCGACGGCCATATCGACCACATTACCACGCATCGCAAACTCTTTGAATTCCTTTAACATACTCATTCTCCTTTCCAAGTGATGACGGTCTTGTCCCTTAACCCTTTTTAAACGACCAATGACCTGATCGGAATCTATATTGCTCGGGTTTTATCAATCATTGCAGATATTCTTAAACCCGACAGTGCTTGGATACTGACTTCGTTCACTGTTATCCCAGGAATTTCTGTTTCAATATGCCCAATCCCTGCTCCAGCAAACTGCCTTCCGGAACAGTACCGTTCGGTGTCAGCTTGTCGATGACCTGGGGGAGCAAGGCAGCAAGATTTCTTGATACCTCGTTATCAGGAATTCCCAGTTTTTGAGCGATCTTCTGGATTGTATCAGCTCCAGGGCATTCGTGATCTGCTCACCGGAAACCGGTTGGTTTTCCCCTGTGCTGATCCATGAAGATATTGCATCACCAAGACCTTTGCTTTTGAACGTATCGATCAAGCCCTTCAAGCCCGCCCGTTTCAGGATTGTTGATAAGGTCCAGAACCTGCTCCATCAGGCCTCCCGGACTCGTCCCGCCAAGTTGGCTTCCCACTGACTTCATCATATCGTCGAGCAATCCCATCACGGCCTCCATTTGTAACGCCTTAAAATACCGGCAAGCATCCAAAACAGTAGCGGCCCCTGTTGTAAAAAAAGGAGCCGCCATGTTCAAGGAGAAGCGACATTTACCTCATTTTTTCGCCGGCGCTGCCTTCTTTGTATCTGCCTTCTTTCCCGCGTCTTTCGCTTCGATAGTCGCAGCCTTCATGGTATACTCAATGGTGACCTTTGTCCCGACCTTCAGGTCGCCCGTCACCTTCGTGGAAGCATCCTTGGCAATTTCCCATTTGTCGTTGCCCTTCTGCACTGAAATCGTGTCATCCTTTATTTCCAGGATCGGTCCCGTCACTTGGTAGGTTTTCGGACCCGCAGCAAAGACCAACGAAGAAAACAACAGCACCAGACCAACAACCATGAGCAATTTCTTCATAAATTAACCTCCTTTATTATATTTGATTCAAATCAGCAGCCGTCCGGCTGCACGACAGCTCGATTACGCTGCATTAATCCACGGTGATAATACTCCTTGATCTTGCCGAAAGTTCCTTCCTTGATTCCCTTGATCTTCATCACATCATCGATCTTCTTATAGGGGCGTCCGTCAATGATGGCTTGTGCCTTCACAGGTCCTATTTCAGGAAGGGCCTCCAGTTGTTCCTTGCTCGCCTTGTTGATGTTTATCTTCTGGCCGGGAGCGAGTTTGACCGCCGTCGTGGCTGCGGCTTTTGTCTGAGTCTTCGCCGCCGTGGCTGCCGGAGCGGTCGCTTTCTGTGGGGCCGGAGCCGGGGCGGAAGGTTCGGCCTTGGCAGCAGTGTCCTTCGCGGATGCCTTTTGCGGGGCCGCAGGCTTTGCCGGAGAAGCGGGCGCCGCCGACGGCGCAGAGGAGCCAACCTTCACCAAAGGTTTCATTGCCTCGATCGTCTTTGCGGGGATACCTGCCTTCGAAAGTTCATCCACCGATTTGTAGGGACGACCGTCTATGATCTTCTTTGCCGTTGCCGGACCAATACCCTTGATGGATTCAAGTTCCTTTTCGGAAGCACTATTCAGATCGATCAAGGCCTTTGGTGCCTGTCCATAGCTTGCAGTACCACTCAGAATGAGAGATAATCCCACAAGACCGACCAGAAGAAAGAACACATGGAATCTAACGCCCTGCATCGCCGTTTTCTTCACCATTTTGCACCTCCATGGAATGAATGTTGAACCTCCTGATGACTCGTACAACGCATCTCCTAAATCCTGACTGCTTATGGCGAAATTGTACCTGAGCATTTGACAGGTGTCAATGGGAATGGGATTGTGGTGCACCGAATAAAAGCTGAAGGAATGGGTATCAGCATAAACAAACCCGATGGGAGGCCCTATTTTATCTGGTGAACAGGGCGGCCCAGGCAATGGCGTAGAAAAGGGCCGGGAGAAAATTGCCGATCCGGATCCTGGCCATATTCATCAGGTTGATGCCGATCCCCAGGATGATGAGGCCGCCGGTTGCGGTCACCGCATTCAACACAGCCGGCTCGCGTAAAAAGTGGAGGTGCGAGGCGAGCAGAGTGACCCCGCCCTGGACCAGTAGAACCGATAGTGCTGAGAAGGCCACGCCCGCCCCCAGGGTTGACGAGAGGGCGATAGAGGCCACACCATCGAGGAGGGACTTGACATAGAGGGTGCGCGTGTCCCCCACGGTGCCGTCCTGGATGGCGCCTACGATCATCATCGCCCCTGTCAGATAGAGGACCGAGGCGGAGACGAACCCCTGGACGAATGTCGAGGAACTCGATCCGGTTTTTGACTTAAGCCATTCGCCGATGCGCTCAACACCCTGCTCGATCCGGAGGAGTTCCCCGGTGAGGGCGCCAAGAAGAAGGCAGCCGATTGATGTCAGGGACTCCTTTCCGGACAAGGCCATCTGCAGGCCGATCAGGATGACCGCCAAGCCGAGGGCTTGCATGACGGTGGTCTTTAGTCGTTCCGGAAGGTGTTTCCCGGCGGCCAGACCAGCCAGGCTTCCGGCAAAAATCGCTCCGGCATTGACGAAGGTTCCGGTCAAAATAATCCCTTTCCATCATGAATTGCATGCGGTGCGGAACATCCGACCACTGTCGAACTTCTATCGGATTGCCGATAGACTTGTCAACGGATTTTCGGTCAGTGCAGTCCATATTTCCTCCTCCACCGGAAACGTTGCCATATCTTGGCTTGAACGGAAGCCGTAAATCTGATAGACGCCCTATCATGGAGCATAAGATGACAAAGAAAGTACGCGGCCGCCGGCGGGGGAACTTTCTCCTGAAAAGAGAGAAGACATGAAGACGGTCTTTCTCTCCGACGCTCACCTGAAAGGTCCCGGATATGCAGGCCATGAAAAGCTCATGCATTTTTTCGACCGGCTCCGGGGAAGGGGAGGGACGGGCAGTGGGGAGAGTGCTACCGGTACCCTGACCTTGGATCACCTCATCATAGCGGGTGATTTCTTCGATTTTTGGTTCGCGAGAGGGGATGCGATCTATCCCGGCTTTCGGCCCGTCGTGGATCGGATGGTCGCCTTGAAACAGGAGGGGGTCCGGATCAGCCTCTGCGAGGGGAATCACGATTTTTTCCTGACAGACTATTTTTCCCGATAGACTGGGGATCGATGTCTATCCGGAATGGGCCGAATTCACTTTTGACGGTCTCCGGATTCTTGTTTCCCACGGGGATACGGTGGACCGGGGCAACCGGAAATATCTGGCTCTGCGGGGATTCCTGCGCGGCTCCTTTACGCGTCGTCTGCAGCGGCTGCTTCCCCTCGAGTTCCTGTGGCGATTGGCCCGTCTCAGCTCGGAGATGAGCAAGGAAATGTCCAGAGAGTCCCAGGATCGTCTGGCGGAGGTGATGTATCGCTTCGCCCTGGAAAAATTTCATGAAGGCTATGATGCCGTGATTCTCGGCCATTGCCATAAACCGCTGCTCCGGGAGACTTTAAGCGGCGACCGGAAGAAGACCTTCGTCACGCTCGGCGACTGGATTACCCACGACTCCTACCTGTTGTTCGATGAAGGGCGATTTACCCTGCAGCGTTTTCTACCTGAGTGATCACATGGATGTCCGATTCATCGCGGATCGCAATCTGGGAACACTGGCAAAGTGGCTCCGGATCCTCGGCTATGACACCCTTTATGAGCGGGGGGATGCGGATCTCGATTTTCTCCGGAGGGCCGCCGAGGACGGAAGAATCGCCCTGACGCGGAAGCGGGATCTTGCCCGCCGACCGCCCGTGGTGCGTCTTGTCGTCGTGAAAGCCGACCACGTCCGCGATCAGCTCACGAGGTTCTGGAGGCGCTGACGATCATCCCGAATCCGTGAAGAGGATGACCCGCTGTCTTCACTGCAATGCACCGTTGGAAGAGATTCCGAAGGAAACCGTGGAAGGTCTCGTTCCCGCCTATGTGTATCAGAAATACACGCAGTTTCGAAGGTGTCCCCTTTGCGGGAGGATCTTCTGGCCTGGGACGCACCGCGAGCATGTCGAGGAGCGCCTCAGGGCGTAGCTTCCTTATCCGACTCTTTCGTTTTGACAAGAAATTGCCAGGCAAACACGACCGCCAACAGGGCGAGGCCGATGAGGTCGGTTATCCATCCCGGTTTGATCAGGCAAAGCGCCGCGACGAACAGGATCACCCGCTGCCACATCGTTGCCGATCGGATCAGGTAACCCTGCAGCGAAGCGGCGAGAAGGATGGTGCCGATCGTCGCGGTGATGAACGAGGAGGCGATGATCCTGCCAGTCGCCGATCATCAGCAGCGCCGGCTCGTACACGAACATGAAGGGCACGATGAAGCCGGCGGCGCCGATGCGCACCGCCTCCCATCCCGACTTCCAGAGGTCGGTCTTGCCGAGGCTGGCCGCGGCAAAGACCGCGAGCGCCACCGGCGGGGTGATCGCCGAGAGGATCGCGAAATAGAAGGCGAACATATGCGCGGCCGGGGCGATGGCGCCGAGTTTCACCAGCGCCGGAACGAGCAGCGAGACCATGACGATGTAGGCGGGGGTGGTCGGCATCCCCATGCCGAGGACGATACCGGCGATCGCGGTGAGCGCGAGTGCGAGGGGCAGCATTTCCCGGGCGAGCCCGACCACGATCTGGGTGAAGCTGATCCCCAACCCGGTAAGGGTCACACAGCCGATCACGATCCCGGCGCAGGCGCAGGCCATCGCCACCAGGAGCGTGTTGCGCGCCCCGTCCTCGAGCGCCTCGATCACCGACTTCCATCTGATCTCCTTCACGCGTGATCTTCTTGAGGAGTGCCATCGGAAGGCAGGCGAGGGTGCCGGCGAGCGCGCACAGCGGGGCGCTGTAGCCCGCGACCAGGCCGATGAAGACGATAACGATGGGTACGAACAGATGCCCGCGCTCGCGCATCACCGCCCCGAGGCGCGGCAGCTCCGACTTGGGCACGCCCAGCAGACCCACGCGCTTTGCCTTGAAATGGACCGAGAAAAACACCGCGACGTAGTACAGGATCGCCGGGATAGCCGCCCAGAGCGTCACCTGGAAGTAGCTCACCGCCAGGAACTCGGCCATCACGAATGCGGCCGCGCCCATCACCGGCGGCATGATCTGCCCGCCGGTCGAGGCAACCGCCTCGACCGCCGCGGCGAACGGCGGATGAAAACCGGTTTTCTTCATCAGCGGGATCGTGAGCGGCCCGTCGACCATCACGTTGGCGACGGCGCTTCCCGACACCGTCCCGAACAGGCTCGAACTCACCACCGAAACCTTGCCCGGACCGCCGGCGGTGTGGCCGGTGATCGCGAGGGCGAAGTCCATGAACAGCTTTCCGGTGCCGCTCCGTTCCATGAACGCGCCGAACAGCACGAACAGCATCACGTAGGAGGCCGACACCCCCAGCGTCGGGCCGAAGATCCCCTCGAGGGAGAGATACATCTGCTCCATCAGGATCGGCAGCTTCACGTTGGTGAGGAAAAACGTGTAGGCGATGAACACCAAAGCGGTGATCGGCAGCGCCCAGCCGAGGACGCGCCGGGTCGCCTCGAGGACGATCAGCACCGATATCACCGCGTAGACCTTGTCGAGGGTCGTCATGTCATCGATGTAGATGGTGCGGTAGGTGACGTATTCGTAATTGAAAAAGATGTGCAGGATGAAGGCCCACGAGCCGATGAGCAGGACCATGTCAAGAATGCGCCAACCGATACCGCCGCCGGGCTTGAGCGGGTACGAGCAGGAACACCAGGGTAAGCGCAAACAGCAGGTGGGTGCCGCGGAAGACCATCGCCTCGGGCGGTCCGAAACCGGCGACGTACATGTGGAACAGCGACATCGCGATGGCGATGACCGAAACGGTCCACTTGAGCGCCTTTGTTTTGGGCGGGGTTGCCTGGACCTCTTCGGATATGACAGGGATTGCTTCCGACATGAACGACTCCTCTCAGAGACGACAACTTCGGATGTAAAAACGGGGCGACCGAGGCCGCCCCGCGACAATACTGCGGGTTACGGGGGTAACCCTGCGTTTACATCGCCCCCGCTTCCTTGTAAAATTTCAATGCGCCCTTGTGGAAGGGTACGCCGATGTCCTCGGCCATGATCTTCGGCGTCAAGCCGCTGATCGACTTGTTCGATGCCGCCATGTCGCTGACATTGGCCGCCATCGCCTTCGTCATCTTGTAGACCATGTCTTCCGGCAGGTCGCAGGAGGCGACGATATGGGTGGCGTAGCCGATCACGTCGACGTCCTTGTTCTGCTTCGGATACATGCCGGCCTTGATGGTGAGTTTGGAGTAGCCCGGGTTGATCTTCTTCATGTCGGCCAGTATCTTGTCGTCGATGCCGATCAGCTTGATGTCGCGGGCGCTGGCCAGATCCATCACCGCCGAGGAGGGAACCGCTGTCCCCAGCGTAAACACCTGCGCGTGGCCGTCCTTCACCATCGATACGGCATCGGTGTAGGAGTTGATGAAATTCACCTTCGACAGCGACTGGTAGTTCATGCCGTGGACCTGCAATATATGGATGTTGATGAGCTCCGCGGTGTTGCCTTTCGGCTGGGTGACCAGCACCTTGCCCTTCAGGTCGCTGATACTGTTGATGTTTGAATCGACGGGAACCACCACCTGGAAATACTGCGGGTAGAGGTTGGCGACCTGGCAGACCTTGGTGACCTGCTTCGGGAACGGCGGCCTGCCGGCAAGGCCGTCCACCGTCGTGATGGTGTTGCCGAAGCCGACATGGGCCTTGCCTTCGTCGACGCCGCGAATGTTGGCGATTCCGGCGCCGGGCTGCATCTGGACCTGCAGGCCGGGGACCGCCTTTTCCCACATCCCCTTCAGCGCACCGCCGAGCGGCACCCACACGCCGCCCTGGGGGCCGGTCATCAAGGTCACCTGCTGCGCAGTGGCGATGGCGGGAATGAACAGTGCGGCAGCAAACACCGCCACCAATAGGGATCGATTTCAGTTTCATGCTCATCTCCTTTCGTTAATGGTCGTTGATGTAAGGTCTGATGCGGATTATTGCGACGATAATACGACAATAACCGCTTGTCAAGCACGATTCTGATGACTGCAGATAATCGATCGCTTCTCGATGACATTGATCCATAAGCCCATGGATCAACAGGGCGGGCGCCGCCTGGAATCGCATTCGATCTTCACTATGTGATGAGGAAAACCGCGTTCCGACCGGGATGGAATCATTCCTCTATTCCGGCCAGCCTTTTTGCCGCCTTCACCTTGGCCTCGTTGTTCGATTCCCGGAAAATGGTGAGCCGGTGCGCCGCAGGGGAGCCGCCTCCGTGAATATCGGAAATCGTATCCGCGCTTTCCATGGCCAGCTTTTCGATCAGACGGAACATCCGGATCCGGTTTTCGACCGGCACCTGCTCAACCCCTTTGAGATACTTCTTCAGGAGCGAGCCGACCTCGGGATTGTCGAAATCCCTATCGGACGGCAGATCCGCCACAAAACCGCCTGCAATGTCGATCATCAGCCGTGTCGCCTCGGCCATCTCTTTGCCTTCGTGAATCTTCGACGCATTGGCCAGAACCGGATCGATGAAGTAGGTCCCGGACGGCATCCGACTGCCTTCATAGGAGGCGGCCAGAGAACAGCCGTACAATGTTTCGGCGCGATGGATCATGTCGATGACCTTTTCTTTGTGATGGCTGACCTTCTCCGTACCGTTGTACGCCATCATGGTCAGGGCCGCCCCCACCATGCAGTCGATCTTTCCGGCTTTGCACCCGCCGTGGCTCTGGCGGTGAAATGCCGAGAAGTAGGCCACCAGATCGGAGGCAAATTCCCATTCGCCGCACAAAAAGACCCTCTCCCACGGGACAAAAACGTTATCGAAGATCACCGTCGGGGCGTATTTGGAATACTGCTGGTTTCCGCAGTCGCAGCCGTCCTGCTCCCGGGTGTCCAGACTCGACCGGCCGACCACGTGAATCACGCCCGCCGTGTCGGTCGGAACGGCGAAGGCCACTGCAAATTCCTCTTCGCCCTTGCGCAGGGCACGGGTAGGAAGAACGATGATCTCATGGGCCGACAGTGACCCCGTCTGATGGCACTTGGCGCCGCGCACAACGATGCCGTCATCCCTTTTCTCGACGACATGGAGGTACACATCCCGGTCCGGCTGATCTTTGGGTCCGAAGTTTCGGTCCCCTTTGACATCGGTCACCCCGGCGTTTGCCACAAAATCGTTCTTCTGCATGTATTTCAGAAAATTGAGAAACCGCTTATTGTACTGTGTTGAGTATTTCTGGTCGACATCGTATGTCGTTACGGATAGAGCGACCATGCAGTCCAGACCGGTGCACCTCTGGAAACAGGTGCCGACGCGCCGGCCCAGCAGACGATTGATCTTCACACGGGCCACCAAGTCCTCTATCGACGCGGGCGGTTTGTTGAAACGATTGATCGGCTCATCAGTCAATGTGCTATGGGTCACGATCAGTTCACGATACTCCGGTGTCTCGGCCAGTTCGTAGGTGGCCCTGGTGGCTTCGATGCCGGCCCGAAGCCGCGGGTTATCCACGATGTTTTCGATCTTCTCTCCGAACATGTAAACCGTCGGTTTCAGCCGCCGGAGCGACTCGATATATTCGGCTTTTGTCATCAGTCCCATATTCCCCCCTCCTATCGTTCTAGCGTATTGCCTTCTGATGTCCCATGCCCCGGTTTTTCTCCTTGATCGTAATGGCAAAATCCGGGCAGATATAAAGACAGCGAGACAACCGACGCATTGATCCGTATGGACCGCGACGGCCGGTTTATAACCGCTCGGATTAAAATCCGCAGACTGTTCAAAAATATCGAGGCTGCACACCTCCCGGCAGTAACCGCAGTCCTTGCAGATGAGACCATTGATGATGACGTCGTAGCCGCGAAGGTCGCAGGAGAGGCAGCGCACGGCTTCCGCCATGGCGGCCTTCTTCCCGTAAGTCCGCTCCACTGGATCAAATGTGGCGCATCGTCTCTTCAGAGTGATTTTCCTGACACTCGGTTTCGCTGCGCCTCGCGGTGCGGTTTCAGGCGGCTCCGTGTCCGATTCTTCCGACAGCGGCTCCGGGAGGTTTCCCGTTCCTCCCAAAAAGCGATCGATGGAGGTGCAGGCCAGTCTTCCCTGGGCGATGGCCTGGATGATCGTCGAAGGTCCGTTGACCGCATCCCCTCCGGCAAAGATTCCCCTTCTGCGGTGTGGCCAGATTACCCTGATCCACGCGGACTGCCCCGTTCTTCTCACCCTCGAGATGGACCGACGCGGCATCCGCCGACTGGCCGATCGCCATGATCAGCGTATCGAACTGCAGGACAAATTCGCTGCCCGCAACGGGAACCGGCGCCCGCCTGCCGCTCGCATCGGGTTCTCCCAACCGCATCCGGATAGAGGTCACTTGACCATTTCTCAATCTTCACCGGCGCCGTCAGATACTGAAGATCCACTCCCTCTTCGATGGCCTCGATCAATCTCATCACTGCCGGCCGGTATTTCCGCACGGGTCCGTCGGTAGAGCTGTATAACCTTCGCACCGAGGCGGACCGAGGCCCGCGAGGCGTCGATCGCCGTATTGCCCCCCCCCACAACGATCACCTTCCGGCCGATCGCCGGCGCCTTCCCTTCATTGACCTGCCTCAAAAAGGAGAGGCCGTCGATGACCTTCGGCGAATCCTCGCCGGGGATCCCCATCTTGGCCGGTTTCCACGCGCCCGTCGCCACAAGGACCGCATCGAAACCCTTCTCCCGCAGGGCGGCCGGCCGAAGAGATCGGCGTCCCCGTGATAATCTCGACTCCGCTTTCACGGATCAAGGCGATCTCCCGATCCACAATCTCCTCGGGCAGGCGATACTCCGGAATCCCGTAGCGCAGCATCCCTCCCGGAAGAGGAAGCGCTTCATAAACGGTCACCCGATGTCCCTGACCGTTCAGATAGTAGGCCGCGGTAAGCCCGCAGGGGCCGGAACCGATGACGGCCACCTTCTTTCCGGTAGGCGGCCGTTTGGCGATCCGCGCCGGTCTCTTCCCCCCTTCTCCGCGGCCGCTCTCTTGAGCATCCGGATGGCAACCGCTTCATCGAACTGAAGTCTTGCGCATTTTGCCTCGCAGGGATGGACGCAGGCATAGCCGCACACAAAGGGAAACGGTATCCGCTCCGTGATCACGGCCAGCGCCTCTGCAAACTGCCCGTTTCTGATATGCCTGATATACCGGGGGACATCGATACCCGCCGGGCAGGCCTCCCGACAAGGGGCTGTCGATTTTCTCCCTTCCAGGATGGCTACCACGTCTGTTCTCCTTTCCGATCAGGTCCGTGCCCGCCTCCAGCGCCTGAAGATTCATCTCCAGGGCCTTTCCTTGGAACCGTTTCCGGATGACCCGGACCAGGCTTTCCGCCTTTATCATCGGGATCGTGGCTATCATTGCACCCAGGGAAAGGATGTTGACGGAACCCACATTTCCCAGGTCGC
>CAWJHT010000022.1:0-32533 GCA_963842685.1 uncultured delta proteobacterium | reverse complement strand
AATCTCCTTGACATACAAGACCCCTTCCCTTATCCTCAGCTCACAAAAAAGCGAGTTCTCCACATGACTTCAACTGCTCAAGTATGTTTTTAGGGCGTCGAAAATGCGGTTGATATGATGTTGACTTAGCATAAACCTTTTGCTTCATCGGTGAAAAGGCATGGAGAGTTCCGTGTCCCGGATATGGCCAATCGGCGGCGGGAAGGGAGGAACCGGCAAGAGTTTTATAACCGGTAGCCTCGGATATCTGCTGGCCAAACAGGGATACAGGACGCTTCTCATCGATGTGGACCTGGGGGCGGCAAATCTTCACACGATTGTCGGCGTCCCAAATCCTCCCAAAAGCATTGCCGACTTCATCAACAATAAAGGCACCACACTCGAGGAGACGGTCGTCTCCACCCCTGTCCCGAATCTCTTCCTCATCAGCGGGGCGATGAATAATCTTGACATGGCCAATCTCGCCCATGAGCAGAAGATGAAGGTATTAAGAAGCGTGGCCAAACTTTCCTATGACTATATTCTGCTGGATCTCGGCGCCGGGACTTCCTTCAACACGATCGATTTTTTCATGATCTCCAACACAGGCATTTTCGTCACAACACCCGAACCGACGGCCATCGAGAACATTTACCGCCTCATCCGATCCGTCTATTTCCGCAAGATTCACCAGGTGCTCAAGATACATGATTTCAAAGCACTGGCCGACGAGGCGGAGAGACGAAATCCGAAGGCCACCGTCAGCAATCCGGATCTCCTGCTATGCATCATGAGCGAACTCGATCCGGAGAAAGGTCTACTTCTGCAGAAGGCCCTGGGGAGCTTTCATTTCAAGCTGGTGCTCAATCAGCTCAGAAAGCAGGACAGCCACAATATCAGCGCCCTGATCTGTAAAATCATCGAAAAGCACCTGGCCCTGCGAATGCACCCTATCGGCAACATCAGCTTCGACGACCGTGTTCACAATGCGGTCTGCAAAAAGATGCCCTTTGTCGAACTGTATCCCTATACCCAGACCGCCCTTGATCTGAGGGAATGTTGCCGTATGCTGTTGCCGGAAAAAGAAGTGACTAACTCCCATTCAGAAAGCCCTGTTGTGATTTGGCCGGGATAAGCGGAACATGAAACCGTTCAAAGAGCAGAATTACTATGAAGTGTTGGAAGTTTCCCCCGATGCATTGCCGCTGGAAATCCGCCGCGCCTATAAAAAGTCCTTTGCGCTTTATCAGGACGACTCCATCGCGAGTTACTCGTTCTTTTCGGAAGAAGAAAGGCAAGGAATCCTTTCCCGCATCGAGCAGGCCTATCTGACGCTGATCAATCCCGAAGCCCGGACGGCCTATGATCGCGATCTCATTGCCTCCGGGCTCTTGGAAGAGGAGCAAACCTTTCGGGATAAAACAAAAGAACCGATCTCGATCTACGATTTTCAGAAGACCCGCATGGAGAGTCCGGCGACGGCCAGACGGTCCGACAAATTGAAGTCTCGCGCCGAACAGAGCTCGGTGATTCGCGATCTTCTCGCCCAGGATACCCTTGCAGGCTCCGATCTACAGAAACTCAGAATGGCCCTGGAGGTGCCCCTGGAGGTAATCGCCGAGCAGACGAATATCCGCATCGACATCCTCCGGGCGATAGAAACGGAGAATCTGGACCTCTTCCCACCTCTGGTCTATCTGAAAGGTTTTTTAAGATCCTATATTCGCTGCCTTGAGTTGGATGAACGCGTTGTCCTGGATGCCTATCTTAAGAAAATCGGGCTGCATTGATCGATGTCACCACGGCATCGGCAGGAAAAGACGTACGATATGGATGCACAGGAACCTCGGGATAGCGAACTCGAACAGGAACTGGATAATCTCTATCAGAAAGTAGCCGGCCTCGATCAACCGGAAGACAAACAGAACCGGACGGCAGTACAGAGCGATGGGAAAACGCCTGCGGCGACGGATATTCAAAAACCAACCGAGATCCAATCCGTACAAAAAAAGCGGCGCCGATTCCATGCTTCCCGGATTGGCTGGGGCCTCGCTTTCACCCTGCTTTTTCTCGGCATGATCGGTTTTTTCTACTGGCCGGGGGCATACGATTACGGAACCCTTCATTTCAAAGGGACCGCCGATCCGCTGAAAACCGATCGGTTGACCGGAGAGACGCGATACCGTGACGGGGAAAAACAGTCCCAACCTCCCGTCGAGACGGCAATTCCCGCACCCTCGGCTGAAGAGTCGAAAGATCAGGACGTCACGCCTCCGCCTGTCGAACAGCCGAAGGATCAAGCCGTCGCGCCCCGCCTCCTGAAGAGTCGAAGAATCAAGCCCTTGCGACCCCGCCCATTGAAAAGAAAGGCAGGTCCATAAAGCGCCGCCTGCCGCCACTACGCCACCGAAGGGCCGACAGAAAAGATACGCCATACAGCTCCGGGCTTACGCAGAAGACCAAAAGCAAAACGCGATGGCATATCTGGAAGATCTGCGGAAAAGAACGCCTGATGTTTCAATGGAAACCGTGTTTATCGCAGAACGCGGTGTTTGGCACCGGATCCTGCTCGGCAATTTTTCAACACGCAAAGAGGCCGCCGATTATCAGAAGAGCGATCGATTGGCGCGCGAATATCCCGAAAGTTTCATCCAAAAAAAATTCGAGAGCGGTCCTTGAACAGAGAGTGCATTCGAAACCTCTTTTCAACCCTATAGGCCTATTTCATGTCCCACCCCGAGAGCCGCCGCCCGGAGAGGCCTGGCACACTCACGATCTCCGGGCTTCCGGCATCTCAATGATTGACACCGAACCCGCAGGTCACTATACTCGCCCTCACAGTCGTGGACCGGGCGGAAGCATCGAAGGATTCGCGGAGCGGGCGCTGCAATCCGCGGGCTGTGCCATGTCAAGGAGCATCCCGAGGGACGGGACTCTACGACCGGAGTAAATCCTGTGTAAACCGGCAGATCGAGGTCTTCCCGAATCGCCGCCCAGGAGACCCACCGGATCGGTCTGGAGGACGAGGCGATTTGCTGTCACGCGAGCTTGTCATGGATCACGCCTGAGAAACACCAACGGTTTGCCGGCAGAGTGGACGGGCCGGCAGCCTCCGAAAGGGATTCGCATGATCAGTTCCGTCATGGACCGGGACATCTGTTGCCAGAATTTTAAAGGAATGATTGCCTATATCCGCAACCACTACGGGGAGCAAGGGGTTCGGGACCTCCTTGAAGGGCTGACGGACAATCCGCGGTTCCAGGTCCGGGACAAGTTCGATCCCTCCCTCATCCATCTGGTCAAGGAAATCCACCTGACCGATCCGGCCTACTGGGTATCCAACGAATTCTCCCTGGCCATGTTCGAAAACATCTACAAGGTCGTTCAGGGTCCCAGTCCGCTGATCGAAGTGGGAATCGGCGCCGTCCGAGAAAGCCTTTCCCAGCGGATGCTGTTCGCCGCCGGCCTCATGGGACCCGCCGCCACGGCGAGACAGGTGGCAAGGATCAACGCCCGGTTCAACAGGACCAAAGACGTCAAATTGATCGATGCCGCAGACGGGTCCATGAGCTTCCAGCTGAAATATCGGCCGGGCTTCCGAGTGACCAAGAATGTCTGCCACTGGAACCTCGGGATCTACACCGAGGTCGCCCGGCTGACCGGGGCGACGAACGTCGAGGTCAGGGAGACCGAGTGCGTCATCGACGGCAACGATCAATGTATTTTCAGGCTCACCTGGAACCCGGCACCCTGGCCCAGGCGAATGATCCGGGCGATTGCCAACCATTTCACCCGCTGGATGGTGCGGGATTTGATAGAGGAATACGAAATCACGGCTCATGAACGGGACCAGCTCATCGACCGGCTCATCCGTTCCGAACAGAAGTACCGAACCCTCTTCGAGGATTCGCTAGACGCCATGAGCCTGACCACCAGCGGAAAGATCGGCGATGTCAATCCGGCCTGGCTGAAGCTTCACGGGTACACCCGCAAAGAGGAGGTCCTCGGCATGGACGTGATCAACGTCATCCATCCGGAGGACCGTGAGCTCCTGTCGATACGCCGCAAATCTTGGCCCAACATCGAGAACCGCTTCTATCGGCTCAGGGATCTCAGGACCGACGGCTCCTTTATGGAGGTGGAGGTCTATTCGTTCCAGATCGTCGTCGGCGGGGAGGTCTCCATCCTGACCACGGTTCGCGACATCACCGAACTCAAGCGCTCCGAGGAGGCCCAGAGGCAGCTGGAAGCGAAGATCAAGCGCTCCGAGAAGATGGAGGCCCTGGGGACCCTGGCGGGGGGTGTGGCCCATGACCTCAACAACATCCTGTCCGGCATCGTCGGATATCCCGATCTCCTGCTGATGCAGTTGCCCCCCGAGGAGAACGCCCTGAGGGACCCGATCCAAACGATCAAGGAGAGCGGCTTGAAGGCGGCGGCGATTGTGCAGGATTTGCTGACCCTGGCCCGCCGGGGGGTCGCCAGCAGCCAAGTCGTCAACCTGAACCGCATCATCGAGGATTACCTGAAGAGCCCCGAGTTCGATAAGCTGACGGGCCGATTACCCCCATGCGGAGGTCGAACCCCGGTTGTCTCCGGGTCTGTTGAACGTGTCGGGCTCCCCGGTCCACCTGGTCAAGACCGTGATGAACCTGGTGACCAACGCCGCCGAGGCGATGCCGGAGGGAGGGGTCATCACCATCCAAACGGAGAACGTCTACGTCGATCGCCCGATCGCGGGGTATGACGAGATCCGGGAGGGGGATTACGTGGTGCTGACCATCGCCGACACGGGAGTCGGCATTGCACCGGAAGACAAGGAAAAGATCTTCGAGCCCTTCTACACCAAAAAGGTGATGGGACGCAGCGGCACCGGCCTGGGGATGGCCGTGGTTTGGGGAACCGTGAAGGATCACAACGGCTATATCAACCTCGAAAGCAGCAAAGGGAAAGGGGGCGCGCCTGACCATCTACCTGCCGGCGACCGATCGAGAGGTCTTCGTCTCGGATAACATCGATCTGCAAAACCTCCGCGGCCGAGGGGAAACGGTACTGGTCGTGGACGACATCGCCGAACAGCGGGAGCTGGCCCGGGGGATGCTGACGTACCTGGGCTACAAGGCAAGCGTGGCAACCAGCGGTGAGCACGCCGCGACCCAGCTGCGTGAGCACCCCTGCGACCTCGTGCTCCTGGACATGATCATGGAGCCGGGGATGGACGGTCTGGACACCTACCGGAAGATCCTCGAATTCCACCCGAATCAGAAGGCCCTCATCGCCAGCGGTTATTCAGAGACCGACCGCGTCAGGGAGGCGCAGCGGCTGGGCGCGGGAACATACCTCAGAAAACCCTACACGGTGGAGATGCTCGCGGCCGCCGTCCGGGAAGAGCTGGACCGCTGAGGCCCATCCCAGCGATGGATGACCGGTCAACAATCACCCATGCCTCGCATCACCGCCTGTCAGACTGGAAATACACTGAAGAGGCAAGATGCCTCTCTTGTTTCCAACCCGCCCCAGAAGATCACCTCACGGTGATATTCCTTGACAGGGAAACACATTTTCCGGTACTTCAGGGGCCTCGATTCGCGTTCCCCCTCAACCCCATCAGGAGGCCAACCGCCATGAAGGATCATCAGAAAGACGAACTCTGCCGTGAGATGTACAAAACCCTCCTTCCGAACATCGCCGACTATGTGGCCGTCTACGCCGTGCACCACTCCAAGGAGACGGCGATCATCGAGCACAACACCGGCGAGACGGTCACCTGGAAGCAGTTCAACACCTCCGTCTCGGCCTTTGCGGCCAAACTCCTCTCCATCGGGCTTGTCAAAGGGGATGTCGTCGCCACGAGCCTGCCGCTCCTGAAGGAACACGTCTATCTGATCTACGCCTGCTACCGGATCGGCGTGATTATCGCCCCCCTGGACCTGCGCCTGAAGGCCAAGGAGATCATCACCTGCATGGAGAAGATCAAGCCGAAGGCCTATTTCTTCCTGGGGAAGACGCCGGTCGCCGATTTCCGGCCGATCATCCGGGAGGTGATGGCGGCTTGCCCCTCCATCCGGCACTGGGTGCAGTTCCAGAAAGAGGCGGACCTGATCATGGACGGCGCCGTGGGGGTCACGGAATTCGTCAAGGACATCAAGAAGGTGTTTCTGTTGAGCCTGTTCACGGGCAAGGTACGCAAGGCCCGCCGGCAGGTCGGAAAAAGGGATGCCGCGCTCATCATCTTCACCACCGGCTCCACGGGCTCTCCGAAGCCGGCGCTTCTGTGCCACGAGAACATCCTGCTCCAGAATATCGCCCTGTGCGTGGGTTTCGAACTGGAAAAGTCCGACCGGATGCTGATCAACCTGCCCCCCTCGCATGTGGGCTGCACGACGGAGCAGCTCGGGACGATCCTCTTCGGCGGCGGCGTTGCGGTGATCCTGCACATCTTCGACCCGAAGCTCTCCCTGGAGGCGATCGAGAAGCACAAGGCGACCATCATCGGCCAGATCCCGGCCCTGTTCAACATGGAATGGCGTCTCCCCGATTATCAGAAGTACGACCTCTCCAGCCTCCGCTTCGCCATCTACGGCGGACAGGCCGTGCCCCGGGAGTTTCTGGTGAAGATGAAGGCGATGGCGCCCCGGATCGGAACGGGCCTGGGGCTCACGGAAACGGCGGGATTCTGCACCTACACGAATGTGGACGCCGATGTGGACGAGCTCGCCCAGGGGATCGGCTATGACTCTCCCCTTTGCCCCCTCACGATCCGCCATTTCATGAATCCCGACGGGACCGCCGGCGCGGAGAAACCGCCGGGGGAGGTGGGAGAGATCTGCTTCTCCGGCCCCCAGGTCTTCCTGGGCTACCTGGGGGATCCGGAGAATACGGCCAAGACCGTCTCGAAGGAGGGGATCTGCTACACGGGCGACGTCGGCACTTACGACGACAAGGGGCTTCACTTCTCCGGCCGGGCGAAGCTCGTCATCAAACCGAAGGGGTATCAGGTCTTCCCGGAGGACGTCGAACGCCACATCTCTGCGAAGCTCAAGGACAAGGTCGCCCTGGTGTCCGTCGTCGGCGTGGAGCACGAGGTCTTCAGCGAGGGGATCATGGCCTTCGTGGAATGCCTGGACGGTCAGACCCTCACGCCCGAAGAGGTCATCGCCGCCTGCGGGGACATCTCCGCCTACTCCCGCCCCTCCCACGTGGTGATCCTCAAAGCGGGCGAGATCCCGCTGAACCGGGTGGCCAAGACCGATTATCTCACCCTCAGGGAAAGGGCCGCACAGGTCGTGCAGGAGTTGCGGTCCCGGGGGGGATGGGACCGGGGGTAGGGCAGGTCGCTGATTCATCCCATACGCAGACGGACCGATTTCCCGTGGCCGTCGAGGCCCTCCAGCTCCGTAAAACGGGCGGTCTGCGCCCCGTACCTCAGAAGCGCCTCCCGTGTAAAAGAGAGAATGCTGGTCCGCTTGACGAAATCGTAGACACCCAAGGGGGAAGCGAAGCGGGCCGTCCCCCCGGTCGGCAGGACATGATTGGGTCCCGCCATGTAATCGCCCAGCGCCTCCGGCGTATACATCCCCAAAAAGATGGCACCCGCATTCCTGATCTCCGGAAGGAGCTGCCGGGGATTTTGCACCATCAGTTCGAGATGCTCCGGCGCGAAACGGTTCGCCAGGGCGACCGCTTCGCCGAGGTCCCGCGTGACGACCGCGGCGCCGAAGGCCGCAAGCGAACGGGAGGCGATACCCTTCCGCGACAGGTTCTCCAGCTGCCGGGTCACCTCGGCGGCCACAGCCTCTGCAAAGGCCTCATCCGGCGTCAGCAGGACGGCGCTCGCCGTCTCGTCATGTTCGGCCTGGGCCAGCAGATCGGCGGCGGCAAAGGCGGCATCTCCCGTCCCGTCCGCGATGATGAGCACCTCGCTGGGTCCGGCGATCATGTCGATCGCCACCCGGCCGAAGACCATCTTCTTGGCGGCCGCCACGTAGGCGTTCCCCGGACCGACGATCTTGTCGACGCGGGGAACCGATGCGGTGCCGTAAGCCAGGGCCGCGATCGCCTGGGCGCCGCCGACCTTGAAGATCCGGGTGACTCCCCCCAGTTCCGCGGCGGCGGCGATCATCGGGTGAAGTCGCCCGTCACGGGAGGGCGTCACCAGGATGATCTCGCCCACGCCCGCGATCCGGGCCGGGATCGCCGTCATGAGGACCGTGGAGGGGTAAGAGGCCAGCCCTCCCGGCGCATAGATGCCGACGCGGGCAAGGGGAAGGATGGATTGACCGAGCTCTACCCCCTCTTCATCCGTCACCGACCACCCTTCCTGGCGCTGCCGCTCATGGAACCGTTCGATTCTCCGGGCGGCCAGACGGAGGATCGCCAGGTCCTCCGGATCGATCCGCGCCGCCGCTTCCTTTCTCTCCTCCGGAGAGGCCTCGACCGTCGCGGCCGTGACAGCATGCCCGTCCCACTTGAGCGGTATAGGCAAAAAGGGCCTCATCCCCCCGCTGGGCCACGTCCTCCACGATCCGTCCGACGGAGGCCCAGAGTTCGGGATCGAAGACCCGGCCCCGTTCCCGGATCTGATTGAAATAGCTCTCAAAGTCGGCGTCGCTGGTCCGTATGATTTTCATGCTCTCCTCTATGGCGGCTTTCCCGCATTTTTGCGAAGCCATCAATATTTGCCAAACTCCTGGGCCGCCTCAAACATGGTTATTAGGTTGGCGGGGGGGACATCCACCAAGATATTATGATCCGCCGACAGCATGTACCCTCCGCCTTTTCCGTAAACGGCGATCTTGTTCTTCACTTCTTCGCGCACGTCTTGTGGAGATCCCTTGGGAAGAGCTACATGAGTGTCGATGCCGCCCCACAGGGCCATCTTCCCCGCGGTCTTTTCTTTAATCCGCCCAGGATCCATGTCCTTGGCGTTGGACTGCATAGGATTCAAAACATCGATGCCTATATCGATGAAATCATCGATATAGGCAAACACGCAACCGCAAGTGTGCAGGGCGATTTTGGCTTTGGTCTGGCTTTTGATGGTACCGACCATCTTTTTCATCAAAGGCTTGACCCTCTCTTTGAACATAGCCGGGCTCATGATCGGCTGGTTCTGGAAGCCGAAATCATCTCCGAACATAACGATATCCACATTTTCCCCGAGAGCCTCGACGATCCTGCTGACGGTTTCAATCCAGATTTCGCAGAGCTTGTCATGGAACGCCTCACTGAAACCTCGATTTTGGATCAGATCCATCAGCCAGCCTTCGAACCCGCGCATGAACTGGGCCAGGGTGAAGATCCCCGGGACCACCCGCGCTACCAGCGCCTTGTCGCTTTCCTGCCGAAGCTTCTTCCCTTTTTCCCGCCACTGGGTGAAATCGGCGATCTCCGAAGGCCTGGGCCACCTATAATTTTTCACGTCTTCCGCTGTCGGCTCGGCGATCTTTTGAAATGGCCCCTCCACCGGCGCATACGTGTAGTCCGTGGACCTTCGCCATTTGACCCCCCAGGGTTGATCAATGAATTCTGCGGGAATTCCGAAATCGCCGATCATTTTAGACGGGCCCACGCTTTTTGTATCCACATGGAACCGGTTTAGTATGTCTTCATCGATTTCCGCGGTGAACATGATCAGGGCGCCGATCCGAACTTCTCTTTCGATCCCCAAGTATTTCAGGAGATTCTGGTAGGCCCGGACATTCATGGACGTAGCCCCGGGGAAACTCCCAAAATCGATAGGGACCCGATCCGGGATTTTGTGATTTAGGGCGGTTAAAACTCTCTCTCTGCTGTTCATGATCTCCCTCGGATAGATCCAAAAGTGACGATGTCAGTGTGAGCGTCAGCGAATTGAATTGATTGATAAAGCATTGCTTTTTGATGATGGGAGTATACGAAGAAGGTTATTGTGTGTCAAGGAGGATTTTGACGAATGGCCTGGACCTGACGAGCTGGATGCCCAGGTGATCGAGGATGGCCCGGATCACTGATGGGTCTTCGGGCGGCGTTTGAGGCAATGTTGGGATCACTTATCCCGGAATCCTCCGGATATCGGCCCCCAGGGCCGACAGTTTCTTCTCGATCTGCTGATAGCCCCGGTCGATGTGATAGACGCGGGAGAGGACCGTCGTCCCCTCCGCCGCGAGACCCGCCAGGATGAGGGAGGCCGAGGCCCGCAGGTCCGTCGCCATCACCGGCGCCCCGCGGAGCTTCGGGACCCCCCGGACGATGGCGCTCTTCCCCTGGATGACGATGTCCGCCCCCATCCGCATCATTTCACTCACATGCATGAAACGGTTCTCGAACACCGTTTCCGTGATGACGGAAAGCCCGCCCGCGACCGCCATCAGGGCCATGATCTGGGCCTGCAGATCCGTCGGAAAACCCGGATAGGGAAGGGTCTTGACGTCCACGCTCCGGAGGATGCCGCCGCCTTTCGCCCGGATGGCGCCTTCGGCCGTATCGATGGACATCCCCGTATCCCGCAGTTTGGCGATCAGCGCATCGAGATGGAGGGGGATGCAGCCGGTGATCCGGATATCCCCGCCGGTGATCCCGGCGGCGATCAGGAAGGTCCCCGCTTCGATCCGGTCCGGAATGACCGCTGCCTCCACGGGATGGAGACTCTCCACCCCCTCGATGGTGATCACATCGCTCCCCGCCCCATGGATCCGGGCGCCCATGCCGATCAACACCTCGGCCAGATTGACGATCTCCGGCTCGCGCGCCGCATTTTTCAGAACGGTCGTCCCTTCCGCCAGCGTCGCGGCCATCATGATGTTTTCCGTCCCCGTGACCGTGGAGATATCGAAATAGATCTCCGCCCCCTTGAGCCGCGAGGCCTTCGCCTCGACATAACCGTCTTTCAGCGTCACCTCGGCCCCGAGCTCGCGGAGGGCCTTGATATGGAGATTCACCGGCCTCGCCCCGATGGCGCAGCCTCCCGGCAGGGAAACCCGCGCCTCTCCCTTCCTTGCCACAAGGGGACCGAGCACCAGGATCGAGGCCCGCATGGTCCGGACCAGATCGTAGGAGGCCTCGCAGCTGGTGATCCCGCCGGCGTTGATCCGAAGGGTCTCCTCCCCTTCCATCTCCACGCCGAGGCTTTTGAGAAGCTTCTTGATCGTCTTGATATCCATGAGATCGGGAATGTTGTGAAAGGTATTCCATCCTTCGACCAGAAGCGATGAGGCCAGGATCGGCAGCGCGGCGTTCTTGGCGCCGCTGATCCGGACCTCTCCTGCGAGCGTCTTTCCCCCGACGATCACGATTTTGTCCATCATTCAGTCCTCGTATCGCACTGGAAATCGACAGTCGCCACTACTGCCAACAGGGACATAGTCCGGTGCGCATTGTTCTTATTTTCCTGGCCGCCGCGACACGCTCCATCCCGCCATAGTCCTGACGGAAATAGATATCCGTATAGCATCCCGCCTCCCTGAAGAGGGAATCGACGAGCTCCCTTTGCCCCTCCCCGATCTCCAGGAAGATCCGGCCGCCCGGCTTCAGGCGGCCCGCTCCTTCCCGGATGATCTCCCGGTAAAAGGCGGCGCCGTCGGGACCGGCGATAAGGGCCTCGCGGGGCTCGAACGCCCGGATCCCCTCCGGCAGCAGAAGGTAAACGTCATCCGGGATGTAAGGCGGGTTGGAAACGATGACGTCAAATTCTCCGCCTGCGGACGCAAAGAGGTGTCCCTCCAGAAATTCCATCCGCCCGGCCACACCGTGGCGGTCGGCATTCCGGCGCGCCACCTCCAGAGCCCCCCGTGAGATGTCCGTCGCCGTCACAAGGGCCGCGGGGATCTCCGCCGCGAGAACCACGCCGATCGCACCGCTTCCCGTCCCGAGATCGATGATCCGCAGAGGACCCGCCTCCCGGCCGTAGTATTTCAGGACCTCCTCGATGAGGCATTCCGTCTCCGGCCGAGGGATCAGGACGTCGCGATTGACCTCAAAAAAAAGCGACCAGAACTCTTTTACCCCCGTGATATAGGCGACCGGTTCGCCCCGGCGCCGCCTGTCGACCCACAGGGTAAACCCGGCGCATTCTTCCTCCGAGAGTTCCCTCTCCGGATGCATGTAAAGCTGAACACGGTCGGTCTTCAGAAAATTCATGAGGAGGACTTCGGCGTCGAGCCGGGGGGAGGGGCTGCCGCCGGCGGTGAGCTCGCGGGTCGTCCGATGCAGAAGGGTTCTGATATCCGTCATCAAAAAAGAATCCCCCTTGCCGATCCCCGGGGTCGCCGGAACGACGACGAAAGGGAAGACGATCGATGTGTCTTTAGCCGGACTGTTTGAGCGCTTCGGCCTGATAATGGGTCGTCAGGGCGTCGGTCATGAACTGGATTCCCCCGTTCAGAAAATTTTCCAGGTTGTAGGTGGTCAGCCCGATCCGGTGATCCGTCACCCTTCCCTGGGGGAAATTGTACGTCCTGATCCGTTCGCTCCGGTCCCCGCTCCCCACCTGATTTTTGCGGGTCTCGGAGATTTCGTCATTCTGCTTTTTCACCGCCAGATCGAGAAGCCTGGCCCGAAGGACGCCCATTGCCTTGTGCTTGTTCTTGAGCTGGGATTTTTCATCCTGGCAGGTCACCACGAGTCCCGTCGGCAGGTGGGTGATCCGGACGGCGGAATCGGTCGTGTTGACGCTCTGGCCGCCGTGACCGGTCGAACGGTAGACATCGATCCGAAGGTCGTTGGGATCGATATTCAGCTCCACCTCCTCGACCTCCGGCAGGATCGCCACCGTCACGGCCGAGGTATGGATCCTCCCCTGGGCCTCGGTGACCGGAACCCGTTGGACCCGGTGGACGCCGCTTTCGTATTTCAACTGGCTGTACGCGCCCCTCCCCGTAATCAAGGCGATGATCTCCTTGAAACCTCCCATGCCGCCGGCCGGGGTGCTGCTCATCACCTCCACCTTCCAGCCGCTGGTCTCGGCAAAGCGGGCGTACATCCGAAAGAGGTCTTCCGCAAAAAGCCCGGCCTCATCGCCGCCGGTGCCGGCGCGGACCTCGATAAAGACATTCTTTTCGTCGTTCGGATCACGGGGCAAAAGCAGAATCCTGAGCCGGCTTTCCAAAGATTTCAGGGCTTCCTGCAAAGAGGGCAGCTCTTCCCTGACCAGTTCCCGCATCTCTTCATCGCTGTCCTTCAGGAGGGTCTGATCCTCCTCGATGCGGCGAGAGGTTTTCTCGTATTCCCGGTAGGTTTCGATAAGAGGGCGGAGATCGGAATGCTCTTTGGCGTACTTCTGGTAGACCCCGGGCTTGCCGACGATGGCCGGATCGCTGAGGAGCTGTTCCAGCTCCAGGTAACGCCCTTCTACATCTTTAAGCCGTGCAAACATGGTGTGTTGTTCCTTCTCCCAGCCGGGAGTGATCGACGCCGGTTATAGACCACCCGCGCCTAACCGATAGGGCAGGAAGGCATGACCGATGCGAATTCCGATCTGTGTGGCGGAGTGACTTTCCAAAAAAGACGGCGCCCGCAAGCCCCCGGCGCCGTCCCTGTACTTCAGAGGCAGGAGAACCTGCGCATGGCGCCGCCGCGGCAGGAACCCCGTCGTGAAAAACGGATGGGCGTTACGCGGATTTCTCCGCCTGTTTCTCGTTACCGGCGTATTTTTTCTTGAATCGTTCCACGCGGCCTGCCACATCCATGATCTTCTGCTTCCCCGTGATGAAAGGATGGCACTGGGAACAGATTTCCGTCTTGATGTCCTGCCGGGTGGATCTCGTCTGGATCACATTCCCGCAGACGCAGGTAATGGTGGTTTCCTTATATTCCGGATGAATACCTTCTTTCATGATTGACCGTTCTCCTCTTCAAAATGGTTGAGCTGCCGACCTAGCGAATCCATCGAGAGCATCACTCCTCTCGACAATGTCAACATGGACGTTTATAACGATTTACAAGTTAAATCAAGCTCTTTTTTATTTCCTACGAGTTCATGGAGTCCAGGAAGAGCTGATTGTTATCCGTCTTCCGGATCTTGTCCATGATGAATTCCATCGCGTCGACGGGATTCATCTCCTGGAGGAGACGCCTGAGGATCCAGATCCGGTTGAGGTTGATCTTCGGGATCAGAAGTTCCTCTTTCCGCGTCCCGGAACGGATCAGATCGAAGGCCGGGAAGACCCTCCGGTCGGCGATGCGGCGATCCAGGTGAAGTTCCATGTTGCCTGTCCCCTTGAACTCCTCGAAGATCACTTCGTCCATCCGGCTCCCCGTGTCGATCAGGGCGGTGGAGATGATCGTCAGGCTCCCGCCGTTTTCGATGTTCCGGGCGGCCCCGAAGAACCGCTTCGGCTTGTGGAGGGCATTGGAATCGACGCCGCCCGAGAGGACCTTGCCGCTCGGCGGCACCACCGTGTTGTAGGCCCGGGCCAGACGGGTGATGCTGTCGAGGAGGATCACCACGTCCTTCTTGTGCTCCACGAGCCGTTTGGCCTTCTCGATCACCATCTCGGCCACCTGGACGTGGCGGGTCGCCGGTTCGTCGAAGGTGGAGGAGATGACCTCGCCGGCCACGCTCCGCTGCATATCCGTCACCTCTTCCGGCCGCTCGTCGATCAAAAGGACCATCAGGATCACTTCCTTGTGGTTGGCGGTGATGCTGTGGGCGATGTCCTGCAGAAGGACGGTCTTTCCGGCCCGGGGCGGGGAGACGATCAGGCCGCGCTGTCCCTTTCCGATCGGGGTGAAGAGGTCCATGATCCGCGTGGAGAGGTTCTCCGGGTTGAACTCCAGATTGAGTTTCTCCTCCGGGTAGAGGGGGGTCAGGTTGTCGAAAAGGATCTTGTCGCGCGCCGCCTCAGGGCTCTCGAAGTTGACTTCGTCCACCTTGAGGAGGGCGAAGTATTTCTCCCCCTCCTTGGGAGGCCGGACCTCGCCGGAAACCGTATCTCCCGTCCTCAGACTGAAACGGCGGATCTGCGAAGGGGAGATGTAGATGTCGTCCGGGCTGGGGAGGTAGTTGTAATCGACCGCACGGAGAAATCCGAACCCGTCCGGGAGGATCTCCAGGACGCCGGAACCGGAGATGATGCCGTTCTTCTCGGCCTCTGCCTGCAGAATGGAGAAAATCAGATCCTGTCTTCTCATGCCGCTGGCGCCGGCAACTTCCAACTCCTTGGCCAATTTTGCCAGTTCGCTGATCGGTTGTCGCTTGATGTCTTCGATGTTCATGTATTGCACCTTTATATTGGTCCTATGATTTGCGTTCGCCAATACGAGGCATCCGCCGCGTATACAAAAAACGCTTCCGCTTTCAGCTTGTCTGACCCATCAAAAATGACTGCAGATTTTATGGTATAACGACATAGTTAAGAAGATCACGGAACTTTTGGGTTGCTAATTGGGTCTCTGGAATTATTCCAAATAGGAAGGACTTAGCATACACCTTTCTGAATTTTGATTTTTTTCTATACCAAACGGATCTGTGATGTCAAGCATTTTTTCAGCGGCCGTCCTCCCTGACCATGATAAAGTTGATCTGCCTGCCCGGTACATCCGAGACTGGCGCGGTGCGAAAAGAAGAGTTCCCGCCGGCAGGCGGTGCAGTGTCCGGCCGAGAGGATATTCCCCGCGGGCATCCCCCGCTCCATCAGCTCGATGCGGTTGGCCGAGGCGAGATCGAGCATCCACTTGCCTTCCTCCGGGCAGGGATGGAGAAAATGGTCCGCACCCGGCCGTGAGGAGAAGGCGGCATAGACCGGGGCATCGACCTGGTAGCAGCAGACGCCGATGGCCGGTCCGATGGCCGTCACGATATCCTCCACCCGGGAGGAAAAGCGTTTCTCGAAGAGGTCGACCATCTTCGATGCGATACGCAGGGCCGTCCCCCGCCAGCCCGCATGGGCGACTCCGATCACCCGGCGGACGCGGTCCACGAAGAGGAGCGGGACGCAGTCCGCCGTCCTGATTCCCAGGGCCACCCCCGGCCGATCCGTGATCAGGCCGTCGCACTCGGGAATGGCTCCGGGCGGGGGGCCGTCCCCATCGAGAATAAAGATCCGGTCGCCGTGGACCTGCCCCATCAGGACCAGCCGCTCCTCTGGGATCGCAAAGGCCTTGCCGATCAGAGTCAGGTTCCGACGGACATCTTCCTCCCGGTCGCCCACGAGGAATCCTGTGTTGAGGCTGGAGAAAGGCCCCTCGCTTACTCCCTCCTAGCCGGGTGCAGAAGGCATGGGTCACGAAATCCAGCGCCGAGATGGCCTCGGCCTCCAGATATTGGATGGCGTCTCTTTGGGCAAAACGGAACATAGGCTACCTTTTTAGCTTTTTATCTCTCCTCAGAAAGGTGCAGAGAGAGGCGATATCCTCCGGCGGGGGCGAAGAAAAGCTCAGCGCCTCCCCCGTCACCGGATGGGTAAAGGAGAGACGCCAGGCATGGAGGGCCTGACGGTCCAGCTCCTTCATCCTTGCCCTTATGGCGGCGTCCTCGACGCCCCTGATTCTGCCCGCTCCGCCGTAGATCCGATCCCCTACGACCGGATAACCGAGATCCGTCAGATGGACACGGATCTGGTGGGTCCGTCCCGTTTCGATATCGATCTCCAGAAGCGCGGCGACACCGAAACGTTCCCGGACGCGCCAGAGAGTCACCGCCGACCGGCCCCGCCGGCTTGGCGTCGACATCTTTTTGCGGTCCGTCGGGTGCCTTCCCACGGCCGCCTCGATCCTCCCTCCGTCGGCCCGTGGATTCCCATAAACAAGGGCCAGGTAGGTCTTTTTCACCTCGTGGCGCTTGAACTGTCCCGCCAGCCCCCAATGGGCCGCATCGGATTTGGCCGCCACGAGAAGGCCCGAGGTCCCCTTGTCGAGACGGTGAACAATCCCGGGGCGAAGGACGCCGCCGATTCCCGAGAGGTCCCGGCAATGGTGGAGGAGGGCGTTGACCAGGGTCCCGCCCGCATGGCCGGCCGCCGGGTGGACGACCATCCCCGCCGGCTTGTCGATGACCAGCAAAGAGGAATCCTCGTAAAGAATCGTCAGGGGGATCGCCTCGGCCATCACCCCCGAGGGCTTTGCCTCCGGAATGTGAATGGCGACGGCATCGGCCGCCTTCACCCTCCTTCCGGCCTTGATCGGGCGGCCGTTCACCAGAACCCTCCCCTCCGCGACGGCCCGCTGGATCTGGGCGCGGGAGAGGCCCGGCTCCTTTCCGGTCAGAAAGAGGTCGAGACGGAGTCCCTCCTCCTCGGGGGCGACCGTGAAGCGATGATGCCTCTCATCGTCGCTGGTCTTGACGTCCGTCATCATTCCACCGTTCCGTCCGTCACCATCGTGCGGAGTGCATCGCGGATTTCAATACATTCCTCCGCATCCAGCGTTCTTACATCCAGGAGGACCTGATCGTCGGCCACCCGGACGATGATCGGCGTTTTCCATTTCCGGAGGCCTTCCTCCAGAGCGGCCGCGGAAAGGGATTTCGCACAGATGCCGATCAGGACGGTGGGAATCTCCTGTGTGGGAAGCGATCCCCCACCGGCCATCGATACGCCTTTTATAAGAGAAACGGTCAGTCCCTGCGGCAGGGTGCGCCGGAAGAGGGCCGCCAGACGCTGCGCCCGTCTCTTCAAGGCCTCCAGGGGCTCGGTCAGGGCTCTGAGGACGCGGATGTCGACAAGGGCCTCCTCGGGCCGGAGGTATTTCACCAGTGTCGCCTCCAGGGCGGCGAGGGTCAGCTTGTCGATCCGGAGGGCCCGGTTCAGCGGGTTCTTTCGGATTTTTTCCAGCGCCTTTATTTTCCCCAGGATGATTCCCGCCTGGGGACCGCCCAGGAGTTTATCGCCGCTGAAGGTGACCACGTCCACCCCCGTGGCTGAGCGTGTCGCGGACGGTGGGCTCCCGCTCCAGGCCGTAACGGTCCAGCTCGATCAAGCAGCCGCTCCCCAGGTCATCCATGACGGGAAGGCTGTGTTTCTTACCCAGGGCAACGAGCGAAAGGAGATCCGCCTCCTCGGTAAAACCCATGATCCGGAAGTTGCTCGTGTGGACCTTGAGGATCAGCCCCGTCTCCGGACCGATCGCCCGTTCGTAGTCGGCGAGCCGGGTCCGGTTCGTCGTCCCCACCTCTTTCAAGCGCGCACCGCTTTTTTCCATCACATCGGGAATGCGGAACTCCCCCCCGATCTCGATCAATTCCCCGCGGGAGACGATCGCCTCCTTCCCCTCGGCCAGGCTGTTCAAGACCAAAAGGACCGCGGCGGCGTTGTTGTTGACGACCAGCCCATCCTCCGCCCCGGTCAGAGCGCAGAGGAGCTGACGGACATGGTCGTAGCGAAGCCCCCGCGCCCCCTTCTCCAGGTCATACTCCAGGTTGGAGTACCCCCGGGCGACTTCGTTCATCCGCTCCAGGGCTTCCCGGCAGAGCGGCGCCCGGCCGAGGTTGGTATGGAGAATGACCCCGGTGGCGTTGATCACCCGCCGGAGACGATACCGGTTGAAGCCGTCGAGGATCTGCTCCGCCTGCTGCGCCGATGTCTCCTTCGTCGGCAGGCGCAACTCCCCGCCCTTTCCCTTGTCGGCCAAGATCCGGTCGCGGAGCGCTTCCACGACGGACCGGCACGCCTCCTTCACCAGCTCCCGCGGCATCCCGGCAATGCCCTCCCTCTTTTCCAGCAGAAGCATCATCTCATCGATCTTCGGCAGGTTCTTCAGCAGTTCTTTTTTATGCTCATCCATAATGCACCCCTTCTTCATATCCCTCCCGACGATGATTGAATATAGAAGGCCTATCGGCAAATCTGCTTAATATTTCATCATCGCCCCAGATTTATCTGTATAATTCTGGCGCCGTCGAAACCGTTAAAACGTGTCGAAGAGGCTGTGCTGTATGCACCGATATTTTCCGTCAGCAAATAATCCCCGATTCCCAGATTCGCGGGAAGCTGCACCGACAAGGAGATCTTGTCGAAACTGTCGCAGGTCGGTCCGACCACGGCGCACACCTCTTTTTTCCCGCGTCTGAAGGCGCTGAAATTGGGTTGCCAATGGTCGTAAATCACACCGGAAAAGGTATGGTAGACGCCGTCGTTGATGTAATAGAACAGCTTCCCGTCCCTTCGGGATTTGCCGATGATCTCGGTGATCAGTGTCGCCGCGGTCGCAGTGATGAACCTTCCCGGTTCCGCGATGATCTCGATATCTTCGGGGAACAGCCTGTTGCATTCGGTACCGATGAGGTTCGCCAGCTTTTCGAATTCAACAACCTGCCCGTCGTAGGGTACGGGAAATCCTCCGCCGATGTCCAGGATCTTCAGGGGATGCCCATTTTTCCGGGCCTCCTTGAGTATCGTAGAGGCGATGGCCAGCGCTTCCGTATAGTTGTCAAAATTGGTGCACTGGCTTCCTACGTGAAAGCTCACCCCTTCGACGACAAGTCCCAGGTCGCTCGCCTGACGGATCAGATGGTCGGCATCCCCGGGTTCTGCCCCGAATTTCGAACTCATCTCGACCTGTGAACCGGTATCGGGCACCTTCAGCCGGAGAATCAAACCGGCTGTATCGCAGCACTCCCTGATCTTCTTCAGCTCGTCGCCATTGTCGAACGTGACCAGGGGCCGGTACCGTTTGATCTTGCTCAGCGTTTCTTTATCTTTGATGGTATTTGAAAAAATGATCTTATCCCAGATGAAGGAATCCTGCTCTTTTTCTTCAAAATGCTTGATGTATTCGTAAATCTGCATGAACTCGCTGTAGGATGCAACGTCGAAGCTGGATCCTTCCAAAAACAAGGTCCTTATGATCTCCGGATGGGGATTGGCCTTTACCGCGTAATAGCATTGCACCCTGGGCAGATTTTTTTTGAAGGTCCGGTAATTATCCCTCAGCTTTTGATGATCCAGGATAAACAGGGGCGTTCCGTGCCGTTCTATCAGGCTGCTGAGTTGCTTTTTCATTGTTGTTTTTTCACCGGGAGTTTTTTCATGAGTCGTTTCAGCTGTTCCACCTCTTTATTGTTTTCCAGGTAGGACGCAGCCAGCTTTTCGTGCAGCTCCTCCCCCCGGTGGTAAAGCCTTTTTTGCTTTTTAGCCTTGGTCGTATGCCGGACATAGGCGACCATCAGCGGCACGGCCACCGTGACGTCGAGATAGGCGGTAACGGCTTCTTCCAGTTTCGTCGGGTCGATCTTGCCCCAGCTTGCCGCCTCGCTGGGCGGAGCCCCCGACAGTCCGCCCGTATCCGGTCTGGCGTCAGTGACATTGATGTCATAATCCTGTCCGACTTCGGGGATCATGAGGACTTCCTGAATTTGTGGCTCCGTCTGGAGCATGAAATTTTTCGGGCTTCCGCCGCCGATCAGGATAACGCCGGTTTTTCCCTTCTCATACCGTTTGGCATTCAAAATGATGGCGGTTGAATCATTGACGTCGATGCTCGGATTGATTTTCAGTCTGAATGCATCCTGCAGTCCGGCGGTTTCGGCCAAAAGCTCCAGGCCGGCGATGTTCATGCCGATCGTGGAATCGCCGGGCGAGGATGTGAAAACGGGGATCCCGTTTCGGTAGGCGGCAGCGACGATGCTCACTTCTCCCAGGTTGTTCTTTTCTTCGTATTCATTCATCACTTTTCCCAGGTGGTGATAAAATTCACGGGTTCCCATTTCTTTCTGAAACTCCGGCTGAAGCAGTATTTTTCTCAATCGGCGATCCGTTTCCATCAGCACGTCTTCATAATCGAACAGGATATCGTAAATCCTGGTTACCCCTTTGTCCCGCAGATCGACATCGTCGACAGCATGGGAGCCGCGGTGCATCGGCAGGTTAAAGGCAAAATGCAGATCGTGGTACATATTCGCGCCGGTGGCGGTGAGCCAGTCGACAAAACCGTGATTCATCAGGGGGATAATCGCTGAAGGCCCGAGCCCCGCTGGGGTCAGCGCTCCTGCCAGACTTAACCCCACGGTAACATCGTTCTGGGAATATTTGTCTCTTAACAGATGGCAGGCGGCCCGCAATCTCCCGCCGTTATAGGCGTCCATATTGTCGATCAATTTTACGATATCCGTCTGACCTGAGATTGGCTCGGGAAGAATTCTTTTACCGGCAAGATATTTTAATTTTCCAGGACATTCTGCTTTTTTATTTTTCATCTTTCCCCTTTCTAAAATATGTTTACGATTTTCTTAAATTAATATAATATCTTCGGGCAATACAGAAGACAGTGACAGACTGCATGAATTATGCTTTTCTATAACGCATTTTACTGGAAAATAAAACCAGCCGAATATGAATAATTTCTCTGGTACGGTTTGAATGCGAAAAGGAGAAACAAAGATGGGTTCCGTGCCAATCGGGATCGAAGAAAGCGGGGGGAGTTCCTTCTTATGGCTGGCGCCGTTCGCCCCATCGAAAGGGTGGACAAGTGTGCCGCGGGGCGGAATGTGCCTGTGCGCCTTCTTGTTTGTCATGAGCGGGGGGAAAATCCTGTTGGGAAGATACGCCGACCATCCGGCCTGGGAGCAACTCTGTGGTATGGATAACAAGCGCGTCAAGACCAACGCCGGCGGCTGGACCATCCCCGCGAGCCATCTGAAGTTCGGCGAGGATCCGCGGGACACCGCGCGGCGAATCGGAGAAGAGATCCTTACACTCGACCCGGGTCTCGTCTATTCGGAACCCTACGTCAAGACTTTCTTCTACGAGCCGGCAATCGCCCCGGGGGAAAAACATTTCGATGTTCTGTTTCTTTTCGAAGTCTCCGTCAAAGCGGGCGTCAAAGTCCGCAAACCTCCCTGGTATGAAGCGCTCGAATGGCTCGATATCGGAACGGTGCAACGCGAGCAGTTTGCCAGACAGCACGAGGACGTGTTGGAAACTTGGTTGAAGATAGGGCAGGACAGGGTCATCGTCACCCCGGCTCGCCGCTGAATTTTGCCGCGAGGCTCTCCAGTTCATCCCACCGCCCGTAGTTTCCATCCAGTTCCTCTTCCAGGGTCTTCAGCCGGTCGTTGGCCCTGCTGATTTCAACCGAGTCTCTGCCGACATAGAATTCGGGAGAATTCAAGGTCTCCAGCAGACGCTGTTTTTCTCCCTCCAGGGTTTCGATTTTCAGCGGCAGCGTCTCCAACTCCTGTGTCTCTTTGTAGGACAGCTTCTGCTTTTCTCTCGGGGGTTTGCCCTTCTTGGGTTTCTGATCTCCTGCCGTCCTCTTCAACGGCTCATCCGGTTCCGTCCGCTGCCGCAGCCAGTCGTCGTAGCCGCCCACGTATTCCTGCAGCCGTCCCTTGCCTTCGAAGACAATCGTCGAGGTCACCACGTTATTGAGGAACGCGCGGTCATGACTGACCATGAGGATCGTCCCTTTGTATTCCAGGAGCCGGTCTTCGAGAAGTTCGAGCGTTTCCATATCGAGGTCGTTGGTCGGCTCATCCAGGACCAGGACATTGGAGGGAAGGATAAAGAGCTTTGCCAGAAGCAGGCGATTGCGTTCACCGCCGGACAGAGAGCTGACCGGCGACAGGATTCGGTCCGGCGGGAAAAGAAAATCCTGGAGATAAGCCACGATATGCCGCGAGACGCCGTCCACGACGATCATGTCGTTGCCGGCGGCAATATTGTCCTTCAAGGTCCCGTTTTCGTCGAGCTGGGCGCGGAGCTGATCAAAATAGGCGACCCGGATGCCGGTCCCCAGGCGGACTCTGCCCTGCTGCGGTTCCAGTTCGCCGAGGAGGATCTTCAGGAGCGTCGTCTTGCCGGAGCCATTGGGCCCGATCATGCCCACCTTGTCGCCGCGGAGGATCGTCGTGGAGAACCCTTCCAGAATTTTGTGATCGCCGAAGGCGAAGTGAATCTTCTCCGCTTCCACCACCAATCGGCCGCTGCGTTCCGCCTCCTGGATCGCCAGCCGGACATTGCCCGTCTGCTCCCGCCTCTGCGCCCGCTCCTGGCGCATCTTCACCAGCGCCTGCACCCGGCCCTCGTTACGGGTGCGACGGGCCTTTATTCCTTGCCGGATCCAGGTCTCCTCCCTGGCCAGTTTCTTGTCAAATTCCTGCCACTGCTTCTGTTGCGCCTCCAACAGGGCCTGACGGCGTTCGAGGTACGTGTCGTAATCGCAGGGGAACGCCATCAGACGACCCCGATCGATTTCCACGATGCGTGTCGCCAGTCGCTGGAGAAAGGCCCGATCATGGGTCACGAGCATGAGGGTCTTTTCAAAATTCAGGAGGAAATCCTCGAGCCAGAGGATGGCGTTGATATCCAGATGGTTTGTGGGCTCGTCCAGGAGCAGGAGGTCCGGTTCGTTCACCAGGGCCTTGGCCAGTAGGACCCGGCGCTTCATCCCCGCCGACAGAAACCGGAACTCGGCATACTCATCCAAATCGGTCCTGGCGATCACCCTTTCCACCCGCTGATGATAAAGCCAGGCGCCGGTGGTCTCCAGCCGGTGCTGAACCCCTTCGAGCTTTTTCAAAAGGCCGTCATCGCCGCTCCGGGACATCCGCAGGGTGAGCTCGTGGTATTCCCGGAGCAGTTCCAGGTGTTCCCGGCCGCCGGAGGCCACCACATCATAGATCGTCCCCGGCAGGTCGTCGGGAACATCCTGGGGCAGCATGGCGATCCGGACCTCACCGCTGCGGATGATTTCTCCGGAATCCGGTGCGACATCGCCCATCAGCACTTTCATGAGGGTGGACTTGCCCGAACCGTTCCGGCCCAAAAGCCCGATCCTTTCGCCTGCTTCGATCTGGAGCGTCGCTTCGTCCAGCAGCCGCGGCCCGCCGAAGCTGACCGAAACCTCATTGATCCAGATGAGTCCCATATGCCCGAGTTAATCTTCGATCTGGGTGGTCTTCTGTTCCGGCGCCATGACGTAGAGGTGGGAGAAGGTGCTGTCCTTGGTGGCGCCGTGCCAGTGGTTTTCGTTTGCCGGGATGAAAACGATATCCCCCGGCACCACAATGATCTCTTCTTTGTCCGTTGCAACGATACCTTGTCCTTCGGTGATGATCAGAACCTGTTCGATGCTATGGGAGTGAAACTTGTTTCTGGCGCCTTTGTCGAAATTGACTTGCCTGATCGAAAATCGGTCGCTGAGGCTTTGATCGACAATGGTCTGCTGGGTCACACCACCCGCAAAAAGCGGCTTTACCTGTAACTCCTTTTGTATCCGGTCAACTTTGATTACTTTCATGACTCCTCCTTTTTTATCATTTAATTGGATGGGAACGGAATTACGATTTGGAAGTCCCTTCGTCCGAAAATTCTTTCCGCCTTCCGATTCGATAGGCATCGATGACAGCAAATAGCCAAATACAAACAAGAAAGTAGAAAACAGCGTCGTAATAGGGATCTGCGGTTAATCCTTTTGATCCGACAATGTCCGGCAGTTTTTGCAGGTTCGCCGTGTCGCCCTGCATCTTCACCATCATGTCGTCAAGGCGATGGATTGCAGATACCGTGGCCGACCAGATCATGTAGCCTAATCCGGTGCAAGACAAAAAACAGATCACCAGCCCCCTCCAATACTTTTTTAAATAGAGCTGGCCGACACCGGGAAAGACGAATGTGGATAGGAGAGCGGCTTTGTATGATACTTTCATCATTCTCTTGTAAATTATCCTATAGGGATGGACATATTAAGAGGGCATCTGCCCCCGGCAGTAGTCACGGAAGTTGTTGACCGCCGTGAAGAACTCCCTCATCAGGATCACCCAGGCATAACGGCCCCGCTTCGTCAGGACGATGTCGGGCGCCCGCCAGGAAAGCGCTCCGATCAGAGAAAAGGCGAGGAGATCCGGCCAGAGGAGACGCAAGAACTTCCCCTCGTACTTCTTGCGAAGCGCCGCTGTATTCAAACGGGTCCCGAAGAGTTTCATGAGAAAATCGTAACGGATCTGATCCCGGACGGAAAAGATGCGGGAGGCCGCAAGCGGCAATTCACCCCGGTCGAGCTGGGCGATGTAGCCTCGGATATCGAAGGTGTTCGCATAGCAGGTCCCGTTGAGGTAGCCGATGGAACCGCTGCCGAGACCCGCATACTCGTCGTAATCGACGATGTACTCGTCGATCATGGCCTGTTTCCGGGAGAAGCACCAGGCCGATGAAAACCGGTAGGCGGGGACCAGGCGCCCGACGATCTGATGGTAAAATCGCTCCTCCTGCCGGTCATCCACGCGCCCGAGGGTCTCCATGACCTTCTGCCGCGTCGAATCGGAGACCATCAGCGGGTACCAGGTCACCTGATCGATCCCGATCTCCTGGAGGGTATCGAGATCCCGGTCGAGCATGGCCGAGGTTTGTGTCGGAAAATTGAAGATCATATCGGCGTTGAGCGTTCCGAAACGGCCGAGGGTCTGTCGGAGCCGGCCGGCGATCTCCGCTCCGCTCCCGTACTTGTCATACCGGTCCATCTTTCTGAGCAGGCCGTCGTCAAAGCTCTGGACGCCGACGGAGAGCCGGTTGACGCCCGCCCGCTGGAGGACCGTCAGGCGGTCTTCGGTCAGGTGGTTCGGATTGGTTTCGACCGACAGTTCCCGGATGTGAAAAGAGGTGCGGGCCAGAGTGATCGTCTCTTCCAGTTCGTCGATCAGGACCGTCGGCGTTCCGCCGCCGACATAGATCGCCCCGAAGTCATATCCGAGTTCGCGATAGAGGGTGATTTCCTTACGGAGCGCCCGAAAATAGGCGCGGCAAAGGTCTTCCGTAAAGGCGACGCGGTTGAAGGAGCAATAAGGGCAGAGCCTCTCGCAGAACGGAACGTGGATATAGAGGAGCCGGGGCCGCGGCTTGCCCGGGGGAGGCACATGGGGCGTCCCCCCGTCCTCGAAACGCATCGCCCGGGAGAATTCGCGTCTCGCCTTCCCGGCAATGAGGGAGTAGATCATGGTCATATTCTCATCATCAACCAGTCGGTCACCGATACCACTTGCGCTCGCAGAAGCGCATTGAAACAGGATGAAAACTAACAGACATCCCTAAATTCTGCAAGGAAGGAAATGGCGAACTCCTTGAAAAACCCCTCCGGTGGTGTTATACATGAATCAATACATCGTTCCGGACGGGAACGATCAAAGCCGTTTGCCGGCATTCATCGGAAGGGACTTGATGATGTCCAAGAAAATCTTGACCCTCTGGGACGGGGAGCAGATCAACGAGGCGGATACCCGGATACTCCGGACCCCCTCCAAGGAGGCGCCGTGCCCCTTCGATAAGGCCACGAAGGACGCCATCCGGGCGCTGACCGAGGCCTTTCTGGAGCGGGAAGAGGCGGTGGGGCTCGCCGCCCCGCAGATCGGCATCGGTAAGCGGATCATCGCCTTCCGAGCCCGGGGATTCGACGATAAGGATACGGACCGCAAGAAAGAGGATTGCGAGGTCCTTATCAACCCCCGGATCACCCAGCTTCGGGGAGAGCAAGTCCTCGGAGAAGAGGGCTGCCTCTCCTGTCCGGAGATCCGCATCGAGATCAACCGTTATCCGGAGATCAAGGTCCGGGCCTTGGATACGGAAGGCAAGAAGGTGAGCAGGCGCTACCTCGACTTCGCCGCCCGTGTCGTCCAGCACGAATTGGACCACCTCGAGGGGAAGCTGATCGTGGACTACGACGGATCCGCCTTCGTTCCCAAAAAACGTCAGGATTTCTTCGAAAAAATCTTCAAGGAAAAATAAGGCTCCTCCGGCTCTTTGCATCCTTCCTGTTATCCACAGCCCGGCGTAGTCACAAAATATTCAACATAACGAATAAGCGTCAATCCGAAGTTGATCAACGGAAGAATATGAAAACATTCAACGGATTGAAAACAATTTGGATCGACGCTTGAAGAACTAAGTCAAGTGGTAATGGCTGTCTTGTTGCCATTTTTCTTGACACAGAAGATCCATCCCCCTATATTTACAAGTTAGCAGCAGCCCCACTCATCCCTTGAAAAACAGTTTAATTCAAGGAGCCGACCATGAAAAGGGAAACAACACGTCTCTTCCTTTGTTTTCTGATCCTTGTCTTGTGCTTGCCGGGCATCGCACCCGCTGCCCCGGAGCGGCGGACAGCCTTAGTCATCGGCAACGGGGCATATGAGACAGGCCGCCTGAAGAATCCGGTGAACGACGCGACAGATATGGCGGCGACCCTGAAGCGTATGGGTTTCAACGTGATCCTTAAGACCAATGCCAGCCAGCGGGAGATGGACGAGGCAGTTCGGGAATTCGGCAGAAGTCTTGCGAGAAGCGATGTTGGGCTCTTTTTCTTTGCCGGCCACGGCATTCAAACGGGAGGGAGCAACTATCTCGTTCCTGTCGGAGCCCGGATTGAGAAGGAAGAGGATGTCCGATTCGAGGCCATCGATGCGGGTCGCATCCTATCCGAGATGGACTACGCCAACAACGGGCTCAACATCGTTCTTCTCGATGCTTGCCGGAACAATCCCTTTGCCCGGAGTTTCCGCAGCGAGAACCGTGGATTGGCCATCATCGGCCAAGTACCGAAGGGTGCCTTTATATCCTACGCCACGGCCCCGGGAGATGTGGCGAGGGATGGAGAGGGAAGGAACAGCCCTTACACAGGAGCACTTCTTCAACAAATGCAGACTCCCGGTGTGCCGATTGAAACTGTTTTCAAGCGGGTACGGCAGAAGCTGGATAGTGAGACTGGAGGGAAACAGGTTCCATGGGAATCCTCATCCCTGAAGGGGGATTTTTATTTTGTCCCCAGCGGTGAACAGGTAGAAAGTCGACCGGCAGCAGCAATGCAGATACCGGCGCCTACTGCCACCCCCGCCCCACAAGATTTTGCCATCTCAAGACTTCCGACGCCGCTGAGGGATGGTCGTTTCAATACCAATGACAATGGTACTAGTCCTGGACACAAGAACAAACCTCATGTGGGCGGTAAAGGACAACGGGAGCGATATAAACTGGGCAAACGCCAAAAGCTATTGCGAGAATTACCGCGGGGGCGGCTACACAGACTGGCGAATGCCGACGTTGGATGAGCTGGCGGGGCTTTATGACAAGTCAATAACTTATAAGTCTGACTGTGGTTGGGATGTCCATTTAACTGAATTGATTCGTCTTACATGTAATGCTGCTTGGACTTCTGAAACCCCCGCTGAAACGCGCGGTCCAGTCGCTGCCTACTTCGGTTTCAGCAATGGCAACTCGTACCGGTCTCCTCAGTCAGGCGGTGGCGGCTATCGGGCACTTCCGGTGCGTTCTGGCAAATAGAAATATTTTTGTCATATGCTTCGAATAAGCGTCAATCTTCAGCTGGAGTTGCAGATTGACGCTTATTCGAAGCATTCCCCAGCACTTTTCTTTTTGATATTGGCTTTCGAACAGAAAGTGTGATAGCTGGCTGTTAAATACCCAATATTCCGTGAAGGTTCATTCATGACGAAGAGAAAGACCCTGTCAACTGGGCCTGAAAAACACAACAATCAGGACCTACCAGATTGGGTGCTTGACGATTCACCAGGTCGGTCGACACCTTATACCGAAGAGGAACTTGATATCCTGGTCGAAGGTACTCTGAAAGGCATTCAGGATACGGCAGCTTGGAAGAACCTCGTCCGGAAAGTTGGCGAGGAAGAGGCTCGGCGGGTCCTACGTACCCGATTGATTATGAGGGACGAAAGGGCGTCTACAGAGACAAGGCACTGAAGACAATGGCGTCATAATCAAGGCAATCTCTCAACCTATGACATGAAGGGCTACTTTTCTTCGCATAATCTGGCTCGATGGTGCCAGAGGGTGAGGTCAACCGTTGACCATAGAATAGTCAAGAGTCATATATTATGGGAAATCGTAAACGAATACTAACCGGTGGAGAAAAGGCGGAGAAAAAGTGGAGGAAAAGGAATTCATGACAATTTTCATCAATGGGAAACAAAAGCGAATCCGACGACCGCCTACCATTGATGGTATGCATATCGATGAGTTCATCCGTAGAAATGCCGACCCAATCTTTTTACAGCAGAATGAGATGTGGGATTATACAGACTAACGCTGAAAGAGAACGATAGACCCTTAATGATTGATAAGGATTGAAAAGTTTTACCAAGTGGAGAATAAACCATCCCCACCGCAAGCAGCGGGGTATTAATCTGATGGTTCCGTGATTTGACTCGCAGCAAGCTGCGGGGAATTCGCCCTGAGAGATTAAAGAACTAACTTCCTGGACTCCTCAACTCTTCAATCATTACAAAGATGCATGATTTCAATCGATATTCATTGATGTAATCTGCTCATTATCCTCACTATAAATACAATCTCTCGTTCGTCATATGCCTCTTTCTCAGGCATAAGAGAACCAAACAGTCCAACAGGAAGTTTTTATGAATAACATTGGAATAATGCCTCTTGACTTTATTGAATATATGAGTACGAAAAAATACTTTAATCTTATAATTCCCCGATCCTTGGGTCGGTCCTTTAATAAGGGTCCAGGGCTTGCCCTGGGGTTCATACCATTGATTGTCTAATACTTCACTAGCAAGGCCAGATATTGTTCATTGCGGAAACAAAAAAATGAACGGGACGTGCGTTCCGGTTGAAGTGAAATAGATTGACCACTGGTTACTATCAGGTTATGTTAGGTATAGTTGTGAGTAAATTGTGGGGGGCGAGGTTTTACCGGGTTCAACACATAGAGGCTTCGGCGTTACACCATGGCAGCATCAGGTTACGGCCACAAGGGAAAAATTGGAGGAAACATGAAAAACATGATGGCAAAGCAATTGAAGCGGGAACGGTGGATCCCATTTGCCACTGCAGTGTTGTTGGTTGGATGGATGTTATTCGTTGTTGCAGTGTCGGTATCTGCGGCCGATAGAGTATCAACTGACGCGGGTCCAGAAGGTCCCGCCCAGACTGCCTATGCTCCACCTGAAAAACCCGGACCAGTGATCATTGTCATTTCAGGGCAGAGTGGTCCCGATTCATATCAGAGTTATGCTTCAGAGCTGTCTAAGCTTGGCTACTACACGGTCCTCCTCACCGGCAAGGATATCCTTAACTCTGAACTTACGGGCGAAGCCAATTTGAAGAAGGCAATCGATCGGGCGCAGCGCTCGCCACATGCCGTACCGGGTAAAACTGCGGTGATCGGCTTTTCTCTTGGCGGAGGCGGCGCACTCTACAATGCAACGCCCCTATCGGATCTCGTTTCTGTGGTGGTGGCCTATTACCCGTACACCAAGACTTGGGCGAACAAAATGGGTTGGTTTGTCAAACGCTTCCAAGTTCCGATGCTGGTGATGGCAGCTAAGCTTCGACCGGTACCAAGACTGCTGCGTGGTCGAATCGATGCAGGCCATGGAAGCGGCCGCGAAACAGAACGGAAAGCAATTCGAACTCGTTGTATACCCCGAGGCGAACCATGGATTCAATCTGCAAACGGTCGTCAAAAAAGGAGAACCTGCCGGTGCCTATCGTCGCGACGATGACCGTGACGCATGGCGTCGCACGGTTGAGATGCTTAAAAAGTACCATCCTCTGCCGTAGAGGTCTGCCTTGTGGTTGCTTACCGGATTTATCCCAGTCGTCATGTTCAGCAACGACGCCGGATTCAACCAGAACATCGGTGCGGGAAACAGTCCGAACTGGAAGCAGATAGCACCGGCACGCTGAAGAGTGTTCGCCCTAAGCGAACAGCGTCCCCGCATGTTCGACCCAACTCCGCCTTACTTGAATGGGATTGAAGGGGTAACGCATCCGATGCAGCCACGAATGAAAGGTGTACGCCTCTTGCCCGACTGCCCGATTCCGCTGGCTATTTCGAAAGACTTTATATTAGAAAGGTTTTCAGGCCGAGTTGACTCCTCCTATATAGCTGCCAAACTTTGAATAGCGATGAGGTGACTATGAACCACGGCACTAATACCCATTCCATCGTTCCGGTTAGCATCATTGTAGCCGTGTTAGCAACATTCCAATTGGCCTTAGCCCAGACCACCGAGCCCATCCTGCGGGTGGAGGCGGGCGCGCACAATGGCGTTATTTATGAAATCGCAATGGACCCCTCCAACAGCATCCTCATAACCGGTTCTGAGGATAAGACGGTAAGGATCTGGGACATCTCGGGAGGCGGAAAACTCCTGCGCACGTTACGTCCCCCGGTAGGCGAAGGCGAGGAGGGGCAAATTTATGCCGTGGGCTTGTCTCCTGATGCGAAGACTGTGGCGATTGGGGGACAAACCGGATCAGCCCAACAAAATGATGCCTGCTTGTACCTCTTCGACCGCAATACGGGTGCCCTCACGCGACGACTTGGTGGACTGCCCGGATACGCTCAGCACCTTACCTATACCCCCGATGGCAGATTTCTTGCGGTCGTGATGTACAGGGGCGGTATGCGGGTGTATCGTTTACCCGATTATGTATTAGTCGCAGAGGACAGGGACTACGGTGCTTTAGCCAAATGGGTCGTGAGTGATCCCACCGGCACTCGTCTGGTCACCGGGTGTTTTGACGGATTCATCAGGCTTTACGATCTGTCCGCTTTGAGGGAGCAGGATACTCGTCGCCCCGGCCCATTTCGCCTGTGTCTAGGATCCGACCGCCGGGGGGAGAACGTCCGTATGGACTCGCCTTCTCACCCGACGGGACCCGCTTGGCGGTGGCACAAAACCTCAGCCCAAAAGTGGATGTTCTGGAAATCAGGGGGAATGTCCTGCAGCACGTCTACTCGCCGGATACGAGGGGGGTCTCAAGCGCCATTGGCACTGATCTGAGAGCCGTAGCATGGTCCTCGGACGGTCGCTTCCTATATGCCGGAGGGCAACATGTGCTCAAGGGGGTCTACCATATCCGCAAGTGGGCGGACGGGGGACGGGGAGGATTCAGCGACCTGCCCACGGGGGTTCATCTCTCCTTTTCCCCACCTCCTGCCACTCAGGTCGGGCGGGATTGTTTACTGCTCCCGCGACGGATCCTTCGGGGTCTTCGACGATCGGAATCCAGGCCGCCCTTGTCGGAGCCAAGGCGATCCCCATGTACGTCGGGAATCACAGAGGTTTTCTCCTGTCGAAGGAGGGCGCCGGAATCCAGTTCGCCTACGAGTCGTATGGCAAGTCACCCGCGATTTTTTCGATAAACGAGCGCGGGCTCACGGATGCCACGTCCAGATTCTGGACACGCCTCAAGGCAAGCTACACATTTCAAAACCCCATCATCGACGGCCTTGGGGTGAGTGACTGGAACCATTCCATATCACCAAAGCTCAAAGGCAATCCCCTTCCGTTGAGGCAAGAAATGACGGAAAGCCTGGCCATCAAACCGGATCAATCGGGCTTCCTTCTAGGTACCACTCTCAATCTTTTGCTGTTCGATTTAGAGGGAAAAATCCAGTGGAAGATCCGAATACCTGGGGCGGTTTGGGGGTTGAACACCAACGGCCAAGTCGCGGTGGCAGCCCTCGGCGACGGGACGATTCGATGGTATCGCCTCTCAGACGGCAAGGAACTTTTGGCCTTTTTCCCCTCACAATGACCGCAAGCGCTGGGTCCTGTGGACCCCATCGGGATACTATGACGCCTCTCCGGGGGGTCAGGAGTTCATCGGATGGCACGTGAACAACGGCAGAGATCGCGCCTCAGACTTCT
>CAWJHT010000021.1:0-16530 GCA_963842685.1 uncultured delta proteobacterium | reverse complement strand
TTTTTCATCTAATAAACCGAAGTCTCCTGCAGCTTCAAATTCCAAGATAACTTCCAGGTTCGCGATCGGCTTCTTACCGGTATTTTTCAGATGCACTTCAATAGGATTCGGGCCTCCAGGATCGGGTAATCGAATTCTCTCACCAGTCTCTTGGTTTACGAGCTCAAGACTAGTCTTTCCTAACGGTGCCTTAATATTGGTATTTATTTTGTAGTCAGGAACATCGAATAGTCGGTTAAATGCAATCATAACGACCACTGCGAGAACGATATAGAATATTTTTTCTAAATGTTTCAATATCACCGCCTGACTCATGATATTTACTCCAACTGAACAAAACACTAAAAAACCGAAGCGAGGTACTATGTGTAACATTCACTTCTTCATATTTCTGGTGAAAAGTCCAGAAAAGAACAAAAAAAGGATTCTACATGAATGCAAAATAGCTGCCCCCACCGTTCTTACGTTTCATCCCGTATTCAATATGCTTCTTTAAAATGCAAACTGCGGCTTTGTATTTGAACTTCAGGTCTATCGGTGTGGCCGATTATTAGCAAATCTCCTATGCAGGATGAGATCATTGAATGACGGGTTTTTTCTTCGTTTCGACATAGTCCTGTAAGAATGAAATTCTGACATGAAATGCCTGTTCACCTGATTAAACCCTTGAAATATTCGCGAGCGCTCTTCGGACCCGCTCAATCACGGTTGCCATGGTCGGGCTTGCCTGCGCATTCACAACATAGTCTGCGATTGGATCGCACGGTGTCTCATCCCGGTTGATGATCACGAGCTTTGCGCCGTTCTGTTTCGCGATTACCGGCATTTGGGCAGCGGGCTGGACCACAAGGGAAGATCCGATGACGATAAAAAGGTCGCAAGCAGCCGAGTGCTCGTAAGCTGCCTGAGTTTCTTCAGCCGGCATTGACTGTCCGAAGGATATCGTGGCAGGTTTAAGGAAACCCTTACACGCATCACAGAGGGGCGCTTTGTCACCGCCGGCTATCCGGATCTGAACTGCCTTTCGATCATACCTTTTGTGACAATCCCGGCATGTCACGTGCATGGCGGTACCGTGAAGTTGCAGTACTTTATCCGGCGAATTACCGGCTTTAAAATGAAGGCCGTCGATGTTCTGTGTGATCAGGCAGTCGAGCTTTCCAAGTTGCTCAAGCTCTGCAATGGCAAGATGAGCCCGGTTGGGTTGGGCATCTTTCATCGATTCATACATATCCGTCGCCATCTGCCAGTATTTCTCCCGGGAAGTTTCATTTTCCAGAAACCTCTGAAAATAAAAATCCTGCGGATCGTACTTATCCCAAACGCCTCCGGGACTTCGGAAATCGGGAATTCCGGACTCTGTGCTCAGGCCTGCACCAACGAACACCACAATTCTGTTTGAGTAGACAATCAAGTCCACGATTTTTTCGATCGGTCCGCTCATGTGGCAATCTTTCTCAAACCTCATTGGTCAGGATGTCTTGGCTTTCTCTATTTCAGCCAATTCTTTTTGGTATGCTTTCCAGCCTGGACACCAACCGGTATGCCACCGCCAAATCCTGGCAAGCAGTGAGTTCGGATTTCGTTCCGCATAGTCGCGAAACCAGCACGTTGCGCATGAGGATTTCATTGCAGTGTTCTCCTAAATTTTACATATGATTAACTGAGCGGCCTGCATGAACAGATTCAAACCATTTGAATATCAGTCGGTTTCGTAACAAGCCAGTATTTCACCAAAATAAAGGGTATGGTAATCCTTTTTCGGATAAAGGGATGAATCATAATCCTTGTCAAAATGGGCCGGGTCCATGGCGGACTTGTAGATGATTTTACACTCGTAATGGCGCCCTCGGGTTTTAATAATCGGCGAAGCGACCTGGCGGCTATCGGTTGTTTCCAGATTACACATCTTAAACTTGTCCACGTTCCGGCCGGATTTCGAGCCGCAATAGGCAGTCTCTTTATGCATGTCTCCCGCCGGAACCGTAACGGTAAAATCCTTGGCCGCCTCGATGATCCCAAAGGTGTGCCGACTAGACCGTACTGCCACCATCATAATCGGTTTGCTCCAGACAACTCCGAAGGTGGCCCAACCGATGGTCATGGTGTTAAGCGCATTTCCGGATTTAACGGTTAAGAAAGCGCCCTCTTTGATCTTGTTGATGCTATCCTCGGCAACGTGCATGTAGTCCACATCTTTCATAGCAAGCTCCTTTTGTTATTCGATAAAAGACTTTGGTCGGCACCTCCACAGCGCCGGACACTCATCTTTCCGCCATTATATCACAATTACTTTCTGAAATAACATCGGTGATACCGAATTGAAACCCAGCATATTCATCGAGTTTGACGTTCTGTGGCGAAAGATGTGTGTAATCTGAGTGAACGGAAAATAGGCCGTAAAGAGTTTGCCCCATTCAAACCGAAGTCAATGAATTCGCAGGAATGCTTGCGGCATTGACTTGTATTTGCTTATGAATAAATATGTTATTCCATTTCTAATTCATTAAAGCATTAATAATCCACGGCCAAGCCACAATCGAATGGACGCGATCTTGATTCTTTTCCATGTTCCGTAATTCTGCTTCAAGGTGATCCTCAAGAGCATCAAGGCTATCAAAGACCAGGTTGTGAAATGCCTTTTCTCGCAAATCGTCCCAAAGATGCTCTACCGGATTAAGTTCCGGTGAATACGGAGGAAGACGTAAAAGGCGAATATTGTCAGGAATAATAAGCGATTTATTTCGATGCCAACCTGCACCATCAAGCACCATAATCATCCGATGACTGGGATATCGAGCTGCCATTTCATCAAGAAATATTTGCATACAATCCCCGTTGACATACGGCAGAATCAAAGAATCCATCTTGCCATCCGTGACTGAAACGGCTGCATAAGCGTATGTGTATTCTTGGCTCACCATTGAATAGCAGACTGGACGAAAAGGTTTCGGACACCAGCAGCATCTGGTGTCGGATATACGGCCGAAACGGGCTTCATCCATAAACATCAATCGGATCGGCGCTTCCCCCGGCCACGCTTTGTCGATCTTGGCAATGGCGTCGGGGAGTTTTTTTTCCAAGCCTCCTGAATCTCAATGTCAGACTGAGGATGTCGTTTGTCTGGAGCCAATTTACGCCACCCGTGCCGATGGAGAAGATTGTAAGCGGATGCCAATGCAACGTGGCGACCCAGCCGTATATCCATGGCCGCTTTGATGTCGTTTACAACCAGAAAGCCTCCAGTCTTTGCCCTTTCAAAAAACGGTAAAAGAAATGCTCTCTCCTCCTCGATACTCATGTTTTCCCGACGCCGTCCACCTCGCAGCGGCTTGCCCGATTCAGAAATGCTTCCCTCTTTCATGAAGCGATTGCGCAGTTGGCATGCCCAGCCAGGTGACACACCAATGGCCTTAGCTGTCTGCTCCATAGTCATGCCATATTCCAACGGAAAAACAACTGCTTGTGCCTGTCTCAGCGCCTCTGCCGTCTTGGCTTTCGATAAATATGCTTTGGCGCTTTCCAATATCTCTCTCCCCTTTGCCTTTCTCCCCATAGTCGTACCTCCTTCATAATCGATGTACGACTATTATATCATATATGAATTAGAAATGGAATAAGATATCAAATGAGTGTCCGCGCCCTGTCAATCAAGCAGGAACTCCGGTATGGAGATTCCTTTCAGAGTGACAGTGCCGCTGGGGAATCCTGATTATTCCTCCGGGCCGATCCGCGTGCGGAGGGTTTTCTTTTCGGACTGGAGATGCTTCGCCTCCAGGATTTTCTCCTTGCGCCTTGCCGGGACCGGCGCCGTTTCTGACGTCGGATCTTTTCGATCCGCATCCTCTCGGCGCTGACGAGTCCCGTCTGGAGTCTTTCGATCCGGTCGAGGAGCAGCCGCCGGGCAACAAACCGGTTCAGGGTCTGGGAGCGTTCCTGCTGGCATTTTACGGTGAGGCCTGTCGGCAGATGGACGAGATAGACGCAGGATGAGGTCTTGTTGACCTTCTGACCGCCGGGACCGGAGGAACGGATGAAGGTTTCCCGGAATTCCTCTTCCCGGACGCCGAGACGCTCCATCCGTCTGCCGGAGTGCTGCTTCTTTTTCCTGGGAAATGGGCATCTCTATCAGGTCTCAAGGAAGTCGGTCAGGAGAGAGGGCGCCTTTCAGAGGGAATAGATTTCATCCTCGATCATGTGGATCCAGTTCTCCCGGAGGATCTCCCGCGCCGAGTCGATCTTGTCCACCCCGAGGATGACGATCGTTTCCTTGCCGATCCGGTTGATCGTCGTATAGAGGTAATGAATGTTGATTTCCGCCTTGGTCAGAGGCTTCAGGATGGCATTCATCCCGCCGGGATGAAGCGGCACCTCGGCGGCGAGAACCGGGGTGAGCTCGTAATTGAAACCGAAGCTCTCCAGGATCGCCGCCGCCCTTTCCGGGTCGTTGACGACCATCCGCACGGTGCTGTTTTCCGCGGCGCTGGCGGCGAGGAGGGCCTTGGCCGTGATGTCTTCCTTGTCGAGGATGTTCGTCAGACGGGCAAGGGTTCCCGGCACGTTGCCCAGGAGGACGGAGATTTGCTTGACTGCCATTAGATCGACTCCTCCAAGATATTCAAAACCCGCCGTAAAGGCCTTGTGGTTGACCTCGATGATCGATCTCTTCTTGCTTCCCATGACCTCTTCCATGCTGCTCAAGTAGATATCGGGCGGTACAAGACCGGTCATCTTCAGGAAAGCGCCCATCATGACCGTGTTGACCGTGCGAAGATTTCCCAGTTTTTCCGCGATCTCCGAAGCGGGGATCTTGAAGATCCGGACGTCGTGGCGGGAAGGATCGACGGCGATGATGGAGGAATTTAAAAAAAGAGATCCGCCCGGGGCCACGCGATTCTGAAACGTGTAGAGAGAGGGGGTGTTGAGAACCACGACGTAGTCCGGTTCCGAGGCGATCGGTGAGGCGATTTCATCATCCGAAACGGCGACGGTGCAGTTGGCCGTTCCCCCCCGGACCTCCGCCCCGTAAGCCGGCAGAAAAGTCACTTGATACCCGGCGTTCATCGCGCCCTGGGCCAGGGTGAAGCCCATCATGAGCACGCCCTGACCGCCGAAACCGGAGAATATGGTCTTCACTATCATGGCGTTTTTCCCCCTTCTTCTGTTCCGCACGCCGGGAGGTCCTTCATGACGCCAAGGGGGAATTCCTTTGTCATCACCTCATCGATCCACCGGCAGGAATCGACCGGCGTCATCTTCCAGTTCGTCGGACAAGGGGAGAGGATCTCGACCAGGGAAAAACCCTGGCCGTCGATCTGATACTGGAAGGCCTTCCGGATCGATTTTTTTGTCTTGAGGATGCTGGCCGGGGAGTTGACCGTGCACCGTTCGATGTAGGACGTTCCCGGGAGCAGGGTAAAGACTTCGGAGATTCGGATGGGATGGCCGTCGAGAAGGGATTTCCGCCCTGCGGGCGACGTGGTGGTCTTCTGATCCAGGATGGAGGTCGGGGCCATCTGCCCGCCGGTCATCCCGTAGACGGCATTGTTGATGAAGATGACGGTGATGTTTTCCCCCCGGTTGGCTGCATGGAAACTCTCCGCGATGCCGATGGCGGCGAGATCTCCGTCCCCCTGGTAGGAAAAGACGACGCGATCCGGGAGGACCCGCTTGATCCCCGTGGCCATGGCCGGCCCCCGTCCGTGCTGCGCCTCGATCATGTCGACATCGAAATAGTTGTAGGCCAGCACGGCGCATCCCGCCGGCGGGACGCCGATCGTGATGCCCCGGATATCCAATTCATCGATCACCTCGGCGATCAGCCGGTGGGCGATGCTGTGACCGCATCCCGCACAGTAGTGAAAGATCGTGTTCTTCATGCTTTTCGGTCTGCCAAAAACTTTTTTCATTTTCCTGTCCTTGCTGCCCTCTCGTCCCGGCCATTCGCCGGAAACGGCGCTGAAGCGGCGACTAATAGTGTTCGATGATCCCCTGCTTCCGGTCATACTGACGCATGACGACGTTGGCCAGTTCCACAGGGGTCGGAACCACACCGCCGGGGCGGCCGTGGAAACCGATCCGGGCATATCCCTGGAGGGCCAGCCGCACATCCTCCAGCATCTGTCCGGTGCTCATTTCAAAGACGAGAAAATTTTGAAATGTCTTTGCCAGATCGCGTAGTTCGTTTTCAGGGAACGGCCAGAGGGTGATGGGCCGGAAAAGGCCGGCCTTCAGACCCGCTTCGCGGAGCCGTTTGATGGCCCCCTTGGCGATCCGGGCGGCCGTTCCATAAGCGACGAGGATGAGTTCCGCATCCTCCGTCCTGTAAAGCTCATGGCGCGTTTCCTTTTTGGCGATCACCCGGTATTTTCTCTCCAGCGTCCAGTTGTGCTCCTCCATATCCAGGGGGTCGAGGATCAGTCCGCGAATGATCTTGCTCTTGCCCTTTCCGGCGCCTCTCATCATGTAACTCTCCGGATAGACCCGCGGCTTCGGCTCCTTGAAAATCACCGGTTCCATCATCTGGCCCATCATGCCGTCGGCCAGGATCATGACCGGCGTCCGGTACTGATCGGCAAGATCGAAGGCGTCCATGGTGAGGTCGGCCAGTTCCTGTGCCGTCGCCGGACCGAGGACGATGGTCCGGTAATCTCCGTGGCCGCCTCCCCGTGTGGCCTGGAAGTAATCCCCCTGGGCCGGGGAGATGTTCCCCAGTCCGGGTCCCCCCCGCATCATGTTGACGATCACGGCGGGAAGCTGACAGGCCGCCAGGGAGGAGATCCCCTCTTGTTTGAGGGAAATTCCCGGGCTCGAAGACGAGGTCATGGAGCGGGCGCCTGCGGCGCTTGCCCCGGCCACCATGTGGATAGCCGCGATCTCGCTTTCCGACTGGATGAAAACGCCCCCTTCCACCTTGCGCAGACGTTCCGACATGTACTCCGGAATTTCATTTTGCGGGGTAATGGGATAGCCGGCATAAAAACGGCAACCCGCACGGATGGCGGCTTCCCCGATAATCTTGTTTCCCTGCATCAGTACTTTATTCATGGTTGACTATTTCTCCACCGAGTGTCTCTGTTGATATCGGCTTCTATCTTTTAATCAGCTAAATTTCAACAAATTTCTGTAATGCCTGAGAAAAGACAAGGAGTATACGCCGGACATCAGATAAAACCCGACAGACGGGTCAAAAGGAAGAGGTTTGTATTTCTGCTTACATTCGATGAAAATGAAAAATGGCTAGAGGGCGCAATTGTTGACCAACTCCTCCAGTTGAGAGGGCTTGATGTGTTTGAAACTTAAACCAATGCCGGGGATCGTCATCTGTTTACCCCATTCCACCGACCAACGAATATCACCTGCTATGGGAGTTTTGTCTTGCAATTCGTTGATGATGAACCAGGCTTTGGGAGTATTTGACCAGTCTCGGCCGGAAAACAGAAAGCAGCCGCCCTTGGAGATATTGATCGTTACCGTGCGTTCCAGGGTTTTTTCGTCCATCGATTCGTTATTGGAGAGTAATACGTTGAAGTGGACCACTTTCCTCATATTCAGACGGACTGCCCTGGCCGTAAAGGACTGGCACTCCGTGTGGATGAACTCTTTTAACGAACCGCTGGCGGTTGTTTTGCCTAAAGAAATGCTGCGTATCGATCCCGATTCGGCGTCCCATTTCAGCTGGAGTGTGGGGAAAAAACCAAGAATTTCTTTAGCAACATTTTTTTCTTCCAGGGACATTTTCATTTGGGTCACAAGGTCAATCATGAGACCCTGATAGGGGGTGCTGACCCTCGTTTTTAAAAATTCGTAATAGGAGGAAACCACATCAACTTCAACACCCAGGGCTTTCATTTCATTGAGATACGCCTGTCTTGCCTCCCCTTCTTTGCAAACAAGAATAAGTTTCATGTTCATCATCTTGCCGATCAAATACCGAAGAATGTGGAGCTGTACAATTGAATATGTATTTCTCCTGTATATGTCCCGAAACTCTCTTCGTCCTTCTCTATTCGCGGTAAACCTCAATCGCGATATCCGGACAGGTGATTGCGCACAAGGCGCATCCTGTGCACTCTCTCCCCTCTTCGTCGAATCGTACCGGTCGGTATCCCCGGGAATTGTACTCCCGAGAGGGGGTGATCAGACCCTTTTTGCATGACTGAATGCAAAGATGGCATTCCTTACAGAGTTCCTTGTCGATTGTGATATATCCTTTCAATTGCCGTTTCTCCTTAAAAGGTCGACGAATTGTCCCTCCCGGTCCGCATCCGTCGGCAGTGTTCGCCGGCGCTTTCAGTGCGCGGTGAAAATGTGAATTATTTTCTTGCCGGATAGGGCCTTTCTTACGCATCTCTTTCAGAATGTCAAGGTGAAAAAGGTTTATAGAAAAATAAGGAACAAAACGTAGAGCATTCACTTCATCCGTGATATATGGCATGTCTAGCTTGGCATCGATCCATTCTGATATAAACGGAGGCATAGGATGAAAAAGAGCGTCTTCCTTGGAAAAGTTGAGAATTATGGATTAATTATCATTTCTACCGGGGTTGCATTGATATACTGGCGTATTGAGTCACTGAAGTTAGGCGCTACGTCCACATTGTGGATCACTTTTTTTCTTTTTATCGGTTATGGCGTCTTCACCCAGTATTTTATTAATTCCCACAAACGGATGGCGGCGGAGATCATTTCCCTTTCCATTACCGATCACCTCACCGGCCTGTACAACCGAAGAGGATTCATGACCCTCGCGGATCAGCAGATAAAGCTGGTGGAAAGAACAAAGAGGGGGTCACTGCTGCTGCTATTTGCCGATTTGGATAAAATGAAATCGATCAATGATAATCTGGGCCATAAGAAGGGAGACAAGGCATTGATTGAAGTTGCGTCGATACTCAAGGAGGTTTTTCGAGAATCCGACATCATGGCCCGTATTGGAGGCGATGAATTTGCGGTGCTTGGGATTGCAGACCAAAAGAGTGATGTCGGTGCATTTCAAAAACGCCTACAGGAGCAGATCGATCTCCATAATGCCCGTGACAACAGGGATTACCAAATCTCGCTGAGCGTCGGCACTGCCTGCAGCGATCCTGAAAACCGCTATTCCATTGACGAGATGATGTCCAGGGCAGATGCCTTGATGTATGAACAAAAACGAAGCAAGCTGGCGTAACCTTCTATGGGTTACAAGGGACAACCGGCTCATTGCCCGCTGTAAAGGGCAGAAAAGCTCAGAGCCTGCTGATCTGAAATCCCTCCAGCTTGATCGCGACGGAGCGCTGGAGAAGTTCGATACCGATGACGAAAAGCTCCTTGTCGTAGTCTGTCTTGAGGACCAGGCCTTCGACACCCTTGAAAGGGCCGTCGATGATCCGGGCCGGTTCACCGACTTTCGGATACTGGAACTGCTGTACCTCCACCTTCGAATGGACAATCCGCTGGATGGCGTCGATCTTGGCGTCGGGTATCGCAATCGGTTCCGCACCTCGGGGTTTTCCCAGGATACGGACGACGCCGAAGGTCTTCAGAACGTCTACCTTGACTTCATTTTCCAGGGAGAGGAGTTCGACGAAGAGATACCCGGGAAACATCGGGATCATGATCTTCTTGCGGCGGTCTTTCCGCTTGCTCCAGACCTCCAGCTTGGGTAGAAAGGCGTGATAGGCCTTCTGTGTCAGGCCGAGACAGACCAGGTCTTCGTGACGGCTTCTCGTATGGACGGCATACCAGGGCATGTTTTTCCTTTACAGGCAGGAGGCGATGCGCCGCCCGCGTTTTTCGCAATTCCTGAGAGTGCCTATAACAACGGTGTCAATATTTCAATGGTGAAATGACAATGGTATTTAAGATCAATGGGTTAACTCTATCCGTCGGCGAGAGGGAAGAGCTGCTGTCCACCCGCGCCGCTTCACTCCTCGGTGTTCCTGCAGGGGCCGTGACCGATCTCCGGGTGATCAGGAAGTCCGTCGATGCGCGCCGCGCCCGCCCCCCCCGTTTTGTCTACCTGGTGACCGTCCGCCTGCCGGAGGGGATTCCCTTGTCCGTTGATAAGACCGCAGCGGGCCTTACCGTTACGGTGGAGACCGACATCCCGGAGGAGGGACAGGCAGTGCCTTCCGGAATAGGCGCCCCTGTATCGGAACGAAGACCGGTCGTTGTCGGTTGCGGACCGGCGGGGCTTTTTGCCTCTCTGATTCTTGCCGGGCGCGGGATGCCCGTCCTGCTCCTGGAGCGGGGCAAGGCCGTTCCGGAGAGGCTCTCCGATGTTCGTTCTTTCTGGGAGAAGGGGATCCTGAATCCGGAAAGCCATGTCCACTTCGGTGAGGGTGGGGCGGGGACCTTTTCCGACGGCAAGCTGACCAGCCGGGTCAAAAATCCATACACCGGCTGGGTCAAGCGGATCATGGCCGACATGGGGGCGCCTGCCGACATCCTGACGGACGCCCGTCCCCACATCGGGACGGACCGATTGCGGGAGGTCGTGGTGAATCTACGGCATCGTCTCATCGAGATGGGCTGCGAAGTCCGTTTCGGGGCGCAGGCGACTGATTTCATCATCCATGGGGGAAGACTTGTCGGGATTGTCGTCAACGGTTCGGAGGAGATTCGGACGGACCAGCTGATCTTGGCCATCGGTCAGTCCGCCGATGAGACGTACGAGAAGCTGGCAGAAAGAGGGATTGCCCTGGAGCCGAAGCCCTTTGCCGTCGGCCTCCGTGTCGAACATCCTCAGGAGGCCGTCAACCGGATCCAATATGGGCGCTGGGCCGGCCATCCGGACCTCCCTCCGGCGGATTACTTCCTCACGGCAAAAATTAAAGAGAGGGATCGTTCCGTTTATTCCTTCTGTATGTGTCCCGGCGGTCGGGTGATCGGATGCAGCGACCGGCCTGGCGGCGTCATCACGAACGGGATGAGCAGTTTCCGAAGGGACAGCCCTTACGCCAACAGCGCCGTGGTCGTCAATGTCCGGATTGAGGACCTGGGGGGCGAAGGTCCGCTGGCGGGTCTTACGTTCCGCAGGCATTGGGAGGAACAGGCTTTCCTGGCCGGAGGCGGAGACTACTGCGCACCGGTGCAACGGCTGACCGATTTCCTGGCGGGGAAAGCAGGTGGTCCTGTCGGCAGAACCAGTTTTCTTCCCGGTGTCAGGCATGCGGAACTGAAGGATGTCCTTCCTCCGTTTGTCATCGAAGCCATGAAATCGGGTTTTGCCGAATTCGAACGGAAGATGCCGGGTTTCATCACCCAAGAGGCTGTGCTGTTCGGTGTGGAGACCAGGACCTCATCGCCCGTCCGGATCGTCCGGGACGAAACCGGTCAGAGTGTGACCACGACAGGGTCTCTTTCCCTGCGGCGAGGGGGCGGGTTACGCAGGGGGGATCATCAGTTCCGCCCTTGACGGGATCCGGGCGGCGGAGCATCTGGTCATCTCTCTGGGTCGTTCCTGTTCAAAGAGGGCATCGAGGATGAGATCGTCGCCCCGGCGGCTGACTTGCCGGAAGGAGAGGCGCAGGGCGTCGTCCATTTGCCGAATACCCAGATCGCCGACTGCGTTGAGCCCCTCGCCGGTGATTTTTGGGGCGAGGATAACGATCAGGCGATCGGCCAATTTTTCCTTCAGAAACGTTGTGATGACGGCTGCACCGCCTTCAACGAGGAGGGAAGAGATCTCCCTCCTGCCGAGAGCGGTCAGGAGCTCTCGCAGATCCACACGTCCCGCCTGGTCTTCTCCCGTTTCGAGCACCTCGATCCCCTTTGTCTCAAAAAGCCGCCGCCTTTCGGCCGGTGCCTGACGGGTCGTGGCCGCGATTGTCCGGGCGCCTTTCCCTCCATTAAAAATCCTTGCCTCCGGCGAGGATCGCAACTGTGAATCGACAACGATCCGGAGGGGATTTCTGCCCCGGACGAGGCGGCAGGTCAGCTCCGGATCGTCCCTGAGGACGGTGCCCGATCCAACGAGGATTGCGTCATGGAGGCTGCGCAGGCGGTGGGCGAAACGCAGCGAAGGAGTGGAACTGATCCAGCGGGAGTGACCGGTGGCTGTCGCGATCCGGCCGTCGAGGGTCTGGGCGAATTTGACGGTGACGAAGGGGATTCCGGTCCTGATGTACATGATACAACACCTCATCCACCTTCAGCACCGCGTACGGCTGCGGCTCCCACGCCTCCTTCTCCCCCCGCGCCACCGCCGCCAGCCTCCGCCGGGTCGTAAAACAGCATCTGCCCCTCGAACCCCGTGCTCCACCACCCCCGGTCATAGTCGGACAGCCCTCCGGGTAGGGCGGCTCGTCGGGCCACACCGTCCCGGCCGAGCAGCCATACCAGCACGCCCCCGTCCCCTTCGTCCCGGCAAACACCACCGCCGACCGCTCCCCGGCCGTCAGCCACGCCGCCCCCGCCCACTCGTCCGAGTGGTGATAGCCGTTCATCGCCGGCGCCCCCTCCGTATACACATTCCCGTACAGCAGCAGCGTCACCGCCGGCAGCGCGCTGCCCGGCGGCGGCGGATTGCCCTCATTCCACGGCCCGATGGCCAGCAGCGACGGCCCCTGCCCCCCCTGCCCGCCGTCGCGGTACCGTCCTGTCGCCAGCCGCAGCCCGGGCGTGGTGGCCGCCGCCCACCCCTCGGGGATCGCCAGCAGATAATCGCCCGTCACGAAATTCGTCACATCGTCAATCCGCCACAGCCCGGCCAGTGCGGACTGGCCAGGTCCAGTTCGCCCCGGCCGTCGTCGCCTCCGCCTCCCCCTCGCCCATGTGCTGCGCCCAGGCGAAATACGGCTTGTCGCCGCTGCGCCCCTGCGCCCGCAGATACTCCAGCCCGGCCGGCGGTATCCCATCGGCCCAAACAACCCCGCCCGCACATCCCGGAACGGCTGGAGCGTCACCGCCGTGTTCAGGTCGCCGATCCTTGCCCGCCGAGACCACCGGCGCCCGGATACTCACCTCCGACACCCACTGGTTCCAGTCGTGCCCCGTGCCAAACAGCGAGCCGGGCGTCCCGTCGTCGGGTCCGCCCGGCTCTGCATCCCGGATAATAGGACAGCGCCACGCCGACAGCGCCAGGTGAATACGTTGCGGCGTCAACGTCGGGCAGCCGGAACGCGCCGCGATACACCAGGTCCTCGGGCTGGATCAGGCCGGACGAGGGTGCGCCAGGGTGCGCGAAGAGGAGACGAGAGGGTAGGGGGGAGAGCGGATGGCGAGGGCGACGAGAGAGCGGGTGACCGAGTGGGCGGCGGCGCGAGCTCGATCGTGGCCCCGCAGCCGCCCAGCGCGGCGATCACCACCCCCATCATCACCGCCACCACCCCCCGCTTCATCGTCGGCTCTTCCCTTCTCCCCTTGCCGTCATTGCGAGCCGCATCTTCTGCGGCGAAGCGATCCCCGCCATCCTACGGCGCCATCTTCTTCACCACCGGCAAATAAACCCTGTTGAGCGGCCCGCATGCCTGCACCGTGAGCGCGATCGTATAGCTGGCTATCTCGTCGTTGTTCCCGTAATCTTCAACCTTCACATAATACGTCCCCGCCGGCAGGGCATCCACCCCGCACTGCCGATCGATCCGGGAGAACAACCCGCTGCCGTCGTCGTCATCATCCTCCACCAGGTTCAGCCCACTGTCATACAGCCACATCAGCGTGTCGCCGCTTGCCCGGCCGTCTCGATCGCCGCCCCCGATTCCGTGATCAGCGCCAGCTTGACCCAGTCCGCGTCTCCCACCGGCGTAATGCTGTGGGCCTGGGGCGTCCCTTGGCCGATCCATCTCGCCTGGCCCCAACTGTCATCCTGCTCGTACGCGTCGCCGCACGCCCCCACCACCGTCAAGGCCAGGTTATAGCTGGCTATCTCATCGTTATTCCCATACTCGTCTATTTTGACATAATACGTCCCCGCCGGCAGAGCGTCCACGTCACACTGCCGGTCGATCCCGCGAGAACAACCCGTTGCCATCGTCATTACGCTCCACCTCATTCAGCCCGCCGTCATACAGCCACATCCGCGTATCGCCGGTCGCCCCCAAGGTTTCGATCACCACCTCCGACGGGGCGCTCAGAGTGAACTTGACCCAGTCCACGTCTGTCGCCAGCACGATACTGTGCGTCTGGGCCGATCCGCCGCTGATCCACTGCGCCTGATCCCAGCCCCCATCCGGCTCGTAGGCGTCGCCGGCCGTGACGCTGGCGTCGGCGTGGTTCACCCCGTTGCTCCACATTACCCTCCATAGCCCAGCTTAAAGTACCCGCTCTCCCCAAAGCCGGTCCCCCAGCTATTCCGCACCCACCAATACTCGCCCGCGTCGTCATAGCCCACGATTATGACCGCATGGTTGGCGCCGGGGTTGGCGCTGCCGTCGCTGCTGCACCGGTAGATATCCCCATCATAATAGCCGAAGTACGGCTCGTCGGTCCCGATCCCCATCGCCACCGCCAGGGGACCGTGCTCCACCAGGGCGGCCTTGATCGCGTCCTGAGACGCCGACACAGCGCCCGTGCTGACAATATACTTCAGCCGGCTTGCCCAGTCCGAGCAGCGATTGGAACAGGTCCTATCACTGCACGCGTTGACTCGATAAGTGCATCCGCTGTTACACGTGCCATCGTCGTTGCACCAGCAGCCGCTGCCGTCCACGTACGACATACAGCCCTCGTCCGGGACCCCATAGTTCATGATATATTCCAGGGTCGTGGCATGCCATCCGCCGCAGCAGTTCCCGGTGTCGCTGCAGCCGGCGACCATATACTGCTCCGGAATCCAAGTCCAGGTTGGGATTGTTCGCCGCGGAATATTGTGCGCCGCCTCCGAAATGCCCCGCCGCGAACGACCAGCAGCTCCCGCACCACCCCTAATCCTTGATCGACGTCAGCCAGTTCCCGCCCGTAGCTCCTCCAGTCGAAAGCAGCCGCGGCCTCCTTCTCCGGCGCGGCCTCCTTCTCCGGCGCGGCCTCCTTCTCCGGCGCGACCTCGGTCCGGCCCTCCTCCTCGACGGCCGCGGCCGGCGTCCCGTCGGTCGCCGCTTGGCCCCCGGGCCCACCCGGTCGCCTTCTCGCTCAGCTCCGACAGCTCCGTCACCGAGCCAATCTCGGCCCCCTCGCCCGTGATGCACACCGCGTACTCCGGCGAAAAACCATCCTGCCCGTCGCTGACCGTCATCATCCCATACCCCTGTTGGGCGCAGTAGGAATAACCTTGCCCGCGCTTGCCCTCCAGGAACTCCCAGGCGTCGCACGCCTGCCCGTCGGGCATCGTGCACAGCCCATACTGCCCCTCGTCGCCTGCCACCTCATACCCGTACCCCATCACCTTCGAGCAATACACCGCCGCCGGATTGCCAATCGTCGGATGCGCGGCCGCCTCGCCGGCGGCATCCGCCGCCGTCCCCGGCCCTGGCGCGGCCGGTTCGGCGCCGCTGCCGGCCAGGACGAGGGCCGCCGCCGCGAGAGCCGCGACGGCGGCGAGAGAGCGAATTGAGAACCGTTTCATCTAGCCTCCTTGGGCGAGCCACAATCATACCCCCTCCAGTATAGCACACCGCCCCCACCCCGTCAAACCCCCTCCCCGCCTCCCCCCTCTCCCCCATTTGACCAACCTCCCCCTCGCGTGTATACTACACCCCGCAGGCTGCTGAAAACGCCGTCCTTCTTATAATTCGTATAATTCACGTAATTCGTGGCTATCTTCCCAAGGAGGCAACCCATGCACACCCATGATGTCGCAAAACCGGCCTCTCCGTCGGCCTCATCTCCGTCGGCTGCGACCACCTCATGCACCGCACCACCCTGGCCGAGACCGAGGCCCTCGTCAACGCTGCCATCGACCACGGCGTCAACTACTTTGACCTGGTCGGCCCCTTTTCCCGAGTTCCGCGACCGCTTCGCCGCCGCCCTCCGCGGCCGGCGCGACCGCGTCCTCCTCACCTGCCACCTCAACGCCGCCGTCAAAAACGGCCAATACTGGAAAACCCACGACCCCGCCATCAGCCGCCGCCGGCATCAAGGACTTCCTGGCCCGCTACCACACCGACCACGTCAACGTCCTCTTTGTCCACAACGTCAACGGCCTGGCCGAATACCAGTCCCTCCTCAAGCCCGGCGGCATCATGGAGCTGGCCCACCACCTCCGCCGCGACGGCATCGCCCGCTGCGTCGGCATGAGCGGCCACCTGTCCGAAGTCTGCATCCATCCGGTGCGCGACGGCCTCATCGACGTCCTCATGTTCCCCGTCAACCTCAGCAGCCACGCCGAGCCCTACCGCGCCGCCCTCCTCCAGGCCTGCGTCAAGCACGGCGTCGGCGTCGTCGCCATGAAAGCCTATGGCGGCGGCAAGCTCCTCCAGGCCAACCGCACCGTCCAGTTCGCCCGCTACCAGACCGGCGGCCCCGCCTTCAAGAAAAAAGTGCCGCGCACCCTCACCCCCGTCCGCTGCCTCAGCTACGTCCTCACCCAGCCGGCCGTCGCCACCGCCGTCGCCGGCGTCGCCAACCCCGCCGAGCTCGAGGCTGCCCTGTCCTACCTCGACGCCACCG
>CAWJHT010000020.1:0-70217 GCA_963842685.1 uncultured delta proteobacterium | reverse complement strand
CTTAGTATTGTCGACGACGAGAACCCCCATGGATTCCCCTTTGAAGACAATGGGAGCGCAGATAAAGGAATGGGTCCCCATTTTTTTTGCAAATTCGACACTTCGAGGAGAAAACTCTTTTGTTATTTCATCGACATTGTTAATCAGCAATGGAGTCTGGTTTCGGTAAGAAAGAACGAAAGCGCCCTTGGAATTGGGATTGTCCAGGTGAAATTCGATATTCTCCAGATATTCCCGAATGTCCTGACTGTATCCATAACCGATGGTGTACACTAGGCGCGTTTTTTCTCGGTTCGATAACATGATCATTCCACGATCGAAATCGAGGCGCTTTTCCAGAGCCTCAATGATGAAGGCAAGTAGCGGATTGATCTCAAGGATCATGGAAGTGGCCTGTCCGATCTCCTGGACAAGCAAAGCATTATTGTAACTGGTATTGATCTGATCGATAAGACGGTCAGCCGCATCCCCCTGTTTGCGAATGGTAGTGATCAATTCTTTCTTTTCCCTGTGTTCGGTATAGATGTCGTACCTATCACTATGAGGAGAAAGGATAAAACCAGAATATCCCAATAAGCGGGTGGCATTAAACTCACGGATAGAACACAGGCAAAGAATCCAAGTATAAAAGAGAAATTACGCATTAGTTTCCAGGTATGAATGCGTGTTTTTTCCCAGGAGATAATATACAAGCAACAGTCCCCTCCTTTATGGAGGCAGATCGGATGTTCTATTTTGGCAAATTTCCCGGTGAAGATTTTTGCTACAGCTTCTAACGAACCAAGGCGGTTCAGGCACTGATAAGGCTTTTCAACCACAGTGGGCATTAATGTTGCCTTTGCTTCAACCTTATCAGCACCGAGTGATTTGATTTTTATTACAGCTGATCGAACGAGGCGAGCATTGATCTTTTCAATAACCGCATAAGCAGTTGTTGGACTAATAAAGCCTAAGAGATACTGCCTTAGAGCTCCCGAAGATTTGGATGTGACTGCAAAACGTCCAACTTCTCTGGCGATGCTTGGGTTATTAGTTTTTTCTGCGAGCATCTCGTGAAAACGATCAACTTGCTCCTGATATAGCCAGTGACCCTCATCTTCGAGTTGGTAATTTTCAATACCTGCATAATTTAATAGGTCGGCAATATTGATATCGGGATGGTATACTTTCAGATACTCAACGTAGTTCTTAGTAAGTCGGCTATTATAAAGGGGTTTTTTGTCCGTCATATTTTCCGGTATTTCTTTTATGAGAGCGTATTACGAATTTCAGTCGTTACATGGTATTTTCTAACTTGATCTCATCATATTAGATCAACTTTACATTCATGTTTCATGAATTATAATCTTTATCAGAGTTAACTCAAGCTGTTTCTTTACCATGAAGGGGATATATCAGGATCGATGTAAGTCTTAGAGCCTCTCTATGAACATGTTGCTTTCTAAGAAGGCATGAGTCTTTTGTAATAGTGAGTACCCTGCCAACCCTTTTTCATGGATTGATTGAGTTTGTATACGGCATAGATATTATTCAGGTTCTTAATATGATATATTGATTTTAAAAGTCGGTATTGGTAGATGGGAAAAGAATATATTTTATTTTTTATATAATTATTACCTGCGTAGACGGTATTTTCTTCTACCTCCCTTATACTGTGAACCACGTAGGAAAAGCGGTATTTGTGCCAATCTTTGGGTACATCATTATAAATCAACCTTCCCTCTGCCTTCATTTTTTCCATTAGGTCGGTGCCGGGAAGGGGTGTTAATATGTTAATCTGAACGATGTCAACATTGGAGGTGACTAGAAAATCGCCTAACTCTTTATAGTATTCCGGGGACTCATAATCATTTCCAATGATGAATGATCCCAATATTCCTATACCATATTTATGAAATCGATCTACTACCCTTTTATAATTTTCAACCCCAATTTTCAGATTAATCCCTTTTTTCATTTCTTTGAGTGAATTGTTATTAACGGTTTCAAAGCCGATAAATACATACATGCATCCTGCCTGAGCTGCAAGTTTGATCACATGCTCATCATCCGCTGCATTCATAGAACATTGCATCCACCATTTTTTATTTAGACCACGACCAATCATACCCTCAAACAATTCGATTGCCCTGTTTCTACTTTCCAAGCTATGGCCAATGAGGTTGTCATCAATAAAGGTGATATATTTACCTTTTATTTTTTCCAACTCGTCTAGGACATTTTTGGCTCTTCTTTGCCGATGCTCTTTACCCAGATATCTGGAAACTGAACAGAAATTACAGTTAAAAGGGCAGCCCCGAGAGGTCTGGACAGAGTTCCAAAAATAGTTTGGGTGCAGTAGGTCATGCCGGGGGATAATTGGGGTTTGTGAAAGGTCGATTCGTGGGCCATTATATCTGGCTAATAGACGGTTGTTTTCAAAATCGGTGATAACCTGATTCCAGATCCCCTCAACTTCGCCTGTCACTATCGTATCAGCGTAATGCAAGGCCTCATTGGGAAGCATGGAGATATGGATTCCCCCTATAATAACCTTAATTTTTTTCTTGCGATATATTCGCGCAATTTCATAGGCCCTATTGATATTGCTGGTGAATGCCGTAATCCCTATCAAATCGGCTTCTTCGAATTGAAATTCATCGATATTTTCATCTAATATTTTGACCTCCCAGTGAGATGGAGTGACTGCAGCAATATAAGCCAGACTTAAGGGTTGAAAAGTGGAAAATTTACTCAATAAAGAACCACTTCTCTGACCTACTGGATTTATTAATAGAAGTTTTTTCATTGATTGAATTGATTCCTGTTTTACTGAATAAAATCTATTATTTCGGTTGCTATTTTCTTTGGCCTTTCAAACTGTACGGCATGGCCGCTTTTGAGTGAGGTCAGCCGATTCCTGTTTTCATTGGTGCTAAATAAAAGGCGACAGAATTCCAAAGTCTTTTTGTTGTCCACCATCCGATCATTTTTTGCCAAAATTGTAAGAACCGGAAGGCTGATCTTCGCAGTTGTACGCCAGGAAAGCTCCTGAATCTCATTCATGATGCTCAGGGAATTTAATGTAATCATGGTTGTCTTAAGTTCATCGTTTTCAATAAAATCAAGCCATTTATCGACAAGCGTGAAATCGGATGCCTCCATGGGAAGGGGTATGCAGGCATGGTTCCGTTCTGGTTTCAGTTTAAATCCGAAAATTATCTTGAAAGCGATTTTCTCTGCGCTCTTTAATACCGACATGAACCTCTCATTCCAGAAAAAGCCAGGTGCCAGCAGGATGAGGCTGGAGATTATATTGCCCAGTCTGGACGCAGCAATAGACGCGTATTGTGAACCCTGGCACCAGCCTGCGAGATGAACTCTATTAAAGGATCTTTTTAAGAATTCAATATGATTTATGACATCTTCAATGAGAAGTTGAACGGAACCTGGTTCACCGTGATTCTGATTCAGTCCGCAACCCCTCCGGTCAGGCGTTATAATACTGATATCCGGTGATATGGTATGCAACTGCTTTGCCAGCGGTACCAGCCAACCTGAGTGACCCATACCTCCATGTAAAATTAGTACTGCATCTTTCCCCTCGGTTTTACCTAAGACACGGTAATGTATTATATATTTGTCATGCATTTCGAGGGAATGGACTTTCGATGAGTCATCTTTCTGGACAACGGGCATTCGTCCTTGCAAACCAAACCCGGTCTTCCAGTTGTCAGTTTGAATAACCTTAAACCCCTGGACTGTTTTAGAATAATAGGGTTCACTCAAATTCATCAGACCATTATGGCCAAATTTCAGTATCGGGTCCACCGGTTCCCGCTCCATTAGATAGTCGCCGAATGCTCCCTCTTGGGCAATAAGACTCTCTCCGGCTACAGAGGCTGTTACAAGTGCGGCCCGGGTGAGTAAAGAAGTTTCACCAACGTGACAGCCGATGATAATCGGCCAGCCCATCTTTTTGATCCCTTCAATCAATTTCATGGCTCGTATAAGACCACCCACCCGAGATATCTTGATATTCGCGATGAGTTTTCCCGGTATATCCTTATAGAGCGACAAATCTTCGAGAGTACACAGGCTTTCATCAAGAATGACGGGCAGCCCCGTTACTGTGCTGATCTTGCTTATGTCTAGAGTATGACGCGATCCTACTGGTTCTTCCAATGCGAATATGCTTCCACCCAGTGCTGAGATATACGCTATGGCTTTGTCACATTGGTCTTTCCATAAATTATTCGCGTCAAGACGAATACGTATGTCTTTCACATGATACTGAATAGATAAATCCTCTAAAATGCAAAGTTTTTCTCTGTCGCGCTCGATGTTGCCGTTTAGTTTGATCTTAAAATCTTTAACTCCGCGTAACAGATATTGATCTAGTAGCGTCGTGTACTTCCATTTTTTGTCGTCACCCAGAACAGCAGTATAGCAGCCACTGAGTTTATAGTCATTAAGTCCGAGCAGCGTTTCAACATTGCAACCATTTTCGCGGGAAAATAGATCAAGAAGCGCCATTTCTGTTGCGCACCATGCAGAGGGGTACGTATTGATAATCGAGCCGTTTTTTTCGACCCATTGCTTTAGGTCATCTACGGAAGAGAAATCCACGTTCCCGTTAGAGAAATTTTTCTTTACCCATTTAATACTCGAATCAAGATCATCCCCTGCCACGTAAATCCTCGGACAACCTTCACCATATCCTTTGTTTCCATTTCTTTTTGCCTGAACCCAGATGCTCTCCCCCACATACCTTGTTGCCGCGGCATGACGGAATGCTGTTTTAAATTTTAGCTTTAATGGTATTGCTTCTATACGAATTGTTCGTTGACTCATGTGATGTCTTTCTTATTACGAGGCGGAAAATGATTAAGAAGTCATTCCCTGTCCCGCCACTTTCGATAGGCGTGCATCCGGGCCAGGGCCTTGACGGCCCGCTCCGGCGTCTGAAAGGAGACTCCTTTGTAGGGGCTCCCCTCGATATCCATGACGGTGCGGACATTCTCATCGGGCAGCAGGTTGACCCCGAGGATCGGCTTGCCATACTGCTCCATGAGGCGGGCCGTATGGGCAAGGTAATTATTTTCGAACTCCGAAAGCGTTCCGGGGATCGCCTTCAGGATGTTCCGGTCCATTGCCGGATCGACCGTGTGGATCGAGGCGATCATCTGCGTCATGAAAACCTGCAATCCGAGGATGCCCAGATGGATGACCGCGTCGCAGCCGTCCCACTTCATCAGCTCCTCGATGACCTGTCTTGGGATGATCGGATCCACTTCGCCGACCAGGTCGATGGGGTTTGAGCGGCTCCAGTAGGGGGGAAGGATCTGATCGATTCGTGCGATCAATTCCGCAGAGAGATCGGGGATCGCAAGACCATTCTCGACACAGAGGTCCGAGGCGACAACCCCCCAGCCGCCGCCGAGGGTCATCACGGCGACCCGGTTACCGCGAGGGAGAGGGAGGGAAGAAAAAGCGGCGGACAGGTCGAGGAGATCCATCGGTTGCTTCACAACGACGATCCCCGCCTGGCGGGCCGCGGCCTCGAAGACGCGGATGTTCGAGGCGAGCGCTCCCGTGTGGCTTGCCGCGGCGCGATTCCCCGCCTGGGTGCGGCCTCCCTTGAGCATGACGACCGGCTTCTTTTTGCCTACGCGCCGGGCGGCCTCGAAGAACCGCCTCCCGTTCTTGATGCTTTCCAGGTAGAGGACCACCGTCTGGGTCAGCTCGTCGATCTCGAACGCCTCCATGTAATCCTCGATCGTGATCATCGCCTCGTTGCCCGATCCGCCGAAGGCGCGGATACCCACTCCTTCGTGCTCGGCAAAATCGAGGAGCTGCACGCCGAGATTTCCCGACTGGGAAAGGATCGTCGTGGCGCCCGGTTTGGGCCGAACGTTCGATCCGCAGCAGAAAAGAGTCGCATAGGGATTGCAGATGCCCATCGTGTTCGGGCCGAGGATCAGGATGTCCGCCTCCCGAGCCGCCCGGACCAGTTCCTCCTCCATGCGCCTCCCTTCGGCGCCGGTCTCGGCGAATCCGGAGGTGATCAGGAGCATATTTCTGATCTTTTTTTCCTTGAATTGGGGAATCAGGTCCCGGACCTTCGCCGCCGGGATGGTGACGACAGCCAGATCGACCGGCCCCGGGATCTCCACCACCGATTTGAAGACCGGCCGGCCGGCGATTTCGCCCCCCTTGGGATTGACAAGATAGATCGGTCCCTCGAATCCTCCCGCGACCACATTGCAGAAAAGCCTGTATCCCCACTTGCCTAATGTCCCGGAGGCGCCGACGAAGGCGATGGAGCGGGGATAGAAGAGCATGGCGATTGCCCGAGGGTCGATCGGCGGAGGAAAGGTTTTTGCCGGTGGTCGCTGGCCAAGGATGATCAGGGCGTCCACTGCCGTGACCCGGCCGTCCTGGCCGACAAGAAGAGGATTGATATCCACTTCGGTCACGTCCGGCAGCTCCATACCGATCCGGGAGAGGCCAATCAGGGTTTGGACGAGCTGTTCACTCCTTACCGCCTGCTCGCCTCGGAACGGCCCGAGGAGCTTCTTGGCCCGCAACTCCTCGATCATCTGCCCGGCATGGTTCTGGTCGAGGGGAGCGATTCTGAAGACGACATCGTCGAGGGCCTCCGTAAAGATCCCGCCGAGACCGAACATGACCACCGGGCCGAACTGAGAGTCATGGAATAGACCGGCAACAAATTCCCGGCGGCCGGAAAGCATGGGCTGGATGAGGATTCCCTCGAGATCCGATCCTGCGGCGGAGGCAACCTGGGCCGCCGCCCCGCGGACGGCTTCCCTATCGTTGAGATTCAGGCGAACGAGGCCCCGTTCCGTTTTGTGTGTCAGTTTTGTTCCAAGGCCCTTAAGGACGACAGGAAATCCAATCTTCTCCGCAGCGGCCACTGCCTCATCGGCAGTCATGACGATCAGCTCGGGTACAACCGGAACACCATATCCCTTCAGTACCTCTTTGGATTCCGCCTCGGTCAGTGCGGTGCGACCTTCCGCTTTTGCCTTGCGGATCAGTTCCGCTGCCTCCATATCGTCTCCTTCAGTAGCCAACCAGACCTTACGGGGTTAAATCTTTTCCGGGGCGGACTCTATCACAGGTTAAAAGGGCGTGCAACACCGCATCGTCTCCATGTGCCGGCGGATGGACCTTCCGGGTGGCGAGGTTCTTTCTAATACCGATTTCCATAAATATGTTGTATGTTTTTAACAGATGAATTTGACCGGCTTGACAGAGGTGTCGCTTTTTGTCATAAACGAACAGGCATTCTCAACCGCTTCTCTTCCGCCGGAGGGGCGCTGATCGAAGTAGTATGGGATCCGCTCCCGTTGCGGCCACCGTGTCGGACGGGATTTGAGGACAAAACATGATTACGATCAACAGTTATCTTCACCGGGAAGTACTTAGCGACATCATCCGCCGCTGGATGTACAACGAGTCGCTTCCGGCCGATGCAGACCTTATCACGCGACTGGTCCACTGTAATCATGTCTACGTCTCCCGTTATCTTGAGTCTTTCTCCGAGCTGATTTTCCATGAACTGCATCAGGAAAAACTCTTCTGTCGTTCCGTTCAGGTCAAGGGTGAACTGAAGGACGCCCTTGTTTCCCAGGTCCCCTACCGCAATGATCGGATCGACGAACTGATCCACGACTACCAACTGAATCCCGGGCGTTTCTATCGTGAGACCCCTTTTCACGGGACTCTCTGCTTCCGTTACCGCAATGGGGGTGAGGAGTATTGTGGAGCGAGCCGGATCAAACGGGTCCGCCGTCTGGCGGAAAAATCGGCTCGGCGGATCATTGACCGCATCTTTGTGACCATCAAGCGGCACGCCGACATGATGGCGGATGAGCGGGCCCGGCTATTAGGCGTCCCCCGTGAGCGGCTGGTGACGGCGCCCGAAGACATGACGGAAGAGTTTCTCCTTGCAGAAAAACGCCTGCTCGATGATCTGCATGAAAAAAGGCCGATTGCGGACGCTGGAGAAAAACTCGTGATCAACGACGTGGCCGGTATGAAGGTCATCTTGGAGGCGCCTGAGCAACATCGGCTGACGGAGCTCCTCGACCGTCTGCCCAACTGTGAGATCGTGGAAGAGGAAAAGCACTCCGGCCAGTACAATGCAACCAATCTCATCGTTCGCTACCGGCCGCCCAGGGAAGAAATCATCGCCCGTCCTTTCGGACAGGGATTTCTGAACGTCATGCAGAAGCGGGGTCATTCCCCCTATGAGGCCAGACAGGCCTTTGTCGAATTTGTCCGCTCCGGCGAAGAGGATATTCTCCTGGAGATCATCCTTTCCGATTATCAGGAAATGCTCGAAAGCGAGATCGGCCGATGCATGCATGAGGACCGGATCATCGAGCAGCGCCTCTGCCAGCAATACCGGGGGCCGCTCGCTCAGAATATCCAGTATTTGCTGGAATATCTCTTCGTCTTCCCCACATCGGACAGGCGCGAGCTGGGCGAACTCCCGATCCGGCTCTGGAACCGCTACCTGCCGGATTACTTCGATGAGGTCCTAAAGCAGCTCTTCCATCTTCCGACGGGTAACTTTCTGGATTAGCCCTTCTGCTGCCCGACTCCGACCAGCCGGAAGCCCTCGTCGAGAAGTTGCTCCGTTTCTCTGGTCCGAATGTTCGGATTCTTCGCCCCCATGACGACGGCGATCAGACGTGTGTTGCCGCGTCTGGCTGTGGCGATGATGTGGTATCCCGCCTTTTGGACCCAACCGGTTTTGAGGCCGTCCGCATTGGGGTAGCGCTTCAGGAGGGCATTCCGGTTGTGCTGAGTAATCTCTCGATAGGTGAAGTATTGCTGCGAATGGAGGTTCAGCGATTCCGGAAAGCTCCGGAGGTACTCATAGGCCAGGATCAGGACGTCCCGCGCCGTGGTCACCTGACCCTTGGCGGGGAGGCCGTTGGGGTTTCTGAAGAAGCTGCTGGTCATGCCGAGCTCTTTGGCTTTTCGGTTCATCCGCTCCACAAATACGTCGACATTGCCGTCAATGTATTCGGCAACGGCCACGGAAGCGTCATTGGCCGAAACCACCGCCATGCCTTTGAGGAGTTCCTCTAAGGGAATCTCGGTGCCGGCCTGGAGATACATCTTCGATCCACCCGTCCGTCCGGCCTGACGACTGACCTTTACCGGATCTCCCGAGCGGACCTTGCCTTCACGGATCGCCTCGTCGGCGAGATAGAGGGAGAGGATTTTTGTAATAGAGGCCGGTTGGATGGCGTCGTCCGGGTTATGCGAGTAGAGGATTCGGCCGCTCGTCATGTCCATCAGGATTGCCGAATGGGCGGTGAGTTTGAGCGCCAAGGCTTCCGGGACATTCAGAGAAAATAACAAGGTCATCACAATGACAAAAAAACCACAGATCCGTTTGGCAATCGTCATTTCCAACTCCTGTTATAAAAAGCCGGCGCCCCGTTTCCGGGGCGCCGGTGATCATTCCACTTGGCTGATGGCCGAGAGCTTCCAGGGGTGATCCCCTACCGGACGCGTGAATGTCCAGTACTCGTTGAATTTCACGGGATCCGTTTTGCTGCCGGAAACGACCTGTCCGGTCTGCTCGTCGATGGTGTAATCGAGAAGGTTGGCGTAGAGCTTCACGGTGATGAAATCCTCGCCCCCCTCCTGCCAGAGCTCCACGATTTCGACCGAGCGAACGGCGATGTTATCCAAACGGTTGATCTGTTTTTTGGCCTTCAGCTTCTCGGCATCCTCCTGAAGTGTCCTGAACATCCCTTCGGTCAGTATGTTCCTGACGCCTGACATGTCACGGTTCGCCCACGCCCCCTGGATCTGGAAAAACTGGTCCATACAGGCGTCGGTAAAGCGTTTTTCATCAAACTGGGGATCCATCTGGCGGATGTGACGGAGACCTGACGCCACATCATTTACCTGTCCTCCCGATTCATATACCTGCATCGGTGGGGCTGTCTGTCTGGCGTCTGCCGCCGGTAATTCCCGGTAGTAGGTTCCAGCGGGAGTCTCTGCAGGTGCTACGCTACGCCGCCGTTTGATAAACCAGTAGATCCCATACAAGAGTGCTCCGATCAGGAGGATATCCATCATCCCGATGCCGCCTCCCGTACCTCCGACGCCACCGCCGGCAAATCCGAGGCTTCGAAAGAGCATCCCGCCGAGCATTCCTCCGACGATCCCGCCGGCCATGCTCCTGAGAAAACCGCCGCCGCCGAAGGGAGAGGATGCGGGTGTAGAGGGCGAATTGAATTGATTTGAACCCTGGGAAGGATTGGTCGGGCTAGGCGCAGGTGTCGAACGCGGAGTGGAGTAGGAGCGTGAACCCCGGCTGCCCATAGACCTACCGCCTCCCGCCCTGGCCCAGGCGTCGATCTCCAGGACCGACAATAAGAAGAACAGGGTAAATACTATAAGGCCGCTAAAGGCCCACCACTTTTTAAACATCGTTTCCTCCTCAGATAATTTAGTTTGCCGAAGGATACGGTTTAGCCCGCGCCTTGTCAATGTCTTTTTCAGTTCGCAATCTCTCCATCTTTCATTTCACCGGCCAGAGGGAGGATTAATTCTTGACAAACAGTGATTTTTACTTAAGGATGTCCGCCAATCCATGGCACAAGCGGCCAACATGAAAAAACATCGTTGTCAGGTGCGCTGACCCCTCTTAATAAAAAATATGGCTGAAAAATCGGAAGCAGATCAACTCCGCAGGATGATCGAGGTTGTTATGAAAACAACCCGCGGGGACTATTCGGGTCGAATAGATTCCTCGAGCGGGAACGATGATCTCGACACACTTGCCGATGCGATCAATAGAATGGTCGGTGACGTTCGCGAACGCATCACCGAGTGCCGGGCGATGGAGAATGCCTGCCGGGAGATCACGGAGAAATACCGGCGTTTTCAAGCGAATATTCCCGGGATGGTTTACCTGTTCGCCCTGCATCCGGATGGGAGCCGTTCTTTTCCTTACGTGAACTCCGCATCCCTTCAGCTGTTTGATCTTGAACCGGAAGCGCTCATGCGCGACGGCTCGCTTTTGTTCGGCCTCATCCATCCCGACGATCAAGGAAGACACGAAGAATCGATACGGCGATCCGCTGAAGCGCTTCAACCCTGTAGGGAGGAATTGCGATATATCGTCAACGGAGAAGTGCGTTGGTATGAATGTATCGCCCGTCCGGAGCTGCAGATCAACGGTGATATTCTCTGGGATGGAATCATGCTGGAGATCTCCGAACGCAAAAGGGCGGAAGAGGCGCTCCGAAAGAGCGAGGCAAAGTACCGCCGCCTGCATGCGACCATGATGGACGCCTTTGTCCGTGTCGATATGGCCGGCAACATCCGGGAAGCCAACCGTGCCTACCAGGCCCTGCTGGGCTATTCGGAAGAGGAACTTCTCCAGAAGACCAATGAAGACCTGACCCCTGAGAAATGGCATGCCTTGGAGGCGGGTATCATTGCGGAACAGGTTCTGGTGAATGGTCACTCCCAGGTGTATGAAAAAGAGTATCGCCGTAAGACCGGGACCATTTTCCCCGTGGAACAGAGGACTTTTTTACTGCGTGATGATCTGGGTCAGCCTATCGGGATGTGGGCCATCGTCCGCGATATCACCGAGCGCAGGCGAGCGGAGGATGAGAAGGAGAGGCTGGAATCACAGCTTCTCCAAGCGCAGAAGATGGAATCCGTCGGTCGTCTGGCCGGGGGAGTGGCGCACGATTTTAACAATATGCTGAGCGTGATCCTTGGATATGCAGAACTGATCAAGGGGAGATTGCCGGTCGGCGATCCCCACTTGAAGGATATCCTGGCGATAGAAAAGGCGGCCGGCCACTCCCGGGATATCACCCGCCAGCTCCTCGCGTTTTCCAGAAAGCAGATCATCGAGCCCCGGCTCATGAATCTCAACGACCAGATTGCGTCTTCCCAAAATACCCTGGCCCGGCTCATAGGCGAGGAGATCGAACTGTGTTTCTATCCTGAAAAGGACCTGCAGCGGATCAATTTTGACCCGACACAGGTTGACCAGATCCTCGTTAATCTGGTCGTCAATGCCCGCGACGCCATGCCCGACGGCGGCAGGCTGACGATTGAAACCGCAAACATCCGCCTTGATGCCTTCTACTGCCAAGCCCATCTCGGATTCAAGCCGGGCGACTACGTCCTGCTGGCGGTAAGCGACGATGGGGTGGGGATGGATAAAGAGCTCCAGTCCCATCTGTTCGAGCCCTTTTTTACCACTAAAATCGTGGGTGAAGGTACGGGACTCGGACTCGCCACCGTCTACGGGATGGTCAAACAGAACGGCGGATTCATCAACGTTTACAGCGAACCAGGACAGGGGACCACGTTCAAGATCTATATCCCCGGCGTCGTCGAAGAAGAGGCAAGAACGGAAGAGATCGAGGAAGCTCGGGTGGCCTATGGTTCCGGAAGAGTGCTGCTCGTGGAAGACGAAGAAATGGTGCGCGAGATAGCGAAGGAGATACTGGAGGAGATCGGCTACACGGTTCTGGTTGCGGATACGCCGCAGGCAGCCTTATCCTTGTGTGAGAACCAGGACACGCGCATCGATCTTCTGCTGACGGATGTGGTCATGCCGGGGATGAGCGGCGTGGAGTTGAAAAAGAAGATCGAAGTCATCAGACCGGGAATCAAGGTGCTCTTCATGTCCGGATATACGTCAAACGTCATCGCCAAAAGGGGTGTCCTGGAGAAAGGGGTGCATTTCATCCAGAAACCCTTCCGCATGAAAGATCTTGCCCTGAAGGTTCGCGAAGCGATCGGAGAGAAGTGATCCGGACGCTCCCACCGATGACGGAACAGGCGCCGACTATCGGCCTTCCCCTTGAGACTGCGACATCTGCATGAGAGATTACCGCTTCCTCATGTGGTCGCGCAGGCCTGGGCGACGGAGGTCCAGTAGGGGGACATGCCGCGCAGTCTCTCGATGATGGGGGGCAGCTTCTCGATGACGAAATCGATCTCCTCCTCGGTATTGTAAATGCTGAGGCTGAATCGGATGGAGCCGTGGGCCATCGTGAAGGGAACGCCCATGGCGCGCAGCACGTGGGAAGGCTGCAAGGATCCGGAGGTGCACGCCGACCCGGAGGAGGCGCAGATGCCGTACTCGTTCATGAGCAGGAGGATCCCTTCCCCTTCGACAAACTCGAAACTGATGTTTGTTGTGTTGGGCAGGCGCTGCACGAGGTCCCCGTTGACCCGGCTCTGCGGGATTTTGTCCAGAAGCGCCGACTCCAACTTGTCGCGCAGACGCTTCACCTCGGTGTTTTCCTTTTCCATGTGGCGTGCCGCCAGTTCACAGGCCTTTCCCAGGCCGATGATGCTGGGGGTGTTCTCCGTGCCGCCCCGGCGTCCCTTCTCCTGGTGCCCTCCGATGAGAAACGGAGAAAATTTCGTTCCCTTGCGGACGTAGAGAATACCGATTCCCTTGGGGGCATGGAGCTTATGACCGGAAATGGAGAGCATGTCGATCGTATTCTTCTTCATGTCGATCGGAATCTTGCCGGTGGCCTGCACTGCGTCCGTATGGAAAAAAATGCCCCGTTCATGGGCCAGTGCCGCCACCTTCTCCACGGGGAATATCACCCCTGTTTCATTGTTGGCCCACATCAGGCTGACCACCGCCGTATCGGGCGAAAGGCTCCCGACCAGCTGTTCCATGTCCAGGATGCCGTTTTTATCCACGGGGAGCTCCGTCACCCGGTAGCCCTGACCGGCGAGGTGGGCGCACAGGACCTTGACGGCGGGGTGCTCGACCCGGCTGGTCACGATGTGGCGCCGTTCGGGATGGGTTGCCAGGGCCGAGCGGATGGCGGCGTTGTCGCTCTCCGTGCCGCAACTGGTGAAGATGATCTCGTCGGGTGAGGCGCCGATGAGCGCTGCGGCCTGCTCGCGGGCATCACGGAGCTTCTGGGCGACCTGGCCTCCGAAGGAGTGCATGCTGGAGGGGTTGCCATAGAGGTCGTGAAAATAGGGGAGCATGGCCTCCAGGACCTCGGGGGCGACCTGGGTCGTGGCGTTGTTGTCCAGGTAAACGGTCTTCATGGGGCCACCTCCTCGATGATCAGATCGGGCGAGACCAGATCCCGGAGTTTTACCTCGACGAACTGCTTCAGTGTGATGTCGGATGCCTTGCAGGAGGCGCAGGCGCCGCGCACAGCGACAATGACCCGGTTGCCGACGACGTCGATCAGTTCGATGTCTCCGCCGTCATGCTTCAGGGACGGCCGGATCTCCCGTTCGAGGGCCTCTTCGATCATCTTGATCTTCTGGATGTTGGTCAGCTTCGGTCGCACCGCCGGTTTGGCTTCGGCCCGCACCCGCTCGATGATATGCCGGATGGCGTCATGGCAGTTGCCGCAGCCGCCGCCCGCCTTGGTGTAGTTCGTCACCTCCTCGACCGTCGTCAAGTTGTTTTCCCGGACGGCCCGTTCGATCTCCCTATCCGTCACGCCGAAGCACTCGCAGACGATCTGCGCCCCCGGTTCCTTGGCCGGCGCCCCCTGATAATTTTCGATTGCCTTTTCGAGGGCCTCCTGTCCCATGACGCTGCAGTGCATCTTCTCCTGGGGCAGGCCGCCGAGGAAAGCGGCGATGTCCTGATTGGTTACCTTCTTGGCCTCCTCCAGCGTCATCCCCTTGATCATCTCGGTGAGCGCCGACGAAGAGGCGATGGCGCTGGCGCAGCCGAAGGTCTTGAACTTCGCCTCTTTGATCCGTTTGTTTTCATCGAGGCTGAAAGAAAGCTTTAAGGCGTCCCCGCAGGCGATGGAACCGACCTCGGCAACACCGTCCGGATTTTCCACTTCTCCGACATTTTTCGGATTGAGAAAATGCTCCCTGACCTTGTCCGTGTATTCCCACATAAATCGCTCCTTTAAGTATTCTCCGTCTTTAAAAAGGTATTTTAAGTCTGCCGGATCGGATTGTCAACGTATTATGCCGTGTCGGGGTGTAATGCTTCCACTCCCCTGAGAACCTCCTCAAATCGGTGGGCGATGTAGTCGGGGGTCACCTTCTCATGGACTTTGTCGCCTTGGTTGGAGTCGACGAAGATGGTCTTGATACCGAGCCGGTTGGCCCCGTAAATGTCCCGGTACATGTCGTTGCCCACGAAGATGACCTCCGCCGGCATGAGTTTCATGATGTCGAGGGCCTTCTCAATCAGTCTCTTATCAGGCTTCCTGAATCCGTAATGCGCGGAGATGACGACGGGGTCGAAGTAGCCGTCCAGTCCCACCGCCTTCATCTCCGGCAGGGCGTAACAGGGCTGGGCATCGGAAACGAGGGCCATGCGGTAAATGGGGCGCAGTTCGTCAAGCACGTTCTTCACGCCGGGGTAAAGCTGGAGGCGTTTCCGGGAGATGCCCCGGTATAGCTGGGCAAGAATCAAGGCCAGTCTCCGACGTGCAGGGGCGGCTTTCATGCCTTCCTGTTCAGGAGGGTGTTCCAGATCGCTTCAACGTCTATTTCCGGGCATTCCTCACCGCACATTTCTTTTTGTTGCTTCATGATCTGGTAGTAACGATCCCGCACCTCCCACCGGTGCAGATATACCCCCTGGTAGGTCAGATAATGGGCGATACCGCGGTATATCTCATCCATGGACTCGTCGGTCTCGATATCGATCAATGTTCCATAAAGATCAAACAGGATTCCTTTTATTGCCATAGTCTATCTACCTCAATGTGTGTCCTTGCCTCATCCAGTAACTGCCGGCGGTAATGATTGGTAATCCACGAGTTACGAGCGATGCGCAGCAGGGTCATCCCCATGTGAAACGGAACGCGGCGGGTGATGGACCGAAAGGCGCTGTCCCGGTCGGGGAAGTGGCAGGCGTACTCCCAGAGGAAGTGCCCGATAAAGGGTTCCGCCAGCCATTTGTCGCCGGTATGCTGCATGAAGAAATGCTTGATCTCGGCGGCCACCCGCCCCACGTCGAAGACCCGGTCCGCCGGTTTCATGCGCTCCAGGTCGATGGCGATGACCCAGGGGCCGTCACCGAAGAGGATATTGGCGGGGGTCACGTCGCCGTGGACGAGGACCTGGTTGTCCTCCCACATAAACCCCTTTTCCCGCCACTGTTCCTTCAGCCGGTGGAAATCCTCCGCCTCATCCCATCCGATGTGTCCCCAGGTTTTCAACTGATCCATGACCCGGTCGAAGTAGGAGCAGTCCCGGTTCACGTCCACCCGGTCCTGCGTAGCCGTCCTGTTGTGCAGGGTGGCGAGAAAATAGGCGAGGGCCGTGAGTTTCTGAAAGAGGGCTTCCCTCTCACCTTCCCGGATCGCCTTGACGATAAAGGTGTCGAGCGGCGTACCGTAACAGAATTCCTCAATCAGAACACAGTCGAGACCGGCATTGCGGCCGAGAGGGCGGGTGATGTAATGGGGATAGCCGGTAAAGCCGATGCTGCGCAGATAATGAAGATTGTTGAATTCCCGCTCCATATGATGGCAGGCAGTCTCCGTCGAGCGGCCTGTGAGGCCGGAAAAAAACTTTCCGATAACGCGCGTCTGGGTGTCGCGGTCTTCGTAGAGGTAAACATGGTTCGATGCCTGAAGCCCATACACCCGGAAGTCGGGGGAGACGCCGTCGACGCCGAGCTGCGGGAGGATGTCGTAGCGCAGATACCCATAGAGGGGATCTTTTTTGGAAAGATGTCCGAGGTACTTCATGAAAGCGTCTCGAAATCAGGCCGCGGGCCATACTTTTTTGAATGCCGTTTTCGGGAAAAAGCAATAGGGGCATTCTTCAGGCGGCGCTTCGCCGTAATGGATGTGTCCGCACATGCGGCACCGCCATGCAGGAGCGTCTTTTGCCGACGGGTCATTCAAATCAAGGCCCCGGATCAGGGGGAGATCCTCCAAGGGGGGCATGACCGGTTTGTAATTATTCAAGACATGACCGGAAACAATGAGCCTCTGCACCTCGCTGGTCCCTTCGTATATGCTGAAAAGCCTTATGTCCCTCAGTAATTTTTCGATGGGAAACATTTTGGTGTATCCGTAGCCGCCGAAAATCTGCAGGGCCTCGTTGACCACTTCCATGGCCGCTTCAGTGGCATAGAATTTTGCGATTGAGGCGCTGATCGTGGGATCGATCCCGTTGTCCGCTTCCCATGCCCCTTTCCATACCAGAAGACGGGAGGTCTCCACTTTTTGATACATTTCCGCCAGCTTGAACTGGATGGCTTCAAAGTTTGAAAGCCTTGTCCCGAAGGCCTTTCTTTTCTTGGCATAATCGATGGCATATTCCATTGCCGAACGGGCGGCTCCTACGGCAAAGGCGCCGATGATGGGTCTGGTCCGGGAAAAGGTTTTCATTGCGAGAACAAAACCTTTCCCGGGTTCCGCGATGACGTTCTCTTTCGGGACCCGGACGTTCTTAAAATTGAGCCCCGCCGTATTGGAACATCGCTGCCCGAGTTTCGGTATGGGTTTGCCGACAAAGACCCCTTCCCAATCCTTTTCAACCAGGAACGCGCCGATGCCCTCATGCTGCTTTTCCGGATCGATTGTCGCAAAAACAGCCATGTAATCCGCCACACCGGCATTGGTGATCCAGTACTTTGTCCCGTTCAGGAGGTAATCGTCCCCCGTCTTCTCGGCTTTGCAGCGCATCCCGGCCACATCGGAACCCATACCCGGCTCTGATGTGGCAAAACAAATACGTTTGAATTCACGGGCGATGATCGGAAGAACTTTTTCTTTAAGCGGATCATTGTCTGAAAGGATGACCGGCGCCATGCCGAGAGAATTGTCGAATATCGATGTCGCCACGCCGGGGCATACCGCGGAAATTTCTTCCGTGAGAATGGCGCCATCCATGAGGCCGAGCCCCTTGCCGCCATATTTCACCGGGATGTCGCTGTTCATGAAACCGGCATCGAATGCCTTTTGCAGCAGAAAAAGGGGAATTTCATCCTTTTCCTCATAATGCCATACCGCCGGCAGGATTTCCCTGATCGCGAAGTCACGAACCTTTGCCTGCAATTCTTTTTGCTGTGGACTCAATTCAAACTGCAACATGATTCCCACCTCCTGTCGATCGATCTGGTCGCTCACCCGGTCCATGAACGTTGGAGAAAAATAACATCAAGCCGCACGGATGGCAAGAACAATCCTTCCTAAAATCATTGACAAAATGACTGAATAATGATTCTTTGTCCTCGCACGTGATCCTTCCCTCAGGCATCACAAGATCAAGAGGCACATGATCGACATGGTGTCTGAACATCACTGAAGGAGTGTTTATGAATATACCATTGGTTGCGCAAATGATCCCGGTGCTCCAGACGGCGATCGGTCCCATGATCCTGATCTCCGGCCTCGGTCTGATCCTGTTGACCACGACGAACCGTCTCGGCAGGACCATCGACCGGGTGAGAATCCTTACCGCCGAACTTCCGACCGTTACTGAAAACAAGCACTGCCAAGATATCGGCGCAGCTCACTATTCTCTTTCGACGCGCCCGCCTCATCCGGATGGCGATCCTGCTGTCGTCGATGAGTGCGCTTGCCGCCGCAATACTGATCATCGTGATTTTCCTCACAGCACTGTGGCAACTGGAGGCGGCGTGGCTGATCGGCTCGCTGTTCATCCTCTGTATGCTCTGCCTGAGCGGGGCGCTGATCTTCGTGATCCTGGACATCAACCAGTCGTCTGGCGGCATTGAAACTGGAAACGTGGCTCGTGGAGTCTGTAATCCGTATTCCGCATGATGTGAACTAAAAGATCACATTCAGGACCCTGTCGATCTCCCGAAGGACCGCGATAATGGCGGCGGCGCCGCCGGTTTTAAATCACCGGGTGTTCACCGCCTCCAATTCCCGGGAAAGGCCGTCGAAGGCGTTACGCACCTCCAGATCCTCGTCCATGTGACCCCGGAAAGCTTCCCTGATCCCCCGCGCCCGGTCATCCTCCAGCGGCGCCGACCCTTCCGCCCTCCTCTCAATCTCGCGGACCTGCCCCCGGAGGCGCCTCAGCTTTTCCGCCGCCGACTTCATGCTCCTTGTCCGAGAAGGAGAGCTTTTCCCGGTAATGGCCGTAGATGAGGAAAAAACGGATCTCGGCGGCGGTGTATCCCTGATCGAGGAGGTCATCTGGTGTAGTAAACGGTGCCCCGGCTCTTGGACATCTTCCTGCCCCCGACGAGAAGATGGTGGCCGTGAAGCCAGAACCGGGCCATGGGATAGGGCCGGAGCGATTCGAGGATGGCCAGGGAGTAGTCATGGTGGCGGTAGAGGTTGTCGATGCCGCCGCAGTAGATGGAGAGGGTCTCCTGAAAGTGGCTGGCGACCATGCTCGGGTCCTGGATGTTCCAGGAGGGTCTGCCCCGTCCGATGGCGGTATCCCAGAAAACCGTGTCCCCTTCGCGATAGCCGTGCCAGAGGATGAAGTCGCCGAGGTTCCACTGGATGCCGGGGTAGGTGTCGCGGTGAAAGCGCTTCTTTCTGGTCGGCCATCTGCTCATGTCGAGCCCGTAGAGCTTCCCGAAACCGGGAAACTTCAGAGGATCGAAGTAGATGTTGTCCCCGTGTCGATAGGCGATCTTGAGTTCCAGGAGGCGCTCGATCATCGCGGCCGCCTCTTCGACATAGATCCGAGGCCCGGGGCAGATAGTCGGGGGTCTTGATTCGCAGAAGGTTCATCTCGCGGAGGAATTCGTCGATGTTCTCCTTGGTGAGCTTCTCGACGGAGACGCCTTTTTTATGCGCTTCCTTGATCGCCTTGTCTTCGATGTCGGTGAAGTTCATCCCCCGCTCGACCCGCCAGCCCAGGTATTCCAGATAGCGGACCAGGATGTCCTCGAACAGGAAGGTCCTGAAATTTCCGATATGGGCCCGCTGATAGATCGAAGGTCCGCAGGTGAAGAGGGTCACGACCTTCTCGTTGACAGGCTGAAAGACCTCCATCTTCTTTCCCAGGGAATTGAAGAGTCTCAGCATGTCGATTCACCTCCTTTTATCCTACTCCAGCTTCAAATGCTTCCATTTTCCCGCATGGAACCGCCCCGCCATGAGGACGCTCTGACAGACCATGGAGATCACCATCGCCCACCAGACCCCCGTCGCACCATAACCCAGGGGGAAGGCAAGGGCATATGTGAGGGGAAGACGGATCAGCCACATGGCGATGATGATCACCCACATGGTTCCCTTTGTGTCTCCGGCCCCGTGGAGCCCGCCGCTGACCGACAGGCTGAGCGCGATGAAAGGCTGGGCGATCATGTTGATTCGCAGGTAGCGGGCCGTCTCCGCCAGAACCGCCGGGTCTTTGGCCACGAGGGCGGCGAAGGCCTCCGCCTGGAGGAAGACCACGAGGGCCAAGGCGCTGAGGGTGACAATGCCCGCTGCGGCGATCCGCCATACCCCCCGTTCCGCCCGTTCAGGATTTCCCGCCCCCAGGTTCTGGCCGATGAGGACCGATGCGGACATGTTGAGGGCGAAGGCCGGCAGAAAGATGAGGGCCTCGATCCTCAGGCCGTTGGAGATGGCCGCCATGGCGGTGATGCTCTCCTCTCCCAGCCGGCCGAGGAGGTTGTACAGGATGATCGTTCCGGAGTTCCAGGCGATCTGGAGCATGGCCGCCGGCCAGCTGATGTCGAGAAGCGTTTTCATCGTTTCAAGGGAGAGAGCCCAAGATCCCTTGTAGATGGACCGCCACCGGGTCCTGAAGAAGAGAATGAGATTGATCCCCATGCCGAGAGTCACCGCCACCGCCGTCGCGACGCCGATCCCGGCGTATCCCATCCTGGGAAAGGAGAACCAGCCGAAGACCAGGACGAATTCCCCGAGGATGTTGACGGCGCTCACGACGAACATGGTGAAGAGGGGGTGCAGTATGTCGCCGCTCGCGCGGAACAGGGAACTGGAGATGATGAGCAGATAGTTCGCCCCCAGGGCGATCGAGAATATCCGGAGCAGCGTTTCGGAGATCTCGCGGATCTTCTCCGGGAATCCCGCCGCGGCGACGATCTCACGGGAGAAGAAAATGCCGACCAGGGTGAGAACGGCGGCGACCAGACATCCGAAAATCAGGGATTGCCTGGCCACTTCCAAAGCCCGCTTGAAGTCCCCGCCGCCGATGGCCCGCGAGACCAGGGCCACGGTCCCGATGCTGATCGCATTGGCGATGATGATGACAAAGAAATAGAGAAGACTCACATAACCGACGGCCGCCTGGACCTCGGGGCTGATGAATCCCGCCACGTAGACGTCGACGAAGCCCACGAGGAAATTGAAGATCATGATGAGCAGCATCGGCCACGAGAGCTGCCAGATGTTGCGCCACAGGCTTCCGGTGGTCAAGTCGGGGATGGTGTCTCCTGCCGTAGGGGCCTCCTCAAAGGAAATTGGGATAGGATTATTTTGATGCACCGTAAAAAATCTAAGCAACCATCCCTCTCCTTAATCACCGCCCCCGGGGAGGGAAATCTTACTTATTACGAAATTGTCATTTTTTATCTTTTTGAAACAGGCGGTCATCGAGTCCGGTATTGATCTGCCAATCGCTGTAAGAAAGAGAGATGTCCCCTTCCCCCGACACGTCGTCGAGTCTGCGCATGCCCGAGGAAACGGGATTGTCTCTTGTGGTAAACGATGAGGCATCGGCATTATGCATCCCTTCGGGAAAGGTGAGATGGACGTGGACCTTTTCCGGCAGCAGCCATTTCTCAAGACCCTGCTCGACACTCCTGTAAGTCGGCTTCACCAGCCCTTTTGTCCCTTTGACGGAGAGGCTTTCCACCTGCAGGATCTGCCCCGGGTTTCCCCCGACCCAGACATGGTAATACCTGACAAGGGCCTTGGCTTCGAGGGGTTCCACCTTAAACACGTCCGTCAGAGTCCCGTTTAGAGTCTCGGTCCGTTGGTAGGTGATCAGATTCTTTTCGGGATCGAACTGGAAAGGGTTGAACACGCCGCTGTCGCGGGGGATCGGTGCAAAACTCTTCGTTTCGACATGGAACTTGTCGGGTTTCTTGAAGTAGAGGATGGCGCTGAAATCCGGGATCCGGATGGTCGGCATGTTCACCTTCGCGTGAATCTTGACGGTATAGTCGTTCAAGTCCCGATAAGGCTTGATCAGCTCGGTAAAGACCTGCCGGGGATCCGGCCCTTGCTTCGCGCCGGGTCTTTCCTGCGCCGACGCCAGTGCCGGGGCAATAAGGAGCAGCAGCAGAAGAAACTTTAAAACCCTGTATTTTATGGGGGAGTTCATTTACGAAAGAATGTCCTTTCTGGAGAAATAGACCATCGCCGCCAGGAAAAAGGCGAAGATGAAGCCGGTCAGGATGATGACATTGTTCCGGATGACGTCCCAGGGAATCGGATCGTCGAACACCTTCTGCCAGGCATCGAAGTAATTGACGAACAGATAGGGACGGATCGCCTGGAACAGCTCGAAAGGCAGGCTGATGATGATGATGCTGACGATAATGACCGCCATCGTGGCAATGATCGGACCGATGGAGTTGTCGGTCAATGCCGAAAAGAGAAAGCAGAGGGAGGAGACGACGAACATCGCCAGGGTGGCCAGACCGTAGGCCATCAGGAAGTGATAGGGCAGTTGGGCTTCCGGGATGACGAGGATTCCCCGGCGGATGACCAGCAGATCGCCGCTGCCGAAGGCCCAAAGAGAGAGGCCGAGCGTCAGGCCGCCGATGAAAAGGACCATGAGCGCCGTATAGATCAGGGTGACGATGAACTTGGCCGTGATGATCCTGGTTCTGGAGACCGCGTGCGTGAGCAGGAAACGGAAGGTGCCGGCATTTCCCTCCCCGGCGATCTGGTCTCCGGCCACGATGGTCAGGACGATCGGGATATGCACCCAGAGGGCGCCCATGAAGAAAAAGCCGAAAAACCAGCCGTTCAGGACATTCCCGCCGATCACGAAGTCGTTCTGCAGCAGGGAAAGCAGATGGCGTTCAAAGGAGTGCTTCCCGCCCAGCTTCAGGCCCGCCACCACCAGGGGAACGATCAGGCCGAAGGCGATGAACCCGATATAGGTGCGCCAGCGGGTAAAGGTCTTGACCAGTTCGAACCAGACGAGATGCATCATGGCGTTTCCGTTCCCCCATTTCCTGCCATCGATGAAATCCTCACGGCTCACGCCCTTCGATCAGGTTCAGGAAATAAGTTTCCAGCGTCCGTTGGGGAATGAGGGCGTTCACGTTGAAGCCGGCATTGACCAGTTGCCTGTTGAGCTCCGGGATACGCTCCAGATCGAGCTCCACGTTGATGCCGTCGCTGTGGATTGTCGCGGACCGGTAGGATTCGTTTGTTTTGAGAAACTGCAGGGCCTCTTCCGGACGGTCCGTCTTCACCAGAACGGACGACTGCCCCTTTTTCAGGAGGTCCTGGACGCTCCCCTCCACGCGGAGTTTGCCCTGGTGGATGATCGCCATCCGGGTCGCGATCAACTCCACTTCGTAGAGAAGGTGGGAGGAGAGAAAAATGGTCACTCCGCGTTCGCGGGCAAGTTCCTGGATAAGCTCCCGCACCTCCTTCATCCCCTGCGGATCGAGACCGGTCGTCGGCTCATCGAGGATCACCAGCTCCGGTTCGTTCAGCAGGATCAGGGCCAGGCCGAGGCGCTGGTTCATCCCGTGGGAATAGGTCTTCACCGGATCCTTGGCCCGGTCGGCCAACCCGACCTGCTCCAGCTGCTCCATGATCCGACGGCGGGACACGGGCTTCTGCAGCCCCCCCAGGATCTCCAGGTTGCGCAGGGCGGAGAGGTGATTGTAAAACGCCGGCTTTTCGACCACCGCCCCCACCTTCGCCAGGGCCTTGTGTCTGGCCTTTTTGAGAGACGCCCCGAAGATCTCCACGTCCCCTTCCGAAGGGAAGACGAGATGCAGAATCATCCGGATGGTGGTGCTTTTGCCTGCGCCGTTGGGACCGAGAAAGCCAAAGACATCGCCCCGCCGGACCTCGATGTTCAGATGATCCACGGCCAATCGGTTTTTGTAGCGCTTCGTCAGCTCAATGGTGCGCAGTACGGTGTCGGACATGGCGCCGGCGGCCCTCCTGATCGATTGCAGGGTAGTCATTCTCTGCACATGACTATACGTGATCCCTACCCTGGTATCAAGCATTTCATCGAGGATATGGCTTCACGTCACCGCACCCTGCCCCGGCTTCCGAACACCGGTCTATTTGCCTATGCCTTCCAGTATCGCGGCAACCATTTTATACTTCTCGTGGATCATGCCCCGGTCAAACTCCCACATCTCTTTGAGCATGGCCTCCTGTTCCTCCCGGCTGAAGTATTTCATTGAAGCAGGAAAGAAGACCCTGTCCTCTTTTCTGATGTGTTCCGGGTACAAGTTGAACAATCCTTCCATCTTGTTCCCTATGGTTGCAAGAGCTCCCTTGTCCCCCTTTAGATAACTCTCCTTTGCAGCCACCAATTCCCTCACGGACTGTCTCGCATAGACGTGGTCGTCGACCAATGCCTTCATGAGGCGTTGGTCTTCTTCCGTAAGATTTCTCTTTGATAGATCCCTGAAAAGGATTTCTTCTTCCTTTCCATGATGGGTTCTGTCGGCATACATCCTGATGAAATCCACGGTCGTATCGATCAGATTCGGCTCTATTTCGCCTCTTTCGGTCATCCGCTTCGACATCTCCGGGAGAACCTTGATCACTCTTTCTATGAGCCGGTGTTCGATCATCAACGGACCAATCGGCATCATGGTCATGTCTCCTTTTATTACTTCGTGCCTGTCCAAACATTTTGGGGAAATCAGGCCTTCCACCCTCCAGCGTCTTCTATATCCGGCACGCTTCGGGTCTGATTAAAAGCACGGGGACATGGGATCCGTTCAGGACGCCGAACGCCACACTCCCCAGCATCAGCTTCTTCAATCCGGTATAACCATGGGTCGACATGACGATCAACTCCATCCCTTTTTTCTGGGCATAGTCCATGATGGCGTCGGCGGGCCTGCTGGCCTCAATGGACTCTGTTTTTACCTTGATCCCTTTGGAACTCAACCGGGATTCCACCTCGGCCAGATACTTTTTGGACGCGGCGAAGAGGGGTTCCCTGATCGCATTGATATCGATGCGTTGGGGATACTCATCGATCCGGGGGAGTTCAAACCAGACGATATTCAGAAGGGTTACCTCTCCGACCGATCCGTCCTCGATAAGCGATTTGACATGCGACAGGGCACACTCGGCCAGATCCGAACCATCCAGTGGAACCAAGACTTTCTGATACATTTTCTTTCCTCCTTTTAAAAAAGATGTTTACTGCCCGGCTCCCAAGAAGAATCAATGTCGCCCCATTGCGGATTCTTCGTCTTTGGAACCCTCCCTTTTCCTTACAACGAGATATCCTTCCAAGATCGATCGGGCCTCCGCCCTTACCGGAACAATTTGGCAGCGATCTCCGCAACGTGCTTCCCCTGGTAGCGTGCCGCAGCAAGTTCGTTTTCACTCGGCATCCGGCTGCCGTCGCCTCCGGCGATCGTGGAAGCCCCGTAGGGCGATCCCCCCGTGATCTCATCGATGCGCATCTGCCCCGTAAAGGCATAGGGAAGACCGACGATCACCATTCCCATGGTGCAGGAGTGTAACATGGAAGGAGAGAATCGTCGATTCCTGGCCGCCATGCTGGGTGGCGCTGCTGGTGAAAACGCTGCCCACTTTGCCGACAAGGGCATTTTTGGCCCAAAGTCCGCCGGTGGCATCGAGAAACTGGCGCATTTGGCCGCACATGTTGCCGAAGCGGGTAGGAGCGCCGAAGATGATCGCGTCCGCCGCGGCCAAATCGTCCACCTTACAAACGGGAATATGGGCCAGGGCTTTTTGCGTTTCCAGGGCGCCCATTTTTTTCAGAACTTCGTCCGGGAGGGTTTCCGGGACGCGGCAGAGCGTGACGTCGGCGCCTTTCACACTGCCGGCGCCTTCCTTTACGGCTTCCGCCATCCGGTAGATGTGGCCGTACATGGAATAGTAGACGATTAAAACATTCATGATGCATCTCCTTTCTTCTACTGAAGTTCCGAATAGATCCGTTCGATCGCTTCTTTGATATTACCGGCCGTCGTGATCGGGCGGCCGATCACGATGAAGTCGGCCTCTGTCCGCAGGGCTTCCTTCACGGAGGCGATTCGGACCTGATCGTGCCGCTCGGGGTACCAGGACGGCCTGATCCCCGTGCAGATCTTCTTCAAGGGGTTGTCCTGGATGTAGTTCATCTCCTTCACGGAACCCATGATATATTCATAGCTGTTCATCAGGGCGATATCCGAAAAGGCCCGGACGATTTCTTCATGGGTCTTGTCGTAAATCCACTTGATTTCGAGGTCCGTAAAAGAGGTCAGCGCCGTCACCCCGGCGATATATTTGAGAAGGCCCGTATTCTTCGGCCGATAATTCGACGAGCAGTGGATCGTCACGATATTGGCCCCCGCCGCGACCAGCTTGCCGATGCTGTTTTCCATGGTGGAAGGGATGTCGTGCAGTTTGACGTCCACCATGATCCCCAGTTTGAAATCGTCCTTCAGAGAGGAGATGATCTTGGTCGCGTCCCCGGTGTAGAGCATGTCATTGACCTTGATCCCCCAGATCATCCCTTTTTCACGGGCCTTGGAAAGTGCGGAGAGAATTCCCGTTTCCATCGCCTGATTGAAGGTGACACCATCCAATGCCACGATAATTTTGGTCATGAAGGCATCCTCCTAAAAAACCTGCTCGCCCAGGATGACCGGCGCCATCTCCGCCGCGGTCAGTTCCCGGGCGGGCGTGATCCCGATCTGCCGCATGAACACATAGATCTGGCGAAGATGCTGGGCCGCATGGAAGGCCTGCGATTCCAGCAGCTGGAGATGGGTGACCGGGCCGCGATGGGTCTGTACCATCTCGTAGGCCGCATCGTCGTCCACCAGAGCGGCGCGCTGAAACCAGGCGGTTCTCACTTCCGAACAGAACCGGCCCAGTTCCTCCGCATGTGAGGAAACGGCGGCTGCGGCCGTAATCGTCCCCGTGCTTCCATTGATAGACCCCCGAGTCCAGGGAATCGGCCATCGGCGGGATGCGATCGTGGATATTGAAGACCAACTCCCGCAGATCCCGGCCCCGATTGGGCGTGGGGTCCGACAGCCGTTCGGAGGGAACCTGAAGCACGGCTTGTTCCACTGCCGTAAGGATCCGATTCATGGCGCCCGTAAGCTCCCGGTACGAAGCCAGGGCTTCCGAGGCCTGAAGGCCCAGAAAGGCCCGCAACTGATCGGTATGCAGGATCAGGACGTGGCGTTCCCCCTGAACGGCGCAGGGCAGCGTCTCCAGGCCGAGGGCCTGCCACTCCGCCTTGGCCTCGGGATCAGCGAGGACGTCCCTCGAGAGATACTCGATATGGTGTCGCGAAAGAAACTCTTTCGCCGCGGCGCAGGTCGCTCAGCCGATTCGCGTGTAGAGTCGAAGTTCAGGTCCCATATTCATAGATCCGGCTCCTTGTCTTTCAGTTCTGACATTATAATATAGGAGAAGCAGTCCGGGATGTCAATCAGGCCGGCCGCTTATTTTTATCATGCGATGCTTTCAAACGGCTCGTTCCCGCAGCCGCGGCATAGGTTTCAGGTTGGTCAGCGTTCATAAAAAACGTTATGTACCGATAAGAATTGTTCAAGAGAAAGAAAAGTCCGTAAACAAGAAATCGGATCCATGGCTGCCTGAAGATAAACTGCCATTTCCGAGAAAGCGCCGGGTCGGCGGAAGGTTTCCCGTCAACCCGGCGCTGAAATGGTTCTCTTACCTGGGCGTTACAGCCGCAAACAGGCTGTTTGCCCCCCGCTGGACAAGCAGCAGGAGACTCCCGCCGCCCTTGGCTTTCTCGACGATCTTCACGAAATCATCCACATTCTTGACCGGTTTCCGGTTGACTGCCTGAATGACGTCGCCGACCTGGATCATGGCTTCCGCCGCCGGGCTGCCGGGCTCAACCCCGGTCACGACCACGCCGGCGCTTTTCTTCAGGCCGAGTTCCCGTGCAATCTGCGGCGTCAGATTCTGCACCGTAACCCCCAGGGAGGGGTGGATGGGGCTTTTCGCCGCTTCGGATGTGTTCTCCTCCTCCATTTCGCCGACCTTTGCCTGGCGCTCGACCTCTTTCCCGTCCCGGAGCAGCTTCACCGTGACGGTTTTTCCCACCGGCGTCGAGGCGACGATCCGGGGAAGATCCTTCGAATCGCCGACCGTCCGGCCGTCGAAGTTCACGATGACATCCCCCTGCTCGATCCCCGCCTTGTCGGCCGGTCCGCCCGGAACCACCTGAGAGACGAGGGCGCCTTTGCTTTCCTTGAGGCCGAGCGACTTGGCCAGTTCCGGGGTCACATCCTGGATGTTCGACGCCCAGCAATCCCCGGGTGACGTGTCCCCGCTTCTGAAGCTGGGGGGCGATCTCCTTGGCCATGTTGATCGGGATCGCAAACCCGATCCCCTGGCCGGAGGCGATGATGGCCGTGTTGATGCCCACGACCTCCCCCTGCAGGTTGATCAGGGGGCCGCCGCTGTTGCCGGGGTTGATGGAGGCGTCGGTCTGGATGAAATTGTCATAGGGACCGGAGCCGATCACCCTGCCCTTGGCGCTGACGATTCCCGCGGTCACCGTCTGTTCCAGTCCGAAGGGACTTCCGACGGCCACCACCCAGTTGCCCACCTTCAAATCATCCGAATTTCCCAGTTTGAGGGGTTGAAGGTCCGAATCCCCCGCGATCTTGACGAGGGCAAGATCGGTCTTGGGATCCCGGCCTACGATCTTCCCATCGAACTCTTTTCCGTCGGCCAGCTTGACCTTGATCTGGTCCGCATCCTCGACCACATGGTTGTTGGTCAGGATATATCCTTCCTTGCTCATGATGAATCCGGAGCCCACTCCTTGCTGTTTCCTCTCGGGCTGGTTGCCCTCGAAAGGTCCGAAGAAGTCCCCGAAGGGATTCCGGTCTCCGAAGGGGTTTCCCCTGCGAATCTTTCAAATCCGACGTTCTTCACCTTTTTGCTGACCTGAATGTTGACCACGCCGGTCCGCACCTTTTCGGCCAGGTCGCTGAAATTGCCCGGCACCATGGGCGATCCGGCGGAAACCGCCGCCGTTGCGGCGGCCTGCGCCTCTCCGGTTTTTGCGGTCGCGGTCATCCCGTAACCGAATCCGGCGACCGCGCCTGCCAAAAGCAGGGCGATCAATACGATCTTTATATTTTTCTTCGGTTTCATGACTTATCCTCCTTGTTGTCGATCATGGGCTGATGACAGCCCCTCTTTGAGACCCATTATAAGGATCGAACTTAACGGGAGGATGATCGGAAGATTACCGTTTGGTTAGGATATACATCTTGAAATTTCTTCTCGGTTTCATGACTTATCCTCCTTGTTGCGATCATGGGCTGATGACAGCCCCTCTTTGAGACCCATTATAAGGATCGAACTTAACGGGAGGATGATCGGAAGATTACCGTTTGGTCATGTTGGGGCAGTGCATCGAAGGTGCGCTCCATTCGGGGGTGAAAGGAAGGTTTTAAGCGGAGGCGCAGTCTTTTCCCGAAGACGGGAGGGTTACGGTAAAGACGCTCCCCTCGTCGAGGCGGCTCTCCACCGTGATATCCCCGCCGTGGGCGCGGGCGATGGCCCTGGCCAGGCTGAGCCCCAGGCCGGTTCCGGACTCGGAGCGGCTCCGGTCTCCCCGGTAGAAGCGCTCGAAAATGCGGGGCAGATCCCCGGCGGAAATGCCGACCCCCGTGTCTTTGACCGTGAGGGTTGCGCCCCGTCCTTCGATTTCCGAAAGCGAGACCTCCACCCTTCCCCCCGCGGAGGTGTACTTGATCGCATTGTCCAGGAGATTCGAGAGCAGGCGCTGGATCATCCGGGCGTCTCCCGCGATGACGCATCTCTCCGGAACATTGCAGGACAGGGTCAAGCCCCTGTCTTCGGCCGTCGTCCCGAAAAGTTCGCAGGCCTCCCGGACAAGATTCGCCAGATCGATCTTTTCGCGGGAGGGTTTCTCCACGCCCGCCTCCGTCTTCGAGATCATCAGCATGGTGTTGATGATACGAAAGGAGTCGGTCGCACTCCTCGATGGCGCTTGCCGCCATCGCTTCGTACTCGGCCAGGGATTTGCCCGTGGTCAGCGCGATCTCCGCCATGCCCCGGATCCGGGTGAGCGGGCTCTTCAGGTCATGGGCGATGTCGTCTCCCATCTGCCGGATCTCGGTGACCAGCGACTGGATGCGGTCCAGCATCTGATTGAAGGTCATCGCCAGTTGATCGATCTCGTCGCCCCGGTCCTTCACGGGGACCCTCTTTTCGAGGGTACCCCCGGAGATGCCCTGCGCGGTTCTGGTGATCGCCTCGACGCCCGAAACCGCCCGGCGGGCCATGAACCAGCCGACCCCCGTCGCCAGGCCGATGAGCAGGGCCATCGTGACGAGAAAAATCCCCCGGAAGGCGTCGATGATGCGCGCGTAGTTTTCCATGGACTGGCCGACCTGAAGAATGACGCCGGGGCCGATCATGGCGTAGAGGATGCGCACCTGATCCTTGCGGGTCGTCAGGATGACCGTTTCGATCACCCGTCCGGCGCCGCCGAGCAGTTGCCCGATCGCCTCCTTGCGGATGGCGATGTCCTCCCAGTAGGCCATGTTGGACGAGGAAAAGGCCTGGCCGGTCGGATAGAGAAGGCGGAAAAAGACCTTTTTCTCCCCGGCCGCCTGGGCTTCGAAGAGGGCGAAGTTTTCGACCGCCCCGATCCCGCGTTCCCGCAAAACCGCCGAGAACTGCCCTGCCTGATTCGACAGCTCCTGATCCGTTTTTTCCTGGATCACGGAGGTGATGAGCGTGTAAAAGAGGAAAAAGGCGACAAAGGAGGAGACCGCGAAGATGCCGGCGTACCACAGGGTCAGGCGGAAGGTGAGGCTATTCCGGAAGCGACCGGGTTTCTTTAAGGACATATCCCACTCCCCGAACGGTATGGATCAGTTTTTGATCGGCGTCTCTGTCGATCTTGTCCCGCAACCTGCTGATTCTGGCCTCCACCACATTGGTCTGGGGATCGAAATGGTAGTCCCACACGTGTTCCATGATCATCGTCTTGGAAACGATCCTCCCGGCATTGCGCATCAGGTATTCGAGCAGCGAAAACTCCCGGGGTTGCAGGTCGATGCGTTTTCCTCCCCGTGTGACCTCCCGGGTGAGGAGATTGACGGACAGATCCCCGACGCTCAGCCGGGTCGGATCGGAAATGCCGCCCGCCCTGCGGATCAGGGCCTGCACACGGGCCAGAAGTTCGGAGAAGGCAAACGGTTTCGTAAGATAATCGTCTCCCCCGGTCTCCAGCCCCTTCACCCGGTCGTCCACCGAACCCTTCGCGCTCAGAATCAGGACGGGGGTGTTCACCTTTTCGGCGCGCATCTCTTTGATCAGCGCCAAGCCGTTCCTCCGGGGCAGCATGAGATCGATGACGGCCGCATCGTAAGGTTCCGTCAGGGCGAGGCGGAGACCTTCCTCGCCGTCCGGGGCGTGGTCCACGGCATACCCCGCCGATCTCAACCCCTTGACGATGAAAGAGGCGATCTTGACGTCATCTTCGACCAGTAAGACTCTCATCGTTATCCAGATCAAGAAACCATCTGCCGCTGTGCCGGAAAAGGCATGGCCGGTATTTCGAGTCAGTGCAAAGCGGTTGTCAACGCCACGAGGAAGCGGCAACACACGCTTGATTAATGCCCCTTTTCATATAATTCCGGATACAATTCTTGCGCGCAATCAGGACAAATCCCATGGCTAAACTCGGCTTCGGTGTGGTCGCTGACAAACTGCTCCACTTGGTTCCAGTAACCCTTATCGTCGCGGATCTTCTTACAGTTTGCACAGATTGGCACGATACCGCGCAACGTCTTAACCTCATCCAATGCCTGCTGGAGCCGTCTGCGTTCTTCTTCAAGCGCCTCTTCCACGCGCTTCTGCTCGACGATATGCCAGGTCACATCGGCAAGGTAGGCGACGGTCTCCACGTCTTTTTCCGTGTAGTCAACCGGCTTGTTACCTACGCCCAGAATGGCGACCACCCTGCCTTCGCGCATCACGGGAACCACCAGTTCACGGACCACCGCGGCGTGGCCCTGGGGCATCCCCTTCTTGTTCGGCATCGACGCGTAATCATTGTGGACAACCGGCCTTACCTCACGCACGCAGTTCGCCCAGACCCCGGCCAGGTCGATGCCGTAATGCATTCCTTTGCCCTCTGCCCGGCAGAACTCTTTGAGGGTGCGGGTGGACCACTGCTGCAGGGAGAGGGTCTTCCGGTCGGCATCCACAAAGTGGTAAAAACCGATAGGGCTCTCCGCCAGCGCGCCGGTTTCATCCAGGGCTTTGGTCAGAAACTCATCCAAGGTGTGGGCGGTTGCGTACTCCAGCAGGGCCATCCGCGCCCGGATCAATCGTTGCGCTCGGCGTTCCTCGCTCTGGTCGCGGAAGACCAGCACCGCGCCCGTGATGGCACCCTGTTCATTACGGATCGGCGCGCCGCTGTCGGCGATGGGACGCTCGATCCCGTCCTTCGCGATGAGCAGGGTGTGGTTGGCCAAAGAGGCGACCAGCCCATCCCGCAACACCTTCGCCACCGGGTCATCCACCTTCTCCCGCGTCTCTTCGGAGACGATCCGGAAGACCTCTTCCAGCTGTCTTCCTCGCGCCTCCTCATTGTCCCAGCCCGTCAGCGCCTCGGCCGCGGGATTGAGGAACTCCACCCGGCCTTGGGCGTCGGCGGCGATGACGCCGTCGCCCAAGGCGCGCAAGGTGACGCTGTGACGCTCGACGCTTGCGCGCAGCGCGGCCTCGGACCGGAACAGCGCCTGGTAGTATCTCTTTTTCCCACGCTGCCAAGCGATAATCCCGATCCCGCCGAGCCCACCTATTAGAACCGCGAGCAGCGCCAGGATCAGGACCGAGCGGAAGCGCCACTCGGCAAAGGCCTCGCCCGCGTCCATCTTGGCCACCATGAACCAGGGCGAATCCGGGATCGGCAGAACGACCGACACCACCTCGACGCCTCGATAATCCCTGCTCTCGACAAGGCCCTCCTTGCCCAGTACGGCCATGACCGCAGGGATGTCGGTCCGGCTCAGGGGGATGCGGAGTTTAAGCGCCGTGTCGGGCTGATGGCGCAGGTCGTTGAGGAAGAGCGCATCGTTGCCGTCGCGCCGGACCAACAGTGTTTCCTCAGTCCGGCTCGGTATCGGCCAGGACTGGATCAGGGGATAGAGGAAGAGTGAGGCGTCGCTGACCAGGATGATCGCGCCGAGCGGTCTTTGGGTTTGCCCGTTGCCGACGAAGAACGGCGCCACCGCGGAGATATGGGGCGTCGGGTGTTGCGCCTCGGCGTGCAGGTCGGTGAGTACGGGTTTGCGGTCGCGCAGGGCAACGGCCAGGGCCGACGCGTATCCGCTATGGGCCTCCATGCGGCCGCTCATGCTCAAGGCGAACCCTCCCCTCCGGGTCTGCCAGCAGCACGTCGGCGTAATTGTAGTGCGCCTGTAAACTGCGGAATCGGACGCGAAGTTCCTCGGCATACTCGCTACGCGGATCGGACAGGAAGCGCGCCACGCCCTGGTGAAGGAAGGGGCTTTCCATCAAGACGGCGGCGTCGGACAGCCGCTCTCTCCGCCAGGTTGCGATATGATCCGCCTTGAGCCGGGCGATGGACGCCAGACGCTCCTCGACATTCTGCCGCACCGCCCGCTCCTGGATGCGGTAGAACCAAACGGCGCCGGCCAAGAGGGCCAGGAGCGCCAATGCAAGCGCGGCTTTCATCCAGCGGGGAACCGTATTCATTTCCGGTTTCATGAGTCCCATCCCTAATAGAACAGTTTCGAATTCTTGCCCGTATGGTATAAAAGTATCACGTATTTTCTGAAAGTTCCATTCCGTCGTTGATTTGGATCAATGACAACCCATCAACCGGGGGTATGGTGCAGCCGTAACCGGGAGTATGGCTATACGCAAATAGCGGAATGCACCGATTCTGGAAGAAATCGGCAAAGAGTACGACGGCCGGGTGAAAGTGATCAAGGTGAATGTGGATGAGTCCCCTCAAACCGCTGCGAATTATGGGGTCCGGAGCATACCGACGCTGCTTTTCATCCGGGAAGGAAAAGTCCGGGAAACCCTCGTCGGCCTCACGACAAAGGACAAACTTGCGGCGTTCATCGACCGGAACCTTCCCGGATAACCGGATAGTAGGACTTGAATGCTCACTGAAAAACGGGAGACCAAGGAGGGTAACAATGAACGATCTGCTGACGTTGGTGATTGTGGTCGCGGTGTGGTTTTTCGTCCAGTGGTGGCTGTTGCCCCGATTGGGCATCTCGACCTGAATGCGCCAGGGCTGCTCGGTCGAGAGCAGAAAGAAGGATGGTGACGGGTCCTCTCGCCCGGGAGCCGATGCACGAGAACATGAAACAGAAGGGAATTTGAAATGAGCTGGGTCTGGTTATTGCTGATCGCGGTGGTCCTCTGGTACCTTCTCCTGGGGTGGCGCATCCCGAGACGGGGAGGGCCGGGCTGAATGAGCCAGTCCTGCTCGGTCGAGGGCAGAACGGAGAAACCCAAAGAGGAAAAACCGTAAGAAGCGCGGATCGCTACCGCGTTGATCTCGAGTGGCCTCTTCCCTCCGGCGGCCGGCGCGAAGAGGCCATCGGCCATGTGAAGTGTTGATCAACGCAAATATCTGCGAGAAAGCCTTTCCGCATTTTTCATCGGAACACCAGGAGTGAAGCGCCGATGGTCCCCAGGATCAGCCAGATGACATCCTTTTTCCAACCCATCAGATAAATCACGGAAACCGCAAACACGGCCCATGCCTGCCAGTTGACGAGGGATTGGACGCCGAATTGCAGGACGACAAAGAGGAGAAGCCCGATAAAGCCGGACAGAAACCCCCGGATGACCGCCTTGACGATCCTGAGATTCTTGATTTTGGCATGGGCCCGGCTGAGCAGCATCATGGCCGTGAGCGAAGGGGTGAAAATGCCGATGGTGGCGATGACGGCCCCGATGATCCCCTGGACCTTGTAGCCGATAAAGGTGGCCGTGATGAAGACCGGCCCCGGCGTGATCTGTCCCAGGGCGATCCCGTCGCGGAAGGCCTTCAGGTCGAGCCAGTGCATCCCGTCGACGACGACGCTCTGAATGATGGGAATAGCGGTAAAACCGCCGCCGAAGGCAAACGAGCCGATCTTGAAGAAGGTCGCAAAAATGGTCCACGTCCCGTCGACCAGCCAAAAGGTGAGGGCGAGCAAAACGGCCAGCGCCGCCGGAGGCAGGAGATTTCGCCACCCGGACGCCGCCGGGACGTCAACCGCCGGACCCGGACGCTGCGGCGCCTTTTCCTGTATGACCGCTCCGCTGAAGTAAAAAAATAAAGCCCCCAGCGCCCCGGAGATGAGGATGACATAAACGACATTCCAGCGCAGATAGAGGATCCCCAAAAATGAAAGCGCCGCAATCACGATGCCCTTGAAGGCGTTGCGGTCCATGCCCTGGAAGACCGATCTTCCCATCATCAGGGTCGCGTTGACCAGCAATGCGACCACCATCGCCCCGAGGCCCATGAAGATCGAGTGAACAAATTTCAGGTCGCCGAACGAGAAATAGGCCCAGGCCAGGACGGTGATGGCCGTCATGGCCGGAAAGGCAAACGCAAAGGGCATCAGGATGCCGCCCCACACTCCCTTCAGCTTCTGGCCGATATAACCCAGCAGGGTGACTCCCGTCGCCCCCGGCAAGATCTGAGACAGGCTCAAGGCGTTCATGAACTCCTCATCGGAGATCCACTTTTTTTCATGGACGATGACCCTCTTCATCAACGCCAGGATCGCCGGTCCGCCGTAGCCGACAGCGCCGACATACAGGGCCGTTTTCAAAATTTCAAACAAGGTCGGCTGTTTCATGATCCTCTATATTCCTGTATATCCCTCATCCTGTTGAACGAAAATGCTTCTCAGCGGTTTGCACGGAATCCATCAGGCTTCATGGCATCCATGCTCGTGCAGGTCGCAGGCGATTCCCGAATCCTTCAGGTTTCCCGCAAGCCAACCTTCGGCGACCTCCTTCACGTTGCCCGAGCAGCCCCTCAGCACATCGATTCCGCAACCGTTCAAGACATTGACGGCCCCCTGCCCCATGTTCCCGGCCAGCATCATCTTGACACCCATCTGCGCAAGCGTCTGGGCGATGCTCGATTTGCAGCCGCAATTCGCCGGGGAGGAAACCGTTTCCTCCGACAGGATTTCATGGTTTTCATTGACGGTGAATACCGTGAAGTACTCACAGTGGCCGAAGTGCTCGTCCACTCGATTCTGACGTGATGGTAAAGCGATTTTCATGATGTTCTTCCTTTCAAAACAGTTTGATTTTACGCATGCTCTCTGCAATGCGGGCAACTCATTTCATTGCGTTTGCCGCAGTCGGGGCTGAATGCCCGTCGGCAGCGCGGACACCGGACCGGTTTTTCCGCCTTCATGGAAACGGAACCGCCTTCGATCTTCAGGACCTTTCCGTTGACGAGGACATCGGCGACCTTCCGACGCGCCGCCTCGATGATCCTGCCGAAGGTCTGCCGCGAAATGTTCATCCGGGAGGCCGCCTGCTCCTGGTACAAGCCTTCAAGGTCGGCCAGGCGGATCGCCTCGTATTCGTCGAGGGTTAAAAGCACCTCTTCGTAGGACGAAGACATCGCCCCCTCCGGCTGGAAACACGTCTTCCCCGGCATGGCGCCGATCTGACGGCAACACTTCGGTCTCGTCATACTCATCCTCCACGGCATTGATAATAAGCATATGCTCATAATATGTCAAGGCCGAACATCAGCCGCATTTTTCGTTTTTCAAATGGTTCATATCCCCGTTGCCAATATCTCATTGACATAAAAGTCCGGTCTGCTTATACTTCTCCCGTCAAAAAGCGATGTTTTATCAATCCATTTGCTTGCTCCCGTCCCCTTGTCCTAAAAGGCGCAGGCAAGGGAAAAACCGGGTTGGAGATGGGGGAAAAGGGCTGGGTAGGGAAGGCGTGCATTTTCAGATGAAACGACCCGGAGCGGATACCCTGCTGCTGATGGGCGGTATCCTTATGACCGCCTTCCTGCTTTGGTTTGCCGTCAACAGTCAACTAAGCGCCCGGCCTGTGGCACGGGCCATATTACAGGGGTTGGCCCTCTCCCTGAGGCAGGCGATCGAGAATCTCGCCGCCCGTGACCCCTCCTTTAAAGCCCTATCAGACTTCCGCTACCGCGACATCGCCTATTTTGCCCTGATCGACCGTTCCGGCCGGGTCCGCTTTCACCAGAACCCCGAGCTGGTAGGAGAGATTGTAGCGGATAACCGTTATCTTCCCGCCTTCTCTGCCGCCGAGCCTGTCGAGAACCGGATCCGCCTGGGCACGGGGGAGGAAGCCTACGAGTCCCATCTGCCCCTAAAACTGCCCGGGGAGACCCTGGTCCTGCGGCTGGTGCTGCACACATGGCAGGCGGATCAGATCATCGACCGGGCTCGCACCGGCGCGACCATCCTGTTGACGGTGACGGCGGGCGCCTGGGTGCTGGGTTTTCTGCTGGTTCGGCTGCTGAAGCGGGACGCCAGGCGGCGGGAGCAGATGGCCCGGCAGGAGCAGATGGCCCGGCTGGGTGAGTTGGGGGCGGTACTGGCCCACGAGGTGCGCACGCCCCTGGCCGGTATCAAGGGGTACGCCCAATTGCTCGGGGAGCGGATAACCGATGAGCGTTCCCGGCGATTTGCCGCATTGATCGCCCAGGAAGCGGTCCGGCTGGAGGGTTTGGTAAACGACCTGCTCGACTACGCCCGACAGGATGACCCCGGCGACGGCTGCACCCTCCTGGATGAGGAGTTGCTTAACACGACCTGGAGCATGGTGTCGGACCGTGCGGATATTCAGACGGTAAAACTGGAGCTGTCGCTACTGTCCAGGGTGCGGGTCGCCTGCCGCCCGGAGAGACTGCGGCAACTGTTGATCAATCTTTTCAGCAACGCCGTACAGGCAATCCCGTCGGAAGGGACGGTCCGGGTAGCGGTAACGGAGGGGCGGCAGATGGTCACGCTGAAGGTTCGGGACAGCGGCGCCGGTTTTACGGAAGAGGCGATGAAAAGGGCCTTTGATCCTTTTTACACCACCCGTCCTCGCGGCAGCGGCCTTGGGCTGGCGGTCTGCCGCAAGATCGCCGAGGGGTGCGGAGGCAGGATCAGCGCCGCCAACGCCGACGGGGGTGGGGCCATTATTACCGTCCTGCTGCCGCCCTGTCGCGAGAGGAAACGATCATGACGAATCAGGCCACGATACTTGTCATTGAGGATGACCCGACCTTTCGGTCGCTATTGGTTGCGATCCTGGAGGATGAAGGGTACGGCATCGTCGAGGAGGAGGACGGCAAGCAGGCCCTGCAGGCCCTGCGTCGCCGTTCATTTGACCTGGTCCTTTCGGACCTTCGGTTGCCGGGCATGGAGGGGCTGGAGCTGTTCCGCTCCGCCAAGGCCGAGGGGATCGCCCCGCCGTTCGTCCTGCTGACCGCCTTCGGTACGGTGGAAGAGGCCGTATCGGCGCTCAAGGAAGGCGTAACCGATTTTCTCACGAAGCCGCTGAAAGACCCGGATGCCTTGCGGACTCTGGTTCGCCGGACCCTGGAAAACCGGCGCCGGGAGCTGACCCTGACCGTGTTGAAGGAGCGGGAGTTGGCCGGACTGCCGCCTGAAGAGGTGCTGTTTGCCGGTGCGGCGATGGCAGAGGCGCGCCGTCTGATCGGGAATGTGGCGGCCACCCCCGCCTCGGTCCTGATCAGCGGTGAGTCCGGCACCGGCAAGGAACTGGCGGCCCGGATGATCCATCTTGCAAGCCAACGCCGTGACGCCGTCTTTGTCGCCATAAACTGTGCGGCAATCCCTGAAAATCTGATGGAGAGTGAACTTTTCGGTCATGAGAAGGGGGCCTTTACCGGAGCCACACAGGCCCGTCCCGGTAAATTCGAGCTGGCGGCCGGCGGCACTCTGTTTCTGGACGAGATCGGCGAGCTGCCCCTGGCGTTGCAGGCAAAACTGCTGCGTGTCTTGCAGGAGAGAACCTTTGAACGCCTGGGTGGACGCCGGGAGCTCCGGGCCGATGTGAGGATTGTCGCGGCAACCAACCGGGACCTGGAGGCCGAGATCCGTGAAAGACGCTTCCGGGAAGACCTCTACTACCGCTTGAACGTCTTTCCGATCCATCTGCCCCCCCTGCGGGAGAGACGTGACGGGCTTCCGATCCTTACCGAGTACCTGGTATTGCGGGCGGCTCAGCAGATCGGCAGGGCGGTTTCTCTTGTCGAACCGGAGGTGCATGCCGCCTTCGCCGACTATGACTGGCCGGGCAATATCCGGGAGTTGCAGAACGTCATCGAGCGGGCCGTGATATTGAGCAGCGGCAGGATCACCCTGAGCGATCTGCCGGAGCTTATCCGCCGGCCGGTCAAACCACCATCGGTCACAACGGACGGCAGCCTGCAGGATCGGGAGCGGGAAGCCATCCTGGAGGTGCTGGCACAGTGCGACGGGAACCGCCGACTGGCGGCGGAGCGTCTGGGAATCTCGAAGCGCACCTTGCAGTACCGGCTCAAGGAGTATGGTGTGGTAGACAGTTGAGCGACGGTGCAGAATCGGCACCGCATGGGTGCAATATCTGCACCATCGCCATCCGGCGCTCTTGGGGCTCTTTGCATTAACATCTGTGATAATAATGAGATACGCTTAACGATACGATTGGCACGGTATCTGCTCTATCCTGTGGCAACGGGAACGATTCCCGATTACAACCACAAGGAGATACGAAAATGAAAGCAAAACAAATGATGGTGATGGCAGTATTGGCGGCATCTGTTCTGGCCTTTGGGGGCGAATCCTTTGCCCGCGGAGGGGGCGCAGGTGCCGGCGGCGGCAGGGGACAGGGAGTTCAGACGAGGACCCAGTCTATGACTCAGTCTACGACTCAGGTTCGGCCGGAGGGTTCCCAGCGCCGTGACGGGTCGTTCCTGAGCACCGGAACCACGGCAAACGGATCCACCACTCGCCCCGCCAATGGGCACGGGCTGATGGACGGCACAGGGATAAATCATCCCGAAAGCACGACTCCGTAGACTCGAACACAGGTGATCTGAAGTGAGAAGGCATCCAGCGCTTTTTATACCTTGATTGCGGCAGCGGCCCTTCTGCTCCTGTCGGGAGGAACGGCCGATGCCTTCTGGGGGTTTGGCGACTCCGGGCAGCAGGATAAAAGCGGTCTGGATCTGGAACAGGGGTATGACCGCAACACGGTCGTGAAGATCAGCGGCTCTGTTGCGGTCCCCCCTCGCCCGCTTGCCGGCGGCCTCATGGTCTTCGATCTGAATCTCCCGGGCGAACAGATCGTCGTGGTCCTTGGACCTGCCTGGTATCTCCAGGATGACAACCTGGACTGGAAGATTGGGGACCAGGTCACCGTGCGAGGTTCGCTTGCCCAGGGAAAGGACGGACGAACCTACCTGCTGTCACAGCAGATCAGCGTCCCCGGTGGAGCAACCATTGTGCTGCGCGGTGAAAACGGAAGCCCCTCCTGGTCCGGTGGGCTCCGTGGAGGACAGCCGGGTGGAGGTTCCGGAGGGCAGGTTCAGCGTGGCGGCGGCGCAGGGGGACGCCGCGGACGATGAAATCATCCTGAAACAAGGCAGTTGAAATGTTTTGTCTATGATAACTCGGAAGGGAATGATGAGCATGACTCTGAGTATACGAAATAAAGTATGGGTGCTTCTCTGTTTGGCGCTGTTTGCGCACCCATCGCAGGTCTTGGCGCGCGATGGCGAGCCTCGTCTCGACAGCGCTGCATCAGCCGCGGTCGGTGTCGGATTTGAGGTCTCGCACGGCGACTACGGCGCAGGCGCCGATGCCACACTGGTCACGGTGCCGCTGTCTGTTTTTTTGTATCCGGCAGACAAACTGGATATCACCCTTGAGATCCCTCTTCTTTACCTGTCCAGCAAATCCGACAGCGGGGTGGTCGTGACTCAATCCGGCGGCGCCGGACGGGGTCGAGGCGCCAACAGATCGGGGACGGCGGCGACTGCCTCGACAACGGTGCAGGAGTCCGGCGTTGGGGATATCAACATGACCGCCGGCTGGACCCTGTTGCAGGATGGGGAGAGGACCCCCAAAGTTCGTCCCACCTTCTACCTGAAGGTCCCCTCGGGAGACCTGGACCGCGGTTTGGGGACGGGCACCGTGGAGGCGGGACCCGGACTTTCGGTCTCCAAGTGGCTGGGCAACGTCCAACTGTTCGGGGAGGGGGCCTATATCTTCCAGAACAGTAAATCCGACTATCCCGGCCGCAACTATGTCAGCTATCTCGGCGGGGCAGGCATCCAGGCGACGGACCGGTTGTTTGTCTCCGCCCTGGCCAAAGGCTCGTCTGCGCGCTCCGAAGGGGCGGAGGCCCAGGCCGAGGGGCGGCTGAAGCTGAACTTCATGCACTCGCGCCGGATGTCGTGGGAAATCTACGGATCCGTCGGCTTTACCGATGCAAGCCCCGATTTCGGCGGCGGAATGAGCATGATTTACCAGTTTTGATCCATGCCGCCCGGGTGAAAGAGGTGATGCGCCGGTTGTCTTCGATGGTAAAACGTCGTCGGCAATCGAATCCAGGAAGATGTCTTTTTATATACCTCTCTTCCGGAAGCCGGCCATGATCGGTTCCATTCGGTCTCAGTCGCTTGAATCCCCCTCCGCTTTTGATTTGAACTGGACGTGCAGGGTTTCGGGCATGCCGATCAGCAGCGGCATTCGGATCAGCAGGTCGATGCCCACAAACAAGATGAAGACGTACTGCGGTCCGATCCTGTCCCAGATGACGCCCGCGGACAAGGCCAGGATCGCGCTCAGAACCATCTTGAAGAACCGGTTGATGCCGACCCATCGTCCCATGTACTCGGAGGGGACCAGTTCCCGCTCGATGGCGGCGACAACCGTTACTCCGATAAAGTAGAAGCCCTGAAGCGAGCCGGCGATGACCAGAAAGGCCGGAGACGGCGCCCAGATCAGCAAGAGGTTGGAAAGCCAGAAAAGCGGGATCGTCACATACAGGACCCTCTTGCGGCCGATCCGGTCGGCCAGCCGTCCCAGGGGGATGGCCAGGAGGATGGAGGCCAGCGCCGATCCGGTCACCATGGCCCCGAGGATGAGCTCGTGGGCCCCCTTGACCGAGTGGGCGAAGACCTGGGTGAAGGGAAAGACCATCCCCAACGGCAGTTGGGAGACGGACGCGATGACCAGCCACCGCTTCAGGGGGCCACCGCTCCTGAGGACCTCGGTAATCCCCTTCCAGAGGTGGGGATGGCTGCCCCCTTTGGGCGCCCACCGTCGATCCGAAAGCTGCGTCAGGACGACGATGAAGGTGCCGGCCGTGACGATCAGACCTGAAAAGAACAAGGGGCGGATGCCGCCGACGGTGACGCCGCCGGAAAGGCTGACCATCCAGGTCGCCAGCATCGGCCCTGCCATTCCCAGCAAGCCCTGCGGCCACCGTTTCGCAGATCAGCATGCCGGTCGCCCGGTCCCGGTTGACGAGGCAGTTGCCGCAAATGGTCGCGCAACTGTGCGTGCTGGTGGAGAACCCCAGCCAGTAGGCCACCATGGCGACGACCGTAATCCCCCAATGCTGCGCCAGACCATAGGCCAGGTAGGAGATGGCCCATGAAGCCGATGCCGAACAGGTAGATCTTTTTGGGTCCGATCCTGTCGATCAGCCAGCCGGTGAAGGGGCTGAAAAAGCCGGCGATGATCATGCCGATGCTGTTGACCATGCCCAACTGGGTCCCGGTCGCCCCCAGCGCCACGATATAGATGGACAGGTAGGGAAAGACCATCTGGTAGGCGAGCTTGTCGAGGGAGGTGCGTAAAACGGTGATGATCCAGTCCCTGTGCTGCCGCTTCAAAAAGGAAAGGCCGCTACCGAGAAAGACCGGCAGCGGCCCCGCGGATGGTTCAGTATGATCGCTCAATGGATATTCCTTTCCCACCGGTCCGCGGCAAGGAGAGAGAACGGTACAGCAGAAACGACGTGCGATATGAATTTTGCCATGTTCCGATTCCCGTGGGTGTTTTATTCGCTTGCGGCTTTTATCATGGATGGCTTCGGAAGCGCAACCCCATCCGCTTCGTTTTTTTGTCTCTTTCGTTTCAGCGGCGTCCATCCCCTTGAGCACCTTCACTGCTTGAGAAAAGCCACGCTGCGGATGTTCACTTCAAGGCATCCCTCACATTATCTTCTTTTCCTTGCAGGGTGATCGTTGTTCATCGCTCGGCATCAGGATGAGGTTTCCTGTTCCGCCTCCGTTTCTACCTCACAGGCCTCCCCCATCTGTTCGGCCATCGGGCACGGTCTTTTCCGGAAATATTCGAAATAGAGCAGCGGTACGGCAATCAGGGTAAGGACGGTCGCCGCTACCGCCCCGAACATCATGGCGATCGCGAGCCCCTGGAAGATCGGGTCGAAGAGCATGACGAAAGAGCCGACCACGACGGCCGCCGCGGTCAGAATGATCGGCCGGAAACGGACGGCGCCGGCCATGAGAAGCGCGTTTTTCAGCCGGCCCTTGTCCCGCCATTCCATCTCCACGAAATCGACCAGGAGGATGGAATTTCTGACGATGATGCCTGCCAGGGCGATAAAGCCGATCATCGATGTCGCGGTGAAAAAGGCGCCGAAGAGCCAGTGGCCCGGCAGAATCCCGACCAGGGTCAGGGGGATGGGCGCCATAATGATCAGCGGCGTGATGAAATTTTTAAACCAGGCGACGATGAGGACGTAAATCAGGATCAGCACGGCGGCAAAGGCGAATCCCAGGTCCCGGAACACTTCATAGGTAATGTGCCACTCTCCGTCCCACTTCATGGAGTACGTATCCTCCATCCAGGGCTGGACGGTGGAGTATTGTTTCAGGCCGTAACCTTCCGGCAGCTTCATTTTGTCGATGGTGTCCTTCATCTTCATGATGGCGTAAACCGGACTTTCCTCCGTTCCCGCCACGTCTCCCAGGACATAGGTGACGTTCTTGAGGTTCTTGTGGTAGATCGTTTTCTCCTCGAAGCCGTCCTGACGTTTCACCAGTTCGGAAAGAGGGATCATGACGCCCGCAGGCGTCGGTACGCCGATCGATTTCAGATCGCCGATGTCGGCCCTCTTTTCCAGCGGCATCCGCAGGAACAGCTCGACCGGTTCCTTTTCCTTATCCAGATGGACCAGTCCCGCACCCATGCCGTTCAAGGCAATCCTCAAACTCTGGGATACCGCTTCGGTGCTGATCCCGGCCCTGGCTGCCCTGTCCTGATCGACTGCAAGGCGGATCTTGGGCTGGTCCTCTTCCACGTACCAGTCCACATCGACGACCCCGTCGGTTTCTGCAAACACCTTCTTGATGTCTCTCGCGATCTCGATCCGCCGGTTCGTCTCCGGTCCGTATATTTCGGCCACCAGCGTGCTCAGAACGGGCGGTCCGGGGGGGATTTCGGCCACCTTGATCCGGGCGCCGTATCGGTCGGCGATCTTCTTTAAGGGAGGCCGCAGCCTTTTTGCGATGGCGTGGCTCTGCTGATTCCGCTCCCCCTTGGCGACGAAATTCACCTGAAGGTCCGCGACGGTGCTCCCCGAGCGGAGAAAATAATGGCGCACCAGGCCGTTGAAGTTATAGGGGGCCGCCGTCCCGACGTAGGTCTGGTAATCCGTGACCTCCGGGACGGTCTCCAGGTATTCTCCCATTTCCCGGGTCAATGCCGCCGTCTCCTCCAGGGTCTTGCCTTCCGGCATGTCGATGATGACCTGGAGTTCGCTTTTGTTGTCGAAAGGCAGCATCTTGACGGTGACCATCTTCAGGGGAACCATGGTGACGGCCAGCATGAGCAGAAGGACGACGCTTCCCAGGGCCAGCCACCGCTTGAATCGGCTCTCCAGAAGGGGACTGAGGATCCTCTGGTATATGCGGAACATCCTTCCCTCCTCTTCGGGGGCGTCCGTCTTTTTCACATGCTTGAGGACGATGTAGCTCAGCCAGGGGCTGACGATGAAGGCAACGATCAAAGAAAAGATCATGGCGGCGGAGGCGCCGACCGGTATGGGCCGCATGTAGGGTCCCATGAGGCCGGAGACGAAGGCCATGGGAAGCAGCGCGGCAATGACGGCCAGGGTGGCCAGAATGGTGGGATTGCCCACCTCGGCCACGGCCATAACGGCGGTCAGCGGTTCGATTTTATGGAGTTTGAAGTGCCGGTGGATGTTTTCCACCACCACGATGGCGTCATCCACCAGGATGCCGATGGAGAAGATCAGGGCAAAGAGCGTGACCCGGTTCAAGGTGTAGCCGTAGAGATAGTTGATCAATAGCGTCAAGGCCAGGGTCACGGGGACGGCGACGGCCACGACGATGGCTTCCCGCCATCCGAGGGTAAACGCAATCAGAATGATGACGGCGATGGTGGCCATGAGCATGTGCTCGAGCAATTCGTCGGATTTCTCCTTCGCCGTGTCCCCATAATTTCTGGTCACCGTGACGTTGACCTCTCCCGGGATGAGTTTCCCCTTCAGGGCCTCCACTTTGGCCAGGGCCTCCCTGGCGACGAGACTGGCATTGGCGCCTTTTTTCTTGGCGATCGTGATGGTGACCGCCTCTTTCTGTCCCGCCGCCTCGCTTTTGATCCCCTTTTGTGCCGCTGCTCTCCCCAGACCCATAAAGACATAATTGGCCGGTTCCTCCGGACCGTCGTCGATGGCGGCCACATCCCGCAGATAAACGGGACGGCCGTTGAAAAGACCGGTGACGACGTTGCCCACGTCTTCGCTGTTCTTGAGGAAGGACCCTGTTTCCACGAGATACTCCCGGTTGCCGGTCGGGAAGGACCCGGAAGGGAGAAGGAAGTTGGCCTTCTGCAGGGCGCCTGTAATCTGAAAGGCGGACATATGGTAGGCCTTGAGCCTCGCCGGATCGAGGGTGATCCGGACCTGTCTTTTCTGCCCGCCGATGAGGGCGAACTCCGATACATCCTGGTTCTTCTTGATTTCGTCGCAGAGTTCGGCGCCGATCCGCCGGAGTTCATAACCGGAATAGCGGTCGCTGTCGCTCCAGAGGGTCAGGGCGAGGATCGGCACATCGTCGATGGACCGCTGCTTGATCAGCGGCGGGAGGACGCCCGGCGGTATCCGGTCGTAATTGGCCGACAGCTTGTTGTTGAGATTGACAATGCTGTCCTCCATACTCTGTCCCACGTAAAAACGGACGATCGTCAGATTGAAACCGGGCTTGACGATGGAGTAGATATACTCCACCCCCTTGATTTCCCACAGGAGTTTTTCCATGGGCTTCGTCACGCGGGCCTCCACTTCCTGGGGCGATGCCCCCGGATAGGCGACCATGACGTCGATCATCGGCACCAGGATCTGCGGTTCTTCCTCGCGGGGGGTGACGACGACCGCCAACAGCCCGAGCAGGAGGGACGCGATGATAAAGAGCGGCGTCAGCCTGGATTTGATGAATGCCTTGGCAATGCTTCCCGATATTCCTATACCTTCCATGATGGCGACTCCCCGGGTGGCTTCATTGATAATCCTTCCCGTCTGCTATTTTGCGGTTTCTATGATTCCGCCGTCCCTGGCCTTTTCAACGCCCTGGACGATGATCCGGTCATTCGGTTTCAGTCCCGACAGGATTTCCCGATTTCCATCGTACGCCTTGCCTGTCCTGATCAGGCGGTAAGTGACGATTCCCTGACCGTCCACGGCATAGACGCCCGTCAATTGTCCCTTTTCGACGATGGCGCTCTGCGGCGCCAGGAGCACCTCTTTTTTTCCGCTCGGTATTTTTACACGGGCGTAAAGGCCGCTTCTCAGCCCGGCGCCGCTCAAGGACACTTTTGCAATGAAGGAGCGGGACAGGGAATCGACGACCGGAAGGATCTCTTTTATTTTCCCCGGTATCTGCCTGTCGATGGCCTCGATCGACACCAGGACCGGCAGTCCCCGTCCTGAGTTTGCCGGACAGGCTTTCATCGATGGTGACTTCCGCATGGAAAGCAGCGATGCCCTCCAACGTCAGGAGCGGCATGCCGGGCACAGCCATGCTTCCCACCTCGATCTTCTTTTCCGTCACCCGCCCTTTGATCGGGGAAGTCACCCTGGTGAAGCCCAGAAAGATCTTTGCCTCGGAAAGACCTGCGGCGGCCCGGTTCACCATTTCCTGCACCCGCTCGTGTTCCAGCCCGGCCACCTTTTTCTGCGTTTCAAACTGATCCATCTCCTGCCGGGAGATGGCCTTTTCCTCAAACATCTGTCTGTAACGATCGTAGGTGATTCCGGTCAGCTCACGGTTCTGTTTTACCGACTCCAGGGCCTTTGTCGCCTCCTGATATCCCGCCTCGGCCGCCTTCACCTTTTGGACCACATCCCTGTCGTCGAGGGTCAGGAGCAACTGGCCGTTCTCTACCGTATCACCCTCCTTTACGAGCAAAGAGGTGACCGTGCCCATCATTCGGCTCGCTATAGTGCTGGTGTGATCGGCCTTGACCGTTCCCACGGCTTCATAAAATTCCTCTATCGAGGCGGGCGTCAGCGTTGCGATCGAGACACCGCTTATGGTCTGCCGTTTTACCTGGGCGCTGCCGGGGTCAACCTTTTCGCCGCAACCGATCAGGAAAAACCCCGTGGCCAAAAGCAGAAAGAAGACGGGCAATGTCCGTTGCCTCACATGGTCCTGTTGCCTGTATCTTATTATTGCTGCATTCATTACTACCTCCCCTTCTGCTCTTCCAGTTGTAAATCCTGGATAATCGTGCCGCTTGCAAAACAGAGATTGGCAATAGCCAGTTTGTATTCGTTTTCTCTGGCGACCAGATTGGCTGCCGTATGGTCATAGCTGACCTGGACGTCGAGCATATCCACGATCGGCGACAAGGAACCTTCGTATCTGACCTTCACCAGCCGCCGGCCTTCTTCGGCTGATTTCAGCGCCTCCTGCGCGAGGGCCATGTTGCTTTTCGCTTCCTCCAGGGTCAGCCAGGCTTCATCGACCTGAAATGAAACCATTTTTTTCATGCCTTTGAGGTATTCATCCGCTTCCGAGACCTGATGGTTTGCCTTCGTCTTTTCATGCTTCCGTTTGGCGCCGTCAAAGAGATCCCATTTGAGGAAGGCCATCAACTGCCAGCTGTCGCCTTCGTTGCCCAGGGGTTTGTTGTGGTCATTGAGCTGATAGGCGCCGCCCACTCCCAGCAAAGGGAAATAGCCCGCTTCAGCCAGCTTGATATTGTTCTTGGCATTTTCTTTTCTCAGTTCGAGGGCTTTGATATCTCTCCTGGTGAGTGATTGAGTCCGTAAATAGTCGATGTCCCTTACCGGCAAAGCGGGAGTCTCCTGCATGACATCGATCGCCTCCCCGGATCCGATCATCAGCCCCAGCGCCCTTTTGGCTACGTTGAAATTCTTCCCGGCGCTGACCAGCTTCTGTCCCGCATCCGCCGCCGCCGTGGAGGCCCGCAACACATCGGAATAAAGCCCCAGCCCGGTTTTGTATCGTACTTCGGCGAGTCGCTGGTGCTCCCGCGCATCTTCCAGGGCTTTCTCCGCAACCTTGACATATCCCCCGGCCGTGCTCACCATCAGATAGGTTTGCACCACCTTGAAGGCAATCTCCTCCTTCTTTCTCTGCAGGGTTTCTTCCGAGGCCGCGACTTCCATTTTGGACATCTCAAGCCCGACAGTCGCTTTTCTCACAAATAGCGGCTGTTCAAAAGAGACGGCGGTCTGGAAGTCATTGACGGCATCGGGATGGTTCAGGGAATCGGGCGCAAAGTCGGTCAACTCAATCCGCTGCTGATTGAGCTTGGTCATGAAGGCATAGGTGGGGTTGACCGTTCGGAGATATCTCTCTTCCAGGGATATTTTGGGGAGGAGAAAACTGCGGGCGATGCCGATATCCGACTGCTTTGCGGCATGGGAATTCTTCAGCGCCATGAGTTCATGGTTGTTCTCCAAGGCCGCTATCACGGCCTCGGGAAGGGTCAGCCTTGCTTCAGCGGCCGTCCCCGTTTCCACCATCACGGACGGAAGAGACATCAGCAGGAATATGAATGCGATGCCAACTCTCTTCCCCTTGCCTGTCTTATTGCCTGTCGTTTTCATGTGGCCTCCTGATTCAGCAGCTTCGCGGGACGCCCAGCTTTTCCAGAAAGGTTTCCATCGGGCACCATTTCGTGAAGACGGACTGTAAAAGGTTGAGTCCGACAAAAGCGGTGAATAACAGCCAGTAGGAGCTGTGGAGATAGGACAGCAGCAGGGAAATTGAAATAAAGCTGCCGGCAATGGCCCTGATGGTTTGTTCCATTTCATATTCATCCCTCCTTGGAGATGTATGGTCATGGTCACTGCCGTTTGGGATGAAATTATCCCATGATCCCGATGCGTTGTCAAAGCCATTCCTGGGTCATCCTCCGGCAGTAACCGTTACTGAAAATTTCCCGGGGATTCATCCCCCGGGCCTTATGGCGGGGCAAGGTATTTGCCGCGTCACCGTGAAATTTGTTTTGTTTACCTATGGTCCCTGTGCTAAAAAGTCTCTGTTGTCGGCTTGGTGACATACACCTTGTTGTGCGAAGCGTCATTGATCTGGATCAACGGGAAAGAATTTTATGGACATTCTGAAGCAGATGCAGCAGTTGGATCTATTCCAGGGGGTCCCCGCGGAGAAGCTGAGGACTCTGGCTGAGCGGTCCCGATACAGGACGTACAAGGCGGGAGAGATGTTCATCGGCGAGACGGATCCCGCCCATGCCTTCTATGTCATCGTTACCGGGCAGGTAAAGCTGTACAAGAGCTCGCCGGAAGGAAAGGAGCAGACCCTTTATCTCCTCAGGCCGGGAGACCCTTTCGGCATGTGCACGGCCTTTGCCATCGACTCTTTTCCGGCAAATGCCATGGCGCTCGAAGAGAGCGGCATCCTCATGATCCCCGGGCCGGTCATGGAGACCGTTGCCACGAGTGAACCCCGCCTGCTTATGAACATTATCCAGATCCTCTCCGATCGTCTCAAGGAATCCATGACCCTCATCGAGTCCCTCTCCCTGATGGAGATCCCGCAGCGCCTCGCCTCGTTCCTGCTCCATGCCCTGACCAGGGAGGGAGACAGGGAGGTGAACCGGCTGGAATTGACGATCACGCAGAGGGAACTGGCCAAGATCCTGGGAGCCACCCCGGAAGCCCTGTCGCGGGCGGTCAGAAAGATGAGCAATGCGGGGATACTGGCCATGGACGGCCGGTCGATCCGGATTCTGGATCGCGAGGCGCTTGAAGAACTGGCGGAAGGGGAGTGAAAAAGGTCTTTTTAAGCCGGGGTTTATGAGATCAGAATAAACAAAAGATAGAATAACCATGTGCATAGATTCCGAGGGATAGAAAATACAGAAGAACAGATCAAAAATCGGCATTGTGACGAAACTGCGCCCCCTGTTCAGGGCCTGAGCGGTGCCGTAGGAGAAACCCCATGTCGTGGAAATTCGAGCTGCTGAAAAAACCCGCGGGCATTCCGATCACCGAAGGTCCGGTGTGGGACGGCGAATACCTGTATTTCACCCATATCCACGCCAGTACCATTTTCCGCTATGACCTGAAAACCGATGCCATCACACCGTGGCGCACTGGCGTGGACCGCACCAACGGGCTCGCCTTCGACGCGCAGGGCCGGCTGTTCGGTTGCTGCCAGGGCGGGCGCCGCATGCTGCGCTTCGACCCCGACGGTAAAAACGTCGTGATCGCCGACCGCGTCGACGGCAAGCGGCTGAACACGCCGAACGACCTCGCGATCGACCGCAAGGGCCGCATCTGGTTTACCAATCCGTGGAACGAAGGCAACGTCGACAAGACGGAAACCCAGGAACTCGACAACCGCTCAGTACTGCGCATGGATCCGCAGCCCGATGGCTCGTACACGGTGACCCGCGTGACGTTCGACACCACCCAGCCCAACGGCATCCTGGTGTCGCAGGACCAGGGCATGCTGTACGTCGCTGAAAGCGGTTACGCGCGCGGCATCGCACGCGAACTGCGCGCCTATCCGATCAAGGACGACGGCAGCCTCGGCCCGTACCGAACGCTATTCACCTGGGGCGAGGACCATAGCGGCATGCATCGCGGCATCGACGGCATGTGCCTGGACGCCGAGGGCAACATCGTCGCCACCGCCGGCTGGGAAGTGGCCGGTTCAGGGCCGATGATCTACGTGTTCTCACCAACAGGCCGCGTGCTGGAAACGCATCCGGTGGCGGCCAACCGCCCGACCAATTGCTGTTTCGGCGGGCCGGACATGACCACACTGTTCGTCACCAGCACCGAGGGCCATTTCTTCAAGGCGCAGACCGACCGCGTCGGCTGGGCGATGTATCCCTGACCGCTGGCCGGGATTTTTCCAGTATGAGTCAGAGAGTGGCTTTATTAATAATATTTTACATAATTATTTTAGACCCCACCTTGACATCAGTGATGATCGTCACTAAATTCTAAAGAAAGAGATGGTGTTTGAATCATTTGGGCCTTACAAAAGTTCTTTGGTAACTGTGCCGATAATAAGAATAATCGACGAGATGCTGCGATGCACGTATTGAGTCTATTCTACTGGATGTTAACGAAAAGAGAATCATAGGGTCTTTGTGGTGATTGTCACCCTTATAGACCGGATGTTAAATGATAGACTCCAGTAAAAGACAAGACGGCATAGGTGGCTCTCGTCTTTTTTATTTTATTCCTAATCAATGAAGGCCAGATACCGGCTGAGAATTTATTACTATCATAAACCCAACTTACATATCGGGGAGTCAACCGGTATCTTCGGCTTAATAAAAGGAGCTAATCGTGGACAGCAAACAGGATCTTAAAGACGAAATTGCCAAAGTTGCTTACGAAATCTATGAACAGAAGGGAATCTCCGGCCTGGATGAGGAAAATTGGCAAGAAGCCGAGCGAATTGTTCTGGAAAGGCTATCAGTCCGGGAGCCTTCCAAAGCAGCCAAGAAGCTTGTTCCGTCCAGGGAAAAGAGTGCAACGACGAAGAAGAAAAAGTAGGGAATGGATTGCATAACCCGCCATAGTTTTTGTGCATTTCCTTGCGGGGTGCTTTGTGGCATAAGGCTTGACGCATCCGACAAGCTATGCAGTGAAAGCTGAACATAACCTTGTAAAGATGCCCCTATGTGGGAAAAGGGAGGTAATGAGAATGTATGAAAGCGAGGCGGATAAGATAAAAGATGCCATCCGGGCTATAATAAGAAAAGGTCCGACAAGAATGATGGTGATTGTGGGTGTTATCATTTTCATCTTAATTTTCTTTAGGCCATGGGTGCAGGTCGGCCCGGGACAAAGGGGTATCGTTCTTAATTTCGGCGCCGTGCAAAAGCAAGTTCTGGAGGAAGGTCTGCATCTTCGGATACCGGTGATGCAGGAGATCGTGTTGATGGATGTGAAGGTTCAGAAGGCCGAGACGGATGCGGCAGCAGCCTCGGCAGATCTTCAGGATGTCAGTTCCCGGGTAGCCTTAAATTATCATATCGTTCCAGATAAGGCCAATATTGTCTACCAGAAGATAGGCATCCAGTTCAAGGAGCGCATTATTGACCCTGCCATTCTGGAGGTCGTCAAGGCCGTAACCGCCAAGTACTCGGCAGAGGAGCTTATAACCAAGAGGCCGGCCGTCAGTGAGGCGATGAGGCTGGCTCTGATGGAGAGACTTATAGTAAACAATATTGCCGTTGACGCCTTTTCCATTGTGATCTTCAGTTTCTCGAAGATCTTCACCGAGGCCATCGAATCCAAACAGACGGCAGAACAGCTGGCATTAAAAGCAAAAAGGGATCTCGACAGGATAAAGATCGAAGCAGAACAAAAGATCACTGCGGCCAGGGCGGAAGCAGAGTCGCTCAGATTGCAGAGGGCAAACATTTCGCCGGACTTGATAGAACTACGGAAAATTGAAGCCAATATGAAAGCCATCGAAAAATGGAACGGAATACTTCCCCAGGTAACGGGCGGAGGAGCCATACCCCTGATTGGTCTGGGTGATACACCAAAAAAGATTAAACCATAAAGAGACCGGTGCCGGTTATTTCCAACCATTAACACGCTTCAGTAAGCAGAAAATTGATTCGTTATCAGTAACGGTCGTATTCATGCCTTCCTTGTACTACATAGCCAACTACCCTTGAAGGCTCTTATCAATAATGAAACAACCGCAATCAATCAGATGAAAATTACCGACGTAATAGACCACTCAAGGGAGAAATCATTGCAGCTCCTGGTGTCGCTGGCAGCCGTAATGATGTTTTCCCTGCTGCCCTTTTTCAGCGGGGTCTGTCATCCGGCTTCCCGTGACGCAGCCGGATGTCTCCCCAGCTTCCCCGACCGTGACGGCTGGTATGGAGGCGATGGCGCCTATTCCATTTTGCTGGATGACGGACGGACGCTCTGGCTCTTTGGGGACACCTTTGTCTCCGATAGAGAGGGCAGGCAAAACAGGGTGGATATGGATCTCGTGTTGGGGACGACCCTGGCGATCTCGACCTGCAGCAAAGAGGGACGATTCAACATCCGCTACTTCCTGAAAAAAAAAGAGGGGCGATTTATCTCCTCTTTTGGCGATAAGCAATGGATGTGGCCGCAAGATCCATTCAAGGTTCATGACAGGCTCTACATACCGCTTGTGGTCATTGAGCCGGCACCGGAAATGGAAGGCCCGTTCAAATTCAAGATCACCGGGCACAAAATCGCGATGATCCGGAATTATCATTGCAAAGATCCCCATGGCTGGTCCGTGGAATATCTGGATTGGTCGGCGGCCATTCCTTCGGGTGTTGCCGCATTGGCCGCGACCTCCGTCGTCTACGGCAAGGAGGTTTATTTCTATCCGTTCTGTGTTCCTTCAGAGAGGGCTCCGGGGGTCCTGGGAAACATCCTGGTCCGTATTCCGACTGATCGGCTCCACGATCCGGCGGGGGCCATGGAGTATTATGCAAAGGATGATACGTGGCGAAAGGGATTGGATCCGGCGAAGGCCAAAATCGTTTTGGATGCCGGTGTTTCGGAGCTCAGTGTCCGATATCACGAAAGTCAAAAACGGTGGATTGCCGTTTACCTGTCTGCGCATAACAAGGGGGATCGGTTGCTGTATCGCTCGGCGGAGAGACTGGAGGGCCCCTGGTCCGACCCGAAGATCCTTATCGCGGTCATACCGGAAGTGAACCCGACGGATCCGAAATATCATAAAAACAATTTCTGCTACGCAGGAAAAGAACACATCCAGTTTGCAAAGGAGGGAAAGCTGGTGACGACCTATGTCTGCAATTCTCTCGATGATATGGACAAGAGAATCAATTTTATCCGTAACAATCTTTTTCTTTATCATCCCATTGTGAATGAAGTGCCCTATTAACGGATCGGGTGCCTTAACTACCTGCTCAAATATCCTACCAGTGAAGATTCCATTAAGTGCAACATTACTTTGAGTGGAGATATTTTATCCACCTGGATAGTGAAGATGGATACTTATTATCCGTTATTTTACCTGACGACTGGAAGCAATATGCGTAACGATTTGCATATAGTTGATCAATATTGAGAAGTTAGATAGCTTACTTATCTCTTGGTATGGGAAATGCTTTACATTGAGTTAAAACGAAATAAAATTGAAAGGAGACCAAGATCATGAAAAAATTAGCGACAATATTGATCACCGTTATCATGGTGGCGAGCTTAGCAACTCCTGTTTTTGCATTTGGTACAGGTTCGAAGCAGCGTGGATATGTGCGTGGAGGGTATGGCCATCAACGTGTATATGTGCCTGTACGGCGTGTTTATCATCAGACCTACAATCGCTATGCTTATTCCCATCAGCCCGGGTTGGTGGTCTCTCTCCCGCTTGTTCCATTGCCGGGCGTCAGCCACATGTTCCCTAACATAAATATCAGGATTCGTTAGGACGGAGTAAACAGGTGCAGATGAAGAGTCTCAAGATTAGACCAATCGTTTCCATTGTCCTTCTGATCATGGTGACCTTCTTCTGCCAGCCAAGCCCTGTTGAAGGAGCATCGGTTGTGCGTACTGACAAGGACATCTATAATCAGGGTGAAGCAATCAGGGTACATTTTACGAATGCGCCAGGCAATGACAGTGATTGGATGTGTATAGTACCGGCAGGCTCTCCAGATACTGATGGTGGGGACTATAAATACATGCCCAGGGGATTGGGTCAGGGGTTCCTAATCTTTAACCCTCGCTCACCAGGAGAATACGAGGTGAGGGCTTATTACAACTATAGACGTAACGGATACGTGGTATCCGGCCGTTATGCTTTTTCAGTGGCGAGTGATCCTGCCCATGAAGAGGCATTGGCTCAGTATGTGGAACCGGTGGAACCCGACAACTCCTTAGAGGCCAACCTCCCTCCGCCGATTCCGTTTGCCGCACCGCCGGAGTTGATCGTGCTACCCGAGACGTATGTCTACGTCGTTCCTGACGTTGATGTAGACCTCTTCTTCTGCAATGGTTGGTGGTGGCGTCCGTGGGAAGGGCGTTGGTATCGCTCGCATTATTATAACCGGGGCTGGGGTTATTATAACAATGTTCCAAGTTTTTATTTTGATGTAGACCCAGGTTGGAGAGGATACTACAGAGACCGTAATTGGTACGGGCACCGGTGGGACTATGAACGGATTCCTAACCAACGACTTCAACAGAACTGGAAGAGCTGGCAAAATGATCGACATTGGGAAAGGCAAGGAACTTGGGGTGTCCAGAACTATCAACCTCGGCCACAACAACAGAGACAGGAACTAAGACAACAAAGGCAACAGCAATATCAACAGAGACCTGAGGTTCAGAAGCAGAGACAACAGCCCCAGAGACAGCCTCAGGTTCAGCAGACCACAGACAACAACCTCAGGAGAAAGTTCAGCAACCACAGAAACAACCTCGGAAAGAGTTCAGCAGCCACAGAGACAACCTCAGGTTCAGCAACCACAGACAACAACAAAGACTTCAGCAGCCAACACCGGGAAAGAGTTCACGCCCCAAAGCAACCTCAGGTTCAGCAGCCAAGACAGACAGCCTCAGCAGCCCAACCTCTCAGCCGGGAAAGAAGGGAGCATACTGGTCCCGGGCTTTCTTCTTAAGCTCGGTAGGCGTCTCCTTCTTCTTGCCGCCGTTTTCCTTCTCCATCTCCTTGCGTAAGTCGGCGAGCCGGATAACGCCCTTCTTGCCGGCGGCCTCTTTGTTGTTCTTGATGATCTCGGCGAACTTCGCGTCTTTGGCGACCCGGGCCTTGGACCTTGCTGCCAGCTCCGCGAGCATGGGCTGCTCCAGAGGTTTCCAGAGCGGCGCGGCGTTTCCCGGCACGCCGAGGAAGGGCGTGATCGCCTGGACCGGAAGCGGATAATCCAGCTCCGTTTCACCAATATCTTCGAGAATGAACCACATCGGCAGCCGCACATCCGCTTCTACGCCCATCTTCTGCGTCGACTTGCCGCCGGGCAGGAAGTACAGCCCCGTGGTGACTTTCATGCCGCCCAGATCCCCAGGGCAGAGGCGTCAGTTCCTGCACGGACCCCTTGCCGAAGGTATGGTCCGACCCGACGATCACCGCGCGACGGTAGTCTTTGAGAGCGCCCGCCACGATCTCGCTGGCCGATGCGCTCAGGCGGCTCGTCAGCACGACGAGGGGGCCCGTGTAGAGCGCGCGGGGATCTTCCGCGGGGAACGTAATCACGTTGCGCTTGTCGCCTTTCGTCCTTGATGCGGCCGAACCATTGGCGAGAATCGTCACCTGCTCGCGGCTGTCTTTGGTCGCCACGATTCCGCCCTTGTCAAGGAAAAGGCCGGCAAGGCGCACCGCCTCCTTGAGCAGGCCCCCCGCCGTTGCGCGACAGGTCCAGCACGATCCCATCGACATGCTGCCGCCTGGCCTCCGCGAGAAGGCTTTTCACGTCTTCATAGCAGGACTTATTTTCCTTCTCGTCGCCGTAGAAGGAAGGAAGATCGATCACGCCGAAGCGGTACTGTCTGCCGTTCACTGTCCGTGTCTCGTAGGTGATCTTGGCCTCCTGCTCCTTGATGTCGATCTTGTCGCGCGTGATGGTGAGCGTCGAAGCGGTCCGTGTGTTCTGCCTGCCGCAGGATTGTCAGGGTTACCTGCGTGCCTTTCTTGCCGCGAATCATCTTGATAACGTCGCGCAGGTCCATGTCGATGACGTCAACGGGCTTTTCCCCTTCCTGGGCCACGGCGATGATCTTGTCCTTCGGCTTCAGCAGGCCCGAGCGCTCGGCGCCTCCCCCGGGAATCAACTCCTCAATGACGGTAAAGCCGTTGTCGCTGCTGAGGATGGCCCCGATCCCCTCCAGGGAAAGCTGCATCTGAATCTGGAGGTCCTCAAGGTTTTCGGGGGACAGGTAGCTCGTGTGCGGATCCAGGGCCAGGGCGAAGGCCTCGGCGAAGCTCGTAATGAGCTTTTCGGGATTGCGCTCGACCACCCGCATCGTCTGCAGTTCGTAGCGGTGAATCTGCTGCTTCTTGGCCTCCGCCAAGTCGATGCCTGCCAGCAGGGCGTTTTCGATCTGGAATTGCACGATCTTTCTCAGGAGCCCATGCTTTTCCGCCGTCGTCTTCACATAGGGGCGCTTGTTCACGTTGATGTTCAGCTCCACCGTCTCGTCGAGTCGGTAGTCCGGCCCCAGAATCTTTTTGACAATGGCCTCGTTCTCCCGCGCCCGCGCGACGAGCACGTCGTAAACCTGCTGCAGCGCGGCACAGTCGCCCGCTTGCATGCTTGCAAACACGCCTTGCAGAACCGGCTTTAGCCTTTCCAAATCGGACTCGTACAGCAGCGTTTTAGAGGGATCAAGACTCTTGATCATCTGGTCGACGGCGTGAGTCTTGATCTCCCCGGTCATATTCTTCATCGCGTAGTGGTTGGCCAGGAACCTTTCCATCAGCATGGGCAGGCGGCTGCAGGTAAGGTTTTCGGCCATTGAGGAAACGGGCAACAGCAGGATCAGCAGCAGAATCAGAAGCAGCCTCCGGAAACAGAACCCGCCCTTGCTGCCGAACGCCGCTCTGCGGCTACGGTGATTATCCCCGGGGGTGTTTCCGGAGATGTTTTCAACTCTTCTATCGCACATGCTCATGCTCTCTGCTCTTCCCGCCGTACCGGGGCACGGCTGTCCATCCTTTTGCTCTGTATGAGAAATCATGCGGTTGTGACGATAGAAGGGCGGAGGGGTTCTGTCAAGGGAAAGGGAAATTGCATGCGGTTGGGTTTGAGTATTCCAAATACAACTCAATGTCTTGGTTACATATCTGTCTGCATCCTTTAAAGTGGCATTGCCTTCCCTGCATGGAAAGCATGTTGACTCCTGTAAAGCCTTCATGAGCTGCCAATAAGAAGGAGTATATAATGAGCATGACAAAGATTGACATCATCGGACAAGCAAAACATGCAAAAGAAAAATATTATGATGCGAAAAGGGAGGCAGTATGATACCCCCTTGATGAGACTCCCAGCATGAAAAATGATTTTTGTAAGAAATGCAACGCTTGCATTCGTGTCTGTCCGGCACAGGCCATCCAGGAACCACAATCTGGACAACCCTACGCCATCAATCGATTCGCATGCAGGGCTTATCGCCAGGCGGGACTGGTCTGCAGTGTCTGTTTAAAAGCCTGTGATGAAGTCACCGGATGATGAATCCACAATACAAGACAAAGATACCAGACTCAAAGAAACCGGGGTAACACTTCTCATGGAGTCTAAATGGACAAAGCAATACAAACCAGAAAGGATAAACCATGTCTCTTTTTACGGTTGATCAAAAAGAATGCCGGCGGGATGGGCTCTGCGTTGCTGAATGCCCTGCAAAACTGATTGAAATCATCGGGAAAGAAGGCTTTCCCACTCCTATTGCCGGAGCCGAAGAGCTTTGCATCAACTGCGGTCATTGCGTTTCCATCTGCCCTCATGAGGCATTGTCCCTAAAAACAATGTCTCCGAAAGATTGTCTTCCAGTACGAAAAGAGCTGATTCTCAGCCCGGAACATTGCGAGCATTTTTTACGCTCCCGAAGATCGATTCGCAGTTACAAGGAAAAACGGGTATCACGTGATCTCTTGCAGAAGCTGATCGAAACCGCTCGCTATGCACCCACGGGTCATAACAGTCAATCTGTGCACTGGCTGGTTATTGAAGACACGAAAGAGGTAAGACGCCTGGGCGGACTGGTAGCGGACTGGATGCGTTCCCTGCTTGCGGTGAAAGCTGAATTTGCCCTTTCTATGCACATGGACCGGATAGTGGACTCCTGGGATAAGGGGATAGATCGAATCCTGCGTAGCGCGCCCCATCTGGTCGTGGCTCATGGGTTATCGACCGATGCCCAGATCTCAGCCATCCTGTTTCATCGCCTTGACTTACCTGGAATTGGCAGCGCCATCTCTCGGTTTGGGCACCTGTTGGGCCGGTTATTTTACTGCCGCAGCCAATTTCTACCCACCGCTGCAGGAAGCCCTGGCCTTGCCTCAAGGTCACTTGCCTTATGGGGCTACGATGGTCGGTTATCCGAAGTACAGCTATCAGCGAATGCCCCCTCGAAACAAACCCGAAATAACCTGGCGATAAGAGAGGGATTATCATCAAATAATCAAGAGGTAATAACGTATGACCAAAGAAGGCTATCTTAAATTCTTGGGGCAAATCCTGCGGGAACACTATAATATTATCAAGGATACGGGCACAGCTTCCAAAGAAAGCAAGATCAAGAAGTTGAAGCGGGGATTGTACGGAGCAGCGTCGATTAAATAGAGCTTTAGTTTTCTATAAATTGAATGTGATTGATATCCATGGAACAACAAAATAAAAGTCACAGCGTCCTGATTGGTTATGTGCTCTGGATCTTCGGTTTCACCGGATCTCACCGCTTTTATTATGGCAAGCCGATTTCCGGGACGATTTATTTTTTCACGTTCGGTCTTTTAGGCATCGGTTGGTTGATCGATCTTTTTCTGATCCCTTCCATGGATCGTCAAGCGGACATTCGATTCCGTTCAGGAAGAATCAATTATACGGTTGCCTGGATACTGCTTACCTTTCTGGGCCTTTTGGGAATTCACCGAATGTATATGGGAAAATGGATAAGTGGCATCATCTACCTGTGCACGCTTGGAGTATTCGGAATCGGCTACATCTATGATTTCTGGACACTGAATGATCAGATCACGGTCATAAACGGTTCCACGTAGTAAATAACGAAAATAGGCGGGGCAAGTTTAAATGTCCGTCCATAAAATTCCAGTCAATAAACTCAGCCCTGAAGCCTTACAAGGAGTTATTGAAGAATTTATTTCCAGAGATGGAACCGATTATGGTGAAATTGAAGCTTCCCGGGAAACAAACTTCAGGCAAGTAAAAGACAAGCTTGAAACCGGATCGGCAGTTCTGATTTTTGATGATGAGACTGAAACCACCAATATATTTTTGGCGAATGATCCTGTGTTAAAAAAGCTTGATGTATCCCGTTAAATGACAAAAGGTATCAACCTCTTGGTTTCCCTCATGTAGATCTCATAACCCGCAAAGTGCTTCCTCAAGAGGCTTTCTTCAAATAGCATCTTAATGATCAAATGAATCGATATATTCAGAAATCATCATCACCCTCGTAACCAGCTATTTCTTAACCAATGCGGCAAAGGTTATTGTTTCAGAGCCATGCTTGTTTCTTATTTTGTCCATGACCTTGTCGATTCGCTCGTTTTTATCGTTCTTCACCCTGCTTTCCATTTGATCAAAAAGTGACAACTGAGCCGCAGAGCAGTCTTCATGAAATCCCGAGAGGCTTATACCGATTAATCTTACTGAGCGGAGCCTGTTCCAATTTTGCTCAAGCAGACTGCAACCAGTCTGATATATTTCCTTGGTGGTATAGGTTGGAGGAATCGTTGTCTGTCTTGTGACTACCTGAAAATCAGAATATTTCAGGGTGATATGTACCGTTTGACCTTTTTTGCTATGCTTTCTTGCAGTTATGCCAATATCATCGGCAAGCTCCATTAGAACCAGTTTTGCTTTCTCGATGTTGGATATATCTTCCGGCAGCGTTGTTGAACGTCCGATTGACTGCATATCATCAGCCATACGAGCGAGAACAGGTGAATCGTCAATCCCATTTGCATGGAGATGAATTTCATTTCCAAATTTCCCGAAAGTTTTAACAAGAAGGTTTACATCTAACTTCACAAGCTCACCTATCGTCTGTATTCCCATCTGGTTCAGCTTCTCTGAAGTTTTACGACCAATGCCATACATTTCTTTCACTGGCAGTGGCCAGAATTTTGTTGGAATATCATGTTTCCATAGTTCAGTAATGCCGAGGGGTTTTTTCATTTCGGCTGCCATTTTTGCAAGGAACTTGTTTTCAGCGATTCCGATTGAGCACCAAAGTCCGAGTTTGTTTTTGATGTCATCCATTATACGTTTTGCAGCTTCCACAGGTTTTCCAAAAAGTCCTTCAGACCCTGTCATATCAAGCCATGCCTCATCAATGCTGTTCTGTTCCAGAATCGGAGTATAGTTCGATAGTAGGTCCATGACCTCTTCTGATTTCTGCCCATAGAAGCGGTGATCTGGCGGTACAAGGATCAATTTAGGGCAGAGTCTCAAAGCTTCATGAAGAAGCATTGTAGTCTTGACCCCATATGACCTTGCCTCGTAATTTGCCGCAAGAATGATGCCTGTTCGTTTCTTAGGATCACCGGCAACAGCGGCTGGTATTCCTACGAGAGAATCATTCCTTATCATCTCACAACTTATAAAAAAGGCATTCATATCAACAAGAAATATAACCTTTTGCATGGAACACCTCTCTCGAGAATCGTTCACATTATGGTGTAAACACAACATTAGTGCAACCAGGTATCAAACCAATTTGAAAACCATACCATCTGTAGCTTTGCTACAAAAATTATTCACCCTGTATCTTTCCCAATGAAGATTGGTTCGACACCTTATAAGAGTTTTTTTCCCTGACCCCCGGTAGGACACGAAATGTAGAAAAGGCCGACGTGTGGGTCCCATCTTGCCTTCAATGAATTACTACTGACAACCTGGCAGAACATTCCCCCCGGAACACCCCTCGGGCTTGTCCCATATCATATTTCTGGCACAAAAATCGATTCCTTGGAAATTAAAAAATCTGAGAAAGTGGACTCTTCGCTTATCTCATGCAGGCCTGACTTCAAATACAAAGCGAGAGATTGGGAGTTTGGTCTGGACCAATGATATCGGGTTGAAAGTGCAGATTTTTGAGTGTGATTTTTTCAGCAGAAGGCTGTATTTGTTCCTCCCTGAACTCAATGAATACGACTGATACACCTGTATTGTAGCTTTCAGATCGTACTGTGCAGAAAAGATTAAGAAAAATTTCAAGGTTGCCCTTTACCGCCTCCACATACAACTACACGGCGGAGAGTCATTAGTGAATTGCTAATTTACAATTGAAATAAATGAAAAAAGGCAGAGCCGTACCCTCTCCCTGCCTTCTGTCCTTGTATGATTCTATCTATGAGTTACTTTCTTATCTTCCTTCTCGTTCCCCAAAGACCGACCAGACCAACTCCAAGGAGAAGCAGGGTGGCAGGTTCAGAGACGGGAATTTTTTCAAAGGTTACAATTTCGTCGATTTTAACATCCCCCCCCCTTTTGAGGGTCGATCAGGATGGTAATTCGATCGATGTCACTCAGGTTTGCCGTTCCCACCAGGCTGCTAAAGAGGAAATCAAGATCTCCCGAAAGAATACTACTCGTCGCAGTAGACGATCCGCCCACGGTGGTCTCAAGAGTCAAAGTGAATGGAGTGGAAAAATCGTTCACCACGCCCGCCAACCGAATCCCGGCAAAGCCGGACAAGTCCAAATTAAGGGTACCGGGGCCACCAAAAACATTACCATCATAAATGAGGTATCCGATGCTGTCTACAGAGACGCTTTGAGTCAGTTGATAAGTTTCTCCCGTGGCCGGGATGTTGATTGCCGCTTTAGATTCGTATGGACCAGTTACGCCCTGGATTTCAAGGCTAAGCTCCCGGATATCCCCCGGAACCGAGGCCCCTACAATAGAGGTTGACCTACTACCTACGCCGTTGTTTATTAAGCTCACATCTTGGCCGGCAGCCGGACTATCGAAATCATCAATGGTCACCGCCCCCAAAGTGCCTACTCCGATGCCCCAAAGGACTATACACATTAATGAAGCTTTAAAAAAGATTCTCAAATTCATAGATCCTCCCTCCTTATAATTATTTGATGGTCCTCATTACTAAAGATTTCCTGTTCAGCGTGAAAGAGATAACATAGTTAATTTCGCATAAACAATGCCATTCAGCATAACTATCAAATTATAAATGGTTTATTCAAAATAATCCTTCGCCATACCACTTCATATTTGTAAAGGAATCCGACACTGCCTTCATTCCGATTTCGGCTGATATTTTCATAACTATTTTAATTTACGAATGATTATTGTATTTCTATTAAGAAAGAAGTGTAAAGAAATCCGTCAAAGGTGAAATATTTTACAAAATCAGGCCGAGAATATTTTCTAAGTGACTAACACTACAACGATACATAGTAAAATAAATGATTGACAAAGACGCCTGACTCTGTTACTTGTTTATGAAAAACGAGGACAGGAGGTAGGCCATGATACCGGAAAACCGAGTTGATAATGGTAGCTTTCCCATCCCGAAACTGTTGATTGACAAAGAGGATATTGCCCTTTTTATGGAGGAGTTCAAAGGATTTCACGCCCAGTTTGCCGATTGTTTTTCTCGTGAGGAACCGCGGGAGAACTTTTATCAGTACATGGCGGGTCAGATGAGCCAACTGGAGAGGAAATCCATCGAACCGATCGCCCTGAACGTGGAAAGCGCCAAGGTGCGGGCCATGCAGCATTTCCTGAGCGATATCGTTTGGGAAGAGGAGCGGATTCTTTCCCGATACCACGGCATGGTGTCCGAGGATCTGGGGGATGCCGAGGGGGTTCTTATTTTCGACGAATCGGGCTTCGTGAAGAAAGGGAATGAGTCCGTAGGCGTTTCCCGGCAGTACTGCGGGAATGTTGGAAAAGTAGAGAACTGCCAGGTGGGTGTCTATGCGGCCTATGCATCGCGCCACGGGTACGGATTCCTGGATAGTCGACTGTTTATTCCGAAGAAGTGGTTCGGCGAAGACTATGCTGAGCGCAGGAGAAAGTGTCGGCTTCCCGCTGAAAGCTCCTTCAAGACGAAGCCGCAGTTGGCGGTAGCGATGCTGGAGAAGATCGTCGGCGAGGGGGTGATTCCTTTCCGATACGTGGTGGCGGATTCGATTTACGGGAACAGTCCGGAGTTTTTGGAGGCGGTGGAAAAGATTCCTGGGGTGACGTACTTCGTTGCTCTTCCTTGCGACACCCTCTGCTGGTTGCAGGACCCGGCCACTCTGGATAAGACCTACCGGTACGGAGGAGAGAAGAGGACGAAACGCATCCTTGCGGAAACCGAGAAGAAACCGATCACCTTCGAGAAGATCGCCAGGGGAACGAACGACTACTTCTGGTATCGCCGGACGGTCTCCGAGGGGACGAAGGGACCGGTGACCTACGAGTTTATGAAGCGTCGGGTCGTTCTGTGTAAAGACGGACAGCCCGACCGGACGGTTTGGCTGATCGTTCGCAGGACTCTTGGGGAGGGCGCCACTTATTCCTACTTCATCTCGAACGCAAACAGATCCACCCGCTTGAAAACCTTCGTCTGGCTCTCGGGGGTTCGCTGGGCCATCGAGCAGTGCTTTGAGGAGGCCAAATCGGATCTGGGGATGGATCACTACGAGGTGAGGAAGTTTCCCGGGTGGCGACACCATATGCTGACATGCATGCTGGCTCATTTTTTCCTCTGGCACATGAGAATCCGGTTGGGGGAAAAAAGCACCAGCTATTACGCTGTCGCAGCTTAGGCTGCTCATCAGCGCCGTGTTGCCCATGAAAGTTTTTGATATTCCTGATCTCATTGACCTTGTCTCATGGATACAGATGAAGAACCATCGGGCTTATCTCTCTCATACGAGTTGAGGAAGCTTCCCGGATGGCGACTATGATGGACCCCGAAATTTGGACAGTGTGCTAAGTTACACTTGGGAGCAAAAACGAGGAGGACCAAGTGGAGAATTTGAGGAGGAAGCACACACCGTCATTTAAGGCCAAGGTTGCCTTGGAGGCGATCAAAGAGCAGAAGACGTCGGCGGAGCTGGCCAGTCAATATCAGGTACATCCTGGGCAGATCCGGAACTGGAAGACGTTGGCCACCAAGGGTCTTATTGATCTTTTTACGGATAAGAGAAAGAGCAGGGATCAGGATCGGGAGGAGCTGATCCAGGAGCTTTACCGCCAGATCGGCCAGATGAAAGTGGATCTGGATTGGCTTAAAAAAAAGCTGGCCTTAAGCCATAAAGAGAAGTTGTTGCTCATTGACATAGCCAGGGGAGAGATATCCATCAGCCATCAGGCGGAGCTTCTGGGCATATCTCGATCCAGCGTTTACTATGAACCGGTGGTGGATGAATACGACCTTCTGCTGAAGCTTCTGATTGACAAGCAGTACACCCTGACGCCGTTTTACGGTTCACGGAAAATAACCGAGCAACTCAGACGGGACGAGTACATGGTCAACCGAAAGCATGTTCAGCGGCTGATGAAGGAAATGGGTCTGGAGGCCATCTATCAGAAGCCCCGCTTGAGCGATCCTCATCCTGGACACAAGATCTATCCTTACCTGCTCAGGAACGTCGTCATTGATCGAAAGGATCAGGTTTGGGCTGCCGACATCAGTGTGCCGCAGCAAGCGGCGTGAGAGATGAGGGTAGGTCCCTCGCAATCGGCGTGCAGGCGCAGGTTGCAAACCACCGCAAGCGGCTTGGGTCAAAAGCTCTGGTCGTGAGCGTTGCGGAAAAGGCATCATAAAAGGTGTCAGGTGTGAACCAGAGAAGACGAACAACCGTGAACCACCGTTCAAGTGTCGAAAGTGCTCAGATGACATCAAAACTGAAGAGTGATGTTGCTTCAGGAGCAGTCTGGCGGGAACCTGTTTACTGGTCAGATGGTGTCCGGCATAGAGGTGGCGTGATCCTGGTTCGGGCTCTTGAGCTGAACTGCGGGAACCTTCGATGGCGATGCAAAGGGAAAGGCGCAAGTGTAAAAAGCGAGGCTGACAGTACCGAAGCGCCATCAAGGGGCGGAGCGATCTGTAGTAGTGGTGAAAGCCTTGTAATGAGGCTGGAGCGAAGGGACCGCGTCATCTGGTCGAACGGGAAGGTCAACTGTAAAAACAGGAGGAACTTTTCCGAATGACAAAGCCATTTAACATTTCCAAAACCGTTGTTTGGAAAGCCTATCAAAAGGTAAAAGCAAACGGAGGTGCAGCTGGTGTAGATAATGAGTCTATTCAGACGTTTGATCAAAACCTGAAAGGCAACCTTTATAAGCTATGGAACAGGCTCAGTTCCGGCAGTTATTACCCTTTGCCCGTGAAAGGGGTTTCCATACCCAAGAAATCGGGCAGAGAGCGGATGCTGGGAGTGCCAGCCGTAGCGGATAGGATTGCCCAGATGGTGGTGAAAATGACGCTTGAGCCTCTTCTGGAACCGGTGTTTCATCAGGATTCCTATGGATATCGACCGGGGCGATCGGCCCATGATGCCATAGCGCTGGTGAGGCAACGATGCTGGACGTATGACTGGGTGGTAGAGTTTGATATCAGGAAGTTCTTTGACAGCATTGATCATGAGCTGTTAGCTCGTGCTCTTCGGAAGCATTGCCAGATTCCGTGGGTACTGCTTTATGTTGAGCGCTGGTTGAAAGCGCAGATGGAGACCAAGGAAGGAGTGTTGACAGAACGGACAGCAGGCACGCCCCAGGGGGGTGTGGTTAGTCCGCTGTTGGCAAATCTGTTTCTGCATTACGCCTTTGACCGATGGGTGAGTGAAAATCTTTGTGGTGTGCCGTTTTGCCGGTATGCCGATGATGGAGTTCTTCACTGCAAAAGCAAGGAACAGGCAGAAATGGTCGTGGAGAAGATCAGGGCACGATTTTATCAGTGCGGGTTAGAACTGCACCCTGAAAAGACGCGAATTATCTATTGCCGGGATGTTAACCGAAAAGGGAACTACCCGGTACAGAGTTTCACGTTTCTTGGCTATACCTTTCGTCCACGTAAATCCATGGACAAGTATGGTCGGGTTTATGTGAATTTTTCGCCGGCAGTTAGCCGTGACGCCCTCAAGGCAATGCGGCAGGCCATCAGGGGGTGGCACATCCAACTGAAAAACGACAAAGAGCTTGTTGATTTATCAGCTATGTTCAATCCTATGTTGAGAGGATGGATGAACTACTATGGACGATTCTATGCATCAGCGTTGTCTCCGGTGTGGCGCCAGATGAATGTTTTTCTAGTACGATGGTTTATGCGCAATAAAAGAGTCTTGCCTGGCATAAACGTAGGGCGAGAAGAAGTCTGGGGTGTCTGGCGGAAAAATGGCCGGAGGCATTTGTGCATTGGAAAGAGGGGTATGCCCCGATGGCGGGATGATGGGAGCCGGATGAGCTGAGAGGTTCACGTCCGGTTCTGCGAGGGGCTGGGGGTGCAATTCCCCCGGTCTACTCACCCCTATATACCTCTTGCCAGAGGTTTCATGTATCTGGTGGCGATTATAGACTGGTGCTGCCGCTACGTCCTTGCCTGGAAGACATCCGCCACACTGGATAGGGCATTCCGCCTGGAGGCGATGGAAATGGCTCTTGAGTTCGGGAAACCGGAAATATTCAATAGCGACCAGGGGTCCCAGTTTACCAGCAATGCTTTCACCACAAGGGTCAAGGATCATGGGATTGATATCAGCATGGATGGCCGGGGACGATGCATGGACAACATATTCAGTTTTGAGCCTCATTCTTGACATACCCTGTGATATGTGCAATTTTAATCCATGAACCACTTGATAAATCGCTATATCCTAAAAGAAATCGCCCTGCCCTTCTTCATGGTTCTTTTTGTGTTGACCCTAGTGCTTCTCCTGCAAAAGATCCTTCAGTTGATCGATCTGATCATCAATAAAGGGATCCGTTTTACAGACATCGCCCAACTGATACTGCTACTTATGCCCACTCTACTGATGTTTACTATCCCCATCTCACTTTTAATCGCGATCCTGATCGGACTGGGACGCTTATCTAGTGATAATGAGATTACCATTCTGAAAACGTCCGGTGTGAGTCTCTTTCAGATAGCCTTCCCGGTCGCCTTCGCTGCTTTGGTTACATTCTTGTTGACCGGGATAACGACACTCTATCTGGTTCCATACGGCAATGTCGCGTCTAAGAATCTCCTTTTTGATATGGCCAAACAGAAGGCCAGTATCGGTATTCGCGAGAAGGTGTTCATCGATGATTTTCGAGGCATTCTCCTGTACGCGGAAAAGATACCGATACATGGAGATTTTCTGGAAGGGGTTCTGGTGTCAGACAACCGGATCAGTAAAGAACCGAGTACGATCATCGCCCGGAAGGCCTATCTTATCTCAAATCCAGACACTATGGCGATCACTCTAAGATTAGAGGATGGGACAACCCATACGGTGGACGCCGGTCTGAAAAATTACAGGAAAATGGATTTCCATTTCTATGACGTCCGCCTGGACTTCACCGAATCTCTCTCCGAAGGAAAGAAGAGCAGCACCAAACCGAGCACGGATATGACGGTGACGGAACTCTCCGCTATGCTCAAGAGCAAGGAGATCACAGAGGCGATCCATCGGGAGATCGTGTTCGAACTCCACAAGAAATTGACGATTCCCATGACCTGCCTCCTTTTTGCCCTCATCGCTCTTCCCCTTGGAATCCGCGCCCATCGAGCGGTCCGGTCGCGTGGGTTTGCAATCGGTGTTGCTGTCGTGCTGATTTTTTACCTGTTCCGTCTGAGCGGTGAGGCGCTTGTCGAGACAGGACGGCTTTCGCCGATCATTGGCGCCTGGGCACCCAGCGGGATTTTTGCCGTCGCCGGATTACTCCTTTTTTATAGGGCAAAAAAATCGTCATGAAGATCTTGGTTCGTTATCTGACCTTTGAGTTCTTAAGAAATCTCCTATTGATTTCGGTGTGCTTCCTCTCGCTTTTTCTGATCATCGATTTCTTTGAAAAGATCAGGATGTTTCTGATCAATAATGCCACTTTTCAGCAAATGGCCACTTTCTCTTCCGCATCCCTTTAATCGTCTCCCAGTTCCTACCGGCGGCTATACTGTTAACGGCACTGATGACCTTCGGTTATCTGTCTCGGCATAGCGAGATCGTGGCTATGAAAGCCAACGGTATCAGTCTGTACATGGCGTCCTTTCCCATCCTGATCATTGCCGCCTCGATCTGTATTGTGATCTTTTTCTTGAATGAACGGATCACGCCTTATACAAACGAAAGGTGTGAGCAAATCCGTTTTATCGAAGTACAGAAGCGGCAATCGCTAGGAACTTTCAAGCAAGACCAAATCTGGTACCGAGGACAGAAAGGCATCTACAATTTCAAACTCTTTGATGTGCAAACGAACAGGTTGCGGGGGATAACGATCTATTACATGGGTCAGGAAATGAAGCTGACCATGCGCCTCGATGCGGAATGGGCGGAATGGCTGGATGGACGCTGGTTGTTTCACAACCTTCTCATCACCAAGTTCCAGACCGGTGAATTCCCCACACTGGAGAATATAGCCCAGCAAACGGTCGATCTTCCGGAAAAGCCTGATGATTTTAAAGTCGTTCAGAAAAATACCGACTCAATGGGCTATTCTGAACTGAAGAGATACATTGGAAAACTCCAGTCGGAAGGTTATGATGTGACACAATACGTCGTCGATCTCCACGGCAAGATCGCTTTTCCCCTGGTAAGCATCATTCTCACCGTGATCGGCATCTCCTTCTCTCTGCGGTCAGAACGTAGCGGCGGGATCGCTCAGGGCATTGGGA